>JAIPAL010000018.1 GCA_021740085.1 Crocinitomicaceae bacterium
AAATTGTAATTAAATGAGAAAGTGTATCCTCCAACTAGATAGTCACCATTCGCCATCTGTATAACAGATTCAGCGTAATCACTGCCATCGGTAGAGACATTAGCTATTTGAGTACCACCATAATATCGAGTCCAAGAAACAGCCCCTGCCGCATCTAATTTTACTAGCAGATAATGCCAATTAAATCCTCCACTGACTTTAGGTTGGCCAGCTTCACCTGCCACCATGTATCCCCCATCTGCTGTCTGAATAATTGACCTCGCATAATCTGGATATCTCGTTGTATTGACATCTTGAACTAAGCGTGACCATACCATGTTACCACTTCCATCAAGTTTTACAATATAGAAATCATTCGATGATGTGCTTCCACTTCCAGTCCAAGTATAGGCAGTTCCAGCAACTGCAAAACCACCATCATTTGTATTGGTAATCGAATAGGCAATATCTGCTAATCCGGCGGCACCGACTTTTTTATCCCAAACAAGATTTCCTGAAGCGTCAGTTCTTACCACATAAAAATCATTAGGAGATGCACCAAAAGACGCAGTTTGTCCAGCAATACAAAATCCACTATCTGGCGTCTGAACGACTTCCCATCCTTGATCTGTCCCTGTACCACCATAACTTTTGTTCCATTGTACATTTCCAGCCGCATCCAATTTAACGAGGTAAAAATCATCACCACCTGCACCATAAGAGGCAGTTGTTCCTGCAATGGCATATCCACCATCAAATGTTTTTATTATCGAACGTCCGTAATCATTTCCGATGCCTCCAATAGTTTTTGTCCATATAACTGTTCCGACAGCATTCGTTTTCATTACGTATATGTCAATTAATCCAGCACCAAATGAACTAGTCTGTCCGGCAACTACATAGCCTCCATCATTTGACTGAACCATAGAATGTGCTTGGTCACTGGAAGAGCCTCCGCCTGTAATGCAAATTTGACCCTGAGCTTTTAAGGTATTAAAGCAAACTGAAAGGCATAGAAATGTTAGGTATAGTAGAAAATGTTTCATGATAGGTAGGTAAATTAATTACTTATTAAATAAGTATTAAAAATAAAAATACAAATAAATTCCGAAATAAAAAATAATAATTCGATTAGTTCTATTGTAAAAAAGACAAGGTGCAAGTCATAAACCTTTCTTGTTGTGGAATTGGGACTAGTGATTATTTTTTTATAAAAAAGAAAATAAAAGTAATTGACAATCAATAAATTGCATAGATTTGAATGATCCAAGAACGGTTTTTGGATAATTTCACTAAACTAAAATTTATTAATATGATTTGTCCTATGCTTATTGTCGCGTTATCTCTTGCATTAATTGTGTTAATGGGAGGGTTGTTTTTATTGACTTACAGTAAAAAAGAAGGACTTGGAAAACTGACTAAAATTGCTTCTTATGTTGCTATTGTATTCGGAATTGCTGTATTTGTTGGTGGTTTAATTTGTGCAATCATGTGTTCTACGTGCAACAAGGGGAAATGTGATAAAGACAAAAAGGGGTGTTCCAAACACAAAATGGAATGTTCCAAAGACAAAAAGGGATGTTCAAAAGATCAAAAGGAATGTTGTGAAAAGGTGGTGATCATTGAAAAGGATGTGAAAATTATTGACTGATCGTTTTCAGACCACATAATATTTTTGTCATGATTTTAACTAAAAATACATGCCAAAAAAAGAACTATTTGATGTTTTTTTGCTGGATTACATCCAGCGTTAAAAAAAGTTAACCCCCTTGGGGTTATGTAGCCGTATTGTGGTATAATTAATACTAGTCAATTAAAATTATTAAGGATTAACTTCTTTTTAATTTTCGAATTTTTATCTTTAAAATTAAACGGATTTCAAAACTTATGTTCAAAAGCGTTGAAATCCGTTTTTAACTTTGATTAGCTTACAAACCATTCGCAGATTTACGATTTAATAAATCATAAAAAGCCTCAACATACTTATCTTTAAACTTCTTCTCTCTGTTCGAAAGATCAATTTGATTTAGTGCAGTCATTAACTCTCTCGCTTCATCCGTTTTTCTTTGCGCATAATATGCCTCTAGTAAATTGAAATAAATAGAAATCGTAACATCCTTATCAATTCTTGCTTTCTTATCAAATAGATCTGATTCAAGTAAAATAGTTTTGTAGGCTTCAATAGCAGCATTTAATTTCTGCGTAGCTAATGGCTCATTCGTTATTAAGGATTTCAATCCAATCATTTGATTGTTATAAGCTTCCAAGACATCAGCATGTGCATCATTTTTTGATTTCACATAATCCAATGAAGTACTTCTTGGTGTAATTTCGTAACCGATTTGATCATTCACCAAATGATTGATAAAGGTTAAATTTTCTTTCAATATATTTTCTTCAGATGATTTAAGTAAAAAGGTAAAATCCGCTGATGGTGAGGTTTTTTGCGAAGTTGACTTGTATGTTTTAAAGGCAGTGAATTCAGGTGGAGCTAAGAAAATAATCTCTTGATTATTGGTGTTCGAAACACGCACTGACATTGGGTGACGATAATTATATTCGATGTAGTAATACGTTACGTCGTACGTAGTAGATACATTGTTCACACGTGATACTTCTTTTTTGATTTCCGTTTTTATCATTGGTTGAGAATGCTCAAATCCTTGTAAGGTAACCTGATACGTTAAGGCATTCATATCCGCTTTTTTATACCCATCAATTTTCAAATAGGTCGCTGCTAAAGATGGATAATCGTAGCTTGTTTTTAAAACTGGTGGTGAAATTGTTTTTCTATAAGGCGCTGCCACGTAATCTTTCACAGGACGATTATTTTCATTTAACAACTGTTTTTCAACTATTTTAAGAGCTGTAGATTTTTCATCCCATGCTTGCATTTCTTTTGCGTATTTATCATCCGCAGCTTTTAATTTGGCTGGATATTCTGACATTTCTCTTTGATAATCTGCCTCTGCACGTGCTTTATCCGCTTCAAATAAGGCTAGTAATTTATTGTTTTCAGCTTCATAAGTTGCCGTAATGGAAGAATTATAATTTTCTACTTTTGGCATTACAGGTTTCGATGGAAGTTTGATAAAACTATAGGTAATATCTTCCGACTTGATGTTTTGCGCAGTAAGATTTAATGCAAAGAGAAAAATTAATAATAAAGAGGAGATTTTAAACATAAGAATAAATTTTAGTTGGGTTATTTCAGCGCAAATTTAAAGCTAATTGTCTCACTAAATACAATAGAAAGAAAAAAAATAATGGTTGTAGCAATTAAATTTTCATTAACCATTAAGTATAAATAAATAGCCAATTCTCCTTGTTGTTATTTATAAAAAAATAACCATTATTTTCTTGCTCTTAATCTACGTATCGAAGCAATTCTCGATTCAAACATATTTTATGTTTCCCTTCTGGAGTAGCTACAATACTATACGCCTTGGATTGCTCTTCTCCAACAGCTTGTCTGAACTTAGCACGTATACGCGCCATTACTTCATTCATATTATTATCTGTTACATCCGTGAGTCTATTAATAGCTTCGTCGATGAGCGCGTTGGTTGGCTGATTAGCAAGAATTCCATAATAATCTCGAAGTTCATTCCAATGATCAACTAGGTAACTTCTTGAAATTCCTTCTGGATGATTAAGATACAATAAGTATAAAGCTTTCTCCTTTGGATTCAAGTTAACTTGTAAGTCCCCAAGATCGCAGAGGTAGATGGCTTTATTCTGTCCTCGAATTTCCATCCTGCTCTGCTCCATTAAAAGACTTGAACGTTGCCGGAATAGAATATTCTCTCGCAAGCCGTCCATAACGGAAAAAAGTTGACGTACGTGGGTGCGGTTTACATCTCTATCAGAAAGTACTTTCATGCAGTGTTCACATAAATCTCCAGTGCGCATCTTGAGTATGATTTGTGTTTTATCTTTACAAAAATCCATCAAACAGCCACGAGGAATTGCGTGAGAATTAGAAAGTATTTCACGTTGAGTTGGAAACATCATTGTCTTTAATAACCAAGAAGCTATTTGATAGGCAATTGGAAAACGGCCGTCTATATCATTCCCAAAGTAAAGACCCCAATTATTGGTATGAATAAAATAATTTTTTAAGGATGGATCTACCCCTCCAAACCAATTGAGATCGTTTGCGATATTGGTCAAAAGTATTACATGATCTTTTGGATCAATCAATTTTTCATTCCGAAATTGAATACATACTGAAAATAATTGTTCCCATGTTAATACTTCTTCATGATGCGGAAAAGATATACTGGCAGAAGGGAATTCCATAGATCTACTGTATTCATTTGCCAAGAAATCTTCCTTCTTCTCAAAAGATTTCTTGTCTTCATAAGTCACTCCTATCTCGGAAACCGGCAGAACAATAAGTTCTGCCGGTATGTATTCAATGCTTCCACGGTATTTATTTAGAAGATTTAGTACATTATTAAAATCTTCAATTGGATAGCCTTCCGAACGTATGAGGTGTATTTTCATGAATAAATTTAGCCTTACTTCTTTGTTTTGTCTTTGTTGCTAAAGATATCAAAAATATCTCTCTTTAGATTACCTTTTGTTTTTTCTTCTGCATAGCTACGGATAGATAAACTAACATCTTCCATCATTCCACTATAGCTACTTTTACTGAAGTTGATAACGTTCTCCTTTCGGATATTCAACATGTGTGAGGTATGTATCGCATCAAAATCTGCTCCCAAGAAACTAAAAGTCCATTTTCCTGTCTCATCTAATTCTTTTATCATATGAGCAATGTCGTGGTACGTGTATAATCTCGATGCATTTTCATGTCCATCGGTAATGATTACCAAAACGATGGAAATCTTATCTTCCACAAGTTCGTCCGCATATTTATGTTTAATACTGTAAATTGATTTTCCAATTGCATCTAGGAGCGCCGTGTTACTGGATGGAAAATAATTGTCTCTGGACAGGGGTTGCAAGGCACTTACTTCTTGAAATAGAATGCGGTCCTGCACGATTCCATTAAAAAATGTGAGCGAGCACAGGAAGGATTGATCTGGAAGTTCCATTTTCAAATCCTGAATAGTTTTCAACTGCGCGTTGAATCCTGCGATGGTTTGCTCTTCTAATCCAGCCATCGAACCACTTTGATCTACGATAAAATGGTAAAGTGTTGTTTTGTTTTTCATAAGTATATGTTTTTAAATTGTTTCGACAAAGGTGAAGATATTTTAAAGCGGCAATTACTTCCTTGCAAGGTTGCAGCGCGACCAATTTTGGCTACTAGCGAGCGTAAGTTTGCGTTGATAAAAATGCATTGTCTAACCTAAAACCTGAAAGCTATGAAGAAAAGAAACAAGAGAATTTTAACGTTCTACACCGATCAACAAGTTTGCATTGACAACATCAGAGAGGCTTCATTTTCAAAATCACCGCTCAAACCTTACCTACTCATGCAGCGGATCAAGAATAAGAAATTGAGTGGCGCATTTCAACGCACCTCCGATTTTCAGTCTTTTACCAAAAAGGATTTCAAAATTGCCCACACAGAATCTTACGTAAATGATTTCTTTAACGGGGAAGGAAATTGCTACACGAATGGACTTCCATGGTCTAGAAATTTAGTACATAGTGTTGGCTACACCAACGCTTCACTTTACGCCGCGAAAAGACATGCGCTCCTAAACCCAACATCCATTTGTTTTGCGCCAATATCAGGAATGCACCATGCACAACCAAAAGGAGGATGCGGATTTTGCACCTTCTCAGGACAAGTGATTTCCGCTATTAAACTGTATGAAGAATTTAGTGCCAGCGGGGCTTATTTTGACCTTGACGGTCATTTTGGAAATAGCATTGAAGACTCAAGGGACTTCAATCCAATTTTAGACCTTGCTATACCAAGAGGCTGCAACATTAATCCAATAGGGAAAAATGGGGCCTACATCGCCTCCTTTCAACGAGGCTTGGATCACGTGGGAGAACTTATCCGCGCCGGCAAAATTCAATATGTTGTTTTCGCTCACGGCGCTGACTCGCACGAGGATGATGACTTAGGAGGAGCTTGCGATACAAAACACTGGTTATTGTGCGCCAAAATGTTTTCTGAATGGGTTAATCAGATTTCCAAAGAAACAGGAAAACCATTGCCCGTGACCCTCGCATTATTCGGAGGTTATCGCTCTGACAATTATGACGCCGTGTTAGACCTGCACTTGAAATCCTTATTAATATGCGCCAACATAATTTGCAAAAACGAGCAAAAGGAAACGTTGGTTATTCCAAGAAAAGTGGGGAGGTAATAGTCCCTACCCTTGCCCTGACAATCATCGGATTGCCATATAATTTTTGAGATTCCAAAATTCGAAGCTACCTTTAACCTGCTTTAATTCAAATTATGAAAAAAATATTTTCAAAGATCAACTTTGTGTATGTAGGAATTCCGATACTATTATTGGCTTCCTCTATGTTATTATTTAATTTCTCTGGAGATAAAGTAGTAAATAAAGTCACTTTAAAATCAGTAGCAAGTCCTAATTTATCGGATAGTTCTATTTCATTATTTTTTGTAGGAGATATGATGGGCCATCAATCCATGATTGACGCAGCACAAGTGAAGGGTGAAAATAAATACGACTATTTGGATTGGTTTCAATTCTTATCACCTTATTTAGAAAATCAAGATTATGCTGTTGCCAACTTAGAAGTTACATTAGGAGGATCCCCGTATAGCGGCTACCCTCAGTTCTGTTCTCCCGATAGTTATGCTGAAGCGATTCAGAAAGCTGGTTTTGATTTTATTATTACCGCGAATAATCATTCCCAAGACAAAGGGAAAAAAGGACTTGAGCGCACAATAGACGTACTAGATCAATTACATATTGACCATACAGGGACCTTTAAAAATGAAAAAGAACGCGCTGACAATTATCCTTTTATAAAAGTAATCAAAGGAAAAAAAATAGCATTCCTAAACTATACTTATGGGACAAATGGACTTGAAGTAGTTGCTCCTAACATTGTGAATAGGATAGACACAACACAAATAGCAATTGATCTAGTTAAAGCGAAAAAATTAGCAGCTGATTTCATAGTTGTTACCTTGCATTGGGGTGCTGAATATGAACGAAACTACAATAGCTCTCAAAACAAACTCGCTCAATGGTTGTGTGATAATGGTACCGATGCAATTATTGGTATGCATCCACATGTCGTTCAACCTATGGAAATTATGCATCCGAAAAATAATAGTTCTAAAAATATCCCTGTTGCCTATAGTTTAGGAAATTGTATAAGCAGTCAACGTGATCAATATAAAAATGGTGGAATTGGCGTAGGTTTAAACTTGTCTATTAGCAAAGGAAAAATAACCTTTACCGATTGGTCATTTCTTCCATTTTGGGTACGTGTTCGACATAATCCTAATGGATTTTACTTGATTCCCGTTTCCGATTGGGAAAAGAATCCAGGAAAATACAACTTGAGTGCTGATGACATTGAAAAAATCAAGCAATTTGGTAAAGACACACGTTCATTATTAAATGGAAATAAAGAAATGAACTGATCAGATTAAGGTTCCACTTCTAATACTTTATACTTTTTGGCGGCAACTTCCCTCGTGCATGCGTTAAAATGCCACCATTCAGTCGGAATTCCCGAGAATTTTTGCGAACTCATTACCTTACGAAGTAAAGAACGATTCTTTATATGTTGCTGAGTCAAAAGACCATTTGCTAAAAAAGTTTTTTCAAGCGAAGGATAGGCAATTTGTCGAATGTCATCATATCCTGCTCCCATATCAAGTGGCTGACCCGCTTCATCACAAATCGTAAGATCGACGGCTGCACCGTAATTATGGACACTTTTATTCGCAGGATTGGAAACAAATTTCACGCGTTGTTTGACTGGGATAGTATCAAGTGCTTTCCACATTTTCTTTTGAATACTTAGCGGACGAACGGCATCGTACACTAATAAATGTAAAGTTGGATCCAATGATGTTAAATAATCCTGACATTTTCCTAAACGTATGGCCACATCTTTCTGCAGGTAAGCATGAACCATCCTTTCATATAATTTTATTTTCATGAAATTATCATCCGTCGCGTATTTAAGCTCGACTCGAATGTTCTTATTGACCGTTTGAATATCCGTCAAAAATGACAAGAAAGTGCTATCTACAGGGACTTTTTTTGTGGTGTCTTTTGGAACTGGTTCGATTGAATCAACACTGATACTTTGTTCATTCTCACTTACCTTCTTCAATGAATCATTTGAACAATTGATTAAAAGAATCCCCAGTAAAAAAAACAGATTTTTCACAAGTTCATTAATCGGGTTGTTTCCGATTGTATTCTACTTCTAAGTCCATTAGAGACTGGCATTAATGGCAAACGCATATGTTCACCCATAATTCCTCTAGCTTCAAGTGCTACCTTTACCCCACCTGGATTTCCTTCTTCAAAGAACATTTTAGTGATGCTAAATAGTTCATAATGGAATTTTCTCGCCTTCTCGAGATCTCCTTTTAATGAAGCATTAACCATAGATGAAAATAATTCGGGGAATGCATTAGCGACAACGGAGATTACTCCTTCCGCACCAGTAGCAATAAGCGGCATAGTTAAATTATCATCTCCAGATAATACGCCAAAATCAGCAGGTCGTTGACGAATAATATCCATGATTTGCTCCATATTTCCTGAAGCTTCTTTTACAGCGACCATGTTAGCGATCTTTGCTAATTCTAGCGTTGTTTCAGGAAGGACATTCGACCCTGTTCTTCCAGGAACATTATAAATAATGATTGGCAGGGAAGTACAAGTTGCTAAGTACTTATAATGTTCTAGAATGCCCAGTTGCGTTGGTTTATTGTAATAAGGGGAAACAGATAATATTCCGTCAACACCAACAGGGACTTGTTTCAGTAATTCACCAACCGCCAAGGTATTATTTCCTCCTACCCCATAAACTACTTTTAATTCTCCCTTGTTTTCATCTATTACGGATTGTAAGACCTCGTATTTTTCACTTTGCGATAAACAAGGAGATTCGCCCGTTGTCCCCTGCACCACCAAGAAATTCGTTCCTCCATCAATTTGTAAACGAACCAATTTTTTTAATGCAACAAAATCGATTGCACCGGAAGAATCAAAAGGAGTAACTAGTGCAACACCAGCACCAACAAATGGATTAGTCATATAAATTAATTTTTTCTAAAGTAGACGTTACAAAATTAAGCATTTCATCAGGCTTCTCAAATGCAGAAGTCAAGCTCAAATCAAAGAAAGCATCTTGACTATTTACAATAACTTTCTTATTAATATGTGCCTTTTTCAATTGGTCCATTATTTTATCATTTGGCTGATCAAAATAAATTAACAAATCATAATTCTTATTTAGCTCAGTTTCTAATTGCATATCCTTCATTTTACCAAAAAAAGTATAGTCATTTGGCGAATTATAATAAATTAAAAAGTGAGGAGGCAACGTTGCTTTATCAACTTCCTTTGGAAGATTAACAACAATAACTAAGCGATTTACCTGACTACTGTTTAACATTTTATCCAATGCCTTTCTAAAATTGCTTAATTGGTCGTTGTCTTTAAAATCAAAAATCACCAACAACGACTGAGATGAGCTCCAAATGTTTTTTAATTTCATCATGAGATAAGTTTTACAAATTCTTCTTCAGAGATAATAGTTATCCCCAAACTATTCGCTTTTTTCAATTTTGCAGGACCCATATTTTCACCCGCAATTAAATAATCGGTTTTACTAGAAACAGACGAACCAACTTTCCCGCCGTTCTTTTCAATAAGTTCTTTTAATTCTTCTCGCGAGAAAACAGAAAAAGAACCAGAAATAACCAATGTTTTTCCAAGAAAAGTAGTTGAATCAAGTACTTCATTTTCTTTAACAAAACATAAACCCGCATTTTTTAAGCGATCAATTAAGACTAGATTAGCAGTATCAGAAAAATATCGAATAACAGAATCCGCTATTATACCCCCTATTTCTTCCACTTCAATTAATTCATCATAAGTTGCTCGATGTAAAGCATCTATATTTTTAAATGCTTTTACTAATTTCTTTGCAACCGTTTCACCCACAAACCGAATACCTAAACCAAACAGCACACGCTCAAAGTTAGTATTTTTTGATAATTCCAGACCAGTCAAAAGATTTTCAACAGATTTCACCGCCATTCTATCCAATTTAAGCAACTGATCCGCTTGTAAGGTATATAAATCAGCAATATCTTTTATCAATCCTTTTTCATAAAGCAATTCAATCGTCTCCTCCCCTAACCCGTCGATATTTAAAGCCTTACGACTAATGAAATGTTGTATTTTTCCTTTTACTTGTGGTGGACAAGCACTTTCATTCGGACAGTAATGATGAGCCTCTCCTTCTTGACGAACCAAGGATGTTTGGCAAATAGGGCAATTTTCTATAAAAACAATAGGGCTAACATTTCCCGATCTTTTTTCTAAATTAACGCCTACTATCTTAGGTATTATCTCCCCTCCTTTTTCCAAAAACACCGTATCATTTTCATGTAATGCTAATTTTTCAATCTGATCAGCATTATGCAAAGAGGCACGTTTTACCGTAGTTCCACCAATGGAAACAGGTGTTAAATTAGCAACAGGCGTTATTGACCCCGTTCTTCCTACTTGATAAGTCACTTCCAATAATTCCGTTTCAACCCTTTTAGTTTTAAACTTAAATGAAGTAGCCCAACGAGGAGATTTTGCTGTAAACCCCATTGCTTTCTGCTGTTGGTAATTATTAACTTTAATTACAATCCCATCAATATCAAAAGACAAATTCGATCTTTCGACATCCCAAAAACGAATAAAGTCCATGATTCCGCTAATATCATTGACCTTCTCAATATATTTATTTGTGGGATTTGGTGTTTTAAATCCCCAATTTGCAGCATGAAGCACCGATTCGTAATGCCCGCTGTCTAGTAGTTCATCGCCATACACGCCATATAAAAAGGAATCTAATCCTCTTTCTGCTACTACTTTAGAATCCTGCATTTTTAGTGTTCCAGATGCCGTATTTCGTGGGTTTGCGAATAGATTTTCACCAATTGCTTCACGTTCCTCGTTAATACGTTGAAATTGAGCATGTGGCATAAAGATCTCCCCTCGTATTTCAAAATCATTGGGATAATCATTTGTTAATTGAAGAGGTATTGATCGGATGGTACGAACATTATTGGTCACATCCTCTCCTTTTTCACCATCTCCGCGTGTAACGGCCTTAGAAAACTGACCATTTTCATAACGAATACCAATCGCTACGCCATCGTATTTTAATTCGCAAACAAATTCCAGGGGTTCAGCAACTAATTTTTGGGCTCTTGTAACCCACTCAACAATTTCCTCTTCAGAATACGTATTTCCTAAAGATAACATAGGAAAACGATGGGTAACAGATTCAAATTTTTTGGTGATATCACCACCGACCCGTTTAGTAGGGCTGTTATCAAAAGCAAATTCATTGAACTCAATTTCTAATGCTTCCAATTCTTTTAAGAGCATATCAAAATCGAAATCACTTATTAGCGATAGATTATCGACATAATACGAATGATTGTATTTATGAATTTCTTCGGAAAGTCTTAAAATTCTTTCCTTCGCTTCTTTTTGATTCATACAATAAAGGTAGCATTTTTCGCCTTTATCATTCGCGGTTTCCCTTGTAAATCTTTCCTTAATTCAATGTTAATAAATCCCTTTTCCTTTAATAAGCTTGAAATTTCAAGGGTGAAATTTTCATGTATTTCAAGATACAAATAGCCGTTTTCGTTCAATAAAAGCATTGAAATATCCATAATTCGTTTATAGAAGAGCAAGGGATTGTCGTTTGGAACAAACAAGGCTAATTCCGGCTCAAAGTTTAAGACATTAATTTCCATGGAAACCGATTCACGAAAAGGAATATAAGGGGGGTTGGAAATAATTCTATCGTATTTTAAACCTTTGTCCAATAAACCTTCAGCATTTGAAAGCACATCCCATTCAACAAATGAAATATCCAACGCTAATTTTTCAGCATTCAATTGAGCCAAATCAAGCGCATCTCTGCTGCAATCGACAGCGGTAACTTGGCACCTAGTTAAAACACTTTTACATGCCAATGCTATGCAGCCTGAACCAGTACCAATATCTAAGATACTTGAGATTTCCGTGGAATTATCTTCCAATAACCAAGCGACTAATTCTTCTGTTTCCGGTCTTGGAATTAAGACCCGCGAATCGCAATTAATGGCTAAACCATAAAAAAAAGTCTCCCCAATAATATATTGAAAGGGTTCATTTTCTTTTAGGCGATGGGCGACGTTACGGATATAAAGCAAATCAGATTCCGACAAACGCCCATCGGATTGCAACATCAATTCTGTTTTCGTCCAATTCAGTCGTTTTTGCACAACAGCATCAAACATTGCCTTGGATTCACTAGCAGAAAATGCAGGAGCTATGTATGAATAAAAATAAGTTCGGGCGGCTGCAATCGTATTGTTTGTAACAAACATCACTTATCCCTCAATTTAATAAACTGGTCCATTTTTTCATTTTCAATGAGAACCGTAAGGTTATAATACGCAATCTTCCATGAACCATTTTCCATTATGCAAATCCCACTTCCCCTACAGCCTCCCATCCAAGTACTTAAGTCCTCATCAAACCAAGCTGTTTTTTGATCTTTCAACAGGACCCAATTACGTTTAGATGGGGTAAAATTCCATGCTTTTCCTTTATTGAAATATGGTTGACAAAACGATCTAAAGGTTTCTTTCTCCCAACGTTCATCAGGAGCAGTTCCCAAGAAAACAAAGTTTTCAGACATAGCAGAAAAATAGGGGGTAATTTTAGCATGGGCGGCATCTAAATGCCATTGATTAACTAAACTATCCAATGAAAAGTTTTGTGCTTTTTGTGAATTTACAACACAGGTAAGAAAAGTAAAAAAGGCAAGAGCAATAAACTTCATTTATTTACCGCCTTCTAGCTTTTGACATGCTTTAACTGCATTGTAAACATTAACTAAACCGTGAGAGTTACACAATTTATCTAAGTCTTTTTTTGAAGGGATAGCAACGGAAGAAACAATTACTTCTCTAATTTGCAACATGCTTAAGGTTGGAAAATAAGATTTCAACATAGCAGCTACACCAGCAACCATCGGAGAAGCCATAGAAGTTCCCTGAAGATTTTGGTAATCACTTTGTGGTACAGAATTGTATATTTCAAGTCCTGGAGCAAAAACATCAACACTTTTTTGTCCAAAATTTGAAAAAGAAGCTACTAATTCCGAGCTGTTTTTAGTTGAAGCCCCAACTGAAATCCAATGAGGAGTTGGTTTATCTTGACTTGCATAAAGAGCTGTTGGGAAATTTGGTTCTACGTCTGTATCTTTTGCATCATTTCCTGAAGCATGTATCATCAACACTCCTTTTGAATCAGCATATAAAATGGCTTCCTTCACTTTTTCCTGGTAGGGAGAAAAGTTTTTACCGAAAGACATATTAATTACCATAGCGCCGTTGTCCACAGCATAACGAATGGCTAAGGCCACATCTTTATCATTTTCATCGCCATTAGGCACCGTTCTAACAGACATTATTTTTACATTGTCTGCTACTCCATCACCGCCTAAAGAATTTCCTCGGATTGCTCCGATTATTCCAGCAACGTGTGTTCCATGAAGCGCATCAGGACCTTCAACATCTGAATTTCCGTAGTTAATATCGTTAAAATTTGTTGGGTCATCACCAATTAAAGCTCGGTCATCAAAATTGATATTTAACAAATAATCGACATGGTCAGTAATGTATTTTTTAGTATCCGCGTCAAAATTATCAAGGCTTTCTAAATACGGCTCATATTCTGCTAATTCATCAGCTACTTCACTTTTTACTTGAAGGTATAATTGAAATTCTGCATCAGAAGCAATAGAGGCCTCATCTACTCCATCGTATTTCTCCATTAAATTTTTCAAAATGCGTGTTTTTTCTAAACATGCAGCATCTAAATTTTCTCCTTTAGAGTTGCCAAGAAAGTTCCAACCATGAATATCATCTACATAGCCATTTTTATCATCGTCGATTTTATTGTTTGGGATTTCATCTTTATTCACCCATATTTTTCCTGCTAAATCCTCGTGTTCTATATCAACACCTGAATCAATAACAGCTACAATAACTTCGCTCGATTTTTTATTTTTCAATAAGCCATAAGCTTTATCAGTAAACATACCGGTCCCTTCGCCATTGTACCAATTCAATGTTCCTGGAAGCGCTTGCGAAAATATTGAGCTTGAAGCTAAAAAAGCAATGGCTAGAATAGCACTAGAAAAAAAGTTGTTTTTCATAAAATATAGTTAGTTTATTAATCAAAAATAGACATAAAACTGATAGCAATATAACAAATTCAAAAAAAAAATATGTTGGAGCTTGTGCACAAATAATTCCTTTTTTATTATCTTTCACAAAAAATACAAAAATGAAAAATCTATTCATTTTATCACTCGCTACTTTTATCAGTTTTCATCTATTTTCTCAAAATACATATTTGAATTTTAAGGAATATCATAAAAAGAAACCGAACGAAATAAGTTTGTTTAGTAGTCCCTATTCAAAAGAGAATTTAGCAGCATTAACGGAAGTGGGTGCCACAATAAAATACCTTACAAAAAATTGGATTTACTATAATTCAACCGCTTCCAATATTCATACCATCGTTACAAATAAAAAACTTAGTTCTGTATATTTTGAATTTGCGCCTCCCCATGCCTTAGCTGACAGCGCATTATTAAAACATCGAATCAATTTAGCACATCAAGGGTTGAGCGGCGTTGACACCTCTTATTCTGGTAAAGGAGTAATTGTCGGAATTGTGGATCAAGGGATTGATTTCAACCACCCTGACTTTAAATTCCCGAATGGAAAAACGCGTGTTTTACGTTATTGGGACCATACAGTAAACGGAGCAAATCCTCCTCAACCATATGGTTATGGAACAGTGTGGGATAGTAGTGCCATCAACAATGGGACCTGTACTTCTTTAGAAACAGGGACTGCTCATGGAACCACGGTTTCAGGTATGGCAGCAGGAAATGCACAAGCCAATTCTAAAAATAAAGGTGCCGCACCGAAAGCCGATATTATTGTTGTAGAGACCAATTTCAATTTAGTTAATTGGACACTTTCCATTGCAGACGCCTGTGATTACATTTTTAAAGTGGCTGATTCCTTAGGAAAACCTGCTGTTATTAATTTATCTTTAGGAGCTTATTTAGGTAGTCATGATGGAAACGATCCTGCTGCTGATTATATAGAGTCCTTGTTAGATGCCCAGCCCGGAAGAATAGTGGTTTGTGCGGCAGGTAATTCTGGAAATCAAGGGAAATACCATGTTCAAGGAAATAATATTGATGCAGATACTTCATTTTTTTGGAACGTAAATAATCCCGCAGTTACCTTAGCAGGCACTAATAAGATTCTTTTTGATCTTTGGTCAGATACCTCTGACGCTCATTATTATTTTGCTTTTGGTGCTGATCGTCCATCACCGCTATTCAAATTTCGTGGCCGATCTTCATTTCATTATGCTACTGCGAATATGGGAATGGTACCAATTTATGACACGATTTATAATAGCTTGAACCAACGAATAGCGTGTATCGAATCTTACCGCGAAATTGTAGGCGCAGCTTTTCATATGCAAGTTATTTTTACCCAGGTTGATTCACTTTCCTATTTGTATCGATTTATGACCTACGGTTCCGGTAAGTATGATGCATGGGGAGGGTCATGGCAGCAGCTTAGTAATTTTGTATCAACATCGCTTCCTAGCCCTGTAATAATGCCAAGTATCCTCAATTATCATCTTCCAGATTCCTTGCAATCAATTGTTTCCTCTTGGAATTGTTCTGAAAAAGTTATTTCAGTCGGAAATTTTAGAAATAGAAAAGGATATATCGACAAAAACAATGTTTATTATGTTTCACCATCACCCACACCTGTTGGAAAACTGAGTGAGAATAGTAGTAAAGGTCCAAGTAGAAATGGAAACATAAAACCTGATATCGCTGCCTCCGGTGATATTACCCTTGCAGCCGGGCCTATGTGGTATTTAGCGAATCCAGCGAATAACAGTACCATAGATCAAGGCGCTTTCCATGTCAGAAATGGAGGAACATCGATGGCCTCTCCAATAGTTGCCGGAATGGGTGCCTTGTACTTGGAGAAATGTCGTTACGCTACTTGGCAAACATTTAAAAATGACCTCACTAATTCCGCTACTTTCGATAATTTCACTGGAGTTCTACCAAATTTTGCCTACGGTTATGGAAAAGCTGATGCCGTAGGTTTATTATTGGCGCAAACTCCAACCATTACGATTTCAGGTCCAGGAGGAATTTGTTTAGGGTCAACAGCAGGATTATCGTTTACGTCGAGTGGTACCGTTAACAACGTACTTTGGTCGAATGGAGCCCAAACTAATTCCATTGTAACGGCAATTATTGGACCTTACCAAGTGCAACTCACCGGTGATTATGGATGTAAAACAAAATCCCCAGTTCACCAATTAATCTCCTATAGTTTGCCATTTGTTGATGCAGGAACAAGCTATACAGCATGCCCAGGCTTCCCAATAACCCTATCAGGAACAGGAAATGCTACTAACTACACCTGGGCCAATAATGTTCAAAATGGTGTTCCATTTATTCCAAGTCAAGCATCTTATTATTATGTAACGGGTACTAATTTAAACAATTGTCAAATTATTGATTCCATTTATGTTGGATTATACAGTTCAATTTTGGTTGATTACACAGAGCAAAATCCTAATGTATTAACCAATGCGAATCCTTTTAATTTAAGTCCCGGAATACCTGCCGGCGGAACCTACTCAGGAGATGGGATAATTGGAACGTCCTTCCACCCTACTTTAGCTGGCCCGGGCCCACACGTCATTACTTACACCTTCACGGATGCAAATGGCTGTACACAAAGTGATTCTTCTATTATTAACGTAGTGTCTGGTAATTCAATCAATTCATTAGAAAACGATACTTGGACCATCTTCCCTAATCCAACTGACAATGAATTGATAATCTCAGTGCCAATTTCTGCCAATTCAAGTTATTATATTATTCACGATGCTATGGGTAGAATCGTTCAAAATGGATTAGTAGGCCCGGGCTCTAATTTAATTAGCGCGAAACAACTACCTGCCGGATCTTACTTTATTAAGCTAAATTATTCTATTAAAAAATTCATTAAAATTTAAATTTTATCTCCATGAAAATCAATCGCCACCTTATTTTACTATCTTTTATAGTATTACTTTCAAAACTAAGTTTTTCACAAAAAGAAAATAGTTCAGAATGTTCTAAAAGAAATAGATTTAGTAATCAACAACTGAAAAGCAATTCGCTGACGGTCAGTCAGATTTCACAAACTGAGAAATACGATGTTCACTACTACGGACTCAATCTCAACATGACCAATACTAGTACCAATTTAAATGGATCTGCCTCCATGCATGCGAGTTGCATCCAGAACATTGATACCATTTTATACGAACTCTATCCAACACTTACCATTAGTTCAGTAGAATTGAACGGAAGTTCGGTACCCTTCACGCGCAGTAATTCTGCCGTTAAAATCGCAGCTAATTTGATAGCTGGAAGCAACTTTACAATTAAAACATTCTACAGCGGTGCACCTCCAACGGCGCAAACGAATCCTTTAGGCGGAAGTGGTATGACCTATGCCACCTCTCCAAGCTGGGGAAATGCCGTTGTTTGGTCCTTGTCTGAACCATTTTCCGCCTACGAATGGTGGCCATGCAAACAAAGTTTAAACGACAAGGCCGATTCTTCCGATATCAACATAACGGTTCCCAATGCTTGCAAAGCAGGGTCTAATGGTCTTCTCACCAATGTAGTAAACCTAGGAAATGGAACCACGCGTTATGAATGGAAACACCGCCATCCCATAGATTACTACTTGATTTCGGTGGCTGTGGCCCAATATATTGAATATAATATCTATGCCAATCCAATTAATGCCCCTGCCCCTATTTTGATACAAAACTTCATCTACAATAATCCGCAGACCCTGCCTAATTTTCAAGATGATATCGATGAAACAGTCGATTTTCTCAATCTATTTTACGACCTATATGGCCCCTATCCATTTGAGGATGAAAAATATGGACATTGTATGGCTCCGCTATCTGGAGGAATGGAACACCAAACGATGACTACGCAAGGTTTTTTCAATAAAGGATTAACATCCCACGAATTAGGACATCAATGGTGGGGAGATCACGTAACATGTGCTTCATGGAGTGACATTTGGGTAAATGAGGGCTTTGCTTCTTACAGTGAACAATTGATGTTGGAAAATTTGTACCCAGGTGAAGAAATACAGAACATGTTAGATGTTCACGATAATGTAAAAAGCCAAGCCGGTGGAAGTGTTTGGGTCTTGGACAGTTTAAATGAAAATAGAATTTTCAGTGGTCGACTCACGTACGACAAAGGCGCTGCAATTATTCATACCATTCGCTACATGGTAAATAACGACAACCTCTTTTTTCAAACCTTACAAAATTTCTTAACGACTTATGCAGAAAGCACAGCTTTTGGAATCGACGTTAGAGATGCCTTTATTCAATCTACGGGAATCAATTTTACGCCATTTTTTGAGCAATGGTACTTCGGTCAAGGATTTCCAACTTATTCTGTTAAATGGAAACAAAGTGGGAATAATGCCATCGTTCAGATAAACCATAACTCCTCGATGTCCAATATCACCCCTACCTTCACTAACCCAATAGACTTAAAGTTTACACGGCCCGGGAATAGCGACACCATCATTCGTTTCCCGATTTCAGCTAATTCAAACACCTTTACCATCAATGGTATTGGAACCATTAATAGTTCAATTGGCATTGATCCAAACAATTGGGTAATTAATAGCAACGGAACGATACAAATGGACAATACTTTAAGTATTCAAGAACAGAGTAATGATGATGGTATAACACTTCTCCCTAATCCAAGTAATGGTATTTTTAGCATAAATGGATTAAAGGAACCTGCTTTTCTTCAGCTTTATGGAATGAATGGGCAACTTTTGAAAGAAATGACGATTGAACCTAATCAGCTAATTGATATAAAAGGAATGCCAAAAGGAACTTATTTAATTTCTATGACACTTAGCAAAGGAAATAAAACCTTGCGTTTAATTACTATTTGATAGCAATCAAGTGCTATTTGTTATAGCGGAAATAAATAGCACTTGATTTAAATTGATCTAAGGTTGTCAAATTGTTGGTATTGAAACAACTGCTCTAGATTAATTATTGTTAATAGATTAGTAGTGAATTCATTTTTGATTTATACTACCCTATTATTTTTTTCATGCCAAGACCTAAGTACCACAAATTATCGCGTAAATACCTATAGAAGTGTCAATTAAGCCCTACCATTTACGCTGATTTATAACGAAACTAATGAATCGATACTTAGGTTACCAAGTCCTAATTCAATACAGTCATTCTCTTATTTAACCTTTCAATTTAGATGATAAATCAAGTAATTAATAGCCATAAAGGATTAGAAATAAAAGGACTAGAGAATTTAAGCTCAGATAAGAATTCTTTTACCACGAAATTATATGACACAAAAAAAAGGCTTTAGATAGCTAAAGCCTTTTTAATGATTTGTATTTTTTTAAATTAGTTCCCTAACTTGTTATTGTTTAATTCTTGATTTGAGGAATCAAGTAATTTTAATTCCGTTCTTCTATTTGCTTGATGCTCTGCCTCCGAACAACGAACTTTATCCATACATTTATTAACAAGTTTGGATTCTCCGTATCCTTTGGCGATAATTCTTTCTTTAGGGATTCCCTTACTAATAATATATTTCACACAACTTTTAGAACGATTTTCCGAAAGTGTATTGTTGTATTTCGTAGATGCACGAGAATCAGTATGCGATGAAAGCTCAACCATTAATTCTGAATGCGACATCATATACTTAACTAATTTATCTAATTCAACTTTACTTTCAGGTCGAAGTGAATATTTATCTAAATTATACAGGATTAAATCTAAACGGATGAAATCATCTCCTGAATTAGTTGTCATAACAACAGGTAAAGCTACCGTGTCAATACAATTACCATCAAATTTAACTGGAATTGACAATCTACCGTCATCGTGATTAATCAAATTCATTTTTACAGAATCAATTAAATTTGTCCCTTCATTTCTCCAAGAATACGATCCATTTGCCGGAGTAAGGTATTTAAGTACCGTTCCATCGTGCTTGTACAAATTCATCATTACATTTTCTAAAGGAAGTCCTTTTTCATTTTGGGCAACCAATTTAGTAACGTTCTTTTTATAGTAAGAGGTTAATTTAACTTCAAACTCGCCATCAGCTGATGCTGTAAAAAATGTTGAATCTGCTTTATTTACATCATCACCCACATAATAGATCTTATACTTTCTACCTTTTTCCAAATTATATGGTTCTTCAGTTCTACCTTGTGCATCAGTTTTTATTGCAGAGGCGATATTCTTTGTAAGGTCAACTATTTGCACCGTTTTATTTTTCATAGGTGCACCTTTACAGGTTTTTAACTGCGCCACTAATTCCGCTTTGAATACTGGTTTCGTAAAGGCATAAATTTGATCAATCCAATCCACACGATTAGAAGAAATAAAACCTTTTCCTGAAGTTTCATTCACATAATAAGCAAAATCATCGGCATTTGAATTAACTGGATTACCGATATGTTCCGGGGCAGTATTTGCCAACTCAGAACTAAAAATGTCTAATCCTCCCATTCCTGGCCATCCATTGGATGAAAAATAAAGAATCCCTTTTGAAGAGATAAATGGGAAGAGCTCCTCATTTCTCGTATTGATAGTTGCCCCTAAATTAACCGGCTCAGTCCATTCGCCATCTATATAGCTTGTTTTATAGATGTCCGAACTATAAATAGTATCAATAATTTTAAGTTTGTCTGAATCCGCATAGACAAAATTCTTTGGCATACTTCCTGGTCGATCAGATGCAAAGTAAATATTCCCTAAAGTATCCATGGACGCGTGACCATTTGAAAAATTAGAAGAATTGAAAGGGAAAGCAATTTCATTCCAATTAGAACCTTCTAATTTAAAAACCCTCAATTTCAGTCTTGAAAATTTAACCCTATCTTCTATATCAACTATCGGTTCATTGGTAGTTATAAATGCCATGGTGTAATCTTGATTAAAAGAAATAGGGCCATCGTGGGATTTTGTTCTTTTAATATCTCGCCATTGATTTTTATAAAATAAATCTATCCAAAAAGCTTTTTGATAAAACTTCGCTTTTTCAGTGGATGCATTTGGGTCATAAAAAGCAATGTCTGTAAAGTTTTGATTCGTTCTATTGTAGGTGCGATTTATAAAACCATGATCGTATTCGTTTGAAGTAAACAAGATTCCTTTTTTGTATGGAAATGCTGCATAATCTTCTCCTTTATTTGCTTTTTTATATAATGAAAGCGTATAATCTGAAGTGCTATTGATACGCGAATTTATTAATGACAAATTATTTTTCCAACTTTTAATTTCCATGCTATTAGGAAATGAAGCCGAGGCGGAATCAATAACATTCGATAAACGAATGTATTTTTTATTCAGGCAAATTAGTTCAATCATATTGATCCAATCTTGCTCATTTGCTTGTTTTTTATTGACCAATTGTTGACTCCAATATAAGGCTTTAACATACCCTTCGGATAATGTGGCTGCTTGAACAGTCATTCTTAAAAACGAATAATCGCCTATTTGTTTTCCTTTTTTCTTTTTGCTAATAAAAGCAGTAGAAAGTTCTTCCCAAATTGGTAAGGCATCAACAAATTGTAATTCCTTGGACAATTTTCTAGCGTAATCTGCCTTATAACTTTGTGTCCATCCCAAAGATGAAACAATAGTTATGGATAAAAGTGTATATAAAATTCTCATATTAAAAATATCTTGGACTTAAAAATGCATTGTTTTTTGAACGTATATCAAAAGAAAGTACAAACTCATGACTTCCCCATTGGTTTATTAATTTCCCATTAATCGGAAAATCATAGGCATATCCAATCATACAAAAATCTTTAATTTGGTAGGAAGCATTAAATCCAACCGCATCATAAAATCGAAACATTCCACCAAACCAAAACTTATCATACAAATGTGCTGAGACATTTAAATCAGCTACTAATGGTCCATTCGCCGTATATTTAAGTAAAACAGAAGGCTTTATATCTACCACACTGTTTACTTTAAAAACATATCCTGCCATGGCATAAAGATGTCGTTGAGCAAATGAATTACCACTGTTATTATCAATGGATCTCTTAACTAATTGTGGAACAGAAATACCTGCATAGAACTTATTAGCATACAAATACGCTCCAAATCCAAAATTAGCTTTCAACGTAGAGTTCGACTGTAAAAAATTAGGATCTGTATTGTCAGAAACTTGAAGTCCCGTGAAATCAAATTGATTTTGCTGAATTCCTGCAGAAGCCCCAAGGGATAATTTCATCCCTTTATCGTTCAATTGCATATGGTAAGCAAAAGTCCCCATGGCATTCACACCTGAACGAGATCCAATTTGATCATAACTTAGGTTTCCTCCTACGCCAATATGTTTCCTCGCAATTGGAGCATGAATAGATAAGAATTGGGTGCGAGGAGCGCCCTCCCATCCTGCCCATTGAGCACGAGTAACGCCGGTAATATTCAGCGAACCCCTACTTCCTGCATAAGCAGGATTAAATTGAAGTGGGTTAAAAAAATACATGGATGCTTGAGCATCTTGCTGTGCAAATGCCGACATACTCGTCAGGCAGATAATTGCTATTAAATTGATCGTCCTCATTTTCGCTTAAGGTTGAATTTCTATGTATCCAGTATATGGATCTTGTGATTTCTTCATGGTATCTATTACGTAGAAGTAAGTGGATGCAGGTAATGAATTAGCTGCGGTTCCTTTAAAATGACCATTCCAATCATTTTGATAAGGCTCTGCTTCAAAAACCAAGCTTCCCCAACGATTGTAAACAGAAACTTTATTCAATGGATAGAACTGTAAATTATCAATTATCCATAGATCATTTTTACCATCATTATTTGGTGAGATAAATTGATTAACAATAATCGGTATTAACGGCGTACAACCTAAATCAAACGTTGATGTTTCTGTACATCCTGCCCCATCAGTTACAGTTACTGTATATTGACCAGCATCGATATTATTTATTATATTACTATTTTGTCCATTATTCCATTCATACTGATACGAACCTTGTCCGCCTGTTGTGTAGACAGAAAGACTACCATTTGCTTCACCGCATTCTGAACCAATTGAATCTTGCGCCATAATAACAAGTTCAGCAGGTTGCGTAATAGTAACTGTTGTGTCGTCCTGACAACCATCTTCATTGGTAACAACAACTGTATAGGTTCCGATCGATAAACCGTTAACAGTAGCAGAATTGGTTAATTGAGGCACCCAATCATATTGAAGATTTGACCCATTTCCATTATCTGTGTTGATAGCTATACTTCCATTGGAACCATTGAAACAAGAAACATTGTTTTGTGTAACTGTTGTAATATTAATAAGTGTTGGTGGATCAATTTGAACTGTATCAGTTGTTATGCAACCATTAACATTGTCTGTTAGTGTAACAATATACTGTCCTGGAGCATTCACAACAGGCGAAAGTGTGTTAGCACCCGAAACAATTGATGGCCCCGTCCAACTAACTGTGCTATTCGCTGGGTTACTCACACCAAGGATAACTCCTGTATTAGTAATACAATCTAATCCAGAAGCTGGAGAAGTCGTGTACGTGAAATCAGGAGCTGAAAGTACGTTGACAATGAATACATCTTGAACACCCGGACAACCATTCAAACTAGCCGATACGGTAATTGTTCCAGATATAGTGGATCCAGTTGAATTGGCACCGGCATTCCATGTTGGTAAATCTCCATTACCTGATGCACCGATACCAATATTTGTATTAGAATTAGACCAAGTAATAGTTGCACCAACAGGTGTTGAAATATAGTTGTTTGGATTAATCGATTCGCCAGCGCAAACGGTAAAGTCTGGATTAACAGAAATTGTTATTTGAGGCTGAACAGCAACAGAAACAACCACGTCAGGTCCCGGACAAGCAACATTACCAACAACAATTGTGTAAAATACGGTATCTATTGTTGTTCCTGTATTCGTTAACACTTGACCAATACTTGTTCCTGCTCCAGCCGATTCACCAACAATAGTTCCAGGAGCAGTTGTTGTCCAACTAAACGTAGCGTTGTTTAAATTAGAAGAAATACTAATATCTGTCGTATCACCACTACAAATAAATTCTTGAATTGGGTCAACGTTAATATTTCCTTGCGGGTTAACTGTAATCGTATGTATCACCGCAGGAGAATTTGTACAACTTACATTGGAGGTGATTTCAACTGTTCCAACTTGATCGGTATTGTTGTATAAAACCAAAGGGTTAAAACCAAGTGGACTGAGGCCTGAACCTGTAAGGTTAGTAATTCCTGTTACATTTGTTGAATCCGTAATTTCCCAATTAATTATGTAATTTGGAATAGATGAAGTCATGGTGAATAAAGCAGACGTATCCCCAGAACAAATCGTTTGAGAATAATCATCTAAAGTAACATTTGCAAAAGGAATGATAGTCACAATTTGCATGGTGGAATCCACTCCACAAAAATTGGCGGCGTAGATCCACATGTTGTAAGTTCCCGGAACATTAAAAGTAACTTCTAAATTATCAGAACCGCTCGTCCATTGATTAAAATCATAATTATTTCCCACAAAGCCGTTATTAGAACCAAGGGTTCCAGCTGATATGGTGTACCCTGCAGTTTGAGTTATTTGCCAATAAAAAGAATACGTTGAATCACAACCAGTAGCACTGATATTCTCTCCACCAGTTGATTGATTATCAAAAGTAACTGGATCTTCTTGACAAATAGGAGAAGCTGGCGAATAACTAAAAGCAGCCGATGCGCCAGTTGAAATAGTTATTGGACCAACCGTTATTACAGTTGGCAATCCATTTGAACAGGCATTCTGCGCGACAATAGTAGCGGAGAATGAATTTTGTATTGGAGGAAAACCTGGAGAAAACACGTAATCAATCCCACATGACGAGGTATTGAAAATATGTGAAATAGTAGTGTCATTATCCGTAGTAAAAATGGTGGAAGGTGAACCGTCTGAAAAAGAAACCGTGTAATCAATTGGCGATCCATTGGATAATATATCTATGGAATATGGCGAAGGTAAACACGTAGTTTGACCAGAACCCGAAACCGTTATAACCGGTGAATTACCATTGAAGACAATATAATTTTTTGAAGTTGAACATCCATTGATTGTTACCGTATGTGTTAATGTAAATTGACCCATTGGATAATTGTGGCTAATCTGATTACCTGCCATATTTAATTGCGTAGACGATGCCCCATCTCCCCAAGTAAATGTTTGCACTGTAGCATTACTATAGCTTGAATTAAACAGGAAGACTGATGAATCAATAGCGCCACATTTTTTAAAGAATGTTAAACCACTTTGAACTGATGTTCCAAATCCAGCACCATTACTCAACAAAGTAATATTAGAAATTGGAGAAACGTTAACATCAATCGTTCTTACAAAGTTAGAGGTCGGTAGAGCATTGTTGTTATTTACCGTTAAAGTAGCCGTAGTAGTTGGAGCAGTTACTGTGTTATAAGTAACCAAATGGGGACCGGCACCAACAGCAGTTGCTGGGGTAGCACCTAGTCCAAAATTCCACGAATAGGTTGCACCGGCTAATGTTTGTGAAGAAGTGTTCACAAAGTTAACAGTGGCTCCTTGGCAAATTGTAATTAATCCTATAACTGGAGCTGGAGTGGTAGAAAAACTAGCTATTGGCGATTGGGAGTAGGTAATACTGACCAATAATAATGAAAAAGAGAAGTAAATATATTTTAACATATTTTGAGTATTTGATAATCTAAAGGTAACACATAATTGTGGCAAAACTACTAATAAAAAAGGAGTTATACCCAATGTTTTCCTTTGATTAATTTTTTTAGTGTTAAATCCTCTTCAGAGTTAATTATAGGGATGTGATTATAGACCCAATTTGCCGCTGGGGGCATGCTCATTAAAATAGATTCCGTTCGACCTTGACTATAGATTCCAAATTTTGTCCCACGATCGTGCAAAAGATTGAATTCCACGTACCTTGAGCGCCTGATATTTTGCCATATTTTTTCTTGTGGTATGATTTCTTGAAGCGCTAAACTATCCACTTGCTCCATGTAAATAGATGGAAATGCGGTTCCTAATTCCATGCACAAGGCAAATAATTCACTCTTGCCTATTGAATTTTTTTCTGATAAATGATCAAAAAAGATTCCCCCAACTCCTCGCGTTTCATTTCGATGGGGTAGAAAAAAATAATCATCTGCCCAATCCTTAAATTTTAAATAAAAATCAGCCTGGTACTTATCACAAATGTTTTTAAGTCGTTGATGAAAGATAGTCGCTAATTCATCATTAATATAATGAGGTGTTAGATCGATCCCTCCTCCAAACCAATAAGTGTTTTCATCAATTTCGAAATAACGAATGTTCATGTGAATGATCGGATGTCTGGGATGTTTTGGATGAAGAACAATGGAAACACCGGTGGCAAAGAAATGGTCTCCTTCCAATTTTAACTGGTCCTTCATCAATTGAGTAACCTCTCCATCTACCGCAGAAAAAGCAACGCCTCCTTTTTCAATTATTCGCCCATTTCCTATCGTGGATGTAAATCCGCCACCACCTTCTACCCTCTCCCATTTATCCTCTTGGAAAGAGGCTTGACCATCCCACAACCCTAATTTTGAGCAAATTAATAGTTGTAAATCGCGGAATTGCTTTTTAATTTCACTCGACTTCATCGAAATATTTATAGGATTCAAAATCATCAAATTTCAATAAAAAACTTGCCTTATTTTCAGTAAACGAAGTGGCGCTTTCTTGTGTAAAAACGACTTTACTGATAGCACCTTCCTGCATGGGATAGTCTAAAAATAGAATTTTAGGAATTAAAGTGAACATGTCATAACCTAAGCAAACCATTTTAGAAATGTCAGCTTGGTAAGATGCTCTATATCTTTTATGTAATGTGATAACACCTTCGCTCTTATAATTAAAGTAAGTAGGACTTTCGTAATTAAAATTAAAAACATTACTTACCGTGGAACTTATTTCTTTGTGCTCTAACCATTCTTTGACTCCAAAAACTTTAACATTACTTAATTCACTTGTAAACGTTAGCATTCGAATAATTTTATCTTTTTCTGATTGAAAACTTACATACCATGTTTTCAGGCCATTCTTTGAAAAATTTTTATAATTATCGTTAGTTGCTTTGATTATTTTGGCCTTGCCTTTAATTTTCGATAAAGATTGATAGGCACTTAAAAAGACTTCCTCTAATAAGGAATCAGCTTTAATTTTTGATCTTACCAAAATTACTTGTTCGCCATTTTGTAGTTCATATAAATCGTGTGCTAAATTAATTGCCAGATTAACTTTTGAAGTGGACAATTGAAAAGCGTAAGGATTCGTTTGTTGAAAATTGGCAGCTAAATTTAAAGGGAATATAATTCTTATTTTATTTGCTTGGCAAAAATCAGAAACCAATTTTGCGGGCTCCACATGAAAGGGGGCATAAACTAAGTCCATTTCTGCTAATTCTGACGATTCAAGTATGCCAGGGAAATTTGTGCTTTCACTTAAATAATCGTAAAAGGTAACTTCTCCCCTAACACCGATTTCCTCCAAGTCTTTTATTCCTAATAAAGCGCCTAAATAGAATTCAACAGCAGCTTTAGATGTTCCATTCAATGGGTATTTCACAGTATCAACAGCAAATGGAAGAAAAACCGCGATTTTAGGATCCCTTATCACTTGGTTCTTTTGTTTAGTTGCAACGATAGGTTGTGGCACTTCTTTCGATGGGATTGACTTCGGACCTAAAACTATATCAAGTTCTTTGTTTATTGGAATTTTTAAGGACGACCCCACTTTGACTTGATTGGACTTTAATTTATTTAAGGCTCTCAGTTCATCGAGGGAAATCATAAAACGCTTCGAAAGTGTGTACAGCGTTTCGCCCTGTTCTACGATATGAATTAATAAGGTATCATCAAAATCGAAATTTCGTTGATATAAAATAGAGTCTTTCGGGCTTTTTATTTTAACTTCTACCTCCGATTGTTTGATTAACTCGATTCGGATAGCTGCATTCTTAACTAGCAAGTTTTGACCTATTTGAATACCTTTATCTGAATTAATATTCCATGAAACTAATGAATCTACTGATACGACATATCGTTTTGCAATGGCGAATAAGGTTTCTTTTTCGCTAACCTTGTGCGAGAGTGTTTTTCTCACAAGAGGCATGTATATTTTTTGACCAATTTGCAAATCATTTTGGTAACCTGGATTGTTTTTAAGGATTTCTTCCCCTGAGAATCCAGTTTGCTGCACAATTGAAAACAAGGTTAATCCTTGAGTCACTTCAATTTCATGGCAGGTTTTTCCCTTATAATCTACTAAAGGTAAAAAGGATTGCGCCCAAGATAACTGAACTATGAATAGCAAAACAAGGCATAAAAAACGATCTACATGTTTTTTCATAGGTGTAAATTATTCCCACTCAATAGTAGCAGGAGGCTTAGAACTAATGTCATAGGTCACCCGATTTATGCCCTTCACTTGATTAATTATTTTATTCGATACGGTCGCTAAAAACTCATAAGGCAAATGACACCAATCTGCTGTCATACCATCAGTAGAAGTAACCGCTCTCAATGCTACCGCATTTTCATAAGTTCGCTCATCCCCCATTACACCAACGGATTGAACAGGTAAAAATATGCAGCCAGCCTGCCAAACATCGTCATATAAATTGGCATCTTTCAAACCATTGATAAAGATCGCATCTACCTCTTGCAAAATACGAACTTTTTCTTTCGTCACCTCCCCTATTATTCGTATACCTAATCCAGGTCCTGGAAAGGGATGTCGACCTAAAATTTTTGGGTCAATTTCCAATGCTTTACCAATTCTCCTTACTTCATCCTTGAAGAGTAATCGAAGCGGTTCAACCACACTTAATTTCATGTAATCAGGTAATCCACCCACATTATGATGCGATTTTATTGTTTGTGAAGGTCCACCCGTTCCTGAGACAGATTCTATCACATCTGGATAAATGGTTCCTTGTCCCAACCACAAAGCGTTTTCAACCTTTTTTGAAGCTTCATTAAAAACATCGACAAAGACACCGCCTATCGCTTTTCGTTTCAATTCTGGATCAGTTAAGCCTTTAAGCGCGGAATAAAAAAGTTCTGAAGCTTCTACTCCTTTGACATTTAAACCCATTCCTTGGTATGAAAGTAAAACATCCTCGTATTCGTTTTTCCGTAATAAACCATTATCGACGAAAATACAGTGAAGATTTTTTCCGATAGCACGGTGAAGAAGAACAGCTGCCACCGAAGAATCAACCCCTCCGGACAATCCCAAAATAACGCGGTCATTGCCAATTTTTAATCTTAACTGTTCAATGCTTTCTTCAATAAAGGCATTAGGCGTCCAATCAGCTGCACACTCGCAAACATCGTATATGAAATTTTTTAATAGTTGAGTCCCGTCAGTAGAATGATAAACCTCTGGATGAAACTGAACACCAAAGGTATTTTCGTTTTCAATTTCAAATCCTGCCACCTCAACATCCGCAGTACTGCAGACCACCTTATAATTAGTTGGAACATCGCTTATTGAATCGCCATGGGACATCCAAACTTGTGAATTCAAAGGAATATCTCTCATTAATCGTGCGGTTCCGTCGACAGCAGATAAATTAGCCCTGCCATATTCTCTTGTGTTGGAAGCATTGACTTTTCCGCCATACTCATGCGCTAATAATTGAGCACCATAACAAACACCCAACAAAGGAATTTTTCCTTTAATTAGCGATAAATCAGGCTTGGGGGCATTTTCACTTCTTACCGAAAATGGACTTCCAGATAATATAACTCCTTTGATACCATTAAGATCCGCAGGTATTTTATCCCAAGGGTGAATTTCACAATAGACATTAAGTTCCCTAATCCTGCGCGCAATCAATTGCGTATATTGAGAACCGAAATCGATAATTAAAATAATTTGATGCATACGACAAAGATAAGTGTAAATAGAACTTGAAAATTAATTGTTGAAAAATCAAGTTATATTTTTTTATAGTTCTTCAATAGGCTTAAATTAATAATTTGAAGTTTAATGATTAACTTTGGGGCTATAAAAATTAGAATCACAATGATTGGTAACCTATTAAAAAAGATATTCGGAGATAAGAATGCGAAAGATCAAAAACTTTACGAACCGTTTAGTATTGCAGCAAACGAATTTCAACTAAGCTTAAAATCAATAAGCGATGATGAATTAAGAGGGAAAACATTTGCTTTTCAACAATTAATATCTGAAGAAAAGCAGTCTCTAGAAGATGAAATGAAGGCCTTGGAAATAAAAGCAGCCGATTCGACAACGGATATAGACGAGAAAGAAGAATTGTTTGAAAAAATTGATAAGCTATTAAAAGCAATTGACGAGCAAATCGAAGAAACTTTATTAAAAATACTTCCCGAAGCTTTTGCGGTAGTTAAAGAGACGGCACAACGATGGGTTGAAAATGGGAATCTTGAGGTAACAGCACTAAACTTTGACAAGGAATTAGCCGCAAGAAAAGACGGAATTACGATATCGGGTGATAAAGCAATTTGGCATAATGAGTGGACAGCAGCTGGTGCGAAAATAAAATGGAACATGATCCATTATGATGTACAATTAATTGGTGGTGCCGCATTACACAAAGGAAATATAGCTGAAATGCAAACTGGTGAAGGAAAAACACTTGTTGCCACCCTTCCTGTTTACTTAAATGCCCTATCTAAAAAAGGGGTTCATATTGTTACAGTAAATGATTACTTGGCAAAACGTGATTCAGAATGGATGGGACCTTTGTATCAATTTCATTGCTTAAGTGTAGATTGTATAGATAAACACACGCCCAATTCAGCGGAAAGAAGAAATGCATATCAAGCCGACATTACCTTCGGGACAAATAATGAATTTGGCTTCGATTATTTGCGCGATAATATGGCAGGTCATATTGATGAATTAGTTCAACGAAAGCATCATTTTGCCATTGTTGATGAAGTCGATAGTGTTCTTATTGACGATGCAAGAACTCCGTTAATCATTTCAGGACCAACTCCGAAAGGCGATGAACAAGAATTTCAAGGCTTAAAACCAAGAATTGAGAGAATAGTTAGTGCTCAAAAAGAATTTGTTCAACAATGCTTAATTGAAGCAAAAACTAAATTAACAGTTTTATCGAATCCCCCTGAAGATAAAAATGAAGCAAAAACAATGCTTGAAGAAGGTGGTATAGCCCTACTTCGCGCTTTCAGAGGTTTACCAAAAAACAAAGCACTCATTAAATTTCTTTCCGAGCCTGGTATTAGAGTTCATTTGCAAAAAACGGAGAACTTTTACATGCAAGATCAAGGCAAGCAAATGAAAAAGATTGATGTGGAATTGTTTTTTGTGATCGAGGAGAAAAATAACACCATCGAATTAACCAGTAAAGGAATCGATTTAATTTCTGGGGCGGATGACCGCGAATTCTTTATCATGCCCGACATTGGTGGAGAAATCGCCAAATTGCAAAAGTTGAAATTAGAAACTGATGACTTTTTAAGCAAGAAAGATGAATTGGTAAGGGAATACTCCATTAAATCAGAACGAATTCACTCTGTCAATCAGTTATTAAAGGCCTATACCCTATTTGAAATAGAAAATGAATACGTTATTTTAGATGGTAAAGTGAAAATTGTAGATGAATCCACTGGACGTATTCTTGATGGCAGAAGGTATTCAGATGGTTTACACCAAGCCATTGAAGCAAAAGAAAATGTAAAAATTGAGGCTGCTACTCAAACTTATGCGACGGTTACTTTGCAGAACTATTTCAGGATGTACCATAAGTTAGCTGGAATGACAGGTACTGCCGAAACGGAGGCAAAAGAATTCTTTGATATTTATAAACTTGATGTAGTTGTAGTTCCACCAAATACGAAGGTGATTCGAAATGATGACAATGATTTGGTATTCAAATCTGCCATGGAGAAATTTAATGCGGTAATTATAGAAGTTAAAAAACTTGTTGCTGAAGGAAGACCTGTTCTTGTGGGAACAACAACTGTTGAGATTTCGGAAGGATTGAGTAGAATGCTTGAAAGAGAAAATGTTAAACACCAAGTTTTAAATGCCAAGTTTCACCAAAAAGAAGCGGAAATAATTGCCAATGCAGGATTAGCAGGAGCCGTTACCATTGCGACAAACATGGCGGGACGTGGAACAGATATTAAATTGGGTCCGAATGTCAAAGAAGCGGGAGGTTTAGCGATTATTGGAACAGAAAGACATGATTCAAGACGCGTTGATAGGCAGTTAACAGGTCGTGCAGGAAGACAAGGAGATCCAGGTTCATCTCAGTTTTTTGTATCCTTAGAAGATGACCTTATGCGTAAGTTTGGTTCGGAGCGAATCGCAAAACTTATGGATAGAATGGGATTGAAAGAAGGAGAAGTAATTAGCCATGGCATGGTTTCAAAATCCATTGAGCGTGCACAGAAAAAAGTAGAAGAGAATAATTTCGGTGTTCGTAAACGATTACTTGAATACGATGATGTAATGAATACGCAGCGTAAGGCAATCTACAAAAAACGGAAGAATGCCTTATTTGGCGATCGACTTGATATTGATGTGGACAACATGTTTTATGAACTTTGTGAAGAAACCGTTTTAAAGCTAGCTAATTCTGATTTCCAAGAATTCCAAGTTGAATTGATCCGATTAATTGGAATTGAATCTCCTGTAAATGAGGAAGAATTCAGATCCAAGGATAAAATGGAGATAATACATGCAGTGTATCTAGCCATGACCAACCAATACAAAAGAAAATGTGAAAAAATTGGTCAGCGAGCTATGCCACAAATAACGCATGTGCATGAAACTATGTCAGATCGTTTTAAAAATATTGTATTCCCTCTCACAGATGGCAAAAAAGAATTGCAATTGATTGTCAATTTAGAAGATGCCTACAAAACAAATGGCGCTATAATTTCTAAATTTTTCGAGAAGAATGTCATCTTAGGAATTATTGATAATGAATGGAAGGAACATTTACGGGAGATGGATGATTTAAGATCCGCTGTAAATAATGCTACCTACGAGCAAAAAGATCCATTGGTAATTTACAAATTGGAGTCCTATGAATTATTCAAAAATATGCTTTATCGCTTAAATCAAGAAGCGGTGGAGTTACTTATGAAGTTAGATATTCCAGCCGAGACAGCTTTGCAAAGCACCAACCAGGAAGACAAGCAAAATAATTACGGAAATTCAAAAACAAGTAATTCAAATGCTACAGCGCCACCTCAATTTAAAGGAAGTGATGGGTACCGACAAGCTGTTCAAAATTCGATGCCTATTCCTGAAAAGAAACAGCCTGTTATTGCGGACGCAAAAATTAATCGAAATGATGCCTGTCCTTGCGGTAGTGGTAAGAAGTATAAACAATGTCATGGTAAATAATGGTTGAAACGACAACGAAAGATTTTGCTATAATTGGCTCTGGTAACATGGCGAATTTTTTAGCCGAACATCTTGTCAAAAGAAAACTCAACTTAACCCAAATACACAGTAGAAATATACTTTCAGGTAATGCTCTGTGCGAAAAGGTTAATTGTGTATTTGAAGCGGACATTAATTCGATAAATGCAGCCGTTATATTTATTGCTGTTACTGATAACCAAGTCGCAAAAATCCTTCGAAAACTCCCACTAAATGCAATTGTTCTATCTACTTCTGGAGTGATAAATCTAGCGAAAAGTACCCATCCGAATAGTGGCGTTTTTTATCCGTTACAAACACTATCATCAACAAATTATAGCGACCCATTTTCAGGACCGATTTTGTTAGAAGCTAAAAACGAAATGGTATCAAATTACCTTGTTCAGATATGTAAAAAATTACATTTCAAGCATAAATTTACCCGTTCTATTGAAAGAAAAAATATCCATTTAATCGCAGTCTTTTTAAATAATTTTATTAATCACATTGCCTCTACTGGTTTTACAGAAGCCACAAAAAGAGGAGTTGATATAACATTACTTAAACCTTTAATGGAAAAAACATTTAAAACTATTCTTGCTAATCAATCCTGCGAAAATCAAAGTGGACCAGCAAAAAGAAATGATAAAAAAACAATTAATCAGCACCTTGAATTATTAGACGGAGAAACAAAGAAGCTTTACAAATCGCTAACAAAAAGTATTTTAAGTAAGCATGGTCACAAATTATAAAATAAAATTGAATCAAATAAACACATTCATCTTTGATATAGATGGCGTGTTAACCGATGGTAATGTCTTGTTAGACAATGGAAAATACCTGCGAACTTTAAATGCAAAAGACTCCTATGCCTTGCAATATGCAGTAAAAATGGGTTATAAAGTGTTTTTTATAAGTGGCGGTTCGTCACTAGAAATGAAACAGACCCTTGAAAATCTTGGCGCAACCATGGTCTATCTGGAGAGCAAATCAAAATTGCTCGTTTTTAACAAACTAAAAAAAGAATATAAGATCTCGGAAGAAAATGTCTTATACATGGGTGATGATATACCGGACATTCCCTTGTTATCAATTGTGGGAATAGCTGCATGCCCAAAAGACGCTTCAATAGATGTTTCAATGATTTGCGCTTACGTATCACCAAAAGAAGGCGGTAAAGGGTGTGTTAGAGATATTATTGAACAAACTTTACGCGTGCAAAGTAAATGGCTCTTAGATGGTGCATATGAATGGTAATCAAATACCTAATTCATTTTCCCAAAATGCATTTAATAACACCACCAAACGACGCGACATGTTATTTTGATAACGTTTTGTTCGGTAAGCCCCTACCCAATTAATTCCTCGAATAGCATTGGTAAAAAACACTTCGTCAGCAGACAATAAATTTTGTGGAAGTATGGAGCATTCGTAAATCTTAATATTATTTTTTACGGCCAAGTTTATTATTTGCATCCTCATTGTACCTGCAATGCAGCCCTCCTCTAATCCCGGTGTATACAAAACACCATTGCTAACAATGAAAATATTGAAACTACCAGACTCTAAAATATTCCCTTTATCATTAGTTAGAAATAAATCATCCAGCCCGAGTTCATTGGCACTAATTGAAGCCATAACATAGGGAATCCCTGTCTTCGTTTTATAATTGGAGAGGAAATTTTTATGTAATTTGATATCGCGATAAATATCTACTTCTAATCCTTTAGCATTTAATTCAAAATGTGATACATTATAAGGATAAACCTCAATATAAAAAGTGGAATCATTGGATTCTGGAAGATACGCGCCGCCGGTTGCACGATCGATCGACATGCGACACCTCCCTCCTTCTTGAATGCCTGATTTTTCAATAAGTTCAAGGATTTTCTCTTCGAAAAATGCAGCTGAATAATAAGTAGGCGTATTAATCTTCAATACATTCGCCCCTTGGATCATTCGAGCGACGTGGTTTTGTATATTTATGGGCTTACCCGCCATGATGCGAATACTCTCAAATACCCCATCTCCGTATAGGTGCCCGCGATTTCCTGCGTGAATAGTTGGCGCATCATTGGAGAAAATAGTCCCATTATTATTTACATATAAAACCATACTTAAAAGAATAAATGTAAAAACTCTTTTCCTTTGTCCAAATTTATGAATAAAACAAACAAAATACCAAACAATGCCCCTCCGAGATGCGCATCATGCGCTACACCAGACTTGATATTTCGCATAGCAAAATACTCAATTAATAAATATAATGGACCAAAAATATAAGCAGGAATAGGAATGGGTATAAAAAGCAAACCCAATTGCATAGTTGGATTCCAAATGATAGCAGCAAAGATAACAGCTGAAACTGCTCCTGACGCCCCTAATGCTTTATAGGAATAGTTATCCTTATTTTTCAAATAAGGTAGTACTGTAGCTGCTACTCCTCCAACTAGATATAATAACAAAAAAATAATATTTCCTTTAACAACACCATAATCAATTAACCACTGATGCAATAGTAGTTCACCTAAAAAATAAAGTGAAACCATATTAAAAAATAAATGTTGCCAATCAGCGTGAATCCAACTATGGGAAAATAACCGATACCATTCGTTTTCGTGCTTTATCAAATAAGGAGAGAAAATCAGTTTTTCCTTTAATGATTCTTGCTTAATAGCTTGCATTGAAATTAAACAGGTAAGAGCAATTATAATGTAAACTAATGAAATCAAAATATAAAAGTAATTAGTGTTATTTATTTTTTGTAAATTTAAAATATTAAAGTTTAGATTCAAGGAATAAGTTATGCGCATTTATATTTACTTTCTATTATTACTAGTACTATTAACAGCTTGCTCAGGTAAGCCCGAAAATATTTATGAATTACTAAAAGATGATGGACTCTCTGATGAGGAGAAATTGGAACTTATTTTCGAAGACAATTATCTTGAAAAAATTGGTTTCGATAAACTTGAGGTTAACTGGTTAAAAGCTGTTTACAAAATTCGTGATAACAAAGCGCTTTTTTGCGAAGATACCATCTTTACAACTTTAGGTAATAAATGCTTCGAAAGTATCTCGAATCCACTCGCTTTTGGAATTCCTGAGGTAAGATTAAAAAATAACTCAATTCCAAAATTTTCTATCCTATTACAAGAAATATACATGTGCATAAATACGGCGAGAATTATGCATGATTTAAACAATGGATTTATAGATTACAAAACAAAGCAATTAAAGTCGAACCAACTTATTACGCCTAATGAATTCATACAAAATATGGATAAATTAAAAGCTATTTCGCTCGATCAGCTTTTTTTAAAACAAGGACCTTCGGATACCAATTACCGTTATTTGGCATTAAATCTATTTGATTTCTACAAAAAACATCCTTTAGATACGACCTCATTTGACCTAAAAGGAATCGATAAAGAAGCTATCAATACGTCATCAAGATTATCTAAAGTCTTGATTAGTAAAGGTTACTTAATAGCTAAAAATTTAAGTAATCAAAAGGTAATTAATGGTTTAAAAGAATTTCAAAAAGACAATGGACTTTCAGCTGATGGCCTTATTAACGCAACTACCATTACTGCATTGAATGAAAGCAATCACAAAAAAATACAGCGGGCCGCGGTTAGTTTAGATAAAATAAGACAATCAAAGATTCATCAGGAAAAGTATGTGCGAATCAATCTACCAGAGTATAAACTATATTTTTATTCTAATAATCGCTTAATCAGCGTAAATAGAATTGTTGTTGGTAAAACGACCAACCAAACACCCGAATTAAATTCAAATATCACACGAATTATTGTTTACCCATTCTGGAAAGTTCCCACATCAATCATTAAAAAAGAAGCATTACCAGCAATAAAGAAGAATATTAGCTACTTAAGCCGAAATCATTATAAAATATTCAAAGAAAACAAAGAAGAAGTAGACCCTTCAAAAGTTGATTGGGAAAGCTTAAAAAAGTTCCCATATGCGCTTATTCAAGAACCTGGCAGGCATAATAGTTTAGGGGTTATCAAATTTGAATTTGCAAATTCATTTAGTGTATACGTCCACGACACGCCTTCAAAAGGATTGTTCAGTAGAGCGGTAAGAAATTTTTCTCACGGATGCATGCGTTGTGAAAATCCAGTTGAACTTGGAAAATTAATACTTGAAAATGATCTGATCGGCACGAAAGCAAATCGCATGACACCTGATTCACTCGATGAAATGATCACCGCTGAAAAAAATAGGAGCATCGCATTAAAAGTAAAAATACCTATTTATGTCTATTACCAAACCGTCGTAGCGGAAAGAGACAGTATCGTTTTTCATCTTGATATTTATGCCCGGGATGAGGAATATTTGAAATTACTGCATAACAAAACTAAATAACGAGTAATTTTGTCATAAATATATTCTGATGATTGTTTCTCCTTCTGTACTATCTTGTGATTTTGGAAATATTGAACGAGATACAAAACTCCTCCATAATTCCCAAGCTGATTGGTTGCACATTGATGTAATGGACGGCGTCTTTGTCCCAAATATTTCTTTCGGTTTCCCTGTCCTTGAAGCGATTAGAAAACATACTAATAAAACATTGGATGTTCATTTAATGATTGCCCATCCTGACCAATATTTAGAAGCTTTTAAAAAGTCTGGTGCTGACTATCTAACTGTTCATTATGAGGCTTGCACTCATTTAAATAGGACCATAACACGTATAAAAGAACTAGGAATGAAAGCCGGTGTTGCCTTGAATCCACATACACCAGTAAATGTTTTAGAAGAAATTCTTCCTTCGCTAGATTTGGTTTTATTAATGTCTGTTAACCCAGGTTTTGGCGGCCAATCTTTTATTCCATCAACAATTAGTAAAGTAACAAAATTAAAAGCGTTAATTTCAAGTACAAATTCCAATGCCATAATAGAGATCGATGGAGGTGTTAACTTACTTACAGGCAAAGCACTAGCAGATGCTGGGGCCAATGCACTTGTTGCTGGAAGTTTTGTATTTAATTCCGATAATCCAAGTCAAACAATAGCAGATTTAAAAGCACTTTAACACGTAACTAAATCAAGCCAAATTCGTTTCTAAATTCATGATAAAAATTATACTAATTTTCTTACTTTTCGCTTTTGTAAATTTGAGTTATACTCAAGTAGATTTAGCCAAAAGAGAATTGCTCTTAAATCAAAAATTAGAGGACTTACGAAAGGCTAAAAGCGATGAAGAAGTTGATTCATTGAATCTCATCTTCAAGAATGAAATGCTAAGTTTCTTAAAATTAGAAGGGGCATTTACTTATCCTATAACGAAATTGAAAACAATTGCACTTTTGGACAGCCCAGACAAATTGGTTCGAATTGTAAACTGGAATTTAGAATACTCCGACATGTCCTATTCCTATTGCGCCTATGTGATGAAATGGGATGAAGATACAGAAGAGCTAAAAATCATCGAACTCGTTGATAAATTAGATCCGTATACTGTTAAACCCGAAGGGGTCATCGATGCTAAAAATTGGTACGGAGCTCTTTATTACAAAATATTACCAATTGAGTACAATGGAAAAACCGAATACACCCTTTTAGGTTGGGATGGCGGTACATCGGAAAGTAATTTTAAAATAATCGACGTGTTAACCTTTGTTGGTAATACTGCAAAGCTTGGCAGTCCATTATTTAAACAAAAAAATTCCTTTTCAAAGCGAGTTGTATTTGAATACGCTGACAAATCGACTATGTCATTAAAATTCGACGAACCATTAAATAGAATTGTTTACGACCACCTCTCCCCAGAAGTACCTTCTTTAAAAGGTGTTTATTCGTATTATGTACCTGATTTTTCTTACGACGCCTTCGTTTGGGAAGAGGATAGCTGGATATTGAAAGAAGATGTAATCGCTATCAAT
>JAIPAL010000070.1 GCA_021740085.1 Crocinitomicaceae bacterium
TTGTTTTTTATGGTATCCGAAAACAAGAAAACATCTTGATTAACCATGCCACTTTGTTCCCTTAATTCATCTAAATTGCTATCCTTTAAATTTATATTGTCAATCATTATTTTACCATGGTCTACATCAAATTGACGAAGTAATAAACTCAATATCGTTGATTTTCCTGAACCTGTGTGCCCTAATATAGCAAGCGTTTCTCCTTTTTTAACATGAAAACTAATGTTTTCTAGTGCGGTGATTCCAGTGTTTGTGTAAGTAAATGAAACGTTATCAAAAATAATTTCTCCTTTAAATGGCTTGACATCATGATTTGTATTGACAATAGTTGGGTCTTCTAATAAAAATTCATTGATCCTTTTCTGGGAAGCAGCTGCTCGTTGAATAATGGTCGTTACCCAACCAATACTAGCGAAAGGCCATGTTAGGTTCGTGACAAAGAAAATGAATGCGATGATTCCGCCTAATGATAGTTGTTTTTCATAGGTCATAATGCCTCCAATGTATATGGCTAAAATGGTGCTTATTCCAATTAAAAATAAAATGGTAGGCATGAATAGGGAATTGATTAATACCAATTTCATGCTTTTACTTTTATATGCATCGGCGGATTTATTCATTTTTTCCGATGTTTCACTTACTCGACTGTATGCTTTTATGACAGATATTCCTGCAAATGTTTCTTGCGCAATTGTAGATATAGTAGATTGTTCGGATTGGACCAAGCTACTTAACCTGTTCATTTTAGTCGAAACCTTATAGATAAGTATCGACATGATAGGCAAGGGGATAAGTACAAAAATGGTTAGGAGTGGACTTATTTGAACCATTTGAAATATGATCATCGTAACCAGTACAATTAAGTTAATGGTGTACATAATTCCAGGTCCGAGATACATGCGAACGAGTCCAACATCTTCCGAAATTCGATTCATTAAATCACCGGTCTTATTTTTCTTAAAGAAGGAAATATCCAGTTGCTGGTAGTGATTAAATATTTCATTTTTCAAATCAAATTCAATATGGCGCGACATTACAATTATTGTTTGTCGCATTAGAAAAAGGAAAAATCCTTTCGCAAATGATAAGAACAAGTAAATTCCTCCAATTTTTAATGATAAATACAAGGCATCGTTGGCGGAGTTTATGGAAACATTTGTCATTAGTCCATCAATCGTTTCCTTAACGTAAATAGGCATCTTAACGCCAAAATAATTACTAATTATCGTGAAAAAGATACCAAAAAGAAACCGCCATTTATATTTGATGAAATATTTATTAAGGTGGCGAAGTGACTTCATAGATAATTTTCTAAATTTGCGCTCTAATGATGGCGTTGCAAAAGTAACCAATCGTTATTAATGTGAATGAATCAATGATTAAAATATCGCATATCTATCTAGTCAATCTATATGAGCTTAACTGAAAATCCAATTATATCACAAATGTCCGTAATGGGGCATGAGCAAGTTTTATTTTGCAATGATTCTGCTACGGGTTTAAAGGCAATTATTGCTATTCATAATACGGTGTTAGGTCCAGCTTTAGGCGGGACACGAATGTGGACTTATTCCAATGAAATTGAAGCGCTGAATGATGTGCTTCGTTTGTCCAAAGGTATGACCTACAAAAATTCTATTTCTGGATTAAATTTAGGAGGTGGCAAAGCGGTGATCATTGGCGATGCACGAACAATGAAGTCAGAGGCTTTATTTAGGCGTTTTGGAAAATTTGTTGAAAGTTTAGCAGGAAATTATATTACGGCTGAAGATGTTGGAATTTCACCTTCTGATATGAATTGGGTGAATATGGAAACGAATCATGTAGCTGGATTACCCGGTAAAAGTGGTGATCCTTCGCCTGTGACTGCCTACGGCGTATACATGGGGATGAAAGCTTGTGCCAAAGTTCAGTTCGGATCTGATTCCTTAGAAGGAAAGACGATTGCTGTGCAAGGCGTTGGGCACGTAGGGGAATATTTAGTAAAACATTTAGCTGCGGAGAAAGCGAACGTTGTTATTACAGATATTCACGAAGAAACGCTAAAGAGAGTTGCCAATGAATACGGCGTTAAAGTAGTGGCTCCAAACGAAATTTATGATGTCCCGATGGATATTTATGCTCCTTGTGCTATGGGTGCTACCATAAACGATGAAACTCTTTCACGTTTAACTTGTTCAATTATTTCTGGCGCAGCAAATAATCAACTAGCAATTGAACAGAAACATGGTTTAGAGGTTATGAACCGTGGGATAATTTACGCTCCTGATTATACAATCAATGCAGGTGGTGTTATTAATTGTTTTTCAGAAGTGGAGGGGCTTTCAAGTGAATGGGCACACACAAAAGCAGGTGAGATTTATACTACGATATTAAATATTATTCATAGATCTAAAGAAGCAAATATCCCAACGTATCAAATTGCAAATAAAATGGCAGAAGAAAGAATTGCGGCTGTTGGAATTGTTAAAATAAATAAGTAAATGTTAAATAGAAGGCATCTTCGGATTAAAGTCTTACAGTTATTATATGCCTATTTTCAGTCCGAGGAGGATAATTTTCCGAAGGCAGAAAAAGAGTTAATGCTGACAATTGAACGCATGTACGATATGTATTTATACCTATTGTTGAGTCTTTCAGAATTAAAGCGAGCGGCAGAAAATAAAGTAGCTGATAAAAAGAAAAAAATTCGACCTTCTGAAGATGATTTGCATCCCAATCTGAAATTTGTTGACAATCAACTCATTAAAATTATTGAAAATTCTACTAGTCTTAACGCTCTTTGTGAAAAACGAAAGATCAATTGGATGGGGGTTGAAAATCAAGAGCTTTTCCGCAAAATGTTTCAGCATACACTAGAAAATGAAACGTATTTTGACTTTTTGCACAATAATTTGAATGGTTTTGAAGAAGATCGCGCTTTTGCTTTGTCAATTTTTAAAGAAGATATTGCCAACTCGGAACTACTCTATAGTTTTTTTGAAGAAAAAAGTATCAACTGGTTGGATGATTTAGACTTGTGTTGTTCAATGGTGTTAAAATCATTGAAAGGAATAAAAATCGAGGAGGAATTTACCCCAATGCCTTTGTTTAAAGAAAACGATGATGAAAAGGAATTTGTAATTGAACTATTTAGAAAAACAATTATTAATAATGAGGAGAATGAAAAACTGATTGCTGAATTAGCAGATAATTGGGAGTTAGATCGGATCGCAAAAATGGATATGTTCTTATTGAAAATGGGCTTAACGGAGTTGCAAATCTTCCCAAGTATTCCAACAAAAGTTACTTTAAATGAATATATTGAGATTTCAAAGTTCTATAGTACGCCCAAAAGCAATTTATTTATCAACGGAATTTTGGATAAAGCAATTGGAAAGTTAACTTTGGCTAAAAAAATAGTAAAAACGGGTAGAGGATTAATTAATTAAAATTAGATGAAAAAAACGCTTGTATTTTTAGCTTTATGTTCTTTACTTTTTTCTTGTGAAGATAATAAGAATGTGGTGGTTGGTCAAAAAACAACCATGGAGGTTAATTTAGTGTATGATGCTGGCAATGTAATTAAAGGCGAAGTGATCAATGCTAAATTTAAGGTTAAAAATACTGGGGATTATCCATTGGTATTTGGCGAAGTAAGACCTTCTTGTTCTTGTACAGTTCCTCACAAGCCTGAAAAACCAATCTTACCTGGTGAAACGGGGGAAATTGTTGCGCAGGTTATGACGGATAAACTGAACACGAAAAATGTAAGTAAGTCGGTTACTATTATGACGAATACGGAACCAAATACTACAGTATTAATGATTAAAGGAGTAATTAAATAACATATTAAATAAATTTAAAAAATATGAAAATATTAGCAGGAGCAGGAGCAGCAAGTGGAGGATCAGCATCAAGTTTAATCATGATCGTCGTTATGATTGTAATTTTTTATTTTTTCATGATTCGTCCGAATATGAAAAAGCAAAAAGAAGCAAAAAAGTTTAGAGAAAATCTAATGGCTGGTCAAAAGGTTGTTACCATTGGTGGCGTTCACGGGAAGATATTAGAAGTAGCTGACACAACTGTTTTAGTTAATTCTGAAGGTAGTAAAATTAGGTTTGAGAAATCAGCTATTGCTTCTTCAAGTGATGATCAATTAGAATCAAAATAATTTCTGTGAAGTTAGTTTTAAAGACTTTCACCTTATTCGTTATAACTTCCATGTTCTTTTCATGTAATAATACACAGGTTTGTGATTGCATGGATATGAGTATTGAAATTTTTAATAAAACGAAGATGAATGACTCATTACTAAAAACGTACACTAAATCGCACGAAAAAGAAATTCAAGCGTGTAATAAAATGTTCGAAAATATTAGTGAGAAGGAAAAAGCAGCGATTAATAAAGAATCTAAAAGTTGCCCATCTTATCTCAATTTTGTATCAAAGAATAAAAAATAATTCTGTTCAAGACTTAATTATTTGTTTAATTTAGCATTTCTAAAAAAAAAATAAATTATGGAAACTACTTATATTTATGCGCTTTCAATCCTTGCACTTTTAATTGTTATTGGATTAAAATTACGACAAGCTGGAAAAGATATCGAGAATAAAAACCTTACCCAAGCAGGTACTTTGTGGTTAATAGTAAATGGAGCCTCTATTTTGTTCGTAGTCGTTATGATGGTAATTGGCCTGATGAAAGGGTCTGAGATTTGTAATTGTTCGGATATTTATTTAGGAATTACGAAAGAAGCAAAAGCTGCTAACGGAGATCAGAAGAAGATAGATGCTATCCAAAAGAAATACAAGCGCGATATTGAGTCTTGTGAAAAGATTTTCGCTGACAAATCTCAAGATCAGTCAACTATCGAAAAAGAATTGGATAAATGTCCTTCTTACAAGCAAATGAAAAAAATGAGATAATCTCATTTAAAAGAATAAATAAACTTAAGCCAGCCCAACTCATATGAGAAAATTAACCTACCTATCTGCCATTGTTTTATTATACACTTTTTCGTCATGTGGTGGATCAGCAACGTGTGATTGCATTGATTTAAGTTTAGAAATTATAAAAGAAGTAAAAGTTTCTAATGGCGACCCAGTAAAAATGAAGGCCCTTGAAGCAAAATACAAAGAGGATATGGATAAATGTGATAAAACAATGAAGGGTAAGATGGAAGAAGATTTTAAGAAATGTCCTTCTTATAATGAGATTTTAAACCTTAGAAACTAATTCTTTTTTATAAAAAAAAAAATCTATCTTTTTTGACACCTATTTTATTTCGGAATAGGATAGGTGTCAATTAAATAAATGAATGCTCCTATTGCCGCAGCGCCCAATTCTAATTCGCGTTTGTTGACATTTTCAAACACATCACTTGGGGCATGATGAAAATCAAAGTAGCGTTGAGAATCTGGAATAAAGCCATATAATGGAATCCCAGGAAAAGAGTCTTTAAGTGGTCCTATGTCAACTCCTCCGCCTCCTTTTTCCCATTGATTTAGTTCGTAGCTATTAAACAGCGGTGCAAAACCTTTAAGATGCTCCACTTGCTTTTCGTTTCCATCGCATCCAAATCCTCGTGGTGAGAATCCTCCTCTATCACTTTCTAAAGCTGCATATTGAATTTCCCCCTTCTCCTTGGACCAACTAGCATACGTCTTTCCTCCCATATTACCGTTTTCTTCATTCATGAAAAATACAACACGTAAGGTGTGTTGCGGTTTATAATTCAAGGTTTTCAATATTCGTAATGCTTCCAAACAATGGATGACGCCGGCGCCATCATCGTGTGCGCCTTCTCCGGTATCCCACGAGTCTAAATGACCTCCAAATGTTATTATTTCATTTTTTTTATCACCGATTATTTCTGCAATTACGTTATAGGAATCAACAGCTGGATAATTTCTACAATCCAATTCAATAAATATATCAATCGGACCTTCTTCACTAGCTTTCGAAAGTTGATCGGCATCATTAGTGGATATCGCTGCAGCTGGTATTTTAGTTACCGTGCTGTCGTATTTCATAGATCCGGTATGTGGAAAATCATCATCAGGTAATCCTAAGGAACGAATCACAACACCAATAGCGCCTAGTTTGGCGGCTTCAATTGCTCCGTCACCTCTAATGGGGTAACAGGCGCCATATGCTTTAAATGTTATAATTTGCGAGGCATCCATTTCTTGATTGATGAATACTATTTTACCTTCAATTTCTTTCCTTTTTGCTTTTTTCAAGGCATCTAAGGTCTTGAATTCTATCACTCGCGCTTGTAGCAATCCGTTCGTACCGATTGAGCCTCCCAATGCTAAAACATGAAGTTTTTGAATTTCACCTTTGTTGTTTTTGTACCAAGCACTTTCTGTGTTGCCTCTCTCCCAATGTGGGACTTTAATCGCTTGTAAGTATACTTTGTCGAATCCGTAGCTTTTCATTTTTTCTTCGCTCCATCTTATAGCCATCTCCGCTTCAGCCGATCCAGTTAAGCGATGACCAATATTTTTACAGAGTTCTCTTAGGTCCTCGTATGCTTGGCCTCTCAATAGTGCTTCGTCATATATGTTCCGAATGAATAAAGAGTCGCTGTGACTATTGAGCGTCTTTTGTGCGTAAAAAATAGGGTGAATGAAAAGTATGAATAATAAAAGTCGCATGTTTATTTTTTTACGAATATACGATTTCCATAATTTTATTTGAATCTTCCTGTCAATAATCTTGCTAATAGACACCAATTACCAAGTCATAATTTCCCCTATACCGATGCGAATTATTATCTTTACGCTTAAATTATTTTTATGTCATTAAAATGTGGAATTGTAGGTTTGCCAAATGTTGGGAAATCAACCTTGTTTAATTGTTTATCGAATGCTAAAGCGCAGGCAGCAAATTTTCCTTTCTGTACCATTGAACCAAATATTGGAACAATAACTATTCCTGATCCTCGCTTAGAAAAGTTAGAAAGTATTGTCCTTCCGCAACGTGTTGTTCCAACTACAATGGAAATTGTTGATATTGCCGGCCTAGTAAAAGGTGCTTCAAAAGGAGAAGGCTTGGGAAATCAGTTTCTTGCTAATATACGGGAAACAGATGCTATTATTCATGTGCTAAGATGTTTCGATGATGGTAATATTATCCATGTTGATGGGAGTGTGAACCCTGTTAGAGATAAAGAAATTATTGATATTGAATTACAATTGAAAGATTTAGAGACAATCGATAAAAAGCTTAGCGCTTTATCAAGGGTGTTGAAATCTGGCGATAAAGATGCCCTAAAAGAAAATGAGCTTTCCTTGAAAATTAAAGAAGGATTGGAAAAGGGGATTTCTGTGAGGGGCTTACCTTTTACCTCTGATGATTTTGAAATCATTAAAAAGTTTCAATTAATCACTTCTAAGCCGGTACTTTATTTATGTAATGTAGATGAAGGATCTGTAAAAACTGGCAACCAATACGTTGAACAAGTAAAAGTAGCTATCGCAAATGAGAATGCCGAGGTGTTAGTGATAGGTGCAAAAATTGAAGCAGATATCACAGAATTAGATACCTACGATGAACGTCAATTATTTTTAGATGAGTTAGGTTTGGAAGAGCCAGGTGTGAATCGATTGATTCGTTCTGCGTATTCGCTACTTAATTTACAAACCTATTTTACCGCTGGAGTGAAAGAGGTTAGGGCATGGACAATTAAAAAGGGAATGACAGCTCCCCAAGCGGCAAGCGTAATTCATACTGATTTTGAAAAAGGATTTATTCGTGCAGAGGTAATGAAATATATTGATTTCACTACCCTAGGTTCTGAAAATGCAGTGAAAGAAGCTGGAAAGTTTAAGGTAGAGGGGAAGGAGTACATCGTCGATGATGGCGATATAATGCATTTTAGATTTAATGTTTAATACTATTTTTGACATATGATTTCTGCTAACCAACCGCATCTTTCTTCTTGGATTTCCGTCCCAGAAAACTCAGATTTTCCCATTCAAAATATTCCTTTTGGAATTTTTAAAACTGCAAATAAATCACCAAGAGTTGCTACGCGTATCGGCGATACGGTGATCGATTTGTTTGAGTTGTTTCAGTTAAATTGCTTTTCAAAATTACCTTTTGAAGCAACTGATTTTGATTCCTCAACGCTGAATTCAATGATGAAAAAAGGCAAAGGAGCGATCAGTGAATTGCGAAATGAATTGTCCACTTTATTACAAAGTGATCATTCATTTCTTAGGGATAATGACGCCTTACACAGTTCATTTTTGCACGATGAAGCGCATGTAGAGATGTTGTTGCCTGTAGCTATTGGCGATTATACTGATTTTTATTCTAGTAAAGAACATGCAACGAATGTGGGTGTAATGTTTAGAGACCCTGCTAATGCGCTGCTGCCAAATTGGTTGTGGATTCCAGTTGCTTACCATGGAAGAGC
>JAIPAL010000071.1 GCA_021740085.1 Crocinitomicaceae bacterium
TAATAGAATTTTTTAAGTCCATTATAACGGAGTGGTCAAGCCACAAATCTTTCAATTGATGAAAAGATCTTGCTGTGGGCAGCCCTATTTCTAGGCATTTCTCAACTATTAATTCAGGAATGTAACAAGTTGAATCTTTAATTTCAGCCTGATTAATAGTTGTTGAAACGAAACTATTTACTTTTTTAATTGCTTCTAAATCTTCTAGAGATAAAAAAACTAAAAACACAGCGAATCGTAGTGCTTCTTTTTTAGTCATCAATATTGGTTGGTTATTGGTAATAACAACTAAACTGTAATTAGCTAAAATAATTCCTATCCGATCCTTAAGAATCTGCATGTCACTATTTTTCCAATGTTTAAGCATTGGGAAAAGCTGAATCAATGTGTAAACATCATTGGTATTTAATACAATTCGATCTATTTTATTGTTTCTGTTTTTAGCAACACTAAACCAGAACCGTATGGCTATTATTAACAATATAGTAGCAAGAATTCCCGCCACTTTCGCTATTATTATAACATTGATTAGTATGCCAAAGGGCACTAAACTTAATAAACAAAAAAATACCGCTATCCAAAAAGGAAAGCGGTATTTTAAATTTTTGGTATTAGACATGTAATATAAATTATCTAATTAACTTGCTACCCATTTATCATTCAACATTTCTCCTCGAATAATAACGGTCTTAGTACGTGAGTAATCTTCAGCTGCCATTTGCATCTGCTCTTTTGTATCTCTTCTAATTAAAATTGAACCGGAACCCTGAGATTTGATTTCTATATAAAAACCATTTTTGAGTCTTGCCGGTCGCGTTGGTGGTCTTCCCATTTAAAATTATGTTTTTTAATATTATTGTAAAAATAGCTACTTTTTTTGAATTATTCTCTATAATAACTCAATATTAAGTAAATAAGATTTTAAAGTTTTTTATAATCAACAACTATTATGCCTAAAAGTTTAAATACTTTTGCGCATGATTAATTTAGAAAAACTCGCTTACTTTTTGCCCCAGGGCTACTTATTTCAAAATGCAAGTTTACAGATAAACAAAGGTGATAAGGTAGGATTGGTGGGTAAGAATGGGGCAGGAAAGTCTACTTTACTTAAAATTCTATCAGGAAGAATAAAGCCATCCGAAGGTAACATTCATCTACCAAAAGGAACCGTGATGGGTTATTTAACCCAAGATATTGTCATTGATTCTAACCAAAGTGTATTTGAATACCTAAATTGCTCAAATGAACGCATCGATTTTATTAGAAAGCGCTTGGATGAAATCAACAATGAACTGACCACACGCACCGATTACGAAAGCGATCTCTATGCTGATTTACTAGATGAATTAACAGAGAAAAATCATGAATTCCAGGTAATTGAAGGGTTTCAATGGGAAGAAAAAATTATGTCTGCATTAAACGGTCTAGGGTTTAATGACAAAGAAATCCATAATAGTTTAAATACCTTCTCTGGAGGTTGGAAAATGCGAGCAGAATTAGCACGTATTTTAGTAAACCAGCCCGATATTCTTTTATTAGATGAACCTACCAATCACTTGGATATATTGTCCATTGGTTGGTTAGAAACTTACCTACAACGATTTGATGGCGTAGTAATAATTATTTCGCATGATCGATTTTTCTTGGACAATGTTACGCAAAGAACGCTTGAAATAAGCATGAATAAAATATTCGACTTTCCCTATGGTTATAGCAAATATAAGTTGATGCGGGAGGAAGAGATGGGGCGTTTAGAGCAAGCGAAAAAACAACAAGACAAAGAGATTAAACATACCGAAGAGTTAATAAATAAATTCAGAGCAAAGCAATCAAAAGCCGCCTTCGCACAATCGTTAATTAAACGATTAGATAAAACAGAACGAATTGAAATCGAGAAGGAATCCTACAGTGGCATACGAATTTCATTTCCATTAAGCGTCCAACCGGGAAAATGGGTATTAGAAATGGCAGACCTTGGTAAATCCTATGGTGAAAAAGTATTGTTCAAAAATGTCAATTTAACAATAGGTAGAGGAGAAAAAATTGCGCTTTTAGGTCCCAACGGTGTTGGAAAATCAACCTTATTAAAAGCTATTATGCGCTCCATCGATTTTGACGGAACTGTTACCAATGGCCACAATGTAAATCTTGCTTACTTTGCACAAGATCAAGCGGAAAAATTAGATCCTACTTTAACGGTCTATGAAACGGTTGACAATATCGCAAAAGGTGAACTTCGAAAAAACTTACGGACGATCTTGGGAGCTTTTTTATTTTCCGGGGAGATTGTAGAAAAGAAAGTAAGCGTGCTTTCTGGAGGAGAAAGAACTAGGTTAGCACTTTGTCAACTTTTATTAAGCCCTTCCAATTTCATTATCCTCGATGAGCCAACCAACCACTTGGATATGCAAAGCAAAGAGATCTTAAAATCAGCGCTTGTAAATTATGAAGGAACTTTTATTGTCGTATCCCATGACCGTGAATTTTTAGAAGGTTTAACTAATAGAATTTGGGATATTGAAAAAGAAAGTTTGAAAATCCACCATTTTACCTTGAACGAATACCTTCAATATAAAAATGATGCAAAAGCAACTACTGACGATAAAACTATAAGCAATAAAGAAAAATCTGCACCAATAAAAATTATAAAAGAAAAGAAAGTGGTGTCAGCCGTTGAGAAAGAAACAAAGGCGATTGAAAATAAAATACTCCTTCTCGAAAATGAATTGGAACTTTTAAATGAAGCGCTGGGTAAATTGCAATATGGCGATAAAGAATTTGATGAAGCGGCTGATAATTATAGTAGAAAAAAAGTAGCTTTGGCAAAATTGATGGAAGAATGGGAAACAATATTATCGAAGGAAAATTAATTTACACCAAGTAATAGGATTCATTTTCTTTAGCTACTTTTAAATTACTTTGTTAGATACACGTTCTTCATTTACAAGTATTAAATTTACATCATGAAAATACAAAAGGCCCTCTTTTTCTTGCTTATTATCCTTTCAACGTCGTGTATAAAGAATAATAATAATCCTGTGCCAAGTATTCCATTTGACATTACAATTGACATTAATTTGCCCAGTTACAATCAACTTCAAGGCGTTGGCTCATGGACCTACGTAGTTGGTGGCTCGAGAGGAATCATTGTTTATCGTCGTTCAATAGACGAATTTGTCGCGTTCGACCGTCATTCACCCATGGACCCAAATGGCACCTGTTTTTTGCCACTTTTTCCAGATCAAGATAATTTTCTGCAATTAAAAGACACCTGTAGCAACGCTATGTTTTCATTATATGACGGCGGACCAATTTCAGGTTCCAACTACGGACTTAGACAATATGCAACTCAATTTAACGGTAGTAATTTACTTCGAATTTACAATTAAAAATGGCTGATATAAACGTAACAATAATTGATCGGGAAGGTACTTCGCATGAATTACTTGGTCCTACGGATATGAGTATGAACATTATGGAGCTTTGCAAAGCATATGAACTACCCGTTTTAGGCGAGTGTGGTGGAATGGCTATGTGTGCCACCTGTCAATGTTATTTGGAATCAGATACCGCCTTGGATGAACAAAGCGACGCGGAACTAGACATGTTAGACCAAGCATTTTTTGTGAAATCGAATAGCCGATTAGGCTGTCAAATACAACTTTCGGAAGAAATCGATGGAATCGTATTACGATTAGCGCCTGAAGCTTAAAACCTTTTATTATACCGAATTGTGCTTTAAAATCGAACTCAGGTCAATAATTCCGGTGGAATAATACAAACTGGAATTGGATTCATTTTATGGGAATTCGCCTTACGAAATTTAGAATAAATCGATATAACTTCCTTTTGTCTTTCACTTAAATCACTTTCATCACCTGAGAATTCCATTGCCCACTCAAGTTCAGGATAGGTTGCTCCTATTTGGTCCTCGTCACTTCTTCCATCGCCCCACAAACCATCTGTCGGCTTGGCATCCATAATGGCTTTAAGCGTCCCTAAGCGCTGACCAATTGCCCAAACGTTCGATTTCGTTAAGTCCGCAATAGGACTTAAATCTACCCCACCATCGCCATACTTCGTATAAAATCCTACACCAAAATCTTCCACCTTATTCCCTGTACCAGCAACGAGACAGCTATTCGATTGCGCAACAGCGTAAAGTGTTGTCATTCTGAGCCTTGAACGTGAATTCGCCATGCTTAAGGCATTATCCCTACAATCGGATGGCATTGTCATTTCAAAATTTGAAAATAAATCACTTAGGTTAATTTCTAACTCTTTACTGTTTTTATATTTCGAAGTAAGGTATGCTACGTGTTCTTTAGCTAGATTATATTCTTGCGAAGATTGACGTATGGGCAAATTAATGGCGATTACTTGTAATCCGGTCATGGCACATAATTCAGAGGTGACAGCCGAATCTATTCCCCCAGAAATACCAACTACAAAACCATCCATGCGGGCATTTAGGGCATATTCCTTTAGCCAAGAAACAATATGATCAATTAATTTATCCAAAATATCGTATCAGAATAGAATGGAAATCTTTAAAAGCAATTGATTTTGCTTCGATTTGGTGTAAAAATAAGTAGCTGTACTCCCTGTACCATCAGATAAGGTGTAATTATCTTTACTAAAGCGAAAGTGCATTGGAGTTAAGCCATAGAAAAATCCAATTTCAGGTACTAAGGTGGTGGTGCCCACAAAATTCCATTCTGCCCCTGCTGAAAAACCGATAGATCCTTTGTAGAAGAAAGTTTCACCAAATGATTTCATGGACACGTTTTCTGTTAATAAAGGATCTATTACTGGCGATCCCACAACATACCCCTTATCATTTATCTTTTGGGAAACCAAAAAACTATTGCGTAATCCAAATTTTCCAAAATACCTCCAGTCTCCGATAGGCTCTGTTCTAAAAAGCAACATTAATGGAATGGTGACATAAACAGGCTTCATTTGTCGTTCACTTAGTTGATAAGCAGTTCCTCCTGCATCATCTTGTCCCAATATTTTATTATCTGTATACCTATAAAAAACAGCACTGTCACCTGCTTTATACTTTAATGTTTCAAAATCAAATTCTAAACCCGTAGCTAAACCAAGATTTGATGAATTTTTGAAACTTGTATGAATGATAACACCCACAGATAAATCGGTGCCAATGCCATTAGTTTGCATCTTATTACTTCCCATATTTTGAAAATTCAAACCAAAATTACCAGTCATTCCCGCTTGTATTTTCTTAGAAGAAACGGATTGTGCATTGGTAATATGAGTAGAAAAGAATAAAATAACAACTAATGAAATTTTATAAAAAGTAGAAGGATTTTTCATGAGGTCTTTTTTATGATTAAATTTGAACAAAATTAATAATTAATAATGAAAAGTGTTACTTCATGCCTATTTATACTCATTCTAGCATTCCTTTTTTCGTGTAATAGAAATAAGTACCATGTAAATATAGAAAATATTTCCCTCCCACTTGAATTTATTAACCTTGATTCTATTCTCTACACGACCCATGGCGGTGCATTACTAAAAAAGAAAAATGAAATCCTGAAAAAAGATGCTGATTTATTTAATTATAATCTTGAGTATTGCTATCATATCAAAACCTCATCAGATACGGCCTTTCAGAATGGAATCTCCTTGTTTTTTCAAGATAAATACATACAACGATTAGAAAAAACCATTGCCAAACAATTTTCAATTAAAGAAAGAAAAGAAGTAGAATTACGCGACGCATTTAAACGCTTAAAATACCATTTTCCAAAAGGAAATTTACCACTGCGTATAGCGTACATCAACTCGCTTTTTACAGCAAGTGCTAATAGCTCAGATTATTTTATTGCCATTGGATTGGATCGCTATTTAGGGGCAAAAGAAAAAGTGATTAAGGAATTACCGGGCAATCAGTTTTACGATTGGATAAAAGTTGGAATGGACAAGCAATTTCTTACGAGGGATGTACTATTAAGCTGGTTGATGGCACATTACATCAATGAAACTACTGAAAACTATGCTAGCGAAATGATTCGATGGGGGAAATTACTATTCATAACACATGCTTGCTTACCGGAACTGGAGGATAATATTATTGTTCGCTATTCGAAAAAAGACCATGAATGGGCAGTAAATAGCGAAGCTTCTTTCTGGGAATACCTTGTGAAAGAAGAACTGTTATTTGTTACTACAGATGAACCCAAGCAAAACTTATTACACGAAGGCCCTTTTTCAACCGGTTTACCGCAAGAAAGTCCCGATCGAATGGGACAATTTTTAGGTTACCAGATGGTAAAACAATACATGGATAAAGAAGAAATTAGTTTAGAGAAATTAATTTCAATGCCTTACAATACTATTTTGCAATCCTACGAACCCAACTAATTGATTATGAATAAGGAAATCACAAAGACATCTAACATCACCATTAAAATTGGCCTTGACCCCAATAAATTACCCGTTTCAATAGTATGGAATGCAGAAGATAATGGCCTTGAGGAGCAAGCAGCAGAAGCTTTTCTACTTTCTATTTGGGATAAAAAAGAAAAAAATACGTTGAAAATTGACTTGTGGACACCTGAAATGTCTGTGGAAGAAATGAAACAATTTTTTCATCAAACATTATTATCCATGTCTGATACCTTTGAAAAAGCAACTGGCGAGCATTTGATGGCGGAAGATTTAAGAGATTATTGTTATCATTTTGCAGATAAAATGAATATATTACCCAAGGAATGACAACGATCTTAGAAAAACTTTCTACCGAGCATCAGGATCAAGTGCAGTATTTTATTAATTCAGGGAATGGCCCTGTTTGTCTAAATAATTACATAGGCGCAACTATTAAAATTGATCACTTGGGAAAGATAGTTTGTACTAGCTGTTCTAAAATCACTAAAAAATCATTTGGTCAAGGCTTTTGTTATACCTGCTTTAACGAAGCACCTGAAGCAAGCCCCTGTATCATGAATCCAGAATTATGCGAAGCACATTTAGGCTTAGGGCGCGATGTTGAATACGAAGAGCGAAATCACAACCAGCCTCATTTTGTCTATTTTGCAGCAACCGATAAAGTAAAAATTGGTATTACACGCAACACGCAAATTCCTACAAGATGGATTGACCAAGGTGCACAATCCGCCATTATATTAGCAGAAACACCCAATCGCTATACAGCTGGAATCATCGAAGTTGCTTTGAAAGAAGCATACGACGACAAAACAAATTGGCAAAATATGCTGAAAGATATTCGAGATGCGTCCATCGATTTAGTGGAAGAAAAATGGATTGCTCAAGAACTTTTACCCACTGATCTTGCCGTATATTTTACGGAAGATGAATCCATTCTTAGCTTTAATTACCCAGTGACAGAATATCCATCGACATTAACATCCATGAATTTGGACACAACGCCCTCTATACAAGGGACATTAACTGGAATTCGTGGCCAATATTTATACATAGATGGAAACAGGGTAATTAATATTAGAAGACACACCGGTTACGAAGTAAACATACAATTGGGAAATGACTAAATTAAAAACCTTACCGAATTTACTTCGATCTTTTTTGGATCTATTTTATCCTATTTTCAAAAAGTTTTTTAGCAAAACCACCTACTATTATGCGGTCTGTGGTGCTTCTAACATGATCTTGAGTTGGGTACTATTTTATCTTTTCTATAACTATTTATTTCAACAACAAAAATGGACGATTCCACTTATTAACCTTGCCATTAATGCCTATACGATTAGTGCTGCCATATGCTTTGGAATTTCGTTTATTATTGGTTTTACCTTATTGAAATATGTCGTTTTCACCGAAAGTGAAATAAAAGGACGAGTGCAATTGTTTCGCTATGGAATAAGTGCCCTCATCTCTTTCGTAACGAGTTATGCCATTCTTAGGCTGCTGATAGAAGTCTTTGGAGTTTATGCCTCTATTTCAAACGTAATAGCTTCTGTAATTGTCGCTATCATAAGTTATCTTATTCAACGGAATTTTACGTTCAAATAATAAGTAACAACTGGTAATTTAACTCAATACCTTTTCATAGACCTCTGAAATTGACTTCCCAACAGCTGTATAACTAAAATGCTCCATGGCATAGGCCCTCAACTTTTCCTTTTGGAATGGCTGAGAATCAATTAAGGATTTAAATGCCGCC
>JAIPAL010000001.1 GCA_021740085.1 Crocinitomicaceae bacterium
GATTACTCCTTGGCTAGCAGGTGGCGCAAATATTTCCCAAAACAAGGAGTGATTATAGTGACCTCCAGCATTGTTTCTTACGGCGTCAGATCGAAAACTCGCGTAAAACATTAAATCGATAAGCGACTGTGTTTCCATTTTTGTTCCTTTAACTGCCGTGTTGAGGTTGTTTATATACGCTTGGTGGTGTTTTTTGTGGTGAATTTCCATCGTTAATGCGTCTATTTGTGGAGCGTAATCGCCATAAGCATACGGCAAATTAGGAAGAGTGAATGATTGAGAAAAGATCGAGTTCGTTATCAAAAGTATACTCAAACAGTATAGTGCTATTTTCATGAGGGCGTGTTTTTGTTAAAATTACTGAAGATAGCGGAATTATATGCCTTTACCCAAAACTTATTCTTGAAGTAAGACAAGAATATTGTGTTATTCTTGTTATTTTTGGACTCCTAATTCGTTGGAAATGCCTCAAAAGTATAAAGAATATACTGGATTAAATTTACCAATCATTGCTGCTGAAATCTTAAAAGATTGGGATGAAAAGTTGCTGTTTGAACTGTCTGTTTCCAGGCGCGAAAACTGTCCGCCTTTTGTTTTTTATGAAGGCCCCCCCTCAGCAAATGGTTTACCTGGCATCCACCATGTCATGGGCCGTGCCATTAAAGATATTTTTTGTAGGTACAAAACACTTAAAGGGTTTCAAGTAAAAAGAAAGGCTGGGTGGGACACACACGGCTTACCCGTTGAGCTTGGCGTTGAAAAAGAACTTGGAATTACAAAAGAAGATATCGGCAAGACAATTAGCGTAGATGAGTATAACCAGGCTTGTAAAAATGCTGTGATGCGTTATACCGATATTTGGAATGACCTGACCACAAAAATGGGCTATTGGGTTGACAAAGAAGAGCCCTACATTACCTACGAAACGAAATACATGGAGTCCGTTTGGTGGTTGATTGGCGAACTGTATAAGAAAGACTTAATGTACAAGGGCTATACAATTCAGCCGTATTCACCGAAAGCTGGAACGGGCCTTTCTTCTCATGAATTGAATCAACCTGGCTGTTACAAAGATGTGAAAGACACCTCTGTTGTTGCTATGTTCAAGGTGAAGGGAAATCAGAAAAATGTGTTTGATTCTTTTGTGAAATTAAATGAAGAGTTGTTTTTGTTAGCCTGGACAACCACTCCTTGGACATTGCCTTCCAATACAGCGCTTGCTGTTGGTGAAAACATCACGTATTGCCTCGTTTCAACTTATAATCAATACACCTTTCAACCAATATTAGTCGTTCTTGCGAAAAACCTCGTCACGTATCAATTTGGAAAAGGATTTCATTTGGTGGAGGAAAGAGATGCTTTCGCTACATATGTTCCCGGGGATAAGTCTATTCCTTATTTCATCTTAGGGAATTGTCTTGGAAAGGACTTAATCGGCCTACAATACGAACAACTTCTAACCTATTGTTTGCCGGCTGAAAATCCAGCAAATGCTTTTCAAGTAATCGCTGGTGATTTTGTTACAACAGAAGACGGAACGGGTATTGTTCATTTAGCACCAACCTTTGGAGCCGACGATGCACGAGTGGCTGCAGCAGCAAAAATACCCGCGATGCTCGTTCGTGATGAATATAACAACCTGGTGCCACTAGTTGATTTACAAGGAAAATTTCGACCCGAAGTGACTGACTTTGCTGGCATGTACGTTAAAAATGAGTTTTACGAAGACACGGAAATGCCAGAGCGCTCTGTTGATGTTCAAATCGCTATTAAGTTAAAAGAAGAAAATAAAGCTTTTAAAGTTGAGAAGTATGAGCACAGCTATCCACATTGTTGGCGGACAGACAAACCAATTTTGTATTATCCTTTAGATTCGTGGTTTATTCGTGTTAGTGGGCAAAAAGAAAAAATGGTGACATTAAACAACACCATTAACTGGAACCCAACAAGCACAGGACAAGGGCGCTTCGGAAAATGGTTGGAAAATGCGAATGATTGGAACCTCTCCCGCTCAAGATACTGGGGTATTCCTATCCCAATTTGGGCGACCGAAGACGGTAAAGAACGGCGGTGTATCTCTTCACTATCTGAATTAAAAAAGGCTTGTGAAGATGCTGTTGAAGGTGGAGTAATGAAAAGTAATCCATTGGCCTCTTTCAATGAAAATGATATGTCCAAGGAAAATTATGCTCAAATAGACATACACAAGCACCACGTCGATAAAATAGTTTTGGTTGCTAAGGACGGTACGCCGATGAAACGTGAACTTGATCTGATTGATGTTTGGTTTGATTCGGGAGCAATGCCTTATGCTCAATGGCATTACCCATTTGAGAATAAATCATTGATAGATGATAACAAGGCCTTTCCTGCTGATTTCATCGCGGAAGGAGTCGACCAAACGCGTGGCTGGTTTTACACCTTACACGCCATCTCAACACTCGTATTTGGAAGCGTTGCCTACAAAAATGTATTATCCAATGGTCTCGTTTTAGATAAAAACGGCCTTAAAATGTCTAAGCGACTTGGTAACGGCATCGATCCATTTGCCACCTTAGAAAAATATGGTCCAGATGCTACAAGGTGGTATATGATTACGAATGCACAGCCATGGGATAACCTTAAATTTGATGTGGATGGCATTGTTGAAGTACAACGCAAATTTTTCGGAACACTTTATAATACGTATTCATTCTTTGCCTTGTATGCTAATATTGACGGATTTCGATACGAAGAAAATGAAATTGATATAGAAAAGCGACCAGAAATAGACCGATGGATTATCTCTAAACTCAATAGTTTGATTTCAGATGTTGATGCTGCTTACGAATCTTATGAGCCAACAAAAGCGGGGAGACTCATCCAAGAGTTTGTATCTGATCAATTGTCAAATTGGTATGTACGACTTTGTAGAAGACGTTTTTGGAAAAGTGACGACGCAATTGATAAGCTATCTGCTTATCAAACTCTTTACACTTGCTTAGAACAAATAGCCATCCTTGCATCTCCAATTGCGCCTTTTTTTATGGATCGATTATTTATGGATTTAAATAGCATCACTCATAAAAAAGATATTAGTTCTGTCCACTTATGTGAGTTCCCAATAAGCAATAAAAAAGAAATAGACGCCTCACTTGAAGGTAGAATGTTGATTGCACAGCGATTGTCCTCTTTGGTTCTTGGGCTACGAAAAAAAGAAAAAATCAGAGTGAGACAGCCCTTAGCTCGGATTTTAGTGCCTGCATTAAGTGATGAGTTTTCACAAAGTGTAACGGAGATTCAGGATTTGATTCTGTCTGAAGTAAATGTAAAATCCCTGTCCTTAATAAAGGATGACGGAACCATGTTAGTAAAAAACATCCGTCCTAATTTTAAATCCATCGGGAAGAAATTTGGTGCGCAAATGAAGGGTATTTCTGCAGAGGTGGCCAACTTTAATCAAGATAAAATTCGTCAAATTGAAAGTGAAAAGTTGTGGGAAAAAGAAATTGATGGGGTGCTTGTTCGTTTAGAATTAGAAGACTTTGAAATTACAGCCAAAGACATTCCAGGGCTTTTGGTTGCTAGTGACGGCGAGTTAACCGTTGCTTTAGACATTACCATAACAGAAGAGCTTCATGCAGAAGGAATTGCAAGAGAATTCGTAAACCGAATTCAAGCATTAAGAAAGGAAAAAGATTTTGATGTAACCGATAAAATTATAGTTCAGTATTCATCGAATGAATTCATCGAAGCTGCACTTGAAAAAAACAGGGCTTATATTTGTGCGGAAGTTCTTGCGGACGTTCTATTACCACTAAAAACAGTCCCTAATTCTACTAAAATAGATGTTGAAAATGAGGGAGATACAGAAATTTATCTGCAGTTAACTTCAAAGTAAAAATGGATGTATGAAAAATAATAACTGGTATTTCGACAACGAACCAATTCAGAATACAGACGGTGCATTCGTTGAATGGCACAACCACAAATTTTTTGACTTAGTTTTTCAAGGAAAGGTTTTCCACGGAGAAATTCAAGAAGAAAAATCCGAAGAACAAAAGCTAGTGATAAAAATAAACCATCGGGTTTTTCATGTTCGGAAAAAGCATGAGTTAGATGATCTAATTTCTGCGTTGGGGCTTGACAAACCTAAAATAAAAAAAATAAAAGAATTTAAATCTCCCATGCCCGGGAGAGTATTATCCATTAGTGTTAAAGAAGGGCAAGAGGTGGCCGTGGGAGACCATTTGTTCTCTCTCGAAGCAATGAAAATGGAAAATGCCCTAAAAGCAGATGGTTGGGGTGTTGTTAAACGCATATTTATTTCGGAAGGAGCAATCGTTGAAAAAGGGAGCGTTTTAATCGAATTTGAATAATTTTTTTGCCATAACACTCTGTTAATATTAAACCCCTAACTTTTACCCACACTTTTGTACAAAAAATGAAAATAGTAAATAGAGAATTAAGTTGGCTTTGCTTTAATGACCGGGTATTACAAGAAGCACTAGACGAGAAAGTTCCACTCATTGAACGGATGCGTTTTCTGGGTATTTACTCTAATAACCTGGATGAATTTTACCGCGTACGGGTGGCAAACATTCGCCGCATGAGCGCTTACCGCAAAAAAAAAATGATCGGATATAATGGCAATGCGGAAGACCTTTATAAAGAAATTCGACGTGTTGTACTTAAACAACAAGAGAAATTTGAGAGCGCCTATCAACAAGTTTTAATTGGGCTCGAAAAAGTGGGTATTTTTCATTTGGATGACACAACCGTTAGTGATTCTCAGAAAAAAATTCTTTCTTCCTACTTTCATAAAGAACTAAAACACGCTATTTTTCCTATAATGCTGAGTAAAAAAAATACCTTCCCGCGATTAAGGGATTATGCGATTTACCTGGCTGTAAAAATTTCGCTGAAGGGCAAACCTGCCCATTATTCATTAATTCAAGTGCCACAGGAATTGTCTCGTTTCTATTCAATCAATGAAAAAGACAAGCATCATGTGATTATACAAGACGATATTATTCGCCTTCATCTACATGAAATTTTTGCTATTTATGATTTTACAACGATTAGTGCCTACACCTTTAAATTTACACGGGACGCTGAATTAGATTTAGACGACGATATAGCTCTGACTTTTTTTGATAAAATAGAAAAGGGGGTTAAGCAACGGAAAAAAGGAGACCCTGTCCGATTTGTTTACGATGAAAACATGCCCAAAGATTTATTAGATTACCTTTTGAAATCCTTAAATTTAACTCGTGGTGTCAATACAATTCCGGGAGGAAAATACCATAATTTTAAAGACTTTATCGGATTCCCGACATTTGATCTGCCTGGTTTACAATATCCTGTTCAAAATCCTTGTACACATCAATCGTTAGAAAATGCAACTAGTTTACTTGATGTAATCGCTAAACAAGATGTGTTTTTACACTTTCCTTATCAAAAATTTGATTACGTTGTTGATATTTTGCGTGAAGCAGCCATAGATCCCTATGTAAAGGAAATAAAAATAAATATTTACCGTGTCGCCAAAAAATCACAGATAATGAACGCTCTTTTGGCGGCGATATTCAATGGGAAGGCTGTTACTGTAATTATGGAATTACAAGCGCGGTTTGATGAGGCAAATAATCTTTATTGGTCAAATCGCCTTCGTGAAAATGGAGCAAAGGTGATACATGGAGCGCAAAACCTTAAGGTGCATTCAAAAATGATGCAGATTACTCGGGTTATTGACAAGAAAGAAAAATTTGTTAGCTATATAGGAACGGGTAATTTTAATGAAAAGTCATCAAAAACCTATACCGATTTTGCTTTATTAACCTCTAATCCCGTTTTATCGAATGAAATCAAAAAGGTTTTTCGTTTGTTAGAAAACAATTTAGAAAGGGCCTTATTTAGACATTTAATTGTTTCTCCTATTAACACAAGAAGAAAAATATATAAGTTAATTGATGGGGAGATTGATAATGTAAAGAAAGGATTGCCGGCAGGAATAAAAATCAAGCTAAATAATCTAACAGACGTTCCGATTATTGAAAAATTATACGAAGCAAGTGCTGCGGGGGTAAAAATAGAAATGATCGTTCGTGGAATTTGCTGTATTAAAACAGCAGGAAAAGGTATTCCTAAAAATATAACCGTAATAAGTATTGTAGATCGTTATTTAGAACATTCCCGCATGCTTGTTTTTGAAAATGGCGGAGAGCCACTTTACTATATTTTAAGTGCCGATTTAATGGAGCGAAATATTGATAAACGTATTGAGGTCGGTGTTCCAATTCTTGATAAATCCATACAAAAAGAACTGGCGCTTATTTTTGATTTTCAATGGAAGGGAAGCGTAAAATCTCGCTTAATCACCGGGGATTTTAAAAATATTTATAGATCAACAAACCTTGCCCCATTTCATGCGCAAGTAGAAACCTATAAGCATTATTTAGCCCTGAGTCAAATGCCTACTAAATCGATTAATTGAGGAGCTGGGGCCTCATTTTCTGATGGCATTAAATCATTAAAAATAGTGTCAATTATTTGCTCCGTTCTATTAGGATAATGCACCACTATATGATTTGAACTCATAAGCCATGAACTAATCGTTCTACGATGTAATAAACATAGCTTGTCTAATATAATTACCCCCATCTTTTTAAGACTCTCCGCATTGCAAAGCTGTTCATATTGTCCCATCATAGGAATCACCATTAGTTTTTTATTTAAGAATAATGCTTCTGCGGGCAACTCAAACCCCGCACCACAAAGCACCCCTTCAGACGTCCTTAAACTCTCCGTGAAACCTTTAGAGTCAATTGGATTTACCCAAACATTATTAACACGATAACGACAACTTGCATATTTTGAAAACACCTGCCACTCAGCCTTAAAGTGCATTAACGTTTGAACGATGAAATCATCGTGATATGCAGGTAAATAAACCGTATAATGCCCGCAGTTTTCCGATTCTAGTTGCCTAATATTTTCTCTGATTACTGGTGTAAAAATGGACGGCGCGTATGATTCGAAATGGAATCCATACTTATGATAGCTGGGACAATAATTTCCTAAAATAAAATTTCCGACACGACTTTTTTCTACCGGTTTGGGGGAGTTCTGATGATAAACCGCTGCCTGATGGCTTAACTCTACCGACTTTACGCCATGGTATTTTGCAGACCAAGCAGAAATGGGTTCAAAATCACTTATTATTAAATCGTATTTTTTAGCGGGAAACTGACTTATTTCTTTTAGAAATTTAAAAACATTCGTGTTTACAGCCGTTTTGATGAGGTCTACCTTACCTTTTTTAGATGACATAAAGCTCATACCTCTCAATTGATAGTCAATTGAAAAAGAAGGTGTCAACTGGGATTGTGTGCCGCTCACCAAAATGTCTACTTGGCATCTTTTTCGTAAGTAGGGGACAATATCCTCCGCCCTACTTAAATGGCCATTGCCCGTTCCTTGTATCGCATATAAAACTTTCATACCTTATACTTTTATGATGTTTTGTGTGATTTCAGCAAGTAAAACCTCAATTGAAAGTTCTTCTCTCCGAGATTTTAGCAATTCGCTTTTTATGTTTTTTTGCAGATTTTGATCCTCAAAATAAAGTTTCCATTCGCCTTCATGGTATTCTAAAGCCGTTGAATTCTCAACCCAATCTCCTGAATTAAGATACGTCACCTTTTCACCATTCTTCGTTTGAATTTGTCTTATTTCTGGTTGGTGAATGTGACCACAAACAACATAATCATAGCCATTAGTAATCGCAAGCTCGGCAGCGGTTAACTCAAAATTGCTTACATAGCTCACAACACCCTTTACGCTGTTTTTTATTTTTTTTGACAAAGAAATCCTTCCTCTTCCAAGTTTTTCACTAACCCAATTCATGAAGGTATTTATCATTATGAGAATGTCGTATCCTTTACCGCCCAGCTTTGCTAACCATTTTGAATGCCTCATCGTTGTGTCAAATACATCTCCATGGAAAATCCAAGCACGTCCCGTTGGTAGATTTAACACAATTTTATTGACTATTTCGAAGTTCGCGATTTTAAACCCGGTAAATCTCCGTAACATTTCATCGTGATTTCCTGTGACATAATATACCATCGTTCCCTGACTCAGGAAAGATGTTATTTCTCGTATAACCTGCATGTGTGCCGCGGGAAAATAACGCTTGGAAAACTGCCATATATCAATAATATCGCCATTCAACACCAAGGTCTTTGGTTTAATACTCCTCAAGTATTTAACCAATTCTTCCGCGCGGGAACCATAGGTTCCTAGGTGAACGTCTGAAATAACAACTAGATCAACTTCTCTTCTCATTTTCTTAATTTCCAACAAAGATGGACCTTTGATGTTTCCTGAATTTTAAGCGAAGATTAAGGCGCAAATAGATATGAATACTGCTTTGTTTAAAACAGATGCCTACAAGATGCTTGACACGGAAAACTTTCAATAAATTAAGTCAAGTAGAATCTTAGATTACTCTTTGATTACCTTTATTAAGTTAGTATCGCCGTTCTGATCTAATTTTATTAAATAAGAACCCGAGGCTATTGAAGAGAAGTCTAGAATTGTTTCCGATTTATTAATTAACTGATCGATAAATAATACCCTTCCGTCCATGGTCAAAATAGAGATGGTGGCAGAAATAGGCCTATTAAAAGATACATACACCTCTTTTTGCGTTGGATTTGGATAATAAGAAAGAGCAAATAAATCTTCTTCATAAATTCCCAAACAAGCGTCTAATACTACCACGATGCTGCTTGAGTCTGTGCAGCCATTTAATTCTCCTGTAACCGTATAAGTACCTGCTTGCGAAATCGAAATCGAATAGCCAACGGTTCCATTACTCCAAGTAAATGAACTAGCATTTCCAAGAACATTTAATTGCACTGGTACATTGTAGTCACAAACAAGTGTATCTGAAATTGTACTAACAACTGGTAAAGGATTTACTGTAACAAGAAGCGTTTCTGTATCTTGACAATTATTAGCGTCTACACCTATCACCGAATAACTAGAAGACGGCTGGGTAGGATAAATTACCGCGCCGTTTGCTTGGCCATTATTCCATGAATAACTTAGGGCACCAGTAGCCTGAAGAACTATTGAATCTCCTTCACAAATAGTTGCGTTTGGACCAACATTGATAGTTGGCAAACTATTAACCGTAATAGAGATTTGGTCTTGGTCGTCACAACCAAATGCATTGGTTCCTGTTAAGGTATAAGTGGCTGTTGAGGTAGGAATAAAGGATGCTCCATTTGTTACTCCGTTATTCCATGAATATGAACTAGCCCCGATTCCCGAAAGGATGAATGATGCGCCTGCACAAATCGATGTGTCAATACCCGCCGATACTGTTGGGGAAGGATTAACATTTATTGTGATCTGATCCGTATTCTGACATAAATTTATATCAATTCCTGTCAACGTATAGGTCTGAGTTGCTTGTGCGACAAATCCCGAATTATTAACCGCGCCATTGTTCCAAGAATAACTTGTTGCTCCTGACCCGATCAATACTACCGTGTCTCCTGAACAAACTGTTTGATCATTTCCAGCAAAAACCGTTGGCAATCCTAGTACATTTACAACTACCTGATCATTACTCGTACAACCTGTAGCAATGTTCGTTCCGCTTACAGAGTAGCTAGTGCTTGATGGGTTGGTTCCTGTTTGAACGGTTAAAGAAGCTCCCGTCGCTCCGTTATTCCATACATAATTTGTCGCACCCGTGGCGCCAAATGTAACAGTTGAACCACCACAAACCGTTTGGTCAAGACCTGCGGAAACAATTGGAAGCGAATTTACAGTCACTGTCGTCGTTGCTGTGCCTGTACAACCTTGTAGATTAGTACCTGTAACCGTATAAGTTGTCGTAGTAGCCGGTATAAACGCTACTCCATTCGTAACGCCATTGTTCCATGAGTATGTTAAAGCGCCACCTCCATTAAGGGTTGTTGGTGAACCGGCACATACTGATTGATTTATGTTTGCCGTAACAACAGGAGATGGAAGAATTGTTATTACTTTAACCAACGATGTATCTGAACAAGCAAGTGGCAAACTATTAACCATAACGGAATATGAGCCAGCTTGTGCTGCTGTTAATTGTGTGCCTATCTCTCCAATTATTGGTTGCCCATTTAGCAACCACTGGTAGGAGCTACCAATTGATCCAGGAATAGAAAGGGTTGTGCTCGCTCCAGCACAAATAGAATTGGCAGCAGCTGTCACAACAGCTCCCGCTGCAGTGGCACAAGTATTTACTTGATAAATAGATAAAGTTGAGCTAACCTCGTTTGCCAAAATCACAATGTCATTACCATTCGGTGAAATAGCTGCAGGGATGGTGACAATTCCCTCTGCGCCTAAATCTGGACCGCTCAACGTTGTTGATCTATTATTGCGATAGGCTACATAAACTGGTGATAACGGATTCTCTACATTAAAAATCATCACTCCACCTATTCTTTCTAATGCTAAAAAGACATACGGTTTTCCATTTATTGTCTGAAAATAAATTCCTTCAACCTCTGGACCTTTATCATCGCTTCGATTTTTTAAAGATGGGGCGCCACTGGTATTTGATGCATTAAAAATCGCGGCAAAAGTTGGGTGGTTGGCTATTATCTGCTCAATTAAATCCTTCGAATCATAAACAAGCGCACCGGTGGTCGCATTTCGAATACTAAAAGATCTTCCACTCATAACGTGTAATTCGTCATAATCACCATCTCCATCAGTATCTCCGGAATACTTTAAAGCACTAAGTCTACCAAGAAACTTGTTGTTTTTAAGAATGTTTGCGTCTGGAAAGGCCACTGGATCTAAGTTCGTAAAGGTGGCAGAACTGATTCTATTAGCATCAATTACAGTCCCAAACTCACGTGAATCACCTTCGTTGGCTGTAAAAATATACCCTTGGCCTCCAATTGTTCCAAAGCTAATTGCATCCGGCATGTAAGCTCCTTTGATAGGCAAGTCTCCTGTAATTAATACCGCGCCACTTTGATCTGAAGCGTCTAATGCGTTATTTGATGCGTTACCATATGAGCTATAACCCAATGCCGTTAGGCTTATTATCGAATTATTTGTAAGATCAATCGTCAAAAGTGCATTCGCTTCTTGAATTCCCACGTATGCTTTTGTATTATCATCCGAAATTGTGATGTATTCTGGTTCTAAATCCTGAGCTACAGTTGCACTAGTAGAGAAGATACGAATTCCCTGAGCAACTAAAGCAACTTGCTGGCCATTAAAGGATGTTAATCCTATTGTGGTCACATTCGCATTAGTTAGATTAGCAATTCCTGGTGTTAAGTCTACAATTGAAACGGATCCTTCTGGGTCAACAGAATAACTTGCATTTGGCTCACCTTCATTCGCTGTGAGAATTTTAGTGTAATTTTTATTGAATGTGATCATATCTGGCATAGCACCAACCGTCACTTGACTCAAGAAATTTCCATTATAATCCAAAAAAACCACGGAACCATTCAATTGTGGATTACTATTTTCTATGGCCATTGCAACGATACTATCGTGAGCAACAACGGAGTTTATATTTCCGTATGGAGTTGTTGAAATGGAAGAAATAAGAACTGGAGCTGCCGGATTAGAGAAATTAACGATGTCTAGTTTAGCTCCAATGCTATTGGCAATATACAAACGATCAACGTCTTCGTCGAATGCAACTATTTCAGCAGAATTCGTTGCTGCAGCACCGTTGGAAAAGCTTGTTAAAAGTGTTAAGTTTAATGCGTTAGATGGAGAAGGTGCTTGATAATCATTATCTTTAATGAAAATAATTTGATAATTCTCCGTTGTTGAAATTCGAGCATTGGATCCTGATAAGATTTTAACAATAATTCGTTCTGCTTTTTCAGGTAGTAAATCGTCATTAATTGTAATTACATGATTGGTCGTGCCATTCGTATTAGCTGGTATAGTTAATGTGTTTGTCCATGTAAAATCGACATTGTCGGTTGCGTTTGAATAAACAGAAAAGCCTAGATTTAAAGTTACTGGACTAGGATTTGCGTTGGCAATTAATATCGGAACGTTAACCGAACCAACATTTTCAGAAACTTGAATAAAATTATTGGCGGCTGCAATGGATGTATTAGCGCCTCCCTCCACTTTAACATTATCAAAACGCCATGTACCTCCAGTTGCAATATTGGTTGCAACGGATGTTTGACGAAACTCTCCCGTAGCCTGATAGTGTGCCGCAAGAACTCTAACGGCAAAATTTGGATTGTTATTCGCTGCTGGAATGGCTACGAAATCTACAGAAATTCTTCTGTATTGGTCACCAACGCCGTTGTTTTGAAAACGTCCTGCATCAAGAACACCATTACAATACGTAGTATTTTGGTCCGTCATCACAAAGTCAGTCCAAGCGATACCATCAGTTGTATATTTAACTCTTACAGTATTTACTGCTGTACCTGACCATCGTTGATCCCAGGTAAATTTTATATTTTGATAACCAACGGTCGATACATTATATTGAACACCATTGGATTCATTTGCTAATCCTGGAACAGCAGAGAAAGCCCACGCTCCCGGATTGACACCGTTTTGAGCACCACAACCATTATTTATTATCGGATCCATGCCTGTTGCTGCAGGAGCTATAGTAAGTGTCCCTACTATAGAAGAAGTTCCCACACCTAAATCAGCATTGTAAGTAGTTGGGGAACCAACAATTGTGTTATAATTCCAAAGAGCAATCTGCGATTGAGCAACGATTGTTGATAATAAGATGCTTAAAGAAGTGATGAGTAATTTTGAATTCATTTTTGCTAGTTTTTTAGACTACAAAATTCCTCGTTTAAATCAATTGATCTATTTCCTTAAGATTATATTTTTTAAGGCCAGTGTTTTCTTACTGTTAATTAATAATCACCTAAAGATTGCTATTTTACGGTAATATTAATTGTCTTGTTGGCGCTCACCATAAAAGAGGCTTCTTCGAAACTTGGTGCACTAAATGTTCGGCGTGCATTATTAGAAAACCCATATACCTCAGTTGGAATTCCTAAATAGTTTTTATCTAACACTTTATTATTGTTTTTATCATGATAAACCGCAACCGCATAAGGCCCCGCGGGGAGCTTACTGAAAACAACTTGGCTTGTAGTTCCCGCTATTGTGGAAGTCTTTCCTTTAAATTGCTTGCCAAAAACCGGAAAATCATCCGATGCTCGATAAATGGCAATATAAGCATCTCCCTTACTTGAAGGAAACCCTTTGACGTTAATCGTTAAATCATAGTTGGTAGATGACTGAATTAAAATGAAAAGTGAAAGAAGAGAAAGAAAGACATTCATGAAACAAGTGTTTTTTATACAAAGGCTGCTGCAAAATTAATTGTTTTTCAACTACCTTTGATATGATGTTAAAAAACGTTTTAATTACTGGCGGAGCCGGTTATATTGGTGCACATACCGTTGACGCATTAGCAAAAAGTGGCTACACACCTATTATTGTGGATGATTTCCGTAATAGTAATCCCCGCGTTATAAAAGATTTAAGTAAATTAATCGGTTTCGAGCCCGTGTTTTATAATACAGACATCTGTGATAAAACAGCCTTGAAAGACGTTTTTGCAAAACATCAAATTAAGGCCGTTATTCATTTTGCGGCATTTAAAGCGGTGGGGGAATCTGTGATAGAACCGCTAAAATATTATCAAAACAACCTCATCGGCTTATTGAATGTGTTAGAGTGCATGGAAGCATTTGATGTAAATGAATTGGTGTTTTCCTCCTCTTGTACCGTATATGGAGAACCAGATTCAATAAAAGAGGTAACTGAAGAAACCCCAAAACAACTCCCCACCTCGCCCTATGGTTATACTAAGTGGATGGCCGAACAGATTATTGCCGATTATGCGAAAGCAAATAATCGCTTTAAAGTTATCTGTTTACGGTACTTCAATCCAATTGGTGCCCATCCGAGCGGATTAATAGGCGAATTACCTATAGGGAAGCCAAATAATTTGTTGCCATTTATTACACAAACCGCTATAGGGAAACATAGCAAATTATTAGTTTTTGGGAATGATTACCCCACGATAGATGGAACTTGCATAAGAGATTACATACACGTGATGGATTTAGCGGACGCACATATAAAAGCCGTAGAAGCCTTTGGCAATAATTCAATTGGGTCCTGTGAATATATTAATGTAGGCACCGGAAAAGGAACCAGTGTGCTTCAAATGATTCAAGCTTTCGAAGAAATTAGCGGTACAAAACTTCCCTGGGAATTTGCCCCAAGAAGAGTCGGGGACATCATAGAGATCTATGCCAATGTGGATCTTGCTAAATCATTATTAAACTGGCAAGCGCAATTTTCCTATCAAGATGCCATAAAAGATGCCTGGAATTGGGAACTCTCAAACAAACAGAAAGAACACTAAATGCATTTTATTGATACACATGCCCACACCTATGATGAGGCCTTCCTGGGTGATTTAGACACAACGATTTCTAATGCAAAAGAGGCCGGCATAAGCAAGATCTTAATGCCCAATATTGATGTAGAAAGTATTGAGCCCATGTTTGCCATTCAAGAAAATTATCCATTCTGTATTCCTATGATGGGATTACATCCTGCCTATGTAAAAGCAGACTGGGAAGAGCAATTAGAGAAAATTGAAAGTTATTTATTTGCTGATCCGCTTAGATTTTGTGCCATAGGAGAAATCGGAATGGATCTGTATTGGGATAAATCCTTTATGGAAGAACAAAAAACGGCCTTTATCCGACAAATTCAATGGGCGAAAAACCTTGATTTACCAATTGCTATTCACGCTCGTGATGCCTTTACTGAAATCTTCGAAATACTAGACCAAGAAAATGATGCAAGCTTGAAAGGCGTCTTTCATTGCTTTACAGGAAATACAGCGCAAGCAAAACATATCAAAAATTATGGGGGTTTTCTACTAGGAATTGGTGGTGTGCTTACTTATAAAAATTCAGAACTTGGAGAAACCCTTAAACAAGCTGTTTCATTAGAAGACTTGGTGCTAGAAACGGACGCCCCGTATTTGCCGCCTGTTCCATACAGAGGTAAAAGAAATGAGTCCGCTTATATGCTAGAGGTGGCGTATAAATTGGTTGATTTGTATCAGGTCCCACTTGAAGAAGTAGCTAGAATAAGCTCGCACAATGCCGAGGAACTTTTTCAATTAAACCGATTTTAATATGAAAGCAAAGATATTACTCATTTACACCGGAGGAACCATCGGAATGATCAAGGACCTTAGAACAGGGGAACTTAAAAGCCTGGATTTTAATTATGTATTTGACCACATTCCTGAATTGGAAAGGCTACATGTCGAATTAAGTAGTATTAGTTTTGAAAAAGCGATTGATTCCTCTGACATGACTTGTGCACATTGGCGACAATTGGTAGATATTATCAATGATAATTATGAAACGTATGATGGGTTTGTGGTGCTTCATGGCTCAGACACTATGGCCTATACCGCATCCGCCTTGAGTTTCATGTTGCAAGGGCTAACAAAACCAATTATTCTGACGGGATCGCAATTACCAATCGGAACCATACGAACAGACGGAAAAGAGAATTTGATAACAGCAGTTGAAATCGCTGCCGCAAAAAACACCGATGGATCGGCTACCGTGCAAGAAGTGGCGATCTATTTTGAGTATTCCCTTTATCGAGGAAATCGTTGCACGAAAATCTCCGCCAATCAATTTGAGGCATTTGCCTCGCCAAATTATCCGCCGTTAGCAGTTGCTGGTGTTACTATTGAATATAAACTTGATCAAGAATCTATTAAAGAAAGACACGTTCTTCAAGTTTATAAAAATTTAGAAACACGAATCGGACTGTTAAAAATATATCCTAACATTCCTTTTAAACAATATGAATTCCTATTTAATGTCCATCAGTTTAAAGGAATTGTATTGGAAACATTTGGCGCAGGAAACGCACCCAATAACCAAGAGATGATTGATTTGATTACCAACTATATCGCAGCAGGGGGAATTGTGCTGAATGTAACTCAATGTTCCTCCGGTTCAGTGAGACAAGGACAATATCAGACCAGCTCATTTTTTGAAAAAATTGGGGTGCTTAGCGGAAAAGATATGACCACCGAGGCAGCGCTAGCAAAAATGATGTTTGTGTTGGGAAATTATTCCACAATAGAGGAGCGAATTAAAAAACTAACTAAAAATGTGGTTGGAGAACTAACAGCATAAGCGTGATTATATATTAAATCTACTATTGCTAACTTTTAAATATGACTAAAAATCCATTCCTTATTATCCGTGCCATTATCATTTTAATGACGTTTTCTGCTTTTGGCCAAACAACTTGGCAAGGATCGAAGAATAAAAACCATAAATTCACCCTTTCTGGCTTCGGTGATTTATATTACGGTAAACACTTTGGAAACTATGCTAAAAAAGAAAGTTTTTATTATAATCATAAAGTAAATAATAAAATCCGCACTAATTTATTGCTCTTAAAAGGAGAATTTACTTCGCCTCGCTTCCATGCCACATTGGGGCTAATGACTGGTGATTATTCTCAATACAACTTGGCCGCAGAACCTAATTGGGCCAAGCCATTGAACGAAGCTTATGTAGGAGTCAAGCTACTTAAAAAACACAATCTATGGTGGGATGCTGGGATATATAGTTCGTTTATTGGTATTGAATCATCCATATCGTCTGATTGCCCGACATTAACACGAAGTATTGTCGCTGAAAACTCCCCTTATTTTCTTAGCGGAACGCGATTGCTTTTCACAAGCGAAAACAAAAAAAACGAACTCGGCTTTCACGTCTTAAATGGTTGGCAGCGAATCGCCTTTGACCCTTTAATAACTCGTCCCAGCTTTGGCGCACACTACAAACGCAATCTAAATGACCATACTTCACTAATGTATGGTGTGTTTTATGGGTCAATATATCCTGACAGCCTCTCAATAAATCGATTTTACCAGCATGCAAACGTAGCTTGGAAAAAAAATAAGTGGGAAATGTGGGCGACCTTAGACTTGGGGCTTGAGTCAGGTTTTATTTGGGGAGCAACTCAGTTCGTGGGTAAATATTCATTTACGCAGCATTGGTCTCTTGCCCAGCGCTTAGAAGTTTACTATGATCCTAATAACCGATGCGCTCGCATTGGCGCAACAAAACAAACAAACTTGGGCGGCTATGCAATTTGTCTGAATTATTCCTTAAATGAAAATATCCTAATCCGGTTCGAACCAAAGTTTTTACTCGCTACAGAACCTATATTAAAATCTAATCCTTGGGATTTACAATTTAATCTCGGTATTGGTGTGAAATTTTAATTTGGTTGATTTACAGCAAGGGGGATTATTTCATGATCCCGGAAGGGGTCGCTTCATAATAATTAAAGCCATGCCGCGATGCGGCGAATAGCTTTTTTTGTTCCACTTCACATTAAAGCAAGCTTTAGGAAGGGTTTTTGGGCTAATCGTTGGTTTAGGAATGTAAAAGCGCTAGTAAGCTATACTAGGATAGATTCTAAAAATGTTAGTATACATTCTTAAAATTCATCTGCAAATTAATGTGTGAAAACAACACTAATCCTTTTACCAAATTGGTGTTCAGAGAAAAAACTATCTAAAAATGAATCAATCCAGGATTTTTGATCGATAAAAACTAATGTAATTTTTCAATATGTTTGAGGCTTCCTGAATTTAGATAATAAACAGACTAAAAATCAATCAAATGAAAACAACATCAACACATTATTGAGTCTATTTTTAAAACAAGGGGTTTGTACCTATGATAATTAGTATAAACCGCATTGCAAGTAATAATAATGAATTATAGTTTTGGCATGATTCAAATAAAATAATTTGTGGAGAAAAAAATGACCCGAACACTCCAGAAAAAAAAGTAGGGCACTTAAAACTAATAATATGAAAAAGTTAATTTTTGGAACATTATTCCTTGCCTTAGTAGGAATTGGAGGTTTTTCATGTAAAAAAACCCACGAAATAAAAACTTTATCAAAAACTGAAAACACTTTTGAGTCACAAAAAAATGAACTACAAAACATCCTAAAGGATTTAAATTCTGAAGAAAAAGACGGGCCTGGTTGGTGGGAGAAATTTAAAGATTGGGTACATACTAAGTCAGGCACTTCTCAACGTTGGGTAAATGGACAGGCAGCTTGTTTCGGTGATGGTGGTTGTGGTCCTTGTGCTGGAATGTGTCCCTTTGGCTTAGTTGAAGGTGGGGACGTTGGTAATATCTCTGACTCAGAATTAAGCGCAGGATTCAGGCCTCTTTTATTTACTTTTGTAGAAAATTCTGAAAAAGAAATTCGACTTATCGTTGAAATTCCTAATAGTTACAAAAGTGACTTTGTAACGAATAATGGTGTCTATGTTGCAGAAGACACTTATTTGCCCGCGTTTTTAGTCGCACCAATTAAGGCTAATACGATTCTTATTAAGAAAGGGTTTTACCCAGCTATTATTGATTCGGTAAGTGGAAATGCTCAAACAATTGTTGACATAATTATAAATTAATTATTACTAACTTGCTGAAAGGGGTTTTTCTTTTAATTTTAAAAGCCCCATTGATTTTTATTCAACTGTAATATGAAGTTTACTTGTTTTCTGTTTTTAGCATTAATTTTCACGTCCTGTAATCTCATCCGAATACTCCAAATGTCGGAACCTAATGATGAGTCCAAAATTGAGGTGAACAGATTTATAAAGAAATATAAATATGACTACAGTTTATTTGCAGATGACAGCAAATCTTGGATGCAAAAAACCAAAATATATGGCGTCAACAATGATACAACCAAATACTCTTACGTACAACTAAGGATTTACAATCGTGATGGTAGTTTATATTCCGCCTATTCACAATGCATGGGGGATTTTAACAAGAGGAATTTTGTAGATAGTTTCCCACTCAAAAGGAATGATTATCCTTTTATCAATAAGCAATTGAACTTTAAAAATGAAATGGATTTGCTTGATCTAAGTACTGAAAAAAAAGAACAGATTCTTTCGCAATCAATAAATTACAAATTCATTTACGTCGTTTATTATGCTATTTGGACAAATTATCCATCGAAACATGTCCTTAAAGAAGTTTCTAAGATTAAATCGAAGCATCCAAATGATGTCATGGTTATATTGGTGAATTTAGCTAGAGATACTCATAAAGGAAATACCCTAAATGATACTCCAAATTAAAAATACCACCAAAATAAAAAACTAAAATAGAACCTTAAAGAAAGCTTTAGGGATTACGCATCTAAAAGGATGCGTGATCCCCAAAGGGGTAGCTTCATACTAATTAAAGCCCTGCCGCGATGCGGTAACTAGCTTTTTTTGCTCCACTTCACCTTAAAGCAAGCTTTAGGAAGGGTTTTTGGGCTAATCGTTGGTTTAGGAATGAAAAAGTGCTATTAAGCTATACTAGGATAGATTCTAAAAATGTTAGTACATGTACTTAAAATTCCATCGTGCAAAATAATGCACGATCAACACAAAACCCTTATAAACACTTAAAATTAGGGATGTTTAAAAAAGAATTGATTAATTCGTGAAGTTTGGAGCCCTACAAAACTATTGTGATTTTGGAATATATTTGACCAACGAAATTAAAATTTGATTTATAGAAATTAATCCCATTGAACGGTAATAAATTGAGTGATAATTTTGGCTTGGATTGAAATACTTAAAGAAAAAATTTGACTTAAACATTTCTAAACATAAAGTAGGGTGATAAAAATTTATTAAAAATGAAAATGTTAATTTATAGCGTTTTATTCTTTGCCTCAATTAACACTAGAACTCTATCTACAATTTTTAATGTTCAGAGGACGCTTACCAAAAGTAATAAAAAAAATGTTTTTTTGACTGTCGGAAATTCTGAAACAGCGACAATAAATTCTGAAAGTAAGACTTAACACTTAAATTTTTTCTCATGAAAAAAGTTTTTTTATTGGGCGGTTTTATCGCTTTAATATTTTCATTCTTCAGTTTTAACAACACAACCGAAGAAGAAGTTTGTTCTCCACGTGTAATTGAAAAACAATTACGTGATGGATGTTATGGTAGTTCAAATGTCTGTTGTGTTAGCACGGCAGTTAAACACATGTAACAATCCATAATTAAAAGCCACAGAAAAAAGCCCATCAAATTTTGATGGGCTTTTCTATTCTTTAAAAAAATGCATGAATTAAAATCTTTCAACCTTGAAAAAAACAATAATCTATCTTTTAATTGGAATCGTTTCAGCATTTTCAATTATTGCTCTGTTAGTAAAATCAAGCAATAAAAAAAATAAAATCGAGCTAGTTCAGAAAAGAAACATCAATAAACAACTTGTTCTAATTAAATCAATCAAATTTGAGAACATACTAGGCATGATGAAGAAAACTAAAAATGATATTACTTTCGCATGTTTCGACAATGTTGATGGCAACTCCATTTTTTATTTCGACACAATTAGAAAGAAAATTAGAAAGAAAATTGAGTTGAATATCCCAATTGAAAAAATTGTTGTAGACAATTATTTTTATTCAAAACATGGATTGTTTATAGTAAATAGTATCAATGGGACTTTGCTGAAAATAAGCAGCGACGGTAATATTATAGAAAAATTTACATACCCAAAAAAATTCTTTCGGGTTGATAACCGGGATGATTTATTTTTAATATCAGGATGGGATAAAAATTTCAATCTTTTTCATGAAAAATTCAACTTTTCTTTGAAGAAAATCTCTAAAATCGTTTTCGAAGATGATTATCTAAAAAAATATAAATCTAACGGAATTGCCTTAGACGGTGCATATTTTAGTAATGATTATTTTACGGTTAACATGCCTTATTCAGTAAATCGAATATACATATTTAATGAAAATTTCAACTATACAAATAAGATGGATTTAATTTACAATCCTATCACTTTTAAAATTAGAAATGGTGAAGACGGAAATATATATCCAGATCCAAATAATTTAAACCCTAATAAACATGCATATCTAGATTCGACCAATATTTTTTATTGCCTTTTAAACGAATCAACAAAATGGGATAAATCAAATAAATGCTATATTGATATATATGATTTAAAAAACAAAAAATATAAAGAAAGTATTAAAGTTGTTGACTTTGCAAATTCTGAACCACGAGAAATTATTGTTGCCGGTAATCGAATTTATATTTTGTTCAAATCATCACTAAATATTTATTTAATCAAAAACAAATGATAAGATTTTATTTTTCACAATTCATTCGAATTATTCTTTTATTAATGTTTTGTTACACAACTTACCATAAATTAACTGATTTGAATAAATTCGAAGAGACATTATTAAAATCAACTTTAATTGAAGAGTATCAAGTAAAATACTTACTCTTAATTATCCCTTCTATTGAATTAATCGCGATTTTCTCTCTACTAAGGATAAATTATCGAATTGGATTTTTTATTTCGTTTTTCTTAATGTTGTTGTTCACTTTGTATTTAGTTGCATTAAATAATTACTCATTTTATAAAGGATGTTCTTGTGGTGGAATTTTTAATGAATTGTCATATAGTCAACATATAATAGTTAACATATCCTTCATTTTACTTTCAGGAGTGGGTATATTTATTTTTTCTGTTGCAAGAAACAAATCAGAATAAACATAAGTCATCCAAATTCTTAAGGCATTCTAGCCCTAGGGTAAGCTTACCCGCGTATGTTTAAATCTCAATTTAAAAAGGCAATTTAGTATTCGCTAGGATAATTAATATTGAAATAAAAAAAGCAGAATATAAATTCTGCTTTTTTTATTAGAAACTTAGGCATTTGAACAAAGAAATTATCCTTGAGATAACAAATTAACCTAATAATTACTTTTGCTTTAAAAATACTTCAAACTATCCAACAAACCACCTTGCTGTCTCAATTTCTTAGCAGCAATAATATCTTCATTTTCTAATTCAATCTCCTCATTAGACCTTGGGGTATAAAATCCGTTAATAATGCTCAAGCGTATGAGTTCATTGGCGGATTTCACCGCAAACTTTTTCATAAGAATCGTTCGGAGGAGATCAAGGTTTTTCTTTGAAGTAAAAACGGCGGCAGCTATTTCTTGGCCCTTTTTACCATCGCAAATCATTCTGATTATTTTTATGTCTCGTTCATCCAAATCCAAATGTTTCATTCGACTTTGTATTTTTCGCTCTGTAGCAATGGAATTCATAATTGCCTCGTTCATGAAATAGTTGGTGTATTTACCGTCATGATGAATCTTTGTAATTGCTTCAATCATTTCACGCGTTGAACATTCTTTAAGAAGGTATGCATCTGCGCCTCTCGAAAGTAACTCGAATGCGATATCGAGGGCGTCATGCATGGTTAAAATAATGACTTTAACTTTGGGCTCTACCTTTTTGAGTTTTTCAAGGGTTTGTATGCCATTGAGTACGGGCATTTCTAGATCGAGCAAAACGACATCAATTGGTTTGGTGGCAAGTTGATCCAGAAAGTCTTGTCCGTTTGCAGCGCCAAAAACATATTCAAAACCTGGAATTTCAGCTAATGTTTTTCCGATTGCGTTTCTAACTAGTTCATGATCTTCAACAAGGGCTAGCTTAATTTTTTGAAAGGTGTTATCCATGTTCTACCTGAATTTTAGTGTTCAACTCAACTGTGCCGTAACTCTCATTTCGATTAAAAGTCAAATTACCATTAATCATTTTCAGTCGATATTTAATGTTTTCTAATCCAAAACTATCTGATTCCGCAGTAAGTACATTAAAATCGCGTTGAGTTAATGCAATTCCATTGTGCTTGATATTCATTTTCAGTTGCCACTTCTCGTACTTCAGACTCATTTCAATAGCATTCGGATAGCTATGTTTCAACAAGTTGGTTATTAACTCACTGACAATGTAGAAATAATGCATACTGATTACATCCGGTATTACTATATCATTTGGAATTTCTGAAAGAAAAATAAACGAATCAATTAAAGATTCCGTTTTCTGCTTGGCCATTTTTTCCAATGCTTTTACCAAGCCAAACTTCAACAAATAATGCGGGACCAACCCTTTCGTAATCTGACGTATTTGATCAACGCTATCTTGAACATAACTCTTCGTTAATGACACCTCGCTCAAAACTAACTGCCCCAGTTCAGCTCTATCCTCGACATTCGAAAGATTCTTCAAGACTAAAGATAATCGCGCACCCACATCATCATGCAGCAGGCGCGCGATTTCACTTCGTTCCTTTTCCTGGGTGGTTATTGCCACTTCGAGTTTTTCGAGTTCTTTTTTATCCTCGGTTTCTTTAATTAATTTTTCGGAGATTTCTTTTATTTTGCGGTTTTTATTCGTTAGCAATATTATTCCACCTCCCATGAAAATAGAAAAGGACATCACTAATATTATAAACAGACCTAATTCTTGGGCTTCAAGCATATTGCATATGAGAAAAGAAGATTCAATATTAAAGAGAGCATTACCATGAAATCCAGTAAGTAGTTATTTAATTCCTTCGATTTCAAAATAATCTCCTCAAAGAATAGTAAAAATGTAAATGCAATTGTGTAAATGGATATCGAACAAAATATGATCTTTTGGAAATAATCTCCAGTAATATTGAACAGATATCGTATACCAAATCCCGAAATTACAATATAAGTATACATTGTGGAAACATGGTTGTTTTGCAAGATACTTGACGTTACAGTCAAATCCAATATAAAAAAAACTAAAGCTAGAATTAGAAAAATTTCTTTTCGAAATTTATAGCGATGTAACGTATAAAATAGCTCTAAGATCAGAACAAACTGAATGAGAATTGAAAAGTGGAAAACTGGCAATGAATTACTAATTACCTTTTCCGAAATTATATTTCCGAGATCTGTTAAGAATCTTGCCAATATGAAAAGAAAAAAAACTGACCTTAATCGAGTTTGCTTTGAAGTTATTCGTTGTTGGACTCCGATAAAAATCACCGGAATCAAACTTGATAATAAAACCGAATAATAGAAAAGGTAAAAATTCATTAACTATTCAATGAGTTTGAATTAGAACAATTTGGCGGACATTTTATTATTTTATCAGCTATCAAACCGTTAACCAAATCGTTTTCGTTACCATCTGCACCAACAATAACAATAGTGTTTTCATTATTTTCATCTTTGGCAAAGTAAAAACGAATACCAACACATTCATTTTGGGCTAAAATCTTTTTGATTTTTTCTTTCCCCATAAAACCCCCTATAACCTCGCCAGGTTGAATTGTATTTCTGTAGCGTTTTGTCATTTCTGACCCTTCTCTTAGAGTGATAAAATCACCTTCATTTCCATTAAAAGACATAATATAAAATTTAAAGTTAGTCCGGCGAATTTAAAAAACGAATACGCCGAAAAGGTGTTAATCTTAACTAATTTTTGTTGAATATATAAAAAATTAGAACGAGTTCTAGTTATTATTAGAAAGATACATTGGTGTGCCAGGTTGTCAAACATATAATTTTGACAAATTAAAACTATATACACTTATGAACAGAAAAACCATTTTTTTATTACTTGTTTCAATTTTAATCACTTTAAGCTGTAAAAAGAAATTTGTAAATAATCCTTCTAACAATTCTATTTTGAAGACGTTTGTTAGTATTGATACTATAAGGGGCTTGGAAAAAGTGGGTTCAATATTAAAGTTTGAAACTGTTGATGATTATGCAGATTTCATTGAAGATACAAATCAAGTGAAATGGGCGAAACTATTACAATTCACTTCTGAAAAAGGATTTCAAAATTTTTTCGTTCAACACCCTATCACAAATTTTGAAGATCTAAATGCTATGGATGAAAATTTCGGGCAATTGTTAAATTCCGATGGGGTTATAATAATTGGAAACGATGCTTTAAAAATAGACCTGCCAAAGAAAAAAGTGTATTTAACAGCCCTAGAAGGGTTAAGTCCCAACTATCAAAGTTTAATAATTGGTGATACTGTAAATAAATCAATACATAGTTTTTCAACTGACGATGACATTATTGACTACCTTCTTTATGGTATTATTGAAAAGTGCGGTGGCTCTGATGATTTTAATGAGGTATCCAATAATATATACCCTTTTGAAAACAATACCCTAGAATATTTGACATGGAATGCTCGTTATTTTAAAGCAGGAATATATTTTTCCGTTAAAATAAAAGCCTTGCATACTTACATCAGTTTTATTTGGGCTGATTACAGTAAAGTAAAATTCGAAGTTAAAATTGCGCCGTCACCTAGTTGGAAAGCTATGAGAATGAAACCACGGCCATGTTCGGGGAATAATAACGTTTCTCATCATGGCGGAATTAGAAGTTTTACAGGATTTGGATCTTTGGGTAGTGCAACAAATCCGGCAACAAGACTTTTCTCTGCATACGAACGAGTACGGGGGCTTAATGGTTACAGGGTGTGGATTAGAGGAATCTATGTTAATTCTCTATCCGATACAATAACCACGAACAGTTGGATAGGAAGAGAAGTAAACTCAAATTTTTAACCATGAAAATAATAATCGCAATTATTTGTTCAATATTAATGACAGTAACATTTAATGCACAAAAATTAATTTACATCAGGCCCCTTGCCTCAATGAAATTAAATAATAGCTTTTATCCTGGCGCCTCTTTTAAATCACCTTTGGATGTTGCAGGAAATGAATATTATTCTTTCTATAATTATGGAATACATGCAAATACAACACAATTAAACTTAGGATTGAGTGTCGGTTTGAAGTTATCAAATCTAAGTGCTTTTGAATTTAGCGTGGCTAGTGACAACGCAAGCATCAAAAGTGCTTTTGTATACAAAACACCGAATTACAGCAGCTCTTTAATAGGTAGAAGTTTAGTGCGAATTTCGGCAGACTATCACCGCCTACTTTATACAAACAAACTGATTGACTTACGTGGAACGGTCGGATTCGGTCTTTTCTTGACTCCCAAACAGAATAACGATACCAATACAAATGATATTATTGAATCCAATTTTTCAGCGTCAGTGGTACGCACAGTATTCAATTACAATCGCATTTCACCATTATTAAAATTAGGAACTGGGCTTGATTTTAAAACCAAAATGGGTAAGCCCTTTTGTTCTTTGGATATTTTTTTAACTTACAAGCTAGGCAAACCTTTGTTGTCTGAAAGTTACAATGTTATCGTTACTGACAACGCTCAACAGATATCCACTTTTCAACACACCTTGAGCTCGAAAGGAAGCGGTATCAATTTCCAACTTTCTTTCCCGATTCAAGTGTATTCTTTTGGGACAAAACAAAATAATTAATGTGAGTGCATTTGCTGACCACAAATCAAATATTTACACATGATTTTAAAATTTATCCAAATCCGTCAAATGGAGAATTAAATATTATATTTGATAAGTTACAGAATGAGGGACGACTCGAAATTTTTGATCTTTCTGGACAATTAATGTATTTAAAAAATTTACAACCCGGAAATAAAATTAATTCAATCAACGCGACAAATTTATCGACTGGGGTTTACCTAGTTAAATTTTCAGGGCAGAATGCAAAAAGTATAACAAAAAAATGGATGAAACTATGAAAAATGTTATTGTATTCTTAGCATTACTTATTTCTCATTTCGGGCAAGCACAAAGTTGGCATACGTACAATTCTAATATTTTTCACCCCTATTACTATTGGTCATCTTTTGGATATCCGTATAAACAGTTCAAGATCAATCCATATGACAACTCCTTCTGGTTTGCTCAAGAAACAAATATTTTTCGCTTAGCAAACAACGGTCAGTTTACCGTTTTTAATGACGGAAACGAACCTACTTTACAAGGTTATTATGCGTTTGAAGATATCACGTTTACGCCGACACGAACGGTCTTAATTGATCGTTATTTTGGCTTAGTCAATTACGATGGCTCCAATTGGAGTACCATTCCAAATGGTGTAGATGGCGTTCATTTATCTTCAGATGGTGATACCATTTGGTGTGCTAGAATAAATGAAAACTACTTGGTAAATCATCCTCAAGGTTCTCAATTAGGCAATGTTAGTTATCTGAGAAGGATCGAATCCAAAAACGGAAATCATTGGGCAACTTCAGGAGTTGACCAAGGTGCATTATTTCATTTTCAAAATGGATTACCAACCATGTACAACGCAGATACCATTCCATTCATGCTTGAAAATCAGACGTATCACATGAAATTTTCTAACTATTCAGACACCCTTTATAAATCAGGGGACTTAGGTATTTCATTGGCAGTGGGTAATTCATTCGTTGATACGATAACGCCAAATAATTCTATCAACATGCCCACAGACCTCATTGTTAAAGAATTTGAAATTGACCCAAACAATAATGTTTGGGCGGTTTTTGGTGAATTTGGGGTTTTGAATCCTCCTAAAAAAATCGGGTTTCTTAATCGAAACCTCAATACCTGGACGCTCTATGATGAATTGAATACACCGATTGTTTTTTCCAACGAAGTAGGAATAGAATTAGATACACTCGGGAATTTATGGGTGGTGAATAGACAATTACTTCATGTTTTCACTACCGGTATTGAACCTGCTTGGTTAGGAACTTCTGAATTGTCTAACGATAATTCCTCAATTGTAATATATCCAAACCCCACAAAAAATGAGTTACACATTCAAAACAATGGATTGAACGTCGAATTAATTGAAATTCTTGACATCAACGGCAAAGTTTTAATGAGTTTAACTTCTTTAGAAAATATTTCAGTAGAAAATCTAGATGCAGGATTGTATTTTGTTCAAGTCAAATACCATACAGGCACTATTTTAAAGGAGAAGTTCGTCAAGGAATGATGTTTTTTTGAGCTAAAAAAAAGTAAAGGCAATCCTTCACCTCTTGAAGGGAAAGTCTATTTTTTATAAATAATAAGCATCTAATTTAGACCTAGCAACAGGTGGTTTTTCAGATCCATTGAATTTGGTGTATGCTAAGATTATCTGAAAGATCAATCGCTAGCATCCAAATTTGGTGGGTATTAAAAATACTTCGGCCCTATTCATGGTTGAGAAAAAATCATGATGCTTCGAAGTAAAGCGCATTGCTCAGTCAGCTCCTTTTTTTGTTACTTTTTTTTGAGCTAAAAAAAAGTAAAGAAATGCTTTGCCTTAAAGCGGGGATTACGCGTCGAAAAGGACGCGTGATCCCCAAAGGGGTAGCTTCATAATTATTAAAGCCATGCCGCGGTGCGGTAGCCATCTTTTTTTGCTCCACTTCACCTTAAAGCAAGCTTTAGGTTCATTTACAAAAAAAGCCATGCAAAAAATGCACGGCTTTAATAATTTTGGCGGAGAGAGGGGGATTATCTCAACTTCCGTTCGGAAGTATTCGATGGTCTTCGGCACGAACCCAGGGTTCTCATCCCATCTTCCTTCATTTCATTGCGGAGAGAGGGGGATTATCTCAACTTCCGTTCGGAAGTATTCGATGGTCTTCGGCACGAACCCAGGGTTCTCATCCCATCTTCCTTCATTTCATTGCGGAGAGAGGGGGATTCGAACCCCCGTTACGTTGCCGTAAACACGCTTTCCAAGCGTGCGCGTTCAGCCACTCTGCCACCTCTCCTCTTGTTTTTAAGAGCGCTAAGTTAATGCTTTTTAGTTTTAATAAGGGGCGAAAAAGCACAAATAGTAAAAAAGACAGGTATGGAAGGAATCACAATGCAAGTGAATTTTCTTTTAAAGGATGGACTTCTCTAGAACTAATTGTAATTTTGGTATATGAAATACCTCATCGTTGGCTTAGGAAATCCTGGTATAGAATACGAAAACACGCGCCACAATGTTGGTTTTCGCGTACTTGATAAGATTGCTGGGGAATTAGGCGCCACTTTTTCGCTTGACCGAGCAGCTTTCGTTTCGTATGCTAAATATAAAGGGCGGTCCTTGGTATTAATCAAACCGATCACTTTTATGAACTTATCTGGAAAAGCTGTCAATTACTGGATGCAAAAAGAAGGGGTTTCAATAGAAAATGTTTTAGTAATCACCGACGACTTAGCGCTGCCCTTTGGTAAATTGAGAATGAAAGGAAGCGGGAGCGACGGGGGGCATAATGGCTTAAAAGATATTCAAGCAACACTTGGAACCAATGCCTATTCTCGCTTGCGATTTGGAGTTGGGAGTGATTTTCCGAAAGGACGACAATCGGATTATGTGTTGGGGCAATGGGAAAAGGACGAGGAGCTTGCATTACCGGAGCGACTTAGCACCGCGAATTCGTTCGTTTTAAGCTTCTGCACCGCAGGGCTTCAATTAACAATGACTGCTTGGAATGGCAAATAGCTCATTGGATTAACGGATAATCTCGAAGAATCCCGTGTAATTTAAGTCCTTCTCTTCTATGCGCAACATGAAAAAATACGTGCCGTCTGTAAATCCATCACCCGTCCAATCGTTTTGATAACCCGTTTTCTCGTATATTAAATTTCCCCAACGATTAAATAACAGTAATTGATTGTCAGGATAAAATTCTAAGAATTCAAACGATAGAAATTCATTTAATCCATCATTGTTTGGTGTGATAACATTGGGTACGTGTACTTCTGCTGGTATGGCTTGAATAATGGTACAAAGGGAATCAACACATCCAAAATTATCTTGAATAATAAGGCATAATGGGTAACTTCCTGGCGTATTAAATGTTTGTCCCCAATCTTGTAAAAAACTAGCCAAGGTGTCATTTAAATACCAATTCCACGATACAATGTTGGAAGCGGGGGCGGTTGATTCGTCCAAGAACATGACTGGAATTTCTACAATTATTGATGTTGGATCAAGGGAATAGTTGGCGACTGGATTCGGTTGAATATACACATTGAAATTCGTCGTGTCAGACGTGCAATTATCCAAGGTGGCATACGCCGAATAAGAGAACATAAGAGGAGTGGTCGTTGTCGTTTGTAGGTCAGAAAAGGACCCTTGACCCGATTGGTTATTTCCCCAATAATAAACAGTTCCTCCTGGGAGGCAAGAAGTCAAGGAAACGGTGTAAGGAGTGCCAGAACAAATTATGGAATCATATACCAAGTCTACATTCGTAGCGGGGATAAGAGGAACCGTTTCGGCTGGAATACCAGAAATGACTGTTCCACAAGCATCCACAATAAGGGGAGGTGGAATCGTTAATAAAGTGTTGTTTGAATCGCAATAATCAGGGCAATTGGGTATGGTCAGTACAAATTGATGACTTGTTGCCCCAGAACTACAGCCGTTGTTGGTTCCCAAAGTAACCACTTGCGTGGTCCAAGGATGCGAAAAGGTATAGGGGGCAACTCCATAGCGCGCATAAGCAGTTGCATTTACCGTACACTTGTTTGTGCAGAAAGGTGTTTGTGGCGTAAACCATTGATTCCCGTATGATTCCGGCGTTTTTCCATAAACAATAACTTGAAAAGGCCAAAGGGTAGAAAATGGATCGTATCGAATGTAATTTTGATTACACCCTGCTCCCCACGCATTTCTACCAAGGTGCATGCGCACATAAATATTTGTGGGAGAACAAGATTCTGGATAGCAACAAGTCAAGGGCGCCATCATATTAAAACTATCTAAATAAGCCGTTCCAGCAAAATTAGCATTCGCTCCCGTAACGGTAAATGTTTGGGAGTTCCCACAAACGGTGCTAAAATACATGGCTCCATTACTCATGGTGGCAGGCGTAAATGGATCGGCATAAAAGCTAGCGGAAACATACAAACCAGAAACAGAGATGCCCGCAGGTATTGTAACAAGAACGCTATCCATATTATAAGAAGGCATAATACACGATGGCATATACCCCCCGCCCCAATTTGCCATTGGACCAGCGACTAAAGGATCAATTACAACAGGATAATTTCTGGACGGGTCGTTTAACCAACTACTTGGTATGGCTAGCTGAATTACGGTGCTTCCATCTTCTTTTTTTATGATTTTGTGCGAGCCTACTAAACTTGACTTATCAGCATCGTAATAAAATGGAATGAAAATTTTACCTGTCGCTAAACCGTTTTGATTATTAATAATAATGTCGGTTTGAAAAAAACCATCGCTTAAGGCCGTCGATTCATCTTGCCTCGAAAGCGTATACCCTTCAGGCAAATCAATTTTTTCCTCGATAATTAAATTCTCGCCTAATCCCTGAGGGGAGCTTTGAAGAATATAGTTACTTTTTATGGCATTTTCAAAAAAGCTTACTTCTTTTCTTAGTTGATCGTTATAGATTAACTGCGCCTTATTGTTTGCTACTGTTAAATTTCCTAAGGATAAAACGCCATTTATCCAAACTTTATCGGCAACATGTATTTCTTGACCATCGCTGGAGGAAATAGCATAGGAGCCATTGGTAAATAATTTAGTAGGATAGGGTTGCTGGGCAGCGACCCAGTTTCCTGACGTATTATCCTTTATTAAGCTTGGATTAATGGGCATTAGTGCTCCGTCTTTCCCTATATAGTTTATTGGTTTTTTACTGAAAATGCTCTTCGTATCACCTTTTGAATTTGTGAAAGAAGTGGAGAAAATGGAACGCATTGAGATGGCTTCATTCCACAAGCCGGTATCTAGTGCCGCTAACTTATTTGTTTGATCGTCTGAAAATAAAGGAGCACTAAAGCCCGCTAATTGCCCAAAAGTAGTTAAGCCTATAAAAACGGAAATTATGCTTAACAGAATGCTTCTATTCGCTTGATTTAATTTCATTCGTTTGTTTCTATTTTTTGCACTAATGTAATAAATCCATTTTAATTATCTGCTTTTTGAGATAATTCGATAGGGCTATTCTTTGAAATACATTATTTTTGCATCTATGAGTCGTATTAAAATAAAATACATTTTAAGTAATGAAGGGCAATTGCTCATTGGACAACGAATTACTGTCAAAGGGTGGGTAAGGGCTTTTAGAAGTAATCGTTTTATTCAAATTAACGATGGTTCTTGTTTGTCAAACATTCAAGCTGTCATTGACTTTGAAAAGTATGATGAAGGAATAATTAACCAAATCACCACCGCTGCTGCCGTTTCCGTCTCGGGAATATTGGTCGCTTCGATTGGGACGGGTCAGTCCGTAGAATTACAAGCAGATGCCATCGAAATTATTGGCGCTGCGCATCCAGATGAAGTTCAAAAGACCGTCTTGCAGCCCAAAAAACATAGCCTGGAATTGTTGAGAGAACAGGCACACTTGCGCTTCAGAACCAATACATTCAGTGCAGTATTTAGAATTCGACACAATGTTGCCTATGCCATTCATCATTATTTCCATGAAAAAGGGTTTTATTATTTACACACACCCATAATAACTGGCTCTGACGCGGAAGGCGCTGGAGAAATGTTTCATGTGTCTACCCTAGACCCTATGTCGCCACCGTTAGATTCCGATGGAAACGTGGATTACAAACAAGATTTTTTTGGAAAAGCTGTTAACCTGACCGTTTCAGGACAATTGGAAGCAGAATTAGCCGCCTTGGCGCTTGGGCAAGTGTATACCTTTGGTCCTACGTTTCGTGCAGAAAACTCAAATACATCTAGGCACCTGGCAGAATTTTGGATGATTGAGCCAGAGGTTGCTTTTAATGACTTGACAGACAATATGGATTTAACAGAAGATTTTTTAAAGTATATCTGTTCCTATGTTATTGAAAATTGTCAAGAAGATTTACATTTTTTAGATCAGCGTGAAAAGCAAGAGCAAAGTCAAAAACCAGAAAGTGAACGCAATGAAATTGGATTAATCGAACGATTAAATTTTGTGATAGAAAATCCATTTAAACGATTAACGTATACGGAAGCGATAACTGTTTTATTAAATTCCAATCACCACAAAAAGAAAAAGTTCAAGTTTCCCATCCAGTGGGGGATTGATTTACAAAGCGAACATGAGCGTTATTTAGTCGAAAAAGAGTTCAAATGTCCCGTTATTTTAAGTGATTATCCAGCAGAAATTAAAGCTTTTTACATGCGCCAAAACGATGATAACAAAACCGTTGCAGCCATGGATGTTTTGTTTCCTGGAATTGGGGAAATTGTTGGTGGATCACAGCGGGAAGAACGATACGATATTTTATTAGAAAAGTGTAAAGCCTTCCATATTCCAGAAGAGGAACTTTGGTGGTATTTACAGACAAGAAAGTTGGGAACGGTTCCACATGCTGGTTTTGGCTTGGGATTTGAAAGAATGATTATGTTCGTAACAGGAATGACCAACATAAGAGATGTTATCCCTTTTCCTCGAACGCCTTTAAATGCTTCATTCTAATAACTAATTTATGGCACTAAAGCAATATCTTGCGCTAAAAACTGAACAGCGGCTTTCTCCTCAACAAATTCAGTTAATGAAATTATTACAGGTGCCAACCTTAGAATTAGACCAGCGTATTAAGCAAGAATTGGAAGAAAATCCGGCACTTGAAGAAGGATCAGATGAAGAGGAAGATTTTCAAGAGGAAGATGAATTTGAAGAATCCAATGAAGAGGAGGATGATTTTGACATCTCTGATTATTTTGATGAAGACGTCGCGGATTATAAAACACAAGCCAATAACACCTCTAAAGATGATGAAGAACGTGTTATTCCACTATCTGGGGAGCAAAGTTATCAGGAAAGACTTAGCGAACAACTTCATTTACTAACACTTAACGATAAGCAATTTATGATTGCTGACATTCTTATCGGCAACTTGGATGAGTCTGGTTATTTGAGTAGGGAAATAACTGCCATAGTCGATGATCTCGCCTTTTCATTAAATATTGATGCTGAAGTAAGTGAAATTGAAACGGTACTGTTTTTAATTCAATCATTAGATCCAGCTGGTGTTGGTGCGAGAAATTTACGAGAATGCTTATTAATTCAAATTAAACGTCGACAAGACAACTCCATCAACAGGTCTCGGGCTAAGCGAATACTTGAACAATGTTTTGAAGAATTTACTAAAAAACACTATGATAAAATTGCCAAGAAATTAAATGTGGATGAAGAGGAGTTAAAACAAGCCATTAACGAAATCTTAAAGTTAAATCCGAAGCCGGGAGGATCCACGAAAGAATCTGCCAAAAATTACCAACAAATCATTCCTGATTTTCTTTTGATAGAAAATGAGGGGGCCTTAGAACTTACTATTAATAGCAGAAACGCGCCGGAATTGAAAATAAGCAAAGAATACGAAATGATGTTGCGCGCATATGCGGAGGGGGCCAAAACATCTAAAACAGATAAGCAAGCGGTTACATTTGTGAAGCACAAATTGGACAGTGCGATGTGGTTCATAGACGCCATTAAGCAGCGACAACAAACCCTTTTGCTCACCATGAACGCCATCATGCGCTATCAAGAACGCTTTTTCATGTCCGGTGATGAAACGAAATTAAGGCCCATGATTTTAAAGGACATTGCCGAAATAGTGAGTCTTGATATTTCAACGGTTTCAAGGGTTGCAAATAGTAAGTATATTCAAACTAATTTTGGGGTTTTTCCGCTGAAATATTTCTTTTCAGAGTCCTTATCTACCGATTCAGGAGAAGAGGTTTCGACTAGGGAGGTGAAACAAATTTTGTTAAACGCCATAGAAAATGAGGATAAACACAATCCCTTACCCGATGAAAAATTAATGGAGGTTTTGAATGAAAAAGGTTATAATATTGCACGGAGGACCGTGGCTAAATATAGAGAGCAATTAAACCTTCCCGTAGCGAGAATGCGTAAAAAACTATAAATATGAAGGTTCTTTCACATATCTTTTCTTGGGTGTTTTTACCGTTGTTAATGCCTGCATACGGCTTGTTAATAAGCTTGTACTATCCCTCTGAAGGATTGGTGTATTCATCTATGAACATGTTTAATATACCGCCTGACATCAAGACTCAGTTATTTTGGTTGTTTTTTATCTTTAGTTGTGCGGCGCCTGGACTCTCTTTTGTGATGTTGCATCAACGCAAAATTATTACCACAATAGATATGGAAAACGCAAGGGAAAGAAATATTCCCTTGTTGATAATGTTTGCGTATTGTGCTTTTTTGTATGCCCTGTTTCTCTATAAGGCACCTAATGGACTTTTACCCAAGTATTTTTATGCCCTTCCCCTTTCAGGAACCATTGTAACGGCTTGTTTTATTTATATTAATCGGTGGATTAAAATTTCTATGCACGCTGGTGGTGGTGGTATTTTATGTGGCTACCTCATTGCTTTTTTTATAGCTCAAACCCAAGCTCCCATCTTGCTAATCGCCCTTGCATTTCTGGTATCAGGCCTCACCATTTCAGCACGGTTATATTTAAAGAAACACGAGGAAATTGAGGTGTATGCTGGGTGGTTATTAGCCTTTGCAATAACCTTCTCTTGTAATTGGTTTTATCCGTCTTAGCGTATTATTCTACTCCACGGTAACCGACTTCGCTAAATTGCGCGGTTGGTCAACGTTACAGTTTCGCATAACAGCAATGTGATAAGAAAGTAATTGAAAAGGAATGGTCGCTAGTAAGGGCACCAATATTTCATTTGTTTCTGGGATTTCAATAACATGGTCTGCCATTTCCCTAACCTGCGTATCGCCTTCTGTTACGATGGCTATTATTTTTCCTTTTCGGGCCTTTACTTCTTGAATATTAGAAACTACTTTTTCGTAGGAATTCCCTTTGGTAGCAATTACAAAGACAGGCATGTTTGCATCGATAAGGGCAATTGGACCGTGTTTCATTTCAGCTGCAGGATATCCTTCCGCATGTATGTAGGAAATTTCTTTGAGTTTTAACGCGCCTTCTAATGCTACTGGAAAAGAACTACCTCTCCCTAAATATAAGGCGTTAGTAGCATCTTTGTATTCCAGGGCAATTTGCTCAATCTTCCCGTTTGTCTCAAGTACTTTTTTAACTTTTTCTGGGATTGCTTCCAATTCAGTTAATAAAATTCTAAAGTTGGTTTCCGAAATGGATCCTTTTTTATGTGCCAACGACAAGGCCATAAGTGTTAGAACGGTTACTTGAGCAGTAAAGGCTTTTGTTGAAGCAACACCTATTTCTGGTCCAGCGTGTGTATAAGATCCGGCGTCTGTTATGCGCGAAATGGAAGACCCTACCACGTTACAAATTCCTAATATGGTTGCACCTTTCGACTTTGCTAATTCTAAGGCTGCCATGGTGTCTGCGGTTTCTCCTGATTGTGAAATCGCAATAACAACATCGTTTTCACTTAAAATAGGATTTCGGTACCTAAATTCACTAGCATACTCCACTTCTACATTAATTCTTGCCAGGTCTTCTATTAAATATTCTCCCACTAGCGCTGCGTGCCATGAGGTTCCACAAGCAACCAGAATTAAGCGATTCGCTTGGATCATTTTTTGTTCATAATCCTTAATTCCCCCCAAGGTAACTCTTCCTTCTTGTGCATTTAAACGCCCACGCAAACAATCCTGAATAGACCTTGGCTGTTCGTGGATTTCTTTTAGCATGAAATGTTCGTATCCTCCTTTTTCCAAGGCCTCGAGCTCCATTTCTAATTGCTGAATATACGGTCTTTTTTCTTCGTCATTAATGCTGAATAGCTTTAACTCTTCGCCGAATTTAATTACAGCAATTTCTTCATCTTCCAAGTAGACAACCTGCTTTGTATACTCCACAATTGGTGTTGCGTCGGAGGCGAGGTAAAAATCTCCCTCCTCTCCTATTCCAACAACAAGCGGGCTGCTTTTTCTTGCTGCCACCATTTGATTGGGAAAGTCTTTTGAAATTGCCACAATCGCGTAAGCACCAACCACATGTGAAAGGGCCATACGCAAAGCTTCTCCAAACCACACTTTTTCTTTTTTCCCAATGTTATCGACTAGATGAACAAGTACCTCGGTATCAGTTTCACTTTTGAAAACATACCCTTGTTTTATTAATTCTTGTTTAAGTGCGTCGTAGTTCTCAATTATACCATTGTGAATGAGTGCTAATGATCCGTCCATAGAAATGTGGGGGTGAGCATTAACATCTGTTGGGGGGCCGTGTGTGGCCCAACGTGTATGGCCAATTCCTATGGCTCCTTCTGCGTTTTTTTCCGAAATAAATGCCTCGAGGTTTGCAACCTTGCCAGCGCATTTATAGATATTCAATTCCCCCTTATCGATTAAGGCAACCCCAGCGCTATCATATCCACGATATTCAAGGCGTTTTAGCCCTTTTATTATTATTGGAAAAGCATCTTTTTTTCCAATGTAAGCAACAATTCCACACATAATCTAATAGGTTGTATAGGTTACTACTAAGCGGGGCGCAAATTTATTATTGGTGTTTTTTCCGTTGAAAATAATCCGTTCTGACGAATTAATAAAATACCGTGGTGATAAAATAAGCCCTGTGTTTTCAATGTCTTGATTTAAAATGGCTTGTACGTACTGCTTTAAATCAATTTTAAATTCTTTATTAAAATCATCTAATGTACCTAGAACACCTAAACTAGTATAGGCTGTCTCCGATTCTTTTATTCGTGTGGCCACCGAAATATTCACCCCCGGTTTATATCGATTAAAACTCTGAAACTGGATAGGTAAATGTAATTCTGCACGATGAATTATTTTATTTTTTGAGAGGGCACTTAGACCTGGTATTTTTACTACGGCTCGTAAATTAAATGCTTGAGCATAAAATGCCTTGTTGCCAAGGGTGCTGTCTTGTAAGATTTGGTCAATTGGCGTTCCTGTATAATCTTTATCGATGTGGGTAAAGTCGGCACAAGAACTATTAATTAGCAAGTCGAAGGTCTTTGATAAGCCTGCTTGATGAAAATAAATGGTCATTTTTGAAGCCGGGTCACTTAAATTAAAATAAAAAATGCCGCCATTTCCTAAGGCTTGATTTCCGTTATTCGTCTGTATTTTAATTCCTTTAAAGTAGCTCAGAAAGGCCTCATTGCTGCTAAAGGTAGCACTTCCACTTGTTGCTTCTGTTATGAGTGCTTTTGCTAAATTAGTGTCAAGGGGAATTCTTAATTGTGGATTAAGGCTGTCACCTCCAACGATCGTTTTATTAATCGGGTCGGGAATTATTGTGCCTAAACCAAATGGCACTAAGTTATTCGGCTTTGTACTTTTGTTCGTGAAGGCATAATAAGTGGAGTCAATGTTTATGTCCTCATTCAGTTCATACACTTCAAACGTTTGTGGAGTTAGGTCCCCATAATAGCCGACATATTTCAAAGCTAAAACAAAAGAGTCAATAATTATTGTAGAGGGATCCCCAAAATTAGGGTTTATTCCTGCAAGGCGTATTTGCGTATAAAAAGACGCGTTAAATTTTCCAAATGTTGGATCGGTATAGCTTCCTAAAATAACATTGGCAGCGTTGTCGGTAATTATAGAATCCTCCTCAATTGTATAAGAAAGAATGTCAAAAGTATCTGTTGTTGTGCCATATAGATAGGTGTCATCGTCTAAGATATCTTTCCCCAATGCACTATCCTTTTTTTTACATGAGGTAGCACATGTAAGTAATAATAAAGCTATTAAAAGAGAAAAGCTGGTTGTTTTCATTAGATAATGACCCTTTAGTTATACCAAAACGGGTTCGTCCACCACTTTATCAATAAAAGCAGAAAGTTCTTTTGATAAAAGATCCTCGGCAATTAGTCCTATTTTATGAGCGGGTGAATTGTCAAATATTGTTTGAAGTTCTGATGTTAATTCCTCTGATGCAACACTAATTCCATCACAGTGATCCACAATAACTTGCGTTATATTATTAAAACTTGTGTCTTTTAAACTGTCGGTTACTTTTGAAGGGAAGCCATCCATTTTTAATTTTTCGAAAAATCGCGGGTCCCAATCTTTATCAAAAGCATCATTATAAATATTATATATGATTTTTGTCGATTTGAAATGAGGGTCTTTGCTGTATATGTGTTTGATATATAGTGCCATTATCCCCGTGAACCAACCATTACAATGAATTACGTCTGGTTGCCAACCTAATTTTTTTACTGTTTCTAAAACGCCTCTGCAAAAAAACATGGCTCGTTCGTCATTATCGGGATAATCAACGTTGTCCTCGTCTCTCAAGGTCGATTTTCTCTTAAAATAATCGTCGTTATCAATAAAATAAACTTGCATTTTTGCAGCGGAAACGGAGGCCACTTTTATTATTAAAGGGTGGTCTTGATCATCTATTGATAAATTCAGGCCTGATAAGCGTATTACTTCATGAAGCTGGTGTCTTCGCTCGTTGATTACACCGTACCTTGGTGTAAAAACACGAATTTCTTTTCCTTCTTCTTGTGTAATTTGAGGCAACCTTCTGGCGTGTGCAGAAACCTCTGATTTTGGTAAAAAGGGGTATATTTCCTGAGAAATAAATAACACTTTCTTTTTTTCCATTTAGGGCTTGCTTACTTATTAGTTAGGTGCAAAATTACAATAAAATATGTGATTTTCATAAAAACCAATAGCTTTGCCCCTCAAACTAAATGAAGACGATGCCAATAATGACACATTTTCAAACAAGATGTTCCTTAATAGCGAAGCTAAACGCTGTAAAAGGGGAGGGAAAGTCGATTGGTTTTGTTCCGACGATGGGGGCTTTACATGAGGGACATTTATCCTTGGTTAAACGTGCGGTAATGGAATGTGATGTTGTTGTAGTAAGTATTTATGTAAACCCACTACAGTTTAATAATCCTGATGATTTAAAGAATTATCCTTCAACCCTAGAAAATGATTTAAAACTCCTTTCCCTATTTCCCGAAGTGATTGTGTTTACCCCTTCTTTTTCCGACGTTTTTCCATTAAATGATGTGCACTATAACGTTGAGCTTGGTGAACTTGCAACCGTGTTAGAAGGCGCGCACAGGCCGGGTCATTTTCTTGGCGTGGGAAAAGTTGTCTATGCCTTGTTCGATCTAGTTAAACCAACAAAAGCTTTTTTTGGTAGCAAGGATTATCAGCAAGTTCTAATTATAAAAAAATTGGTGGAGGTGCTGGGGTTAAAAGTAGAAGTAATAGAATGTTCAACCCAAAGAGATCCTAGCGGCCTAGCTATGAGTAGTCGTAATTTATTGTTAAGTCCTAACGAAAGGATGGAAGCGTCTATAATTTTTAAAACGCTCCACTTTTGCCAAGAAAACATTTCTTCCAACACACCCATGGCCCTAGCTTCTGCAGCCAAACATTTTTTTAGTGCTGGTTCCTTACGCTTAGAGTACCTAGAGATTGTGGGTGCTTTAGACCTTAATCCAATTGGAGATTGGGAGCAAAAAAGCGTGTGTTGTATCGCTGCTTACTGCGGAAAAATCCGATTGATTGATAATTTAGTGCTCAATTAATTGTTTTGACTTAATTTTGTAGGACAAATTCAACTAATGCAAATTCAACTTTTAAAATCTAAAATTCACAGGGTCCGTGTTACTCAAGCAGAATTGGACTATATCGGCAGTATAACAATCGACGAAACATTGATGGTCGCGGCTAATTTAATAGAAGGAGAACGTGTTCAAATAGTTAATATTAATAACGGGGAGCGATTTGAAACCTATGTTATTAAAGGGGTGCCCAATAGCGGTAATATTTGTTTAAATGGTCCCGCAGCTAGAAAAGTCGCCATTAACGATGTTATAATTATACTTGGCTATGGTATTATGGATTTTGAAGAAGCAAAGTCTTTTAAGCCCTCTTTGGTTTTTCCGAATGAAACAACCAATCTATTAGACCACTAACTATGCACGATCATTGGGCAATTACTAAGGCGAAATTAATGTCATTGGAAGATGTGTTAGGCCAGATTAATTCCTGGAAACTCGCTGACGATAAAATTGTTTTTACAAATGGTTGTTTTGATGTGTTACATCTTGGACATGTCACCTATTTAGCTAAAGCTGCATCATTAGGAACCCGCTTAGTAGTTGCATTAAATACAGATGAATCTGTCCGATCGCTAAACAAGGCGCCAAATCGACCTATTCACGATGAAGAGGCCAGACAATGTGTTGTCGCAGGCTTAGGATTTGTAGACGCGGTTCTTCTTTTTCATGAAACAACACCATTAGCTACGATTGAAGCAATCTTACCAGACGTTCTTGTTAAGGGAGCAGATTATGATGCGAAAGAACGTGATAAATCATCAGCCAAATATATTGTTGGATCAGACATCGTCTTAAAAAATGGCGGGAAAGTTGAAACTATTGATCTCGTTATAGGACACTCAACAACACGAATTTTATCGAAGTGATTTTACTTTACTTCTTTCAAAAAGAGCAATAATTGGAAACAATAAACTAAAGTTATAATACAAATCCTCGAAAGGAATTGTGATAAGACGCCACCCTATTATGTGCGATTCAGCGTACCAAACTATTGGGGCTGGGGTAATTGCACCCGTCAATATTCCATTTACAACAACAAAGGGGATCAGGCAAACTAAATAAGTAAAGGTAAAATTGCCCATCCAACTCGGTTTGTTTAATAGCGTCCAAGCGGCGAAAAGAAAGGTGATTAGACAAGCAGACATCGTGTACCAATTTTTAAAATAATACACGGCGAAAAAAAGGCCACTTGCTCCAAAAAGAAAAAAGAACCATTTTCCAACTACTTTCATTTTAACTTGCGGAAAATAACCCTTTAAAACTTGGTGAATAAAAACACAATTATATGGCACGATGAGGAAAAATAAAATCTCCTCCAGTGGCAAATGACCAATATAAATTTTTAGTAAATAGCTTGGATTAAAGCCCCAAATTTTATTGACGGTAAAATACTCATCCCAGAGTATAAAAGCAATCGCGGTGATAATTAAACCGAAAAATAAAAAACGGAACTCTTTGTAAAAAGCAATCTTCTTATCGAAGCTTAAGGCGAAAGGGCCTAAAAATGAGAATAGAATTACATAAGCATACCAACTCATTGTGGTTGTTGATTTCTGCGGTAAGCTTTTCTGGCTTCTTTATAAAATTTAGGGGGAACCAATAACATTCCGAAACACTGTCCTTCTTCCTTTCCTGTATTTTTATGATGAATTTTGTGTGCTTTCCGGATGGCATAAAAATACGGATGATCAATATTCCTTAACCAATTAAATCTTCTGTGAATATAAACGTCGTGAATTAAAAAATAAGCCAAACCATAGGTGGCTATTCCATAACCTATCCATACAGGAATATAATAGTTGGACATCATGCCTAACATGATGCAAAGCCACGAAGGAATGGCATAGATAAGGAAAAAAATATCGTTTTTCTCCATAAAACCTGGCTCAACTTGATGATGATCCCTATGAAAAAACCACATTTTTCCATGCATCAAAAACTTATGAGTGCACCAAGCCATGAACTCCATTACAAAAAAAGTTATTATCAAAAGAAAAGGACCCCACCAAACCATTAATAAAAATTTAAGACTATGAAAAAAATTGTCATCAAAGTAAACAAAAATACGAGTACGTTGTTCGTCCGATGAACTATTTTTTGAAAATAAATAACTTGTAAAAATAAGCCCACTACAAACCAACAGACATAATTGTAGGTCGGGATTATCCCACCGCTCCAAGTCCAAAATTGACTTTTAATCGCAACCGGCTCCATGATTATATCAAACAGTAACATTATGCTTGCCGCAAGAACTATCCGAACATACTTATTTCCGCTTATTAAACCAGCAATCTGTGCTGCGCCTATGGTTATTATAGCCCAATTGATTGATATAACAATCGGGACTTCCGCTATTTTAACTCCTAAATTTTGTTGATAATGATAATTTCCAAATAAGAATCCGGTGTGGATCCCTATTAATTCAACGACAAAACCTATAATTGCGGAAAATAATATAAATAAAAAAATCGGTTTTTTGGGAGCTGACGTCGTATAGATAATCGCAAGAAACGAAAGTAATAAGGTGATGGGAGAAAGGGGCAACACAGTATTTCTCCAGAGAGGTGAAAAACTCCCCACAATACCCACAAAATAAATTATGAATAAAAAAATAATTACTAAGATTTCTTTATTTGTAGCTTTTATTTTCATGAATCGTTGTTTCAATTCTACCATTAATTGCATTCTCTAGTGTATCACGAAGCGGCCTAAATTGTATTCCTGATGCAGCGATAATTCGACTGTTATCATACACAATAGTTTTATATGCCGAATAAACCGATTCAATCGTTAAACCCCTTCTTTTTCGCAATAATAAACTAATTACCTCGGAAAAAGATGCGAAAAGCAGTGCAATTATACGCGGTGATTTTATGTTTGGTGCTTTTTTATTAAAGCAACTAGCCAATTCTGTTTGTAGATTTTTAAAACTAATATTTTGCCCTGTACAAAGAAAACGTTCGTTTACGATCGAAGAATTCATAAAGAATTGCAAACAAGAAACAACGTCACGAACATCAACAATGGCGTTTGAACCAGTGGGATAAAATGAAATCCCTTTTGAGGCCGTTTTAAAAATCGACAAAGATCCATCGTTCCAATTTCCAGGGCCCAAAATGACACATGGATTAATCATCACGGCTGATAATCCCTCTTCTATTCCCCTCCAAACCTCTTTCTCGGCACTAAATTTAGAAACTGAATATCCAGAGATCTCTCTTCCGGGCTTCCACTTTATCGACTCGTTCGTTAAACCATTCAACGCGCTTCCAATAGCGGCTGTCGAACTAACATAACATAACTTCTTCACCTTATACTCGAGGCACATATTGACAATGTTTGCCGTTCCTTGTCTGTTCACTTTTAGACACGTATGAAAATCTATTTTATGAAAAGAAACTAAAGCGGCACAATGATAAACATAGCTTACGCCTTCGAAAAGACTTTCTAAATCTTTTAATGAAAGAATGTCGGCTTTAATCCACTGTATCTTTTCAAAATAATTAGCGGCATTCTCCTTGAAATAATAATTAAATAGTTGCTTCGTCTCTCCCTTTTTGCTTTCGGATCGGAAACTCGCACGGACACTTTTATGTTTTTGCGTTAGTTCACACAATAAGTGACCGCCAACTAAACCCGTTCCGCCAGTTACTAATATCATTGTTTTGAAAAAATAAGGTCTAAAGAATCACAGAAACCTATTGAAGCTGCTTTCAAAACATCCTCAGTATGAGCTTCCGATACAAAGCCCACCTCATAACCACTCGGTCCAATATAAATCCCATGCTCCAATAGTGCTTTGTGAAGGAGATTAAAATTACTCATATCTGGATTTATTTGAGCCGAGGCAGAAATTCGTTTCTTCCCATCAAAAGACAACCAAAACACGGATCCTATTGAAAAAATTTCAAGGGGATAGGCCCTTTCATTTGAGTAGTTATTAATCGTTTCTACAAATCGTGTCGTCTTTTCTGCTAACAAAGTATAGAAGTTTGGTTTTAAACAATTACTGAGTTGCGCAATTCCTGCAGCCATGGCAACTGGATTACCTGATAGTGTCCCAGCTTGGTAAACGGGCCCTTCTGGAGAAACAAACGACATTAATGCATCACTTGCTCCATAGGCGCCGACTGGTAGACCGCCCCCCATTATTTTTCCGTAAGTTACAATATCTGGTACAATGCCATAATATTCTGCCGCCCCACCGAAAGCGACTCTAAACCCTGAAATAACCTCATCAAAAATTAAAAGTATGTTAAGTTCTGTACATAATTCGCGCAAGGATAATAGAAAAGTTTTGTCTTGAAGGAGCAGCCCATTATTTGCTGGTATCGGCTCTATAATTACTGCTGCGATCTCTTTTTGACGCGAATGTAAACATTGAGTTAATAAATCCAAGTTATTAAGCGGCAAGACAATTGTTTCGTTCGCTAAAGATTCCGGAACGCCTGCACTTGATGAGGTGCCTAATGTTATTAGACCGCTTCCAGCTTTTACCATCAAAGAGTCGACATGACCATGATAACAACCATCGAATTTTACAATTTTACTTTTTCCTGATGCGCCTCTGGCCAAGCGGATTGCCGACATAACGGCTTCTGTTCCAGAAGAAACAAATCTGATTTTATCTATAAAGGGAATGTTTGTTAAAATTAATTCGGCGAGGTCATTTTCTTTTTTTGTGGGAGCACCGAAACTTGCCCCATTTGAAAGAGCTTCAACTGTTCCTTTAAAAATATCCGGATGATTGTGACCTAAAATTAACGGTCCCCAACTACAACAAAAATCTATAAATTTATTGTCATCCTCATCCCACAAATAAGGCCCATCCCCCTTTTTAATGAAAAGAGGCGTTCCCCCAACCGATTTAAATGCGCGAACAGGGGAATTTACCCCACCAGGGAAATACGTTTTGGCAACTGTAAAAAGTTGTGCTGATTTACTTCTGTTTAATTCGCTCATTTTCTTGTTTATCTTTGTCTTTTACAAAAATAACAAATTTCAACGGCTTATGTTTTTTGAATCAACGCTAGAATTTGCCAAATCACTTGATCGGCGGGATCCGCTACGCTCGTTTCGTGAAGAGTTTTTATTCCCTGACTTTCACGAAAAGAACCTGCTTTATTTTACGGGTAATTCCCTCGGTCTTCAGCCTAAAAATGCAAAAAATTATATCTTAGAAGAGCTCGAAGACTGGCAAAAATATGGCGTTGAGGGGCATTTTATTTCTCGGAGACCTTGGTATTCTTACCATGAAAACCTAACGGATATGATGGCCGAAATTGTCGGAGCAAAACCTCTTGAAGTGGTGGTTACGCATTCATTAACCACCAATCTCCACCTGTTAATGGTTTCCTTTTTTCTACCTGAAGGTAAACGAACGAAAATAATTTGTGAGGAAAAGGCCTTTCCAAGTGATCAATATGCTATAGAATCACAATTGAAATTTCACGGATTGGGTGCAGAGAATTTGATTGAAATCGCTCCGAGAAAAGGAGAGTTTTTGATCCGAGAGGAAGATATTATCGCTAAAATAAACGAAATCGGCGATGAACTAGCCCTAGTAATGATCGGTGGGGTGAATTATTATACCGGGCAATTATTTGACATGAAAACCATTACTAATGCTGGGCATTCAGTGGGGGCAAAAGTGGGTTTTGATTTGGCTCATGCTGCAGGAAATGTTGAGTTATCTCTTAACGCTTGGGGGGTTGATTTTGCTGCTTGGTGTGGTTATAAATACCTAAATTCATCGCCAGGAGGAGTTGCGGGAATGTTTGTTCATGAAAGACATGCCAATAACACTGATTTACCTCGCTTTGCGGGTTGGTGGGGACATAATAAAGACACACGATTTGAAATGAAACCTGGGTTTTCTCCTATTCCTGGGGCCGAAGGATGGCAACTGAGCAATGCACCTGTGCTTGGTATGGCAGCACAACTTGCTTCCTTGGAAATTTTTAAAAAAGCTGGTATGGGTCGCATCTCTGAAAAAAGAGATTTGTTAACCGCCTATCTGGAATATATTATTCTAGGCGTATCAGAAAGGAATAAAACAACTTGTTCTTTTGAAATAATTACCCCCTCAGAACCAGCTAAAAGAGGGTCCCAATTATCGATGCTTGTACATGGAAAGGGAAAGGAGTTGTTTGAAAAACTGAGCAAAAATGGCGTTGTGGCTGATTGGAGAGAACCAAACGTTATTCGCGTTGCACCTGCCCCACTCTATACTAGTTTTGAAGATTGTTATTGGTTTGGTAAATTCCTAGAGGACGCTATTCAATAATCGTCATTTGCTCAATAATGGTTAATATGGCATTCGGAAAATACCGCTGTTCTAAGGCGTTTATTTTTCCTTCCAGAGAAGCTATTGTTTCTCCCATATCAATTTCGCACTCGTATTGATTCATAATTTTCCCCTCATCGAACACTTCATTTACTAAATGAATGGTAATGCCTGATTTTGTCTCCTTTTCTGCCAATACGGCCGCATGAACATTTTTTCCATACATCCCTTTTCCTCCAAATTTAGGCAACAGCGATGGATGTAGATTTATTATTTTATGGTTTAATCTACTGATAAATTCTACTGGAATTTTTTTTAAATACCCCGCCAAAATAACCCAATCGATATTATAGGTAGAACACAAGGTTATTTGCTGTTGTGTATGCGTCTCTTTATCATTCGAAGAAAAGAATTGAACGCCTTTTTGGAGGCAAAAATCCAATAAATCATAATTTTCTCCTGTTGTAAAAACAAATTTCACGCTGATTTTAGTTGAATCATGGAAATAATCAATGATGTTTTTGGCGTTGGAACCTTTGCCTGAAATAAAGATAGCGATGTTCTTTTTTGAATTCACATCACAAAATTAAACAATACAATGACTTAAAAATCAGCTGTAAAAAAGTATTTATTAAATAATAAAGGCGGAATAATTTTGATATTTGATTGTTTGTATTTTCCTTTGCATCCGTAAACCAATCTAAAATATAAAAAAAATGTCTGAAATAAAAGATCAAGTTATTGCAATTATTGTTGATAAACTTAATGTTGAAGAAGCAGAAGTTACCAATGAGGCAAGTTTCACAAACGATTTAGGTGCTGACTCTTTAGACACTGTTGAGTTGATTATGGAGTTTGAAAAATCATTCAATATTTCTATTCCAGATGACAAAGCTGAAGGAATTCAAACTGTTGGTGACGCAATTGCTTATATAGAAAGTAACCATAAATAAGACACCCGTCTTTTTTTAATCACTATGCAACTCAAACGAGTCGTAATAACAGGTTTGGGCGCGCTAACGCCTATTGGTAATGATGTGAATTCCTATTGGGATGCACTTATTGCTGGTAAAAGTGGTGCGGCTCAAATTAAGCAATTTGACGCTGATTTATTTAAAACACATTTTGCGTGTGAGTTGAAGGATTTCAACATCGAAGATCATTTAGATAGAAAAGAAGCACGAAAGCTAGATCAGTTTTCTCAATATGCACTGGTTTCTGCCACACAAGCAATAGAAGACGCTAAACTTATGGAAAGCAATCCAAATTGCGACCGTATTGGTGTCGTTTGGGGATCTGGAGTTGGCGGCTTAAAAACTTTTCAAGACGAAGCACAAAACTTTTTTGAGGGGGATGGAACACCGCGTTTTAATCCGTTTTTTATTCCCAAAATGATTGCTGATATTGCCTCTGGACATATTTCAATCAAATATGGTCTTCGAGGTCCCAATTACGTTACTGTTTCTGCTTGCGCATCCGCAACCAATGCCATAATTGATGCCTTTAACTTAATTCGCCTAGGCAAAGCTGATGCCATTGTTACCGGCGGATCTGAGGCGGCTGTTAATCAAATGGGAATGGGTGGCTTTAACGCATTAAAAGCTTTGTCTACAAGAAATGATTCGCCCGAAACGGCATCGCGTCCATTTGATTTAGATCGAGATGGTTTTGTTTTAGGAGAAGGTGCTGGTGCATTAATCCTTGAAGAACTTGAACACGCTCTTAAACGAGGTGCAAAAATTTACGCAGAAGTTGCTGGCGGTGGAATGTCTGGTGATGCTTATCACATGACGGCTCCACATCCAGAAGGAATTGGTGCCAGAAACACGATGATCGCTGCATTGGAAGATGCTGAATTAAATCCTTCTGATGTTGATTATGTTAATGTACATGGAACATCAACCCCACTTGGTGATATAGCAGAAGTAAAAGCCATTGAGACCGTTTTTGGTGATCATGCTTTACAATTAAATATCAGTTCAACGAAATCAATGACTGGACACCTACTTGGCGCTGCCGGTGCAATCGAAGCGATAGCATGTGTACTAAGTGTTAAACATGATTTGGTTCCTCCTACGATTAATCATTTTACGGACGATCCCGCCTTGAATCCTAAACTTAACTTTACATTCAATAAATTCCAAAAAAGAGTGGTAAACGTTGCCATGTCTAATACCTTCGGATTCGGGGGGCACAATACAAGTGTGATCGTTAAGAAATACCATTAATCCTTGGGTGTTTTAAACTCCTTCTTTTCAAAGAAAAAATCTCAAGATGAGATAAAGTTAATTCGTTTTATTATTCAATCATTTGGTTACCGTCCCACGAATCTTAGTTTTTTTCAAAAAGCCCTTTCTCATAAGTCTATTACCGAAAAAAACGAAGTGGAAGAATCTAATGAACGACTTGAGTTTTTAGGGGATGCCATACTTGATGCCGTTATAGCAGAATACTTATACGAAAAATACCCTGGAGACGATGAAGGATATTTAACTAAGTTGAAATCAAAAATTGTCAACCGAAAAACACTTTCTGAAATCGGTGAAAAAATGGGGATTCGGAACCATCTCAATTATAGCACGGCAAGAACGATCAATCTTCCTTCTATTGAGGGAAATGCTTTTGAAGCACTGATGGGGGCGCTCTATCTTGATGGGGGCTATAAACAAGTGAGACAGAGTCTTCGGAATCATGTGTTAAGAAAGTTTGTGGACGTTAATAAATTATTGGAGGAAGAAATTGATTTTAAATCCCGATTGATAATTTGGTGTCAAAAGAAAAGATTACCCTTGGAATTTATTGTAGTTTCTGAGAAGAAGCACCAAGGAGTCAATAATTATACTATTGAAGTTAGAATAAATAAAACAGTATATGGCACTGGTGCAGGGGGAAATAAAAAAGAAGCGGAACAAAACGCCTCCAAAGAAACGTTTAATATAATGGGGGAAATTGATTAATTTACTCATTATTGCTTTTTTTTCCTTTACTTTGTCGTGTAAAAAAAATATAGTATGAGTTGGACAGATATTATTTATTCTATTGGAGATTTATTTAAGTGGTCTTTTGGCTTTTTTGAGTTTATTCAAAATAATTTCAACAATGTTTTATTGTTCTTGGGCTTTTTTGGGTTCGCCTATTGGATGAACATACAGCGCAAGTACAATGCAAAGGCTAATGTTCCTGTCGAATCTAGTGAAAACACTGGGTGGTTTAAAGATGGTGAGGGAAAACAAATTAAATAATTCCTTCTTTTCTTTATTATAATCTGTTATTAAGTTAACGAGGACTTTAAGTATTCCCTATTCATTCTTGCAATATTTTCTAACGAAATCCCCTTAGGACATTCGACTTCACATGCACCTGTATTCGTGCAATTTCCAAATCCTTCTGCATCCATTTGATTCACCATATTAATTACGCGGTCTCTGGCCTCCACTTTTCCCTGCGGTAACAAAGAGAATTGGGAAACTTTAGCAGACACAAACAACATAGCAGAAGAGTTTTTACATGTGGCAACACAGGCTCCACAACCTATACAAGTTGCCGCATCAAATGCTTTGTCCGCGTCGTGCTTTGGTATCGGAATCGTATTGGCATCAATGGTGTTTCCTGAAGTATTTACGGAAATAAATCCGCCAGATTGTTGAATTCTATCAAATGCACTTCTATCTACAACAAGGTCTTTTATTACTGGGAAACCCTTAGCTCTAAATGGCTCAATATAGATAGTGTCGCCGTCTTTGAATTTACGCATATGCAACTGACAAGTGGTCACAAGTCTATCCGGTCCGTGCGCCTCGCCGTTAATAAATAAAGAGCACATACCACAGATTCCTTCTCGGCAGTCATGGTCGAAAGCAACGGTGTCTTCTCCTTTAACAATTAACTCATCGTTTAATATGTCCAACATTTCAAGAAAAGACATGTCTGGTTCTATTTTGTCCACGGTGTAATCCACCATCTTTCCTTTTGAGCTAGCGTCATTTTGGCGCCAAATTTTAAGTGCTAATTTCATGATATTATTGCTTAGTAAGCGTCACTATTATTTATAACTTCTTTGAACTAATTTTACATTCTCAAACGATAGGGGTTCTTTGTGAAGAACAGCATCGCTAGGATTTCCTTTGTATTCCCATGCAGCAACATAGGCAAAATTTTCATCGTCTCTTTGCGCCTCACCATCAGTTGTTTGATACTCCTCTCGGAAGTGGCCACCACAAGATTCATTCCTATGCAAGGCATCTTTAGCGAAAAGCTCCCCTAATTCCAGAAAATCAGCCACACGCATAGCTTTTGCTAATTCTGGATTAAAACTATCGGGTGTCCCTGGAATTTTTACTTCCTTATAAAAGTCTTCTCTGATTTGAGCAATTTCCTGCTGCGCTTCTTTTAAACCCTTTTCGTTTCTTGACATCCCTACTTTATCCCACATTATTTTTCCTAATTTCTTATGAAAATAATCGGCTGGCTTACTGCCTCCGTTATTCATCAAACGACTAATCTGATCCACCACATTTTTCTCTGCGGCATCAAACTCAGGAGTATTTGTATCGATTTTCCCCATTTTGATATCTGGGGCTAAATAATCGCCAATAGTGTAAGGCAAAACAAAATACCCATCGGCTAATCCTTGCATCAAAGCAGATGCACCCAATCGGTTGGCGCCATGATCAGAGAAATTAGATTCACCAATTGAAAAACAACCGGGAATTGTTGTTTGCAGATTGTAATCCACCCAAGTGCCTCCCATCGTGTAATGAACCGCAGGATAAATCATCATCGGTGTTGAATAGGGATCTTCATCCACTATTTTCTCGTACATCTGAAAAAGATTTCCATATTTATTGGCCACAATTTCCGTCCCTAATTTGATAACTAATTGCTTATCGTTTTCATCTAAATGCTTCAGGCGGGCTTGATCTATTCCGTAACGCTCAATGGCAGCAGCGAAATCTAAGTAAACAGCTTCTCCCGTTTTATTAACACCAAAACCAGCGTCACATCGCTCTTTTGCTGCCCGCGAAGCAATATCACGAGGAACCAAATTACCAAATGCTGGGTAGCGACGCTCTAAATAATAATCGCGATCTTCTTCGGCTAATTGAGTGGGTTTTAATTTTCCCTCTCGAATCATTTTTGCATCTTCCAATTTGGCAGGAACCCATATACGACCGTCATTTCGTAGTGATTCAGACATCAATGTTAATTTCGCCTGATGATCACCAGAAACAGGGATACAAGTTGGGTGGATCTGCGTGTAACAAGGATTCGCGAAAAAAGCACCTCTTTTATGGATTTTCCAAGCGGCCGTTACATTACTTCCCATCGCATTTGTCGAAAGAAAGAAAACATTTCCGTAGCCTCCAGAAGCGATAACCACCGCGTGTGCTGAGTGGCGCTCAATTTTTCCCGAAACCATGTCTCTAGCAATAATACCCCTCGCTTTACCGTCAACAATTACCAAATCAAGCATTTCATGGCGATTGTGCATTTTTATTTTTCCGCGACCTATTTGTCTGTTCATAGCGGAATAAGCACCCAATAATAATTGTTGTCCAGTCTGACCCTTTGCATAAAAAGTTCTTGATACAAGGGTTCCACCAAATGATCTGTTATCTAAAAGGCCACCATATTCTCTAGCGAACGGAACGCCTTGAGCAACACACTGGTCAATAATGTTGGTGGACACCTCTGCTAAGCGATGTACATTTGATTCCCGAGCACGGTAATCTCCACCTTTCACCGTGTCGTAAAACAAACGAAAAGTAGAATCCCCATCGCCCTGATAGTTTTTTGCAGCATTAATCCCCCCTTGTGCAGCAATTGAGTGCGCACGACGCGGTGAGTCTTGAAAACAAAACGCTTTTACGTTGTAGCCTAGCTCGGCAAGGGTGGCTGCAGCAGATCCTCCAGCTAGTCCAGTTCCCACAATAATAATGTCAAGATTCCGCTTGTTTGCGGGATTCACCAAATTAATGTGGTCTTTGTAATGTGTCCATTTTTCAGCAATGGGGCCTGTGGGTATTTTTGAGTCTAAAGCCATTATTAATTAATGATTAAAGTGGTGAAAAAGTGCGATAAAAATGAATCCAAAAGGAATGATAACAGCAAATGCATAACCCAATTTATGGATCGTTTTTGAATACTTATTATTGAAACCTATGGATTGAAATGATGAATTGAAGCCATGCCATAAATGCAAGAAAAGAAAGAAAAAAGACAAGGAATAAATCGCTGTTCTTATTGGGCTTTCAAACTTTTCTCCGAGCTCATGATAATAACGTTGAGCGTCCAAGGGATTTACTTCTACATATTTATATGCCATTTCTGGAACCCAGAAATCATAAAAGTGGAGACCTAAAAAGGATAAAACCACAATTCCTGAAATAATCATGTTTCTTGATGACCAAGAAGCATTAGAAGCACCGTTGTATTTAGCATAAGCTATTGGCCGAGACGCCCTGTTTTTAAAATCTAAAACAAAACCCATAATGAAATGGAATAATACCCCAATAATTAGTATCGGCTGCATTACAAATTGAATTAATGGGTTATTACCCATAAAGTGAGCCATCATGTTAAATAGCTCTTCACTAAAAACAGACATCAAATTAACAAAGAAATGGATCGACAAAAAAGTAATCAAAAACAAACCTGAAAGCGCCATGGCAACTTTCTTGGCAATTGATGACTTTAAAATAGTTGGATTGCTCATAATTAAATACTAAAATAATCACTGCAAATTTAGTCCTTTGAAAGATTAAAAGGGGCAATAATGTCTTATTTAGAATTAATTTAAATAAATAACACTTGTTTCCTCCTCACTAACTGTGAGCAGTATTTTTTTTCCAACTATTATCGCTCTATTATCTGCGATATGTCCCCCTGGGAAACCAAATAAAACCGGGATTCTCGTGTACTCAAGTTGATCTAACACCATTTCTTGTATTGTACGGCCTAATGGAGGGTCCGTGTCTTCTAATTCGCTTATGCCGCCAATGATTAATCCCTTTGTTTTTTGAAAGACGCCCGCTTTTTTAAACGCGTACAACATTCTTTCAACTTGATAATAATGTTCTCCGACATCCTCCAAAAACAGAATACTATCCTCAAAATCATATTGATCATCCGTGCCTAGCATACTATAAACAATACTGAGATTTCCACCAATTAAATTACCCGTGGCTATACCCGCTTTGTTGGATTGATTGGAGGGTAGTAAGAATTGTGGCCAAGAGCCTTGAAGGGTGTTTATTAAGGTTGTTAATGCCGCTTCGGTGTTTTTTTCAAAATTAATTGGCATAGAACCATGAATACTTTGAACGCCCAATTTATTCAGGCGGTGATGAAAGACGGTAATATCACTAAATCCAATCAACCATTTAGGCTCTCGTAACATGTTCGCCCAATTTATTCGGTCTACTAAACGAACGCATCCATAACCGCCTCTTGCACAAAGGATCGCTCGGACATCGGGGTGGTCTATCCCAAATTGAAAATCCAACAACCTTTCTTCATCCGTTCCTGAAAAATAATGGTGGTTGCCAAAACAATTCTTACTAATCAACACCTTGAAGCCATTCTGCTCGAGGTGTTTTTTCGCATACAAAACCGCTTGTGGATCCATGAATTTTGCTGGTGCCGTAATATAAATAAGATCGCCTGGATTTAATGCTGGTGGTTGAATCATGGCTTCATTATAAAAGATTGAGCGATTGTAAGATCAAACTGGTCGGTAATTTTAATGTTTTCTTGGTTGCTTGGTACAAAATGTATCTTTACTCCCAATTGTTCCACCAAAGAGGCGTCGTCTGTTATGTTTTCGGTAAATTCCTGGCGATAGGCACGCCGAATTATTTCCGCGTGAAAACATTGCGGAGTATGAATAATCCGAAAGTTTTTCCGGTCTACTGCAAAATTATCATTCCCATTTACCTGTCTTATCGTATCCTTTAAATCAACGACTGGAACAACCGCTTCAAACTTCTCTAGCGAGGAAAAACAACGTTCAATAGTTGCCACTGATACGAACGGCCTTACGCCATCGTGGATGGCTATGTGCTCACCATGGACAGTAGTAAGTGCGTTTTTTATTGAGTGGAATCGCTCGACACCTCCTACCACAATACTATGTGGAACAGTAAAGCTGATGGAATTAATTAAGGATTTCCAATAATCAACCCAGTCATTTGGCAGGGTAACTACTATCTCTAAGGTATTATCAAATGAATAAAACTCGTTAATCGTATGTGCTAAAATGGGTAAGTTTCCAATAAGCAGAAATTGTTTAGGTATTACATTTCCTGTACGTCGTCCTATTCCTCCTGCTGTAATAATAACTGATCGTTTTATCATGGTCAAAAATAAGTATAAGTATGGTATCTACAAATTTTACAACTTTCCCCTTGTTTTTCTACCTTTGTATAAAATCACGTTCCATGACAATGCGAAAAGGTAGCCTAACTATTTACAATACCCTAAGTGGTAATAAGGAATTGTTTTGTCCAATCAATCAGGATTTTGTAGGCATGTATGTTTGTGGGCCAACGGTATACAATTATGTGCACTTAGGAAATTGTAGGACTTTTATTTCTTTCGACTTGGCTTACCGTTATTTACTTCATCTTGGATACCGGGTTCGTTATGTAAGAAACATAACAGATGTTGGTCATTTAGAAAGTGATGCGGATGAAGGGGAGGATAAAATATCAATCAAAGCGCGCTTAGAAAAATTGGAGCCGATGGAAATTGTACAACAATACACCATCGATTTTCATCAAGTTATGCAAGCTTTTAATGCGCTGCCACCAAATATTGAACCCACTGCTACAGGACATCTTATCGAACAAATCGAATTTATTCATTCGATCCTTAAAAATGGCTTTGCATATGAATCAAATGGCTCTGTCTATTTTGATGTAGAAAAATATAATACGGCATATCCTTATGGCGAATTGTCCGGAAGAAAAATTGAGGATTTAATTGCTAATTCGAGGCCACTTGACGGCCAAAATGAAAAACGAGCACCACTTGATTTTGCCCTTTGGAAAAATGCTTCGGCAGAACATATTATGAAGTGGCCATCGCCTTGGGGAATTGGTTTTCCAGGATGGCATTTAGAATGCTCCGCCATGAGCGGTAAATATTTAGGGGAGGAATTTGATATTCACGGAGGAGGAATGGATCTTAAATTTCCACACCATGAATGCGAAATTGCGCAGGGTTGTGCTGCGACTGGTAAAAAACCAGTTAATTATTGGATGCATGCCAATATGCTCACGCTTAACGGAAAAAAAATGAGTAAATCAGCCGGGAATTCCTTGTTGCCAAACGAATTGTTTTCAGGAGAAAACGAGTTGCTAAATAAAGGATTTGATCCAATGGTTGTCCGTTTTTTTATGATGCAGGCACATTATCGAAGCACCCTAGACTTTACAAGTGAGGCGCTGAGTGCGGCAGAAAAAGGATTCAAAAAACTTATGGTATCAGTAGAAAACTTAGAGTTGATTGTTCCTTCCAATCAATCAACTTTGGATGTTTCAACGCTTATCGATAGTTTTTATGCAGCAATGGATGATGATTTTAATGCGCCCGCTTTAGTCGCTAATTTATTTGAGGCCGTTAAACAAATCAATGCAGTCCTTGAAGACAAAGAATCACTAAATAAAGAAGATTTGAATCTCTTTAAAAAAGAAATGAACGGTTTTGTTTTCGACGTTCTGGGATTAAAACCTACCATTGAGAAATTAGAGGATGATCGTTTAGTCGGTGTGATGGACTTAATGATGAATTTAAGGTCAAATGCGAGAGAGAATAAAGACTGGGCAACATCGGATAAAATTAGAGACGGGCTCCTAAATGCTGGCATTAATGTTAAGGATGAAAAAAATGGCGCAAGTTGGAAATAACAAAACATATTCTTTTAAGCAATGGCATTAATTAAATCTTGTAAAGATCTTTCTCCTCAATTCGGTGAAGATTGTTATTTAGCCGAGAACGCTACCATAATAGGCGACGTGGTAATGGGACAACAATGCTCTGTTTGGTTCAATACCGTTATTAGAGGAGATGTGAATTCTATTCGAATCGGAAATAAAGTTAATATTCAAGATGGTGCCGTATTACATTGTACCTATCAAAAAACAACCGTTTCTATTGGAAATAACGTATCCATCGGACATAATGCGCTTGTACATGGGTGTACAATTGAAGACAATGTGTTGATTGGAATGGGGGCAATTGTTATGGATAATTGCCATATTGAATCAAATTGTATTATTGCTGCTGGGGCGGTCGTTTTAGAGGGGACACGTGTGGAATCTTGGAGTATTTACGGTGGTGTTCCCGCAAAAAAAATTAAGACCTTGTCTCCTGAACTTTTCGAGGGGGAGGTAATGCGAATTGCTGATAATTATGTTTTTTACTCCAGTTGGTTTAAATAGATGGCCTTTTGATTTTTTTTTAGTTAATTTGTTAAAATATAAATTTATGAAACGCTTTATTTTTCTCTCGATGATATTTCTTTCAATCGGGTTGTTTTCGTGTAAGAAATATTCGGAGGGAGGTTTAAAAAATATGGCGGCGAGTCATATTAGAGGTACTTGGAAACTGGAAACCTATCTCCTTAATAACATCGATTTTACAGGTGACTTATTAATCAATAGTTATAAAGAAACGTTCAATGAAGAAGGAACTTATTCGAGACAACTTATTGACACCTTTGACCAGGTTTTAAATACTTCCGGAGGATGGGATTTTGAAGGCGAACGCAGCCTATTAACAATTTTAGGCGCGGGGGATTTTCTTTTGACGGCGAACTCTTCAACCGCAACTGCTCCACGTAGTTATACGATTGAACGCCTAACAAAATCGGAGCTTTGGTACACCTATGATGATGGTTTGGGGAAGCATGATTTTAGGTTAATTAAACAGTAAGATTACTTTATATCAATGAAATATTTACCTATAAACGCAGGGCTTTTTATTCAAAATAGGGAGGCTTTTGTTAAACAAATGGAAAAGGGCGCCTTAGCCGTTTTTAATTCCAATGATGTTTTCCCAATAAGCGCAGACAGCTCGATGCCCTTTCAGCAACATCGTGATATTTTTTACCTAAGTGGGGTTGATCAAGAAGAGTCTATCTTAGTCCTGTCTCCTAATGCGAGTAATCCCGCTCATAAAGAAATACTGTTTTTAAAAGAAACTAGTGAATTAATTGCCATCTGGGAAGGGGAGAAACTTACAAAAGAGTCCGCGCTGCAAGTCTCTGGGATAAAAACAGTCTATTGGTTGCAACAATTCCCTGTCATCTTCAAGCAATTAATGGCGGATTGCGATGCTATTTATCTAAATACCAACGAACATTTAAGAGCTTCAACAGAGGTAGAAACAAGGGAAGATCGATTTATTAAAAAAGTGAGGATTGAATACCCCGCGCATCAGACATTGAAATCTGCGCCAATATTACATCAAATTCGCGCTATTAAAAGCCAACTAGAAATAGATTTAATGCAAACGGCCTGTAATATAACTGAAGCCGGTTTCAGAAGGCTTTTGGGGTTTGTAAAGCCCGGTGTTTGGGAATATGAAATTGAAGCGGAACTTGTACATGAATTTATTAAACGCAGATCGAAAGGTTTTGCTTATACGCCAATCATTGCATCGGGAAAAAATGCTTGTGTGCTTCACTATATTGAAAACAACCAACAATGTCAAGACGGCGAAGTTATTTTGCTAGATGTTGCTGCAGAATATGCTAATTATTCATCTGACTTAACGAGGTGCATTCCGGTCTCTGGTCAATTTACAAAACGTCAAAAGGCGGTATATAATGCCGTGCTTCATGTAAAAAAAGAAGCAGAAAAATTGTTGGTGCCTGGCGTAATTATGGCGGATTATCATAAAAATGTCGGGTTATTAATGGAGGAGCAACTCGTTGGTCTTAATCTAATTTCAATCGACGATATTAAAAACCAAAAACCCGAATGGCCTGCTTATAAAAAATATTTTATGCACGGCACTTCTCATTTTATCGGACTTGACACGCATGATGTGGGTCTTTGGCACCAACCAATTCAAGCAGGAATGGTTTTTACTTGTGAGCCAGGTATTTACATCCCGGAAGAAAATTTAGGAATCCGTTTGGAAGACGATTTAGTTGTCCAAGAAAAAGGAGAGCCAGTTAACCTGATGAAAAACATCCCACTTGAAGCAGAAGCGATTGAAGATTTGATGAACGCTTAAAATGCTCTATTCACGTGTTTTTGGTTCTGGACCAGCCCTAGTTTTTATTCATGGTTTTTTAGAATCCTCCACCATGTGGGATGTGTTACCCCTCGCAACACTTAAGTGCCAATGTATCTTTATTGACCTGCCTGGCCATGGGAATTCCGCTTTAGAAAACACACCAGAAGAGCCTTCTATATGCTGGATAGCGGAGCAAGTTATCTCTACACTAGAGATGCTGGGAATAAATTCCTTTTCCATCGTTGGACATTCGATGGGTGCTTATGTTGCGCTAGAAATTAAAAGAATAATGCCTGGTTGTAGAAAAGTCGTTTTACTTAATTCTAATTTTTGGACGGACGGGGAACAGAAGAAAAAAGACCGGGTGCGTGTTGCTTCACTCGTTTTGAAAGCAAAAAACCTCTTTATTCAAGAAGCTATTCCACACTTGTTTCATGATATAAAAAAACACGAAGAAACTATTTTATCTTTAATTAAGGAAGCAAAAAAAATGGAGGCGAGTGCCATTGCTTTTTCGTCCTTAGCCATGAGAAATAGGACGGATTTTAGTACTCATATTGAAGAAAATCCACGTGATTATCTTTTCGTTCATGGGGTGTTGGACAGGCTTATTGAGGTGGAAGAATACCGCCGAAAAACCATCGCGTTTCCTGAACAGCTCTACCTAATCGATGGGGCCGGTCATATGTCACCTTGGGAAAATCCTACTGCAGTAATGAGTTGTATTAAGTCCGCACTATAAAATAGTAATATGCCCCGCAGCCTCACGACCATCATTGGTAATTAATCGATAAAAATAAACCCCCTGTTCTAATTTATTTCCATTTTGGTCTTCTCCTTTAAACAAAAGAGATTGGTTATTCATTTCATAGACAAGATTTCCCCATCTATTAATTATGTAAAGGGTAAATTCTGTGCAATCTACAAACAAAGAATTAATTGTTAATACATCATTTATTCCGTCATTGTTAGGAGTTAAAACATTAGGGATTTCTAAGTTTTCAATGGTAACTGAAGGAATAATGGTGAATAGAAGTGGTGTATTAAAATCACACCCGTTTTCTCCTTCTATAAATAATGTCCCAATATAATTGCCTGGACTTGTGAAGGTTGTAGTAAATTCCTGTGTGTTGAAATCTCCAATTCCTGTGATTGTCCAATAAAGTTGGTCAATAACATAATTTCCAGTTAGTATTTCTGCACTAAAATCTGCCACCTGGCCACATTGAGGGGTAACCTGTGGAATAAGTTGCGGTATTGATGTAATAATTACGTTAGCGGTGTCACTCATTGGGCAGTCCTCAGAACTCGTCGCGCTTACTATAACAGTATAATTACCTATAGAATCATATATATGTGTGCCATTGGCGTTCGTTCCAGTTTGACCATCACCATAGTTAATAAAATAAGTGCAGTTGATGTTAGGAGGGGTAATTGTGGACCACGCTAATGCGGTAGTGTACGTGGCTGTTTCTCCATCACATAAGGGGCTTAAGCTGAGGTTAATCGCCGGATAAGGATTAAACGTTATTGAAAACGTGTCTGCCGCAGTGCAATTATTTTGAGTTGTTAATTCTACCCAATATGTCTGGGTGGAATATGCCCCATTCGTGGCAGTTACATTGTTTAATGTTTGTCCTGATCCTATACTATTGTTTGCATCGTACCAAGTTATGCCGGTCATTGGATCAGAGGGGTCCGTTTGATAGCTACTTAAGAACCCTATTGCGTTGCCACAAGTATCACTAGGGCCGGCATATTGAATTGAGTTAGGGTTAAAAACAACGATGGTATCTTGATTTATTGGAGATATACAATTTCCTAAAGAGGATACTAATTCAACCGTGTAATTACCTGGAGATAATGCGCTTAAATTAAAGTTGGAACCTTGTAAATTTAAGGTATCGTTAAAAATCCAATCAAGGGAGAAAAAAGAACTTGCATTTGTTGAAACAAAAAGAGTATCTCCAAAACACAAGGGTGAATTCGTTATTATACCGGGAAGAGGTGGTGTGGCAATGATAATTATAGCTACTGTATCGGGTATTAATTCGCATGATCCCGCTGTAAATCCACTTATTATATAATTTCCCGATTGCGCAGGAACAACATTAAGTAACTGTAGGTTAATACCATTAGAATTAACCCCTAAAGGACCCGTCCAATTATACGTTGCCCCTGGCAAAGAATCCGTTGTTAATGCTAAGGTATCGCCACTACAAAGAATGGATGCATTAGACTCTATTTCATATTTATAGGCAGCGAAATCACTAAAATACCCATATCTACAACCCGAACTTGCACCACCATGAATTACTCCGAGGTGAAATTTAGAGTTGGGATTTTCTACTCTACTTGCTTGCTGTACACCGATAAATGACGTTCCATCAATTTGTGCATATTTCCATGCGCCCGCTGTTCCGGGCACAGGCTGGAATATCCCCGGACCTATATTTGCTGGGGAGCCATTTAGCGTAAATGTGTTTTCTCCCCCCGTCGGCACTAAAATATTAATCGCGAAAAACTCGTTGGTAGACCGAACGAAAGCAACCGTGTTTGAACCGGTACACACAATCGGCGGGACAATTGCGCCTCCAACCTCACAACCGAACCCAGAGGTGTGCAAAACATAAACCGGTTTATCTGTTTGTGTATAAGCCGTAGCGTTCGTTTGAGTATGAACGTACATATCTGTTATGTTTAATATGGCGACATTAACGCCGTCTATTGTTACTTGCGTATTATTTTGGGTGGCAACAATATAAACTTTATCAGGACCATTTAAATATCCTTTAATTGTAATGTGTTCTTTGCCTGTAACAGAAATTGGAATGATTTGATCCCCCATTAAATCGGCACAGCCACCGTAAGGCGCGCCAGACATAGAATCATCAACAATAGTAATGGCAATCGGTTTATCAGCAACAACTGTTGATCCAGATAAATGCAATCCAGCAGAGGTACTTACCGCTTGGGCACTATAAGTTTCTCCTTTTTGAAGAATTATTACAAAAGGAACGTTGGCAGGATGCCCAACAATATCGTTTTTTGGATTGATAGTGACCGTTGTATTATTTTGAGTAGCCACAATGTCAAAACCAGAGCGTGCATAGGCTGCGTTATTAAGAAAGTTTTGGAAAGGCACGATAAATTGTGTTCCCAAGGAATTCTTTCCTTTAAGCGTAAATATATCCGGGTTACAATTGCAGCTTGGTGTTACTTCATAATAAGCCATGATAGGGGTGGTGGAAACAATTTTAAACCCGAAAGGCAAAATCATGTTTGGTGGTTTATTTTCTGTTATATCAACCCAAGCTGTTAAATCGAGTGTTTGTGCTGCATTAATTCCAAGATTAATTATTTGTACTGGAAAAGCAGGATTTGCGGGCTGAGAGATGGTAATTGTTGCGGCCGTATTTAAGGTCGCGAACCTCAATACAATTGGTCTGTCGCCATGGCTTTGAGCGACCTCTGGGGCAACAAACCAAAAAAGCGTATCTGTTTGACCAAAAGAAAAGGATACTTGAAAAACAATTACAACAAATAAAATAATTTTATTCATAATTCATTACAATAAGAGGGGGCACTTAATTTTTTATTATTCGCATTATTTGTTTTTCATCTATTGATCTTACTTCAACAAAATAAATTCCCGGTGCGTAATCCATTTTCGCTGTGAATGACTCTGAACCGTCAATATAGAAGTTATCTATTAATCTACTATTGGCATCAAATAAATTGATGGAGCCAGTAAACGCCTCATCAAATGTTATGCTCCACATGTCTTGCACTGGATTAGGAAAGACCTTTATGCCTGACAAACTTCCTTCTTCAATAGAAACATAATTAATAGTTATACAATTGGATGTGTCGGTACAACCATTAGAATTAGTGGTGACAACGGCATAAACGCCATTTTGCGTAACCGTATAGTTTGCACTTGTTGCTGCGGGAATGGCTCCTAAAGTCGTACAATTTATCCATTGGTATTGAAGACCAGGTAAGCTAGAATTTATCACCAAACCATTAGCAGAAATGGTGTTATTAATTTGCTCCAAGGACAGGTTTAAAGTCACTAAACTATCACACCCTTGCATATTTGTTTGGTTAGAAGTGTAAGTTCCCGCTTGAGTATAAGACGTGCCATTGAATAAATAACTATCTCCTTGACAAATCGAAACATCAAGAGCAACTTCATCACTTTGGCATGTTATATTTATAAAGTCCAGGTAATTTGACGTTGGAAGTTGTATGCTTGTATAACCAACAAGGGGGGAAGCCATCGTAGTTGGGTTCACGTTAGACACCGCAACAGAAGATGGATAGGTAAAGGTCCAAGAGGCAGGGCCTGGTCCGGCCAATATATCTGTTACTGTCATGGATTGATTCGTACAAGTTGCATATGAAACTTGTATTTCTGGTTGACCCGCTAAATCGAAAGAAATAGAGTCCATGGCTAAAGAATCTCCAGACGCTAAATAAATAGATTCCGAAATTCCTGAAGCACCATTTCCCCCAGCACCACCATTTCCTCCTGCTCCCCCATTTCCTCCCTTACCGCCTTCACCTATTTCAGACGAACAAGTAGTTTGTCGCGCGGCGCCAATTCCCCCAGCTGCACCAATTCCTCCTGCACCTCCTGTGCCACCTAATCCTGCAGTACCCATTAAAACAAAGCAATCCATGAATTGACCTGAAGGCCCATTATCATTTAGATATATACCAAAAGAGCTTCCACCGCCATAACCACCTGTACCGCCGTCACCACCTTGTCCGCCACCACCTGCACCTGAACCTCCATTTCCAGGACCATTGTCGCATAAAGTACACACTTGTCTGCCTCCTCCTCCTCCTGAGCCTCCTCCTGAACCACCACAAGCAAAGGTTCCCGATGGAGCCTGTGCTCCTGGTGTCCAAAATCCATTTATGACAAGGCCATTGGGGCCCAATCCACCTGCTACTCCGTTCGTTCCTGCTACACCATTAGCACCATCTGTTGCGTCTCCTCCAGGATCACCGTCTAATCCTCTTGCGCCACCAGTACCACCGGGCAAACAAGTAGAGGCGCCTCCTGATGCACTTAATCCGGCATTATTACCAGAACATTCGTCGCCGCCAGCACCACCGCCAGCACCACCGCCTCCATTTCTTCCTGTTCCAACAGATCCGGCAACGCCATTGTTTTGTTGTCCTGTATTTGCCGCGCCTCCTGAGCCTCCTGCAGTTCCGCCTCCACCCTGACCTCCCGCACCTCCTGCACCCCCTGCTTGACCACTGCTAAATGTACACGTTCCACCATTACAAGAACCTGCAGAACCTAAAATTCCATTACTTCCGCTTAGGCCATTTGATCCTGCTGTGCCGTTATAACCATTTGAAGAATTTCCAATTATTAATTGACAACGAACCAGTTTATAATCAGAACAACTATCCAAATAAACGCCATAAACAGAGGTTCCATAAGGAGTCGCCGCCGAAGAAGCGGCTGCATTAGCTACTTGAATCGTAAGGTCTTGAAAACGAAAAAAACTTTTATTTGAAATTTCGAAAGCACTGATCCGTAAAGATGTATTAGGCCCTTGTGGATTAAGATTCGTTCTATATATAGTGCTTGCACCTGCCAAACTTGTCTTTGTCCATGCCATTGTATCAATAAATCCACCTTCAATGGTTATGTTGTTGCCATTAAGCGAAAGGTTATTATCAATAGAATATTGTCCGGTTGCTAAACGTATATATGCGCCGTTACCCGCTGTTAGTAATGCGGTTTGAATATCCAATGGGGAAGCTTGTGTTCCCAATCCTAATGGGGTACCGTTTGTGCTTACGTAAACAAACTGACATTGGGAAATTACGTTCGTTTGGATAAATAGTAGGGCTAAAAATGTGAGAGTTGCTATTTTCATACAATTAATTTTTTGAGTTAAAGGTAAGAAAATAATTAGGACTTAAATACTCATTTCTTCCAGCCAATTTTCCATAGAATTTGATTCTTCTATCGAAAATGATCCCGATTTTGTTCTGCGTAGTGAAATTAACGTTCCGCCGACTCCTGCCTTTTTACCGAAATCATGGGCTAATGATCTGATATAAGTTCCTTTTGAGCACTTAATAATGAAGGTGATTTCTGGGTAATTTGTTGCATCAATATCAAATAAACTTATCTTAATGGTATTGGGTTTTAAGGTTAATTCTATGCCTTCACGAGCGTATTCATATGCGCGCTTTCCATTCACTTGCTTAGCGGAATATATCGGTGGAACCTGTTCTTGTTCGCCCAGAAAAGAAAGACGAATAGATTCCAACTCCTCCATTGATGCGGGAGGAACTTCAAACTCCTGATCAAAAGCAGTTTCTAAATCATATGACGGCGTTGTTTTTCCCAGTAAAATGGTACCAGTATATTCTTTGTCTTCGCCTATCATTCCCTCAATAAGTTTGGTGTTTTTACCGGTGCAAATAATCAACAGACCCGTTGCTAATGGGTCAAGAGTTCCTGCATGGCCCACCTTGATTTTTTTAACATTAAGTTTTTGTTTAATATTCCAGCGGATCTTGTTAACAACATCAAAAGATGTCCAACCCAATGGCTTGTCTATCAATAAGGTTTCGCCGGCTTGATAATCTAACATATGGAAAAACTAAGCAATAAGACTATAATAAATTATGAACGACACACCTAACACAATTCTGTACCACCCCCACATTTTAAATCCATATTTCTTAAGAATACCTATGAAAAATTTGATGGCTAATAAGGCTACAAAAAAAGCAATAACATTGCCAATAATGAACAATAAGAGGTGGTTTCCTTGAAGTAACATTTCGTATCCTTTCATCTCGACAAACTTACTCCCGCTAATTGGAACAGACCAATCTTTAAGAAAAATAGAGTAACAAGTAACAGCAAGCATAGTGGGTACGGCGAGAAAGAAACTGAATTCAGCGGCCATTCGCATACTTAGTTTTTGTTGCATTCCTCCAATTATCGACGCTGCAGCTCTACTTGTCCCTGGCATCATGGCTAAACATTGCCAAAAGCCAATGGTAATCGCACTTTTATTAGTAATGTTTGACTCATCATCTATCGGTGTATCGTGAAATATTTTATGGATGAATAATAAAATCACTCCTCCAAAAATTAAAACAAGGGCAATTGGAATTGGTTTTTCAAGAACGGCCTCAATTTTATCATCAAAAAGTTTTCCAAGGATCAACGCCGGAATTACTGCCAATGTTATTTTTAAATAAAATTTATACGATGTGAAATCAAAGAATTTTTTCCAATACAAAACAACAACCGCTAGAATAGCTCCGAATTGTATAGATACCTGAAACATTTTGACGAAAACATCCTTCTCCACTCCGAAAATAGAGCTGGTAAAAATCATATGAGCAGTTGAAGATACAGGGAGGAACTCCGTTAAACCCTCAATGATTGCTAATACAATTGCTTGTAAAAAAGTCATTTTTGAGGCTTATTTTTTCTGCTTTACTATAGTAGAAGGTTCTTTTTCCTTTTGAGCCATTTCCTTTTCCGGTGACTCTTGGTTTTTTGGTTTTTTCATGATACTAAAAAGAATAACACCATAACCAACTAAAATAAAAATTGGTGCGATAGTAATTCTTACCGTACTAAAAAGAGCTTCACCGTCAAATTTGTTCGGGTCTTCAGATCCTCCGCCAATCATTAATAAAAATCCTACTACATTAATTGCTAATCCTATTAAAAGAATTTTATAGTTTTCTGCTTGGAAACCGAAGTGTTTGATTGGATTATTCATGGCTTTTTAATATAAATCATCTAATTTCATGCGAAGATACTTGTTTAATGCAAACCATGTTGATACAAGTGTAATAAAAATTCCTATTAGAATCAAAGAAGCTATCAATAGTAATAATACCTGCCAAGTGAATGTAATCTCTATTGTTTCTATAACATTGTTTAGCGCAAAGAAAACAGTCATGAGTAAGCATAGGGCAACGATGGCAGAGATTAAGCCTTGAATAACAGACTTCAAAAGAAAAGGGCGGCGAATGTAACTCCCGGTGGCGCCTACTAAGGTCATTGTTTTTATTGTAAAGCGTTTAGAATATAAGGACATCCTTATTGTATTGTTTATCATTGCTACGGCTATGATAATTAAAAGGGCGGCAATCGACAAAAATAATAGAACAAATTGTTGGAAACCAAGGTTTACTTTTTCGACACTTGATTCATCGTAGTTCACCTCATCGATTTGATTTGGAAAATATTTTAACAGTTTTAATTTGATTTTTTTCATGCCGCTTTTATTCGCAAATTGAACCTTTGGAGAAAAACATAACGATGGAGGCAATGGGTTTTCACCCTCTAATAATTCTATGATCTCCGCTTGATCTTTTCCGCCAAATTCTTGAATGGCCCTTTCGGAAGAAACAAACCATACTTTTTTAAATTCCCCCCAAGACTTTATCCGAAGCTCTACTTGTTTTATGTCGGCATCATTTAATTTTGGATTAAAAAAAATATCGCCTTGAAGACTTTCTTTTGCCTGGTTTTGAATATTACTTAATCCAAACATCCCACTTAATACGATTCCGATCATGAATAAAACAAGTGATATTCCAATTATGGTAGAAACATAACTTGTCTTAATACCTGTTTTATTATATTTTTCAATTGCCTTTGACATATTTCAAAAGTATTAAAAAAAACCGTGCGACTCTAAGATCCGATTAACGAGTAATCAACGATGAATTGTGGATTGTGTGAACAGTGATTGGGAATGGTAACGGAAAGACGAATTAAAGGTCTACCCAGTCGTTATTTTCTTTAATAAGATCTATCAAGGCACCAACGGCTTCCGATTCTGGAACGTTTTTTTTAACGACCACTTTCTCTTTATACAAGGTTATTTTTCCTGGGCCGGTTCCCACATAACCATAGTCGGCATCTGCCATTTCTCCTGGTCCATTAACTATACAGCCCATAATTCCTATCTTGAGCCCTTTTAAATGCGACGTTTCTTTCTTAATTTTCATGGTTGTTTCTTGCAAATCAAAAAGTGTTCTTCCACAGGAAGGACAAGAAATATATTCCGTTTTTGAAATACGGGAACGTGTGGCTTGAAGAATGCCGAAAGCAGTAGAATTTATCAATGTTGGTGCTTGATTACCGCTTAACCACAAGCCATCACCAAAACCATCGATAAACAACGAGCCGCAATCACTCGAAACGTGTAATTGAAACGTTTCAGAATCTAAAGAATCATTCTCCACTTTTAATATGACCGGTATGTTTAATTTACTGTTCAATAAATCAATGTATACTTTTCTGAAAAGTTGAGTTTTATTACTATATTTAGAACACAAGACTAAAATCAGTCCGGTATATTCAGCTAGGTTCTCAGGTAATGATTCGGAACCTTCTACTTCTAAAAATGCCTGTTGATTTTTATCCAATTCTTCAAGGTCTTTTGCTTTTATTAATGGATAATATTCCTTTTTGGTGGTGCCATATTCTTTCCACGTAGCAAAATCCATAATTACACCTAATGTTCCAGGAACTTCAAAATTAAGCGTGTTATTACCTATATAAACATAATCAGCAGCTAAATCCTGTAAATTCCATTTATCTAACTGGACAGAATAATTATACCCGAAACCGTAAAAATTAGCAGGGATTATTGTTTGTTTCATGGAGAAATCAGCAATAACTACCGGAACATACTTTCCTCCAATGTTATGTACTTCTCTTGAAGGCCTTCGTTGATAGGAATAAGGATCATAAGGAAGTTCGTTAATGGATGTTGGGAATTCAAAGGTGTTTTTTGAATCAAATTTTTTAAGTAGCTTTCTGGCAACTGGAATTTCAAATTCTGGCTCTTCCGTTAAGGAAACTCGAATGGTATCTCCAATACCATCCTCCAACAAAGCGCCTATTCCAACAGCGGACTTAATTCGCCCATCTTCACCATCTCCCGCTTCAGTAACGCCTAAATGCAAGGGGTAGCAAATTCCATTTTCCAACATTTTCGCAACCAACAAACGATACGCTTGAACCATAACCAGCGTGTTACTCGCCTTCATGGAAATCGTTAAATTCTTATAGTCGTTTTTCTCACATATCTGTATAAATTCAAACGCTGACGCCACCATTCCTTCGGGGGTATCTCCATAACGACTTAATATTCGATCCGAAAGAGAGCCGTGATTCGTACCAATACGCATAGCTGTGTTGTGTTTTTTACACAATAAAACTAGCGGTGTGAATTTTTCCTCAATTCGATTTAATTCCTCTTGGTAACTTTCATTTGTATATTCTATTTCTTCGAATTTCTTTTTATCGGCGTAATTACCCGGGTTCACGCGTACTTTTTCAACTAAGCGAGCGGCTATTTCTGCCGCATTGGGTGTAAAATGAATATCAGCAACGATTGGCGTATTGTAACCACAATCCAAAAGGCGTTGTTTTAATGCTCCTAAATTTTCTGCTTCTTTTTTACTGGGAGCTGTTAATCTAAGCAACTCACAACCGGCCTTTATCATACGAATAGATTGCTCAACAGACAATTCGGTATTCATGGTATCGGTAGTAGTCATCGACTGTAATCGAATAGGCGCCTTACCACCTAGATTTAACGCACCAATAGTTACTTCTAAAGTTGGTAGCCGTTTTCGGTTCAATATATCAAGACAGTACATGCTATATTATGTTGAAGTTGTCAATTTATGACTTCTTTTTTGACAAAGTTAGCCAATACTTTGGTATGTTTTTCTAATGGTTATTATTCTCTAAGAAAATCTTTTTTGTTTTTGCTTTTTTTCAGGATTAACCCAACCTGATGGTAAAAGTGGTGCCTTTATTTACGGTGGATATAAACGAAATCTGTCCGTCATGATTTTCGATTATTTGTTTGGTTAAAGAAAGTCCTATTCCACTACCCGTTGATTTGGTGGTGAAATGTGGTGTAAATATTTTTTCTATTTGATCGGGTGGAATACCACATCCATTGTCTTTTATTTCAATTATTACCATTTGTTTATCCGTTCTTACATAAATCTGAATAATTGGTTTTTTCATGTCAGAACAGGCTTGTGCAGCATTTTTTATTAGGTTATTAAATACCTGCAACCATTGGTCTTTATCTATATTAACGAAGCATTTTTCCAGCGAACTCTCCAATGTTATTTTTATATTCTTGTAAGAAAGGAACATCGGCAAAATGTTCTTTATAAGTAAAATTAAATCCGTTTCTTTTTTAATTGGAACGGGTAATTGGGCAAAAAGTGAGAAATCATTCGCTATTTTAACTAGGTTGTCTATTTGCTCAATGATGGCCTTCACCACCACCTCAATTTTAAGTTTCGATTCCGGGTCATTCGCGTCATAAACTCTGAGCAATTGTTGTACGCTTAGCTTAATAGGTGTCAATGGATTTTTGATTTCATGGGCGACTTGCTTCGCCATTTCTCTCCAAGCAGATTCGCGCTCATTTGATTTCAGTTGCTTAATTGCTTCCTCCAACTCATCTAGCTTGTTGTTATAGGCATCTACAACGGTGCTTATTTCATCTCGTGATGAGTATACAATGTGTTGGTTTCTTTTACCAAAGTTAATTGCCTTAACCTTAAGTTGTAATTGCTTAAGGGGTTGCACTAAACGATTAGAAACCAATAAGGAAATAATGATGGCGCCCGTTAATAATAATATAAATATGTTCATTATTGAAACTAGAAAAGACTGGATTTGTCTTTCAAAATCCCGTTGTTTATTAAAATGTTGAATATTTAAATAACCCAGTGCTTCATTTTTTCCATTGTAAATGGGCATGTAAACGGAATAAAATGATAATTTTCCTATGTTTTCTTTTTGAGAATGCAAGCTTATGTGTTTTGATTTAAGTTCATAGTAGGCCCGAGGATTTATCTGTTCGCTTTGTAAGCCCAATGAAAAAACCTCCGGTTTTGAACCCGCTACCAAACGACCTTTTAAATCATAAATATTAATGTCTGTTTCGAAAATTACCGAAAGTTTCTCTGTTAATAATTCAAAAAATGTTCCATCATTGACCTTGCTTATTTTAGTCGTTTTTGTGGTTTTATTATTCAACTCCGTCGAAATTGATTTCACTTCATCTGTTATTGATTTACTATTAAATAACTCGTATTGACGACTGACAAATAAGCCACTAACAGCACCAAAAAACACCAAGGAAAGAACTACCAAGGAAACTGACATTAATTGAATTTTTAGGGCTAATGTCCATCTATACTGCGCTCTTTTAAATAAAAGGTAGGTTGTGTTTATTAGTACGAGTAGAAGTCCCCAAAAACAAAAAACATAAGAAAAAGAGGTTAGCACGTCATAATTCGTCTTCGTTTTTTCTGATAAGACTACCGCCGTTCCACTTCCTTTAAATAACACATAATGATTATATTCACCATACTCGATGAAATCGTTATTTCCACGTATTGTTTTGAGAAAAGACAAATTAGTTGGAAAGTGAAATTCTCCGTGTTGCTTTGCAAGTTTTCCAATGAAATATTTTGCTATTGAATAGTTTGCTATTCCATTTAATACGTTCGCTTGTTTGGATAATAAGAGTCTCGGAAAACCTATTTCTTCGGGTATTTTCTTTGATTTCAAACTAAACACGAGAGTTCCTTTATTAGTAGGAATAGGCTGCTTAATAATATAACTATACCCTAAATAGGAATCTTTAAGAAAAAATATCGCGGGATTTATTTCTGATTGCTGACTGTGATTTTCAATCAAATCGGATAAGAGATAATTATCAAATCCATCTTTGGATAAAATTGTATTTAAGGATGAATCAAACATAGTTACACCCAACTCATACCCATCCCAAATCCCTGAAAAGTAAGAGCGCTCAAAAAAATCGCCTACATGAGAGGGTATTGGATTAATTTCTCTATAGTTAAAAAGTTGCCAGACATGGGTGTCATTAATTAAAGCTGATTGAAAAGATGAATAATTGATTTCTGCCTCATAATCGCGGTCTAGTAAAAGTTGGTTCGCATATAATTTTCTAATTTCCCGCTCTTTTATCTGATTATGTGTATTCAGTTCTTTTATAAACGAGCTTGAAAATAAAGCCAAAATAAATAGCTGTAATACAACATTTTTATTTCCTCTAGTATTTAATTGGCCTAAGGAAATGAGTGTCATTAATAATAGTGGTAAAAGCATTGAAATCTTAGCAGCTTCTTGTGTTTGAGTCCGGAAAAAAATAAATAAAAGTGTTGCCAAACAAATGAAAAACCACGTCTTTTTTATTAATTTGGGTGATGTGCTTAGCTGTTTAATCGTTTTAACAAATCCATAATAAAAAGAATAAAACAACGCGGCAACCATAACAATTAGCACATACGAATAAAGGGTAAGGGTGAATGGTAAGTCTAGGGTTAATGAAACATCTGCATTTTCGACTAAAATTTTAATAAAGTCAAGGATCAACCACCAGAGAATAAAGAGAATAAAAAGAAATACATGGCTCCAAATTTTGTTTTTGCGTGTATTTACAATGTTTACAATTACGAAAAATCCATAAATAAGTATTCCTATGTTAAGTGTCAATCCTAATATAGTTGGGAATAGCGTGTTAAATGGAAAGAGGCTGGCGGATTGATATTCTTGATTAGAAAATAAATTAATTGGTACATAATAAATTGATAAATACCTTATTAAAATCAACAGAAAAAATGAGATTAATGCAGGGTAATGGTGTCCTCTCGTAATAAAATAAAGGCCTAGCAAAAATGCTATAAACGAGAACATCAAAAATATAAATGTGGTATTGCTATGGTCGGTGAATGGGTTGGATTGGGTCGTGTTGCTGATAAAAAAGGCTGGTTTCCCTTTGTTGTCGTGAATGGAATGTGTGCTTTTTTTGGTAATCGTAATGGGGCAAACGCCGTCATATATTGATCGGTTGAATTCATTTTCTAGGTATTCATTTTCTAATTCATACGACGACTGAAGTAATAAGGAGCCCTGAACGATCAACTCATCTTTAATACAAGAATATATATAGTAATAGCCATTACTCAATTTATAAACGCCATTCTTTATTTCCTCATTGCTAAGATTCGAGGATATTGGGAGTTGATTCGTGTTCCAATAAACAAGTTCATTATTTTGGAAAATATGTAAGAAAAAATTGGTTTTCGTTGGAAGGTTTTTTACTTCCTGTTGGATGGGTCCCTTAAGTAACTTGTCTACTTGTTTTTCTAAATCTTTAATGTGATTCAGAAATGAAACCTGTATTTTTTGCTGAACGACTGGGGTAATTTGTGTGTTATTGTCTAGCCGATCTATGCCTATTGCTGTGAAAAAAGAAATCGTCGCTAATAAAAACCAAATAGCTTTTTTAAATGAACTATATGATTTTTCTTGTATCAAGGCATCTCTATATTAGTTACTGCGGATTGAATGGATTTCATTAATTCTTGAAAATCTTCGTCGGCGCGGTGGTCGTTTCTAAAAATAAAATCGGCGGTATTCTTATAGGGATAAATATAGTTTTCGTAACAAGGTAAAGCATGGTTTTCCCATTGATAAATAATAGCTGATCGGCTATATCCTCTGGTTTCCTGGTCTCGATAAATCCTTCTGTCTAATTGGGTTTCATGTTCTACATCTACAAAAATGGTATAATCAAGGAGTTTTTTCACCCCCTCATAATGAAATAGAAACAATCCTTCAACGATAATTATGCGACTCGGTTGAATGGTAAGTAATACATTTTTATTGGGATTTGAATTAAAAAAATATTCTTTTACCTCTATAGGAATCCCCGCTGATAATGAAATTAGATCTTTTGTTAACTGTTCTTCATTGATGGCGCTTGGTAAGTCGAAATTCACAATGCCATTACTGTCTTTTTGTTGAGCTTCAATAGGATTGTAATAATTGTCCATGCTGAAAATGGCGGGTGCCTGTTCATTAAAAACTTCCCCCAAACGACGTAATAAGGTTGTTTTTCCAGAACCACTCCCTCCTCCTATTCCTATAATAATTGTTTTTTCGTTTGTTGTAGACATCATAAGTTACAAACTTAATGATTAGAAGAAGATTTTCAATTATTCAATGCAATTGTTTTATAAGATTAATTTGTAATTTTGGTATATTATTCTCCGCTAAATTAATTATCATGAAAACACTTTTTTTCCTTTTAGCCATTTCTTTTTCGAATGCTTTACTGTGGGGACAAATAAAACTTAAAGATAGGGCGCCATTAAGTGATAAATTGATGGTGTCTGCAAATACGGAAAGTTTATCCTTGATAAAAGCCATGAAAAAAAATGGCTTGGTGGTAATCTTTAGTTGTAATACATGTCCGTTTGTTGTTGGATCTGAAAGTTTCCCTGGTTGGGAAGGTCAATACAATGATTTATATGAACAGGCTGCTAAGTATCAAATTGGTTTAGTGGTTGTTAATTCGAATGAAGGGAAACGAACGGGGGATGATTCTTTTATTGAAATGAAAAATCACGCAGAAAAAAAAGCATATAACATGCCTTATTTGATGGATGAAAATAGTGTGTTAGCAAATGCTTTTGGGGCAAAAACAACACCACACGTCTATTTCTTTAATGAGAAACTATCCTTGATTTATATGGGATCAATTGATAATATCTGGGACAAGAATCGAACTCAAACAATTCCTTACTTAATGAATGCTATGTTAGCGAAAAACCAAGGAAATCGAATTAAAATCAAAAATACTACTCCAAAGGGTTGTAGTATTAAACGCACCAAATAAAATTAAAGTAAAAATGAATAAACTAATTATTTTTCTTTTTATCGGTTACACTGCTTTTTCACAACAAGGTGATGGCGGTGTCCCTAGAAGTTACAAATTTAGTGGTGTTCTTAAGACAATAGATAAAATTTCTTTTTTAGAGCCTGATGTAGTGGCATTGAAAGCAGAGGACGCCATAAAAGATAAGGCGGGCTTGTCCCCTTGGCGTTTTGGATTTAATAACCCAAGTTCTTCCACATTATTTAATTGCGGTACATGGGATACGTTGCCTAATAAAGATCTTATCTGGAGATTGTTAGTGCATTGCGATAAAGCGCTCACAGTAAATTTGACTTTCGAAAATTTAATGATCCCAGAAGGAAATGAATTGTTCATTTATAACCCCGATAAATCTTTTGTTTTAGGGCGATTCACTGCAAATCATATTTATGAAGGTCAATTAGGCTCAGAACTTGTTCCTGGAGAAGATGTAATAATAGAATGGTATGTTCCTTTTAATAATGATCTTGGCTATTTAGAGTTGGGCATCGTTACTCACGGTTATAGATCCTCAAATGAATTTCAAGAAAAAGCATTTGGAAGTTCCGGTGCATGTAATATCAATGTAAATTGCCCACTCGGTGCACAATGGGTGAATGAACGAAATAGTGCCGTGATGTTAGTATCGGGTAGTAATGGTTTTTGTTCCGGTGCCTTAGTAAATAATGTTTTAAATAATGGCAAGCCCTATGTTTTGACTGCTGATCATTGCTACAGTAATCCGGCATCATGGATTTTTCGATTTAATTGGCAGGCAACTAACTGCGCAAACCCTGCGACATCTCCTAGTTTTGTCTCTTTAAATGGGGCTGTATTAAGGGCTCGAGGTGCAGCATCTGATTTTTGTTTAGTAGAAATAATCGGAGGATTAATTGGTAATACTGTCCCTGCTGCTTATGTCCCTTATTTTGCTGGATGGGATAACTCTAATGTGACACCCGCGTCGGCGGTATGTGTTCACCACCCAAGTGGTGATATTAAAAAAATATCGTTTGAAAATGACCCGTTAATTTCTACTTCTTGGCCTGGTTGTCCAGCAAATAGTCATTGGGGAATTACTAATTGGGATGATGGAGTTACAGAACCTGGGTCTTCGGGATCGCCTATATTTGATCAAAACCATAGGATTGTCGGACAACTTCATGGTGGGGCTTCGGCTTGTGGAGCAGCAGCATTATCTGATGAATATGGAAAATTTAGTTATTCATGGAATCCTGCAGGTAGTGATAGTACCAATCAACTTAAATATTGGTTGGATCCTTCAGTTAGTGGGGCATTATTTATTGACGGCTTTGATCCTGCTGGGGGGGTGCCTGTACAAGTAGATCCCGCTGTTAGTAATTTACAAGGGGTTTCTGGAACATTTTGTTCAGCAGAAGTTACTCCTTCTTTCTCATTGGTAAATAATGGTGCGGTCACTTTAACAACTGCAACAATTACTTATGGATTTGATGGGGTAAATAACCTAATTTATAATTGGTCAGGAACTTTACCTCAATGGCAATCTGTTGTGGTTATTTTACCCACAGCCACACTTACAAATGGGGCACATACATTCAGTGCATCAGTGACAAACACAAATGCAGGAGTGGATGAAAATAACTTAAATAATGCCGTGAATAATTCTTTTTCCATTGTATTAAATGGTGTTTCTGTTGTAATGGACTTAACCTTAGATTGCTATGGTTCAGAAACTTCGTGGGAACTTCAAAACACGAGTGGTACAGCTATTTATGCGGGAAATGGTTATGCGGATGATGAACCTGGAATGGTTAGTGAAACTTGGTGTTTAAATTATGGCTGTTACGCCTATGTTTTAATGGATAGTTACGGGGATGGCTTATCTAATAATGGTTTGTGTGCAACAGGTGATGGCAACCTTTATATTAGTCAAGCGGGTGATTCTCTCACTTCAATTCCTACTAGTGGTGCTGATTTTGGAGATCAAGTTACACTTAATTTTTGTGTGTCGGGGGCCGGTTTAAATGAACTTGAAAACAGTAATATGTTGGTTTTTCCCAACCCAAGTAATGGTGTTGTAATGATCAGTTTAGAGCATCAAACAACAGGGACAATCCAAGTTTTAACTCTTACTGGTCAATTAATGGAAGAATATGATTTTAATGGTCAACAGTTTAAAATGAATCTTGCAGCTCTTTCTGCTGGAACGTATTTTATACGATTTATTGAACAGAGCGGTAAATCAAGCATTAAGAAACTTGTTTTAAATTAAGGTGTGGCGGGTATTTATCTCCACATTCCTTTTTGTAAGCAACGTTGTACCTACTGTGATTTCCACTTCTCTACTAATTTTGAAAAATATAGAAATGACCTGATTCTTTCTATGTGTAAGGAACTTGTTTTGAGAAATAAAGAAGTTTCGGAAGAGGTTGATACGATCTATTTTGGTGGGGGAACCCCGAGTTTATTGCAAAAACACGAATTTACACTACTTCTTGATACTATTTTTACAAATTTTACCGTCAATCCTCTCGCGGAAATTACCATTGAAGTGAATCCAGATGACTGCTCAAAAACTAAACTAAACGATTGGATTAATTTAGGAATAAACCGTTTAAGTATTGGCTTGCAATCCTTCAAAGAGGGAGATTTAAATTGGATGAATCGTTCTCATAATGCAAAGCAAGGAATAGAGGCGGTTCAAAACGCACGCAGTGCTGGCTTCGAAAATATCTCTATAGACTTAATGTATGGTTTGCCAAATTTGAGTAAAGAAGAGTGGTTGATAAATCTCAAGAGCGCTATAGCATTGAAACCAACGCATATTTCTGCCTATTGCCTGACTATTGAACCTAAAACAGCTGTACATAGTTGGGTGCTTAATGAGAAATTTATTCCGTTAAATGAAGATTATCAAAACGAACAGTTTATAGATATGATCCAAGGTTTATCTCAAGAAGGCTACGAACAATATGAAATTTCGAACTTTGCAAAAGAAGGGGTTTATGCTAAACATAATACGGCGTATTGGGAAGGGAAACCGTATTTAGGTGTTGGACCTTCTGCTCATTCTTATACTAAAAGAAGTAGAAGATGGAACGTTAGTAATAACACCCTTTATTGGAAAAATGTAGGTGTAAATGATACGTGGTATCAAGAGGAGTTTTTGAGTGAAGAAGATAAATGGAATGAACTTTTTTTAACTGGCTTAAGAACGAAATGGGGGGTTGCTAAAGAAAAAACATTGGAATTTGGTGGTTTAAAAAAAGAGGAAGAAGAACTTATTTCAACTCATATTAAAGTTGGACTTATTACCGAAACAGATACTTCATGGGTTTTAAGTTTGAAAGGTAAAATGCAAGCTGATGGAATAGCTAGTTCCTTGTTTAGGCTGAATAAAAAAAACTAACAATTTATTTTATTCACTCTTAATTGATGGCGGCCTCCTTCAAAATTTGTATTTAGAAATGTATCAACCATTGTAATTGCTTCTTCTATTGTTATAAATCGTGCTGGTATAGCGATGATATTCGCATTATTATGTTGTCGCGCCAAAAGTGCAATTTCATTATTCCAACATAAAGCACTTCTTACGCCCTGATGTTTATTAGCTGTCATATTAATGCCATTACCTGAACCACAGATTAATATACCAAGGGATCCTTCGTTTGAAAGAATATACTCAGATACGGGGTGCGCATAATCAGGATAATCAATACTTTCTTCTGAATAACATCCATAATCCTTTGTTTCCAATCCCCCACTTTCTAAATGTTTTATAATTGCTGCTTTTAATAGAAAGCCAGCATGATCGCTGCCTATTGGTATTGTTGTTGCCATTATTAAAGTTTTTTATAAAGTTAATTTTAATTAACATATTGGCGCTTTTATTAACTTTTTATCTTTTTTAATATATTTAAAACATTGATTTACAATGAATTAATTTATATAATTGTGAACACTAAGTATTAATTTATGTTTATTAATTTGTATAACTTATAGTAACTTTCTGTTGGATAATTAGAATAAAATAACAAGCCAATTTGTTTTTTACATAGAGGGTATTAGTTAGTAATTTTTATGCGCTATTTTAACACAAGTAATTCACTCTTTTTTAATTAACATTCTTGTTTATTTTTCAACAATAAGAGTTGTTCATTCATTGTTCATATACTTTCTTTTCTTTGTTTAGTAAAGGAATAAATGAACTTAATTAATAATGATAAGTAGTGATTAAATTTAATTATTTATTAATGATAATATATTCGGTTTTATTTTTAAACATTTGAACACCCTTAATAACAATAGTAAATTTTTTTAATTATTTAAAATAAATATATTATATACTATTAGGCTCGGTATGATTATACTTGTGAAGATAAAACTATATCTTTACTTTCGTTTAGGAATGAGACGTTTTATAAAAAATGAGTTAAAAATAGATGGATAATACATTCGATAGATTAGTAAATCAAATTGACGCTTTTATACGAAAATATTATACGAATGAAATTGTTAAAGGTATTTTCTTCTTTCTTGGAATATTAATTTTTTCATATCTATTTGTTTCCATTTTAGAATATCTAGGAAGATTTAATTCGGTATTTCGCGCCTTTTTCCTATTTGGATTTTTATCGTTCAATACATTTATTTTAGTTAAATATATTCTTATTCCTTTAGGTAAACTTTTTTCATTTGGAAATAGAATAAACAGAAATCAAGCAAGTGAAATAATAGGTAAATTCTTCCCCTCTATTTCGGATCGATTAAAAAACACCTTACAATTAAATGACTTATTAATTTCTCAGGAAGGGAATTTAGAATTGTTAAATGCAACCGTGTATCAGCGATCTCAAGAGTTAAATACTGTCCCTTTTGTTGGAGCGATTGAAATAAAAGATAATAAAAAATACTTAAAATTTATTATACCACTGGTTCTTTTATTGGTTTCAATCTCCATTTTCATACCAACGATCCTCACACAAGGAACTGAGCGAGTAGTTAATTTTAATAAAGAATATAAGCCCATTGCGCCATTTAACTTTAGTGTTGATAATACACATCTATTACTTGAGGAAGGAGAAGATGTTAAGATTTATTTAACGCTTAAAGGGTCATTTTTACCTGAAAACGTTTATTTAGTAAGTGTTAATGGAAAGTTTTTAATGGAAAAAACGAGTAAAAATACTTTTGTATCCATTATCAAAAAACCAAAAACTTCTGGTAATTTTTATTTTATAGCAAATGAATATGAGAGTGATAAATACAATTATAAATTATTAGGTAAATCAATTATTGGTAAGTTAGATGCGATCTTAATTTATCCATCTTATTTGGGAAAAGTTAATACGCTTATTACCAATACGGGAGACATAACAGTTCCTGAAGGAACTAAAATTGAATGGAGTGTTTTAACAAGAAATACGAAGAAAACAGTTTTATCATTCAATAAAGAAAAGATCACTTTTACTAGTAATGGTTTTAATTTCAAGAGGTTAATTACTAATAATGCAACGCTTAAATTGGATCTTTTTAATTTATATTCAGCAAAAATAGATTCGACTTCTCTCCATGTTACGGTCGTTAAGGATGCTTTTCCAACAATCTCATTATCAGAACGGATTGATTCAGTTGCCGAGGGTGTACGTTATTTTCAAGGTGATATTGGTGATGATTACGGCTTAAGGTCACTCAATTTTGTTTACACCCTAATAGGTGAAAATGGTAACAAAAAAACAAGTACGATGAGCGTTAAAGCGGTTAATGGTACTAGGTCAATGTTTGATTTTGCTGTTGATTTTAGAAGAGAAAATGTGAAGCTAAATGACCGTATTGAATATTATTTTGTTGTAACTGATAATGATGGAGTAAACGGTAGTAAAAGCACACGCAGTCAACTAAACACCTATAAATTACCAAGTTTAGAGGAACTTAATGAAAATAGAAGTGAGGATCAACAAAAGAATAAAGAAGATCTAGCTAAGTTGTTAAAGAAAGCACAAGAATTCCAAAAAAATGTAGAAACATTAAAAAAGGAAGTAATTAATTCGAAGTCAAATGATTGGAATAAAATAAATAAGGCGGCTCAGTTGAAAGAGGAACAGAAAAATTTAGTGGAGTCGTTAGAGCAATTGAAGTCTGAATTAAATCAAAGTACCGAAGAAAAAAACCAATTGTCCGAGATGGATAAAGAGGTGTTAGAGAAACAAGAGTTGATAGAAAAACTATTGGAGGATTTAATGGATGACGAACTCAAAAAGTTGCTGGATGAACTCGAAAAATTAATGCGAGAAAATAATAAAGAAGAGTTAAAAGATAAAATGCAAGAAATCAGCCAATCAGCGGAAGACATGCAGAAGCAGCTTGACAGAAGTCTGGAAATGCTCAAAAAACTCCAAGTTAACGAAAGAATAGATGACGCAGAAAAAGAATTAAAAAGTTTAGCAAAAGAACAAGAGGAATTAAAGAAGCAAGTGGAAGAAAACAAACTTTCTAAGGAGGAAGCCGCTAAAAAACAAGAGGAATTAAACAAGAAATTTGAGGAACTTAAAAAGGATATTCAAGAAATTAAGGAATTAAATAAAAAGTTAGATCAACCAATACCACTTCAAGACACCAAACCGCTCGAGGAAAGTATTAGTGAGGAAATGAAGGATGCGAAAGAATCTTTGGAGCAAGGTAAAGACAAAAAAGCAGGGGAAAACCAAAAGTCAGCCGCTGAGGAAATGAGCGAATTAGCAGACCAGCTTAACGATAATCAGGAAGCGGCAAATAAAAAAGAGAATGAGGAAGACATGAATTCCATTAGAAATATCTTAGAAAGCCTTATGATTTTAAGTTTCAACCAAGAATCATTAATTACCAAATTCAAAAAAACTAATTCTAAAAGCCCTGCATATAAGAAATTAGGTCGTTTGCAACGTAACATTGTGACAGATACAGAAATTGTTAAAGATAGTTTATTGGCATTAGCTAAAAGGCAACCTAAAATCGCTTCTTTTGTAGATAAGGAATTAACCATTATTAAGGATAATCACGAACTATCTATTAATTCCATAGATGAACATCGGATTGTAGACTTAGAAACGCACCAACAACTCACTATGACCTCCTACAATAACTTGGCTCTTCTGTTAAATGAGGCATTACAACAAATGCAAGCAGAAATGCAGGCACAACAGAAAGGTTCGGGTAGTTGCAGCAAACCAGGTAATGGCAAACCAAAACCCGGTTCTATGTCCACGGGAGACATGAAGGAAATGTTAAAAAAACAATTAGAAAAGTTAAAAAAGGGAAGTTCTCCCGGTGATGGAAAGGAAGGGGAAAAACCGGGTGAAAAACCAGGCGACAAGCCAGGTATGGGTATGTTGGGTTTGGGAAATAAGGAAATTGCCAAGATGGCAGCAGAACAAACAGCTATCAGACAGAAGTTAGAGCAAATGAGAAATGAGTTGAATAAAGATGGAAAGGGTTCGGGTAACAAACTTTCTCCCCTAATTAAAGAACTCGAAGAACAAGAAAAAGCACTAATAAATAAACGGCCTAACAACGATATTATAAATAGACAAAAAGAGATCTTAACAAGATTATTAGAAAGTGAAAAAGCAATAATGGAAAGGGGTTTTGATGAAAAAAGAGAATCAAAATCAGGTCAAAATGAAAATAACAGTAACCTAATACGATTTGATGAGTACAATAAGCAAAAATTAAAGCAAATTGAGCACATACAATCTGTTGATCCTTCATTCAGTAAGTATTACAAAGATAAGGCGAATCAATTCTTTAATTTGAATGATTAATTCATATAACTATCTATGAGAGAAGGTTTTACATTAATAAAATCACTTAAGTTACCATCAAATAGTGAAGCTTTAACAGCCGTTGAGAATTTGGTGGATGAGATATGCTTAGAGTTAGCGTTAAACGAAGACGCATACGGAAATGTATTAATTAGCGTAACAGAAGCGGTAAACAATGCTATTCATCATGGGAATAACAGCCAAGAGACTCTTATTATCGAACTGTTAGTTTTACATAATTCCACGGAGTTTTGTTTTTCTATAACGGATGAGGGTCCTGGTTTTGATTTCATGAATCTTCCCGATCCAACCGCTCCAGAAAACATTTTAAAAGAAAATGGTAGGGGTGTTTTCTTAATGAGAAATTTAGCCGATGAGGTTGAATTTGAAGAGAGTGGAAAAAAGGTAACACTTTATTTCAAGAAATGATACAGTATGAGTTTACGAACGATGAAATTCCGGCATTCGATCCGGAATTTTTTGTTTTAGTTCTACCCAAACTAATAAGTGCTGAGAAAAAGGAAGTGGGCGAAATATCTATTATTTTTACCAATGATGAGCATCTCTTGACCATTAACCAAGATTATTTGAAGCACGATTATTTCACTGACATTATTACGTTCGATTATTCTCATGCCCATTACATAAGCGGTGATTTGTTCATTTCACTAGAACGCGTTGGCGAGAATGCTAAGCAATTTGAAAAAGATTTTTTTAATGAGCTGTGTCGTGTTGTTTTTCATGGTGTGCTACATTTATGTGCTTATAATGATAAAACAGAGAGTGAAATTGCAATTATGCGATCAAAGGAAGAATTTTATATTGATAATTTTGTTTCACGTGAAACAAAATAGAATGTTTCATGTGAAACTATTAAGATGTTAAAAAAATATGATGTTATTGTTGTTGGCGCCGGACACGCAGGGTGTGAAGCGGCAAATGCTGCAGCAAAAATGGGAAGTAGTGTATTGTTACTTACAATGAATATGAATACTATTGCCCAAATGAGCTGTAATCCGGCAATGGGTGGTGTAGCAAAAGGGCAAATCGTGCGCGAAATTGATGCCTTAGGTGGTGGATCGGGCATCGTTAGTGATAAAAGCGCCATTCAATTTCGAATGCTTAATCTTTCAAAAGGACCAGCTATGTGGTCGCCCCGTACCCAAAATGATCGCATGTTGTTTGCAACAGAGTGGCGCATGTTGCTAGAACGAAATTCCAATGTGGATTTTTGGCAAGACATGTGTGCTGGATTAATCGTGGAAGATTCAATTATTAAGGGTGTTTACACTGCATTAGGTATTCCAATTTATGGGAGCACTGTTGTATTAACCAATGGGACTTTCCTAAATGGATTGATCCACTTGGGTGAGAAACAATTTGGTGGTGGTCGAGCAGCGGAAAAAGCATCCACAGGAATTACCGAAGAGTTAATAGCATTAGGATTTGAGGCTGGTAGAATGAAAACGGGTACGCCACCCCGTGTAGATGGTCGCTCATTAGATTATTCTAAAATGGAGTTACAAGATGGGGATGATACCCCTTCCAAATTTAGCTATTCAGACACCCAAAATCTCACAAAACAAAGGCCTTGTTACATTACTTATACCAACACCAATACTCACGACGTATTACGAACGGGGTTTGATAGATCTCCCATGTTTAATGGTTCTATTAAAAGTACGGGACCGCGCTATTGTCCGAGTATAGAAGATAAGATAAACCGTTTCGCTGAACGCGATAGACATCAAATTTTTGTTGAACCAGAAGGGTGGGATACCATTGAAATTTATGTTAATGGCTTTAGTACCTCATTACCAGAAGATGTACAACTTGATGCATTAAGAACAATCCCTGGATTCGAAAAAGTTAAAATGTTTAGGCCAGGATATGCTATTGAATACGATTTTTTTCCACCTACTCAGCTAAAGCATACGCTTGAAACTAAACGAATTGAAAATTTGTATTTTGCAGGACAAATTAATGGCACAACAGGTTACGAAGAAGCGGCTTGTCAAGGTTTAATGGCAGGGATTAATGCCCATTTGAAAATTAACGATAAAACGCCTTTTATTTTATCGCGAAGCGAAGCCTATATCGGTGTATTAATAGATGATTTAGTGACTAAAGGTACTAAAGAACCTTATCGGATGTTTACGAGTAGGGCAGAATACCGAATATTACTTCGGCAAGACAATGCAGATATTCGCTTAACTGAATTGGGATATAATATTGGTCTTGCTGATAAATCAGCATTGGATACTGTTCAGTTAAAGATCAGGGGAACAGAAAAGCTTAAAAGGGCGCTACGGTCGATAGGTATTAGTCCGGCATTCGCCAACCCAATGTTAGAGGCAAAAGGTTCGGCACCAATTACGCAACAAGTTAAATTATCAAATTTAATTCTCCGACCGCAAATCACCTTAACGGATTTATTAGAGGTGTCACCAGAAGCTAGCGCAATTGCTGATGAGTTAATTGTTTTACATCCTGATATTTTAGCACAAACCGAAATTCTTCTTAAATATGAAGGGTATATTGAACGGGAAGAGGAACTAGTTAATAAGATGTTAAAATTAGACGATGTTAAAATACCTTCGGATGTTATTTTTGATCAATTGAAAAATTTGAGTTTAGAGGCTATTGAAAAATTAAACTTAGTACGTCCTGTTACTATTGGACAGGCCTCAAGGATTTCGGGGGTTTCTCCAAGCGATATTTCTGTACTTTTAATTTATATTAGCCGTTAAAATTGATTTTTAAGCGATTTAATGACGTTTTAATAGTTTAAAGGTTAAATCATGAGTGGATAGTTATGATAATTGATTTTACAACACCTTTTTTTAGGGTTTTATTTAAAAAATGAGAAGAAAAGTTCTGTTTCTGGATAGTGTTCACCCAATTCTTTTTGATCGGTTGAAAACAGCGGGATATAATTGTGTTCATGCAGAGGGTGAAAGTTTAGAATTTATTTATAATGATTCTTCCACCGTTTTTGGTTTGGTTCTTCGATCCAGGTATTTTTTAGGACAAGAATTTTTAGCACGCTTTAATAATTTACGATTTATCGCAAGGGCAGGTTCTGGTCTAGAAAATATTGATCAAGAATATTGCCGGCAAAATAATATTGCCCTTTTTAATTCTCCAGAAGGGAATAGCAATGCTGTTGCGGAACATGCATTGGCTTTATTATTGGGCTGTATGAATAATGTTTACGTGGCAAATAATGAAATAAAACAAGGTTTCTGGAATCGTGAATCCAATAGGGGAGAGGAGTTAAAAGGCAAAACAGTGGGAATTATTGGTTTTGGCCATAATGGCAGGGCATTCGCCGAAAAACTCGTCGCTTTTGGTGTTACCGTTTTAGCACACGACAAGTATGTTTCTGTTCCAGATGAAAATGGAATTATAAATTCCACGTTAGAAATGATTTTTAATCAGGCAGATGTTGTCTCCTTTCACCTGCCACTAACAGACGAAACATATTATTATGCCGATGATAAATTTTTCGCTAGTTTTTCTAAACCAATTTATTTTATTAATATTTCTAGAGGAAAAATTGTGGACACTTCCGCACTCGTAAGAGCAATCCAGTCCCGAAAAATAAAAGCTTCAGGACTGGATGTTTTGGAGTTTGAGGCACAAAGTTTCGAATCCTTATTTAATAAGGAAATACCAGCCCCTCTATTATTTTTAATGAATGAACCAAGTGTTATTTTAACACCTCACATTGCGGGATGGACGCAGGAATCCAATATTCTATTGAGTGATGTCCTTGCAGATAAAATTTTATCTTTTTCCTTCCCTTAAACCGATTAATTAATAACTAACTTTTTGATAATTAATTGATTACGACTGTTTATAACCACGTTATAATAGCCAATAGATAACTGAGGCGTTTCAATAAAACCGCTGTTTTCTATGGTAGTACTGTGAATTAGTTTTCCTGTAGCGTCATATATTGAGACATCTGCTTGATTTATTAAATTACCAATCCAAAAACCATTACCACTGCTTGGATTAGGATATATGATAAGCGACGCCAGTTCGTTTTCAATTTGACCGGCACTTGAATTTTGAAGCAACTTTTGGCCATCAGAACTTAACTGAGAATTTAATAGTGCGCCATTTTCAGCCTTTATGGTGAAATAATAAGTTTGGCCATAAATGGGGTTCGTCAATAGGTGCTGAATAGCGGTATTGAGTGCCGTATTAGTCCAAGTGATAATGTTTGTTCCTCCAGAAGTGGTTCCTAAGGCCCATTTGTAATTAGAAATACTAGAATGTATATCTGCTGCATTCCAATTGCATGAAAGTGTGTTCGTGTAAACCGTGTCAATGTCAGATGCGGCGCCATCGTTACAAGCGCTAATTACTGGAGGAGTCCAATCAATTAGGTATTGTTTAGAAGCAGTGTTTCCCCAATTTTGATCGTTATCGATTACTTCAGATTGAATGAGTCCTGTTGTAATCGCCGCGTTGCTTTGAAAGCGCATTTGTTGATTATTTCCTACAGTTACTGATACATTTGTAGCCCTTGACTTAAACACTTTAACATTATCAAATCGAACGGTACATGCACCGCTTCGAAGCGATATTGAATTGCCTGAAACAATTGGATTTGCATCTTGCCATTGCGATATTAACTGATTGTTTACATATACTTTAATTATTCCGGTTGTTGGGTTATACCATGTTTTAATAGCATAATTAACTTGAGGAGTAATAACTAAAGAGTCTTCGTTTACCACGGTAAAAACATCATTCGTTACTTTATAAAGCTGAACTTTATCTGTTTCTTCTCTTAAATAAACGAAGTAAGAATTTCCCCGGTTCGGTAGCGTTGGATCAGAACAAAAGAAGTGCATTCCTGCCCGCTGATTTAAATTACTCGATGTTATTTTTTGTTCCCACTCATATAGGTACTGAGCACTATTATTTTGTGTAACATTTAAGTATGCGTTAGAATTATTTTGTGAAGCATCATTCATTAAAAATGCCTGATTGTTAATACTAAATAAGCCCGTTTGCAAGGTCCAATTCACATTAACATCTTGAAAATCTTCGTGTGCGAATCCAAAACTACCATTAGCCATCCACCCAATGTTAGCTGGATTTCTGTCTGCCACAAGATAAAAGCCTTTTTCTACCCCGCTACCCGCATCAACATCATTTATTTGTGCTTGAAAATCAGCAACTTGCCATGTTGGTCCATTGCTTATAGTGCTAGTTGGTGGGGTATTATCGACAGTGTTAATAATGGATGTATACCCTGCGGCCCAGCCACTAGAAGTGGAACCACAATCAGATCTAAACTCTACAAGCAAGGAGCCAGTAGTTCCAATTAGTGTAGCCGGTAGTGTTGTTCCTGAATAGCTGCCAAGTAGCGGTGCGTTGATGGTAGAACCGTTGTAAACGAAAAGTTTGTCTGTGCTGTGCACTGAAAAGGCGGTAAAAGATAAGGTTACAGAGGCAGCGTTTGCAGGCTGAATTAGCCATAGCTTCCGCTCATCATTACCGTAATTACCATTACTTCCCCCGGAGTCATAAAAATTACCACTCGCATTGGTAATTGTAGTGATCGTTGGGGTTGAGTTTATCAATCGATAATATTTTTCCCAATTCCAGTTAATTCCCGGGTCAGTATGGGTTTGATTTGGATAGTGTTGATGTCCTTTTATTTTGACACAAGTACCCAAAACATTAGAACCAGATGAAGCGGCACCATAATAGGTTCGTAAGCCATTAATTCCGTATCCACTAAGGATGATATCTTTAGATAAATTAGCAGAAGCTTGGTATAGTGCATTTGTGTACCAAACGGGGTTGTTAACATATCCTTCGTGTTCGTATCCAATCGTATACGGATTTTCTGATCCAACGTGCCAGGCCTTTGAGCCTTCCAAAACCATTTGTGTTACTTGTCCGTCCGAACTTCTTATTACATAATGGTAGGAAACGCCAGAATTGCAGTTTTGAGCCCAGGAAATAGCACCAGAGTAAGAGCCTTGAACAGTATGAATGGTGATTGCAGAAATGGCAGTCCCACCTCTACTACTAAAATTGCACGATGGAGTTGGTGTCCAAATAGCAGGACCATATTCTTGTGATTTATTGATCATTGGCGTGTAACTTATCCCGCTTTGCGAAACAACACCGTTTTTTTTTAAACTAATTCTTTGGGCGCTTAAGACCGAATAGTTTTCTTTTCCAAACAATGATTCAAGATCGTAATTTTTTACATCGAAATGATGAAGGGTGGCGAAAGGAGCTTCGTTTAATCGTCTGAAAACCTCTATGGCAAATGAATTCCTAGCGAAATCGTTTACTGTTCCCAATTTAGGAATCTCAGATAACTCTAGTAGGGCTATCCTTAATCGCTCTTCAATTTTAAGTCCTTTGTTTAAGGACAACTTCATTACAGAATCTAAGGCAAGTCCGTAAGCCATAATTTGCAGTTCTATAGACCCTTTTTGTTGAGAGATCGAAATTCCGCTAAGCTTTCCGATTAACTTTCCGTTTTCTAAAAAGTAATTTTTCCCATCGTCAAAAACCCCCATTATACCATAGGGCTGAGGTAAGCCTGAGCAAGAGTTTATATCCTCACTTTTAATTTCAACTATTCTGGTATTGGTAAAGGAAACGGCTTCTAAAGTTCCCCTTGGAACTTCTGATAAATGAAGGTAAGCGGCATTAAAGAAAGCCTCGTGTTGTTGTTGTGAAAAAGTATACATTGAGCTGTAAACCCCAATTAATAAGATGATTATGTATCGCATGTGTTTGATTGTTTAAAATGAAACGTGTTAACGTGATTTAATTCATAAACGTATAAAAGACATTTTTACAATTGCAAAAGTAAAGCGAATTATTTAAGTAAAAATTAAATTATTGTTAATGATTAATATCAATTTGTTGGCGGGAATTTGCAAGTGTTTCAAGTGAAACCGTCCCATTTCAGAATGAAGTAGGTTTAAATTAGTAACCGTGGTTAAAAGATGTTACTAGAAACAAAGCGTTAGAACCGTGCCGTTATCCCCCCCATGATTTGTATAGGCATTACGGGATAATTTAACCATCGGCTATATCGCTGGGAAGCAATATTATTAATTTGTAAAAAGGCAGACACTCTTTTATTGTAGCGATATTCCACGCCTAAATTTCCATCCGCAAGAAATCCTAAGGAGATAAAGTATTGATTGTTTTCGGTTAACACACCGTTTCCTGGACCATTAACTTTTGCCATTCTTCCTGATTCCATGGTTAAATCGGCGCGAATTAAAAATTTATCGTATAAATTGTAGGTGCCACGTAGAATAAATTGCAATTGCGGAAGGTTCCAAGCTCGTGCCTCGTTTTTCATTTCATAACTATTAAAACGACCTATACCATCAATCTTAAGTTTCTCATTTATTTGGTAAGACAAATTGGCTTCAATACTCGTTAGGTTGAGGGAGTCATAAACCAGATAAAATTGATTTCCTAATTTAGCATAACTTGTATCGGTAACAAAGAAGGCTCTGTTATTTATTTTGGCAAAACTCACGCTTATTCCATACGTCATGCGTTTTGTTATTCCTCCCCTAACACCAAAGTAAAGGTCATACGGTTTGTTTTCATTTGACAAAGCGAGATTAGTTAGAACGTATGGATTTACGCTGTTCAAGGAACTGTAGGTGTTTTGACTTAATCCCCCTCGAATACCAATATATGGAATAATTAAGTCATTTAATAAGGAATAAGAGATGGAAACCCTTGGATAAATATAAGCACGTGTAATTTGATTTACATCAATACTTATTCCTACCCCAACATCTACCAGTAGTTTTTTCTGTAGCAAGCTTGTTGCAATCCCAGGATAAAGATCAATAATCGTATTATTTATTACAATTCCAGTATCAATCGCCGTTAAAGCTGAATCAGCTATTCCGTACTTGTAGCCATTATATCTCACCCCTAAATTGGTGTAGAAAGATTCACTTCCTTTATTGTACCACCCTCTTGTATTAAAGTTAAAACTATTTTCGCGCACATTCCAGTCTGACAATGAATCTATAAGGGGTTTTTGCGAGTTAAGATTTTTATAAGCGAGATCAAATTTAAGATTTAACCGTGCGCTATCTCCTCGATTCGCGATTAAACTAAGACCAAAACCTGTTCGTTGAATACGCTGTCTTATAGAGTCGGCACTTATATTTTCCAAAGGAATTCCGTAGTAATGATACCCATAGTTTTCATAATTTATGTCACCCCCCACGGTAATATTCTTTTTAATAAATTGTCCAAATACAAGGGCGCTGGTTTTATCAAAACTTGCTGGTGCATACGTTACCTTATCGCGATCTTTAACATTACCGAATGAGCTGAGGTGTTTAATGTGTGCCCCATAAACCGAACTTCTAGAGCGTGTTGAATTAAAAAACAACTCGCCAAGAGGCATAATGGTTGAACCGATGCCAATTTTAGCATAAAATGGATAAAGCGCTTTGATTTTCTCGGTGGTTTCAACAGTTGCCGCTGCTATGGTATCAAGGCTTATTTTAGTGTCGCCGTAAAGTTGTAGAAGTGGCTGAGGTGTTATTGGGGCAACCGCCAAACTATCGATAATTTTCGGACTAGAAATCAATCGATAAGTTGGTTCAACCTCTCTATTTCCAAGACCCTCTGCTTCAAAAACGTCTGGTGGTTGCGCGAGTAATGTCCCTACGGAAAAAAACACAAGAAAGAATAAGAGTGCTTTCATTTTTAGTTTTGGTTTATTTCAATTTTTTTATCGGGCTCTTCCTCAATTATTTTGACTGGATTTTTAAGTTGCATGAGTTCCTCCATTAATTCGTTGGCCTCAAGTAAAACACCATCATTAAGATCTTTAGGATAAAAATCAATCACCGATTTTAAGCTTTGTTCAGCTAGAACATAATCCCCACGTTCGATATCTATTTTTGTTTTTAAAATCAATGCTTTACCAATCCAGAAATTGTAGCTAGGCTTCATTTTTAAGATGGCATTAATTTCATTTTCAGCCAGCGTTAAGTCCTTGTTTTTTTGATGAATCTCAGCAAGGTAGTAACGGGATTCAGCAGTCATTGCTGAGCGGGTATTTTTAACCAGCCAATTTAAAGAAAGCGCCGCATCGGTATAATTTTCAAGCTTGTAACTAGCCAGTGCTAATACATATTCCGCATCTATATGATTGGCCGTTGTAAGTCCGTTACTTTCAAGGACGATTTTTGCATAAGCGATCGATTCTTGATAATTGTTGTTAAGAAAATAACACCTCATTAATCCGAGTTTAGCCACGAAAATATTATATGCTTTCGTTGCTATTTTATCAAGTTTCTGGTAATATTTAATACCATTCACATAGTCCTTTTTGTTGTAATAAAAAGCAGAAACCCGCGCGGCTGCGAATTCTGAATAAGCATTGTTCTCACCAGACAAATACGCTTCATAATTACGAACAGCTTTCACCGTGTCTTTGACTTTAAAGTAGGAATTACCTAGAAAATAATAAGTTTCATTGGCATACCTACCCTGAGGGAATTTAGTAAGGTATGTTTCAAACTTAGGAATGGCTTCTACGTAATTACTATCAACATAACTTTGTAAAGCGGGATTATAGAAAAGATTTTCTTTTTCGTCTGGTGAAACGTTGGCACATGGATATTGATCTGCTAAATCGGAGGCTTTTTCTGGTTTTTTCTGTGCAATATACACATCCATAAGTCCTTTTACAGCTGCAGCACAGACATCCCGCACATTATCATGTTCTAATAATAATTGTTTAAAGTCGAGTTCTGCCTGCGCATAATTCCATTGTTTATAGTGGATATCAGCAATTTCCAATTGGCAATCGATTAGAAGGGGTGATTGAGGATAATCCGCAAGGTATTTCCTAAAATAAACGAGTGCGGGATCGTATTCAGAACCAGACTTATAGCTTTTGGCTAGTTCATAGACCCCATTCATTATATACTTTGAATCTTTATAATCTTCGATTAATGTAAGTAATGCGTTTATTTTTAGTTGCAATTGGCCGTTATACCCATAACTTTTTGCTAAATAATAGCTTGCTCTATCTGATAGATCAGACTTTAAATCAATGGTTTCTTTATAGTACTTTATAGCCAGTGCATTTTGTTTACTGGTATAATAGCCATCGGCTAATTTTAAGCAGGCATCTACTTTTTTCTCTTTGTTTTTTGGGTTTCCCTGTAAGTAAATTTGCAAGGCGTCTAAGGCATCATTATATAATTCTTTATTCCAATAGGCATACCCCAAGTTGTAATAAGCATCGTTTTTTTCCTCTAAAGAATTGGATGCCGGAGAACCCAAGAATAATTTATATTCTGCGATACTCTCCGTATATTTTTTTAATCGGTAAAAGGCATCTGCGCGCCAATATTTAGCAAGAGCGACTAGTTGTGGATCTATGGCGTATTTATTAACTAGCGCGAAATTCGTTATTGCTTCCTCGTAACGAGCCTTTTGAAACAATTCTACCCCGTAATTATACCCGATGATTTGGTATAATGCCTTAAGTTTCGTGTCTTTTGAAGGAAGTTTATCCAATGATTCTAATGCTTTCGAATAATTACTGGTGTTCGAATACACATTCACGAGACATTGATAAATATCCTGCTTACGGCTAGATTCAGGGTATTTTCTTAGGTAATTTTCAAAAGCTTTAACGGATTCGTCATAGGGGTTAATGTCAACCTTAAAGGATAAAACCGCAAAATTATACAAAGCGTCTTCTTGTACTTTTTCTAGCGTCTTCATTTCAGAGGCCCTGTAAAAAGCACTTCTTGCAGGTAATAGTTTGTTTAACTTTTGATATGAATCAGCAATTTGATACATCGCTATTTGGCCAAGGCTATCATCCACCCTTGCTACCCGATCAAAGTATTTAATTGCCTTATCGTATTCTTCATTACGAAATAAGGAATAGGCAATTTGGTAATCATCCACCCTAGTTGTTTTGGCCTTTTGATAATATATCTCAAGGTACTTTGCCGCTTCTTTGAATTGATTGAGTTTGTAATACGCGTCCCCCAATAAATGATAAACATCAGAAATCTCGGTTAGTGAGGTAGAGTCCAACACGGTTGGTGCGTAATCAACTACATTTTGAAAGCGCATTTGTCGGTGGTAAATCTGAATGATATAGTAAGGAACCACTCCAGAATAATTAGGATCCACTTTTAGTTTTTCAAATCCTTCTAATGCTACTTGCAATGCCCCGCTCAAATAACTCAAATGTGAAAAAAAGTATAAACTTGGTGACGCGTATTGCGACGTACCATCTTTTACATCTCTAAATGCGTTAAGTGCCGTTACTCGATCATCCAATTGAAAAGCCGAATAGCCATGTTTAAACAACAATTCATCTTTACGGTCCTTTTCAACTGCATTTAAGGGGGTATTTGCGTACCATATTACGGCATTTTCAAAATCTTCTTTTTGAAAGAAGAAATTAGCAATTTTAAATGAAATGACCGCTTTGTTTATGTTTTCTGGATAGCGGTTATTATAAGCAATCAATAGGGGGATAGCGTCTTCATTAAATAATTCTAATGCAGAAAGCCCCTCATAATAATACGCTTTTTGGATAAAAAGATCATTTTCGGACGGGTGCGTATTAATAAAAGCCCGGAATTCCTCCCTTGCCGCACTATATTGCGCCTTTTCGAAGAGTTCTTCCGCATGATAATATAACGAGTTGTCCCCGCTGTACTTTTTTGTTTCTTGTCCTTGGACATGAAATGCCATGCACAAGAATAAAAAGCTAATATAAAAAACCTTAATTTTCATCAAGGACAAAGTTACATAGTGAATTTACTAGCATCAATTCATGGATTAAAAGTTATACACTTTAACGTGTTAAGAGAAAAGCGTTGCATTTGAAAATAATACGTTTAGGATCCACATATTTGTAAAAAAAAAACAGGCCGTGTCAAAAGTTATTACGCTATCTAACGCAAAAATTTATCAGCAAACCCAATTGGTTTTAGACAATGTTTGGCTCTCCGTTGAACAAGGTGAATTCGCTTATCTAGTAGGAAAGACGGGAAGCGGAAAAAGTAGCCTTTTGAAAACGCTTTACGCAGAAATACCACTAAAAGAAGGAGAGGGAATTGTCACAGACTATAACTTAAGGAGAATTACAAAAAAAGAAACACCCTTCTTAAGAAGAAAAATTGGGATTATATTTCAAGATTTCCAACTATTAATGGACAGAACGGTTATTCAAAACATGTACTTTGTTTTGGGGGCTACCGGCTGGAAGGATAAAGAAAAAATACACAATCGCGCTCTAAGCGTTTTACAGCTTGTGGGGATAGAACAGAAAGCAGCGGTATTTCCTCACGCGCTTTCTGGAGGAGAACAACAAAGGGTGTCTATCGCTCGTGCACTTTTAAACAAACCGCAATTAATTTTGGCGGACGAGCCAACGGGTAATCTAGACATTGAAACTTCGGAAGAAATAATGCAATTATTACTTGCCTTGGCGAAAGAAGAAAACACCGCGATATTGATGGCAAGTCACGACACATCAATTATTCAAAAATTTCCAGGACGAATTGTCAAAATAGAAGGCGGAGAGTTAAAGGAATCAGAGTAATTCATTCGCTAAATTAGCAAGTTCCGACCTTTCTCCTTTCTCTAATTTAACATGAGAAAAAAGCACTTGATTTTTTAGTTTATCAATTAAATACGCTAAACCATTACTGTTTTCATCCAAATATGGTGTGTCAATTTGATGTACATCTCCCGTGAAAACAATTTTTGTGTTTTCTCCCGCCCTAGTTATTATGGTTTTTACTTCATGTGGAGAAAGGTTTTGTGCCTCGTCAACAATAAACATAATATTGGATAAACTTCTTCCACGGATAAAAGCTAAAGGTGTAATGATTATCTTACCCGACTCCTGCATCTCTACAATCGCCTTATGCTTTTTTTCGTTTTCACCAAACTGAGATTTGATATATTTTAAATTATCCCACAAAGGCTCCATGTAGGGGCTTATCTTGTCGTTGGCATCTCCGGGAAGAAAGCCAATGTCTTTATTAGAAAGTGGCACGATGGGTCTCGCAAGAATAATTTGGTTAAATTGCTTTTCTTGTTCCAGTGCTGCTGCTAGCGCCAAAAGTGTTTTTCCTGTCCCCGCCACGCCCTGAAGCGCTACTAATTTAACATTGTTATTTAAGAGGGCGTGAAAAGCAAAAGCTTGTTCTGCATTTTTAGGCTTTATTCCGTATATAAACTCTTTTTCAATTCGTTCAACTTGGTTGTTTTGTTGGTTGTAAAAGGCAAGAGTCGATGACTTCCCGTTTTTTAAAATATAATATCCATTATTTATTTTTTTATCCTTTAATATACCGTTCTCTGTTATCCATCCTCTTGTGAAAACTTCGCGGATAACATCTGAGTCAATGCCCTCGATGGTAGAGGAACTTGTTGAGGTTATATCATCGGCATCGACTTTCCCAGTTTCATAATCTTCCGCCATTACCCCAAGTGCTTTGGCTTTGATGCGAAGATTAATATCTTTAGTAACCAAAACAACTTCATTTTTAGGCTCTTGTTCTTTTAGAAACAAGGCCGAATTAATTATTTTGTGATCATTTTTACCCTGAGAATAAATTTTTTCGGCATCGATTGTTTTGGGATTGTATTCCATTACAATTTTAAATTCTCCCAAGCCGCTCCCTAAAGAAATCCATTCTTGAAGCCCGCCTCCGGCAGAAAGTTTATCAATAAATCGAATTACCTCACGTGCCGAAAAGTTTTTCGTGTCGTTTCCTAATTTAAACTTGTCTAATTCTTCCAAAACAGTTATTGGAACAGCTACATTATTATGTTTAAAGTGTGTAATGGCCTGATGATCATGTAGTAAAACAGAAGTGTCTAATACGAATATTTTTTTTGTCTTTTTCATTTACAAAGTCTTTCGATGAAGGTACTTTGTTTTCAAAAAAGGATAATTAGTTCTTATTGAACTTATCTACAATGGTATGTTAGCAGTAACATATTGTTTACATTCCAATTCGTATTCTTTTTGCGAAAAATCAGCAATTAGAGGATGTTTCCCCATTAATTTATTTACTTGATCTACTAAAAAATCAAAATGTTTCTATAAAAGTGACGCACTTTTTTAACTTTGTATTAAATGAAGCACCTACATAAGCACACCATTGTTTTGTTATTATTTGTATTCTCCGGCCATTTTGTACAGACGCAACCGTGCAAGTTTTTCTTTTTTAGAAAATCAGTGGATGTTTCACAGGATAAAGTGTGCAATGATTTATTATTGATTGACCTACAATTTATTAAAAAAAAATTAGAGGAAGTTCACCCGTCTTTATACATGTATTGTCCAAAAGATTCTTTTGATTCCGCTTATAATGCGACACTATTAGCACTAAACAAACCATATACGATTTATGATTTTTCTTTGTTGGTTTCAGACTGGCTTTCTTTATTACATGACTCCCATACCTTTTTGCCACCTAAGAATTTAGTACAATATAAATCAAAGGGGCGCCACTCGTATCCTTTTCGATTGTGCGAGATTGATAACAAACTTTTTGTTACTGAAAGTTGGAGGAGCCGACTTCCTCAAGGCGCTGAATTAATCGATTTTGACAAGGTATCCATATCTAAAACAATCGAAAGATCACTTCGGATGAGCCCCATTGAAGGAAATGTTTATGAAGCGCAGAAAGAATTTTCAATTTCACAGCTTGGCTCTCTATTAAATGTTTCATCTACAACCAATAAAAAAAGGATAAAATATTACTTGCCAGGAAAAGACACTGTAACCGCGATAATCTCTCCCCCGATATTTTGGAGATCTAAAGCAGGAAACAAATTAAATGCCCCGAAGAAAGAATTATGTTTAAACATTTATGACACCACCGCGCACCTCGTTATAAATAGTTTCAGTCCGAAATCTTATAAGAAGTTTAAATTAGAACTTACCAGGATTTTCGAGGAAATAAAGATGAAAAACATACAACATTTAATAATAGATTTAAGGGATAATTTAGGTGGTTATGTTGCCCTAGAAGAATATCTTATGCTCTTAATTGCCAAGAACACGTCTAGTTTCAAAGCGGAATATATTTATAAAAGGAGTGCACATGATCGTTTTTCAACCTTAAGTATACAGCAACGTTGGCAGTTCAAACAATTAGCAAAACGACCTTATTCAAGCGATGCCTTACGAAAAGAATTAGCGTTTTTTTATAGTCCCTATGGCACTGTTGACACCATTTTAATTACTACCCAGCTCAAAAATAAAGCGATGGATTCTTATTCAAATAAATGTACGCTCTTAACTAATGGCTTATCGATGTCAGCATCGGCTAATTTCGCTGCGTGGTTTAGGACCGTGGATAGAGGTCAGATAGTTGGTACACCTTGCATGGGCACATTATCAGGCACTTTTGCTAATTCAACAGTAATATTCTTACCCAACACCATGTTGTCGGTATCTATTTCAACCTTAAAAATAACTCCAGCTCACTTATCGGAAATTTCATTGAGCCCAATAGTACCAGATGTTATAATAATCCCCACTCAAACACAATTGATTAAGGGGATAGACCCGTGCATTGATTTCTTACTAAACAACTAATTATGGAAAGTAAATTACCATTAATTGGCACCACCATTTTTACCAAAATGTCATTAATGGCCGCCGAAAATAAGGCTATAAATCTTGCCCAAGGATTTCCTAATTACCCCATTGATGCCCAATTACAAAACTTAATAGGTGAACACAGTACGTACGATGTTCATCAATACGCCCCAATGCAGGGAAATGTAACATTAAGGCAAGAAATTGCACAACTTATAAATACTAAATACAAGTGTAAAATTGACCCAAATGAAAATATATTAATAACGGCGGGTGCCACTCAGGGTATTTTTACAACGATTCAAGCCTTGGTTTCAGCCGGGGAAGAAGTAATCATTTTAGACCCAAGTTACGACTGCTACGAAGTACCCATTTTATTAGTGGGAGCAAGACCAAATCATATTTTACTAGACAAAAAATTTAGGCCGGATTGGCAAAAAATAAATGACAGTGTTTCCTCAAAAACAAAGATGATAATTATTAATTCTCCTCACAATCCAAGTGGCGTTTTGTGGGAAGAGTCGGATATGCTTTTATTGGTAGAATTAGTAAAAAAACATCCTAAATTAATCGTGTTGTCTGATGAGGTTTACGAGTTTATAACTTTTGAGAAGCCACATATTTCCGCAGCTTTTAATGAAATATTGCGTGAAAGATCGGTTGTTGTATCTTCCTTCGGGAAAACATTTCATGTTACAGGATGGAAAGTCGGTTATCTGACAGCTCCAAAAGCCCTCTTAACTGAAATAATTAAAGTACATCAGTATTTAGTTTTTTCTGTGAATAGCTTGGCACAATCTGTATTAGGCGCGTATTTACCGCTGTCTAATATTGAACAGTTGGGACAATTTTATAAGGAAAAAAGAGACACGTTTCGAGAAGCATTAAGTGGTAGCAGGTTTACATTACTTCCTTGCGAAGGCGCCTATTTTCAATTAGCATCCTATTCGGCAATAAGTAATAAATCAGACATTGATTTCTGCGAAGAGTTAACTAAAAAACATGGCGTAGCAGCCATTCCCGTTTCTGCTTTCTACAGTAATAAATTTGATCAACAACTAGTACGATTTTGCTTTGCAAAAGATAATGAAACGATACTAAAAGCTACCCAGTTATTATGCGCGATTTAACAATTTCATTAATTCAAACCACCCAATTTTGGGAGGACAAAAGTAAAAACATAGCCAGTTTCATTGCTTTAATGAATGAAAATTTCTCAACGGACTTAATTCTACTTCCCGAAATGTTTAATACATCTTTCAGCATGGATGCATTGAACCTAGCCGAGTCGCCAGAGAACTCAACAAGTCTAAACCAATTGAAAATTTGGGCCAAACAAAAAAATGCGGCTATTTATTCCTCGATGATGGTTAAAGATGGCGAACAGTTCTTTAACAGAGGCGTTTTCATTTATCCCAATGGAGAAATTTCCTATTACGACAAGAGAAATTTATTTGCCTTAGGTGGGGAAGGAGCTGTTTTCTCACCGGGGAAAGAAGAAAAAATAGTTGATTATTTAGGTTGGAAGATTAACTTACAAATATGTTTTGATTTAAGATTCCCCTCCTGTTCAGCGAACAACATGGACAAGGAAGGTAACGCGAAGTATGATTTATTACTTTATGTGGCAAATTGGCCAGAAAAACGCATTGCTCACTGGGAGAAATTATTAGTTGCTCGAGCTATTGAAAACCAAGCCTATGTGGCAGGATTAAATAGGGTAGGTGTGGATGGAAATGGCTTAAATTATAATGGTCAATCAGTTGTTAATGATTATAATGGCCTACCCATTCTTTCCTTCGAAAAAAACGAAAATGCCGTAAGATCCACCATCCTGAGTGCAAGATCTCTTAAGACATTTAGAAAGGAACTTCCTTTTTTGAAAGACTGTTAGGAAAACAAGGAAAAAAGCCCTAATTTTGAAAAACAAAAATCTCAAATCAACGACATGAAAAAAAACTTACTTACAGCTTCAGCGTTATTGTTAACCTTGGCCGTTTCTGCTCAGAAACAACCAAGATTACTAACGTTCCAAGATTTGTTAGCGAAACCAGCAACAACTCTTGAAAAACCAAGTACTGAAAAAACATTAGGCGTAACATTATGGTCTGATGATTTTTCAAACCCTGCCAATTGGGTTATTGATAACAATGGCCAAACGGCTCCACAATTCGGATGGGATATTAGCGCAACCGCTGAAGGTTGGTGGGATCCAAACGGCATAAACTCAACATCGGGTGGATCGTATGCAGAATTATCGAATGGTGACCCAACAGCAAGCCCTGCAACGCAAGCACTTAATGTTGTGTACACAATGACAACAGCTTCTCCTATTAATATTACAGCGCTGGGTGGTACCAACCAAGTTAGCATTCAGTTTCAACAATATGGTGCACGATTCAATGACTTACAAGAAGTGCAAATAAGCACCAACGGTACGACATGGACTACGGTTTCTGATAACCTGAACGAGTCGGTATTATCTGCTGCAGGAGGAACCCCTTATGCTAATCCAGCCACTAAATCGATTAATTTAGCGAACATAATACCGGCAAGCCCATCTCCTATTTGGATTCGGTTTAGTTGGACAACCAATTATCCAGCATCAGCGACCAATCCAAATGTTTGGATTACCTATGGTTGGTATATTGACGATGTTAAATTGGTAACAAATCCAACTAATGACCTTAGCGTAACTGATAAATATTGGGGTACAGCAGGGTTAAATTATTATCAAATACCAATCACACAAACTGCTCCTATTGATTTTGAAGCAGAAGTATTCAATGGCGGTATAAATAACCAAACAAATGTCAAGTTGAATATTAATGTAAATACGGGGCAATTTGTAGGAAATAGTGCACCGGCAACCATTACATCACTTGATACAACAATCCTTTCCGTAAGCACTCCTTTTACGCCGCCAGCTATTGGCTCTTATTCTGTTTTACAAACTCTTACTGCTGACTCTACAGATGATGTTCCTACTAACAATGCGTTTTCAAACATAGCATTTAGCGTAGGGAATTATATTTATGCACGTGATAATGGAACAGCAGCAGGGTCAACATCTAACGGTACAGATGGCTTTGAGGTCGGTAATTTATTTGACATTTGGGCTGACCAAACACTGAAAGGAATTAATGTACGCTTATTGGGAGGCGCTTCAGGCACCACTGTTGGAACGGAGATTTTCGTAAAATTGTACTCCATAGATGCAACAACAGGTGATTTTGTTTTTGAATCAGAGTCAGATCCTTTAGTTGTAGCTGCAACAAACTTAAACACTAACTTGGTGGTGGCTTTAAACACGCCAGTTAACATGCTAATGAACAACACTTATTTGGCAGTTGTTGGTTGCTATGCTGCCGGACTTAAAGTTGTAAATGCAGGTACGTCAGCAGTACAAACATCTTTTTTCTTAGACATGTTGGATAACACGTGGTACTACCAAACAGGTACGCCATATGTTCGATTGAATTTTGATCCAGTAATTGGCATTAATGAATTAAACAATGATATTCAAGCATCTGTTTACCCTAATCCAACTTCAACTACCTTGAACGTTTCTTTAAATGTTACTGGTACTGCTTTAGTTTCGGTTTGGGATTTAACAGGGAAAGAGATAATCGCTCCACAAGGATTCTCTGCAGGAACATCAGCAATTGATGTAAGCAAGTTATCAGCGGGAATGTACGTTGTAAATATCGCTACTGAATCAGGAATTACTACAAAGAAATTCATGAAGAAATAAACGACATTTAGTCATTAATTAAGGCCGGTTCATTCCGGCCTTTTTTGTTTTATAGAATGGGTACATTTGAATTAGGGTATTTAGGGTTATTTATCACCTGCTTTTTAGCAGCTACGATTATTCCAATAGCATCTGAAGTATTCTTAATAGCGATGCTTTCTGCAGGATACGACCCAATCATCACTTTGTTCATTGCCACAACCGGAAATACCCTTGGAGGGTATTTGAATTTTGGAATCGGATATGTTGGAAAAACGGAATGGTTAAAAAAGCTTCGTGTCAAACAAACTACCATAGATTCCTGGAAAGGTGGAATTCAAAAATATGGGTCGTGGTTAGCCTTGCTTTCTTGGTTACCATTTATTGGTGATGTAATAGGAATTGCCTTGGGGTTTTTTAAGGCCTCCGTGTTTTTGTCCCTTCTTTTTATGTTGATTGGAAAGTTTATCAGGTACTTATGTATAGTAATCTTTTATCTATATGTTAACTAGACAATTTTTGTTAAAGGGTCTTTTGTTTTTAAGTGTTTTGGCGTGTACACTATTTCAGGCTGCAATCATTGAGCCCTATCCCACGGGAGATGGAATAGAATATACACTAACGACAGAAGCTTTTTATCGACATGGTTCTGCTTCTATTCGTGAAAGTGATGCTAGCGACTTTAAATCAGCATACATCCGCCACAAAGCCTGGAGCGAAAATTATAAAGCAGCGGCATTTGATACGATTCACGCCTTTTTAAAAAACTCAAAGGCACTTGAATACGGAGGGTTTTACAGAACAAAAAAGGGTCAAAATTTTGGTTATCATTTTTCTTTTTATTCCCTTATCAATACTCCTGCGAGATGGCTAACCACCATTTTAGATATTAATCCACAATACACGTTTCAAATCACCAATTTTTTCCTTTTAGGCATCACAAGTTTTTTACTTCTTTTTTATTTTAAATTAGAAACTTGGCATTCTATCGCCTTGGTTTTATTAGTGAATTTTTCTGCTGTATTTTACTATATAGCTTGGTCACATCCAGAAATAATGACGGTTGTACTCGTACTTCTTTCCCTGTTATTTCAAAAGGAAAAGAAATATGTGTGGTCGATTATGTTAATGACTCTCGCTAGTTTACAAAATCAACCGCTATTAATTTTGTTGATTTGGCAAGTAATTTCAGCGGGGTATAAGGAAAAATGGAGAATAAAAAAATGGATTAGAATATCGTATCCAGCGTTTCTATTCTTTTTACCAAGTGCCTTTTATTTTTATTATTTCGGCACGACTAATCTGATAAAAGAGGCCGGATATTTAGCTGTTTCAAATGTTACATTTACACGCTTTTTAGGCTTTTTCATAGATTTAAATCAGGGAATGATACTGAGCTTGAATTTACTTTTAGCTATATATATAATACTGCTTGTAAAACGTTATCGGAAGGTGTTCACCCGTCAATTAAAATTGTGTCAAGACGACCTCCTACCACCTCTTATTCTACTTTTAACCTTTATTGTTTGCATGATGAGCAATTGGAATCATGGAATGGCTATTGTGAATCGTTATGCAATTTGGATAGGAATAATAATTGTTTATCATAGTATTGAGTTGCTAGGTGATTACGGATTAAGGTTAAAAGCAAGTGTGATTTGTGTTGTTTTTGCTTTACAATGTTTATTTATAAAGATTCACAATCCATATAATAAGTTTGATTGGTGTAACATCGACCACTTGCCCTTTGCTAGTTGGGCACTCATTAATTATCCTCATCTATACAATCCAGACCCTCAAATTTTTATTGCAAGAACCAGCAAGACATTTGATTTTTCCAAAAACAACTCGCCCGTGTTTTACACAAAGAAAGAAAAGGGAAAAGTTGAAGTGCTAAAAGCGGCGGTTCATGAAGATGGTCTGACCGCTTTAATGACTTATGGCTTAACGTTAAATCAACTAAATAATATAAAATCCCAATCTTCTCCAATAGCCCATTGGTATTATATAAATGATATTTCAACTCTGAAAAAAATTTCTTTGAATCAATTAAAATCGATTGGTGCAAAAAAAGAAATAGACCGAATTAAAAAAGCTATTTACAATAGTCCGCAATGGATAAATGAAATAACAAAGAAAGCGAAGCTTAAAAACATAAGTGTGGAGGAGCAAATTAATGCGGATGCTATTTATGTTTATCAGAATGAGTGATCACTTTTGAAGAAAAGGAACTAGCCTCCCTTTTTTATCCACCCAATAGCCATTTTTAGCCATTTTTAAAAGCACGTCATCGTCTTTATTATCACTGTAGGCCGCAATTATCTCAAAATCAGGAAACGCCCGTTTAATTCGCTTTAATTTTTCTTCTCCTCGGCAATTTACTAGCAGACTATACTTGTTATTTAACACCTTTAGTTCGCTTCCAAGAATAGTGTCAACTCCAAGTGATAAGCAGAAGGTTTTAATGAATAATTCAGGAGAAGCTGATACCACCACCACATGCGCTCCCTCCTTTTTTAAGCGCGAAATTTCAAGAACCAAATTTGCATGAACAAGGCTCTTTTTTTCTTCCCAAAACGAGCTTAATAATCCAGTTATTTGCTCGTCCTCAACACGATTAAGAAATTGAATAAAGATGGATTTAAATTGAGTTGTTGTGAGCAGTTTAAGCCGCCAAAGCAACCAGCATGTAAGTTGAATAAGTAAATAATAAGATCTTAAAGGCTTTTTTTGATAAAAATACCAGCAGAAATCTTTAGTTGCATCACCCTTATAGATTGTACCATCAAAATCAAAAACGGCAATCTTAGTGGTGTTATTTGACATATAAAAGCAGGAATAAACTGATTAGCCAAGCCAGAAGTACTAGTTGTGTAAACCGGTCTTTAAATAAAAGCGTTGTGGGGTCGCCTTCTCCTTCAAACTCCTTCCCCTCAGATAATTGCACAAACCGAAAGACGCCAATTACGACAAATACAGAGGTGTAAATAAGTGAATTAGTTTTTAATAGAAAAGTCACTTTTGGGTCGATCGAATAAAGGATATAGGCGGTGATGGTAATTGTTGCAGCAATTAAGATCAGCTTATCCAGAAAGCCTTCGGAGTAGTATTTAAGCACCTTGCGATGGGCAGCGGCATTTGTCCCCAACACCACTAACTCTGCACGTCTTTTTACAAGAACCAATAACAAAGAGAGAAAAAAGGTAACCACTAAAATCCAATTGGAAGGGGCAACATTTATAACAAAACAACCAGCTAATACCCGCAGCACAAAATTTATAGCGACCACAAAAAGTTCTATTAAATGAATGTTTTTCAGCACCAATACATAGGCAATGTTCAAAAACAAATAGCATAAAAGCACATAGCTAAAAAACACACTAATGGCAAAGCTAAATACAAGTCCAAAAGAGACGGCCAAGCAGCCAACCCCAATCATTAGTGCTAATTGGGAGGAAATTTTTCCCGAGGGAATAGGTCTGTTTTTCTTACGAGGATGCAACGCATCTGCTTGAGCGTCTAACACATCATTAATGATATAGATAAAAGAACTGCAAAAAGAAAAAGAGAAGAATGCTATAACGACGGAAAGAAAGAGATCTGGATCTAATAGTTTGAGCGCGAAGACTAAGGGAAGAAACAGGAATCCGTTTTTCACCCAGCTTTTAATACGAAGCAATTCAAAATACATTTTCATTCTACAAAGGTATAAAGCCATCCCGTAACATCGTCACCTTTAAAACTTTTAAGTGTGTCTTGCGGCATTGATGGCTGAGCGAACTGGAGCAAATTGCGTTCTTCTAGTTTGACACTAAAAGACATCATCCAACCTTTCTTAAGGTGATATGGTTTGTTTTTCATTTCCGCAAAACTTTTATTCAATAGAGCGGTCTTCTCTACATTCCATTGATAGTATTGAATATGTGCAAACAGAAAACTGATGATAAAACCAACTAACAACAAATGCCCATAGAACTTAACTAGCCAATACTTACTATGTAAAACAGGAATAATCACCAAGATGTAAACAAAAAGAAGTTGCGGTACATAACGATAATTCCAACATTCCGGCTGAATAATACATGAGGTAACAAGTCCAAAAAACAGGACGTAAATCCACGCTTTTCGATAAAAAAGGAAGGAAAGTAAAAAAAGGGGCAACAACAAAATTAATAACTCTGCTTGTAAGGGACCCATAGCGCTCATTTCTACTGGTTGGTGGTTCCGATAATAGGGAAGACTAGCTTTAACAACATTACTTGTAAATAATTCTTTGGGAATAGAGGAGTGTGTTTTCGGCGCCGTATAATTGGGCAAAGCAAAACTGGCTAAGTATAACTTTTCAAAACGATTCTTCCCAAAAAAGTTCTTGGGATATTGTGCAGCAGCGATTTCTTTTCCTTCATTATTTTTACCCATAATGGGATAAAAAGGGTGTCCATGCTGAAGAATGTTTCTAGGATAGGTGGCATAACCAAAAAGAAAGATGGCCACCGTCATGATAACCGAAAGTTTAAGTACCATCTTTAAGGCCTTCCCCCGCTCCTTCCAAAGCACCCAAGAAAATGCAAAAAACAAAAACACCAGGGAATAAACAAGCCCAGTAAACTTTATGTTAATAAAGTAGATCAGACAAAGGCTTAATAATACAAAGGTCACTTTTTTTTCGAAATTAGTTATCCAATCACAGATAAAATAGAGTGTTAGCAAGGTAAAAACAGCGAATTGCCCATCCACATAAAAACTGAGTGTTTGTCCTACTACCACGGGGGAGAAAGTGATAACAAAGGAGAGTAAGCTAGCACTAACTAAAGATAACGAGAACCACCGTAGCGCGAAATGTACAGAAAGAAAAAAAGAAGCACCCAAAAGAACTAACTGGTAAAACTTAGCATATTCAATCGCTCCGGTTGTTGCATATACGCAGGCACTAATGGTCCAGGGCGCTTTGGGGTAGCAATTGATATAATTGGCATTTTGTCCAGAGGCAATTTCGTCTAAAATAGGAGAGTCGTAAAAAGGATTCCAACCATTTTTTAATAAAATAATAGCGTCTTGATGGTACCATTGTCCATCGAAAGAAAAATCAAAAAAGTGTCCACTAATGGTAAACAAGATAGCACAAAGCCCCACTGCGAAAACTAAAATTCCCCAAACGGTTTTTTTCTTGTAGCCTTCTGAATTTAATAAAAGGTAAAAAAACACTACTGAAATGATCACGGATAAAGGGAAGAGAACGGCATTTATATCAAACCCAAGCATCAACCACAAAGTGGCAATACTAAAAAGAGTAACTGGAAAAAGAAACAAAAGGAGACCTATTCCGTACGTAAAGCGTTGAACTTTATTTTTCATTTAATAAAATGGAAAGTTAAAGTTAATTAGTTTTATAGAGTTGTTCCCATTATTTTTGTGATATAACGAATGAATAAAGAAAAGAAAAATACGTTATGAGGCCCGTGAAAAACATCTTTTTTCTTTTAGCACTTGCTTTTATGACGTGTAATCTTCACGCCCAAATTGCTATGGGAACATGGCGCTTGCATGTAGCAACAGGCAGTGCAATCGATGTTGCCAATTCAGATCAATACATTTTTACGGCCTACGAAAACGGAATTTTACGCTACGATTTTACGTCAAAAGAAAAAAGAATTTATACAAGTGTTCAAGGACTTTCGGACATTCAAATTTCCACGATTTTGTATGATAGCATTCAAAACGCGCTTTATGTGGGTTACAAAAATGGAAACATAGATAAAATAACCTCGACTCAAACAATTAATATTCCCGCCCTAAAGCAAACACAAATACCAGGGTCTAAAAAAATAAATCGGTTTTACAGAGACGATGATTATGTGTATGTTGCCACGGACTTTTCAGTCTTACAACTCGATCCGAATAAAGATGAAATAAAAGAAACTTTTTATCCCACCAACGGAACCGTTCCTATTATTGATGTCACAGTAGTGGGTCCGGTAATTTATGCTCTCACCCCGGGAAAACTATTACTAGCTGAAAAAACAAATCCCTTACTTCCCAGTCAATCCGCATGGACAAATGATAATCGCTTAGAAAGTTTATTTGCTAATTCGTATGCGGCAATTGAGAAGTCAAACAATGAGCTGTTTGTTCTTTTTAAGACAGATGCATACGGAGCCGATACTGTCTATCATTTAACGGCAACAGGTAAAGAACTCTTAACTGATTACCCATTTTCTCTGGAAATCAACAACCTTACTAATCACAGTGGGAAAATAGATGTACTTGCCGATATGGCCGTTCTGAGTTATAATACGGATTTAGAACTTTCAGAATCAGTACTAAGTTTTTATCTAGGAATTACCTTTAATCCCCTTCAGATGTGTTTTGCCAATAATAATAAGTGGATTGCCGATGAAACGAGCGGATTACTGTGTATTATTGAAGACGTTTCTTATCTCCAAATAACTTACCCAGGTCCTCAAAAAAATGATTTTTATTCGATGGATTGGCAAAAAGGAAAGCTCGCCATGGCGACTGGTCGTTTAGAATTTAAGAGCCCAGGGTACCTGAAAAATGGATTTTACACCTTCGAAGACGAAGGGTGGGATTATTCAGATCCTGTTAATACAGCCGAATGGGACAGTATCGGTATTCACGATTTCATCGACGTTTCGGTTAATCCAACGAATAAAGAAGAAATAGCTGTTTCTACGTATTCAGCATTTCCTCTATCTGTTGTAAATAAAAAAGAGGGAACCTGTGAGGTATTTGATAATCTTAATTCACCATTGCAGCTAAGTTTAGCTGGAAATGGTTGGGCATTAGCATCAGATGTTAGCTACGACGAAAAAGGAAATTTATGGGTACTAAATGGCCTTACCAATAGACCGCTCAGTGTTTTGGATAAAAACGATGTGTGGCATACATTTGATTGCGGGGTAGACGCTCGGAATAGGTATACTACAAAAATGATCGTAGATTACAACGATAATATTTGGATGGCAACTGAGTCGGGCGGAATGTTTGGCTATAACTATAACAATGACCTAGAAAACGTTTCCAGTCATAAAGCGATTCAACTTACCGTTGGCTCATTTAGTGGCGATTTACCCACCTCTAATGTCACTGCCTTAGCGGTTGATTTCGATAATGAAATATGGATAGGCACCGATGCAGGATTTGCGGTTTTATACAATTCAGACGGAGCATTTGATGCCGCTCCAGGTGAATTTAACGCACAACGAATAAAAGTTAATTTCGAAGGAAATGTGGAGTACGTGTTGGGAAGCACCCATATTACAGATATTGAAGTGGATGGAGGAAACAGGAAATGGATGGCAACGGCTTCAGCGGGAATTCTATTGCTATCTGCAGATGGCTCAGAGATATTGGAACAATTCACCAAAGATAATTCCCCGTTAATTTCGGATAACATCTACGATTTAAAAATAGACCACAACACCGGTGAATTATTCATTATCACTGATTTAGGATTAGTTTCCTATCGTGCTAACGCCACTTATGAAGACCCGGAATATAGTAATGTAATTGTGTTTCCAAATCCCGTTCGTCCCAACTACGAAGGTTTAGTAACAATTCAGGGTATACGTTATGATTCAGATGTTAAAGTAACGGACATTTCCGGCAATCTTGTTTACAAAACCACTTCTAATGGCGGAACAGCCACGTGGAACGGTCGAACCTTAGATGGACAAAAAGCCGCGGCAGGGGTTTATCTCATTTGGACCGCCACTAACCTAGGCAGCAGCCGAAAAGTGGGGAAAGTGGTCTTGGTGAATTAATCTTAATACGGCGATAAAAAGCGTCAATCACCGAAAAATTAATTGTAATTTTACCACCTAAAAAAACATAAAATGTATCCAGCAGAATTAGTAAATCCAATGAAAGCCGACCTGATTAACGCGGGGTTTTCTCAATTAACATCGAGTGAAGAAGTTGATAGTTCCATACAAAACACGGAAGGAGTTGTTCTTATGGTTGTGAATTCGGTTTGTGGCTGCGCAGCAGGAAATATGCGTCCAGGTGTAAAGCTATCGCTTACAGGGGATAAAAAACCAACTGCATTATTCACTGTTTTTGCTGGGGTTGACGGCGAAGCGGTAAATCAAGCAAGAAAATATTTTTTACCGTATCCCCCATCATCGCCTTCTATTGCCTTATTTAAGGATGGTGTATTGGTTCATTTTTTAGAGCGTCACCATATCGAAGGTGGCACGGCACAAATGATAGCCGCGAATCTTAGCGCCGCTTATGAAGCTTATTGTTAAGCAATGAAGTCGGTTTACTTTTTAAGTTCCTGTTCTACCTGTCAACGCATACTAAAACAATTAAATTTACCAAGCGACATTTCACTGATTGATATCAAACAAACGAACATCGACGGCGAAGCCTTGGATAAAATTGCTGGTATGGCAGGGTCTTATGAGCAGCTCTTTTCAAAAAAAGCGATAAAATATAAGGCCTTAGGCTACGATAAATTAAGCCTTAGTGAAATCGAATACCGTAATATTATACTGGAAGAATATACTTTTTTAAGGCGCCCAGTTATTGTATATGACGACTTCTTCTCGATCGGAAATTCAAAGGAAGAAGTGAATAAAGCGATTGCTTTTTTTGAAAATTTAAGTCCGACGAAGTAAACCTCGTTCCATTCCAATTACGAAGAGGGCGTAAAGTAGAATGAGCAGGTTCCCAAATGCGAGAAGCGGTAAACTAGCGCTTGTTAGTTCCAAATTAAAAAATAGCCGCGCTAAAGTAAAGAGACCAAAAATTCCGATTGCTCCGCCCACATATACCATGAATTTTTTAGTGTTGTATGGAATTTTATAATACTTCTGTCCAAGGATATATGACAGCACCATTTGCAGCGCGTATACAATTAATGTGGCCCAAGCGCATGCCATAAAACCATATTCAGGAATAAAAAGCAAATTTATACCAATGGTAAATCCTGCACCCACCAATGCAATGTATGCACCAAATTTAGTTTTCCCACTCAATTTATACCAGATGCTTTGGTTATAGTAAATACCCAAAAACACATTCGCCATTAGTAAAATAGGCACCACTTTCAGTCCTTCCCAATATACTTCAGTCCGGATGAAAAATTTAAATAAACTTAAATTAATACTTACTGCTAAGAAGATTAAACATACCACAGCAATGAACAGGTTCATAATTTTGGAATATACTTTATTCCGATCTTCATTTTTTAACTGTTCAAAAAAGAAGGGTTCAGCTGCATATCGATACGCTTGTAACAGGATTGTTACCAACATGGCTAATTTATAACACGCGCTATATATTCCCACCTCGGCTTCCGCCGCCTGCAGCGATCCGGGAATTAAAGGGTCATACAGCACTTGTTTAAGTAGAATTCGATCAATCGTTTCGTTAATTATTCCAGCAAATCCAGCAATAACAAGTGGAAAAGAGTAGGCGAGTAAGCTTTTCACAAAGACCCAATCTATTTTAAGGACCACTTTTGAAATAATATCATAAACCAAGAGCAATTTTATTAGTGAAGCACAGAGATTCGCAATTAAAATGAATAATATTCCCTCTTCTGGTCTTGCCGGATCGAAAAAACCAAGCAGTAAAATAAGATTTAGGGCAATATTAACCCCAATGGATGAAAGTTGTATGATCGTAAAGCGCAGCGCCTTTTCTTCAACTCTAAGACGGGCCATCGGGATGCTTGCTATTGCATCAAGACAGACAATTGCACCTAATAAAACGATGTATTCATTGTGCCCTTCATATAACATAAAAGCAGCCAGGTCATTATTGAAATACAATAAACCAAAATAAAAGAGGACGTTTATACCAAGAACGGTGAGAAAACTATTTGAAAAGACTTTTTCTTTGTCTTCACTTCCCTGAAGAAACCTAAAAAAGGCCGTTTCCATTCCAAAAGACAAAAAGACAATTAAAAAGGCTACCCAGGCATAAAGTTCAGAAACCACTCCATAATCTGCGGGATCTTTAAAGACAGAACTATCTGTATACAAGGGGACTAGCAAATAATTTAGGAGCCGCCCAACAATGCTTGAGAGCCCATAAATCGCCGTTTGGCCAAGAAGTTTTTTAATATTAAAGTTCATTTACCCCTAAAACTAGGTTTTTCTTTAGAAAGAAAGGCACTAGTACCGGTTTTAAAATCCTTGGTTCCAAAACATTTACCAAACTCTTCTATTTCAACATTATATCCATTTACACCATCCGTAAAACCAGCATTAACAGCAACAATTGCCGCAGCGATAGCACTAGGAGAATTGCGCATTATTTTTTGTCCGATTTCCATAGCTTTAGTAAGCAAATCCGATGATTCTACAACATGGTTAACTAGGCCCATTCGCCAAGCCTCCTCAGCCGAAATCATACCCGCGGTAAAAATCATTTCATTGGCACGGCCCTTACCTACCAATTGTGCTAATCGTTGTGTTCCTCCATAACCTGGAATTAACCCCAAGGACACTTCTGGCAGCCCAAGTTTGGCATTGGAGGACGCTACCCGCAAATGGCAGGATAAGGCAAGCTCTAATCCCCCGCCAAGAGCAAAGCCATTAATAGCCGCGATAACTGGTTTCGTTAGGTTTTCAATTAAATTAAAGAGGGATGATTGCCCAGTTTTAGCGAGTGTGCCTCCTTCGCTGATTGAAAAATCAGCAAATTCTTTAATATCAGCACCTGCAACAAATGACTTTTCTCCTTCTCCTGTTATGATGATAAGTCCGACTGAATCTTCCTTATCAGCTTCCAAGAGCGCTTGGCTTAATTCTGAAATGGTGTTTTTATTTAAAGCATTCAATTGCGCGGGACGATTAATAGTTATTATTCGAATTCCGTTTTCGGTCTTTATTAATACGTTTTCGTACATTCTGATTGTTTTTATTGACCAAAGTTACTATTTTTTTGGAAGTCCAAAACGAGCTTCGTTACTTGGATTATTTGCGACGACCTCAATCAAGCGCTAAAAATAAACGGCTGTAAAGGCAGTCAATTTTTAGCATTCAGAACTTGTTTGTATTTTTATATAATGAAACACCTACTTTTTGTTTTTTTTCTCTACTGTGGTTCTTGCTTCTGCCAAGTTAATTTAAGCTCGTCGAATATTCCAATTATCATTATAACAACACCCGTGGGGCAAGTAATTAATGATGTAAACAGAATCGTCTGTGATATGGGAATTATTGATAATTCAACATCTCTTAATTTAATAAACGACCCCTTCAATGGCTATAGTGGCAAAATTGCCATTGAAATAAGAGGGTCTACCTCCCAGCAATATCCAAAGAAAAGTTATGGCTTTGAGACGCAAACAATTTTAGGTGCCAACAACAATGTTTCGTTATTGGGCCTACCAATAGAAAACGATTGGATATTAAATGGACCGTACACCGACAAAACAATGTTGCGCGATGTATTAACGTATGATCTCTCGAAAAAAATGGGGCATTATGCTTCAAGGTATAAGTTTTGTGAATTGATAATAAACAATGTTTATTTGGGGGTTTATATTTTGCTCGAACGGATTAAAAGAGACAATGAACGTGTAGATATTGCTAATTTAGATATAGATGATTTAGCGGGCGATTCACTTACGGGCGGTTATATCATAAAAGTTGATAAATTAACAGGAGAGCCAGGAACTTCATGGAATTCAAATTTTAATAATGAGGTTGTTTTTCAATTTCATGATCCAGAAACGGATGAACTTCAGCCACAGCAAATAAGCTACTTGCAAAACTTTATTTCTGACTTTGAAAATTCAATTCAAGTTGATCCGGAGTTAAATTATGCCTCTTTCATTGAACCCTCCTCCTTTTATGATTTCTTCTTATTACAAGAATTAGGAAGAACCGTTGATGGATACCGCTCAAGTTCTTTTATGTATAAAGATAAAAACTCGGGCAATTTTCAAGGAAAATTAGTTGCCGGTCCCATGTGGGATTTTAATTTAAGTTATGGAAACGCTGATTATTGTGATGCCCAACTAACAACTGGCTGGCAATATAATTTTGATCAAATTTGCAATTTTACCTCTGCCATTCCTTTTTGGTGGGAAAGATTACTCGATTCACCAAGTTATAGAAATGGATTAAAATGTAGATGGAACGAATTAAGGCAAGGCGTTTTACATACCGACTCGATAAATTATTGGATAGACTCTATGTCTCTCTTGCTCACAGAGCCCCGTATACGGAATTTCCAGAAATGGCCCATCATAGGCGTATATGTGAATTGGAATGGGTTTGTTGGGAACACCTATGAGGAAGATTTAGCATTTTTTAAAGACTATATTGCCACAAGAGCGAATTGGATAGATGCTAATTTGCCGGGAATTTGTGATTTAAGTGTGAATTTAATTAATGGGGAAAATGACATTGATGTTTATCCGAACCCAAGCAAAGAAAACTTGTTTATTGGGTCTAGCAATCTCCTAAAATCAATTGAAATTTACGACCAAACAGGTAAGGTGATTTCAACTCTTGACTTGAGCAATGAGCCATTAAAAACCATTGAAATTTCATTGTTACCATATAATGCAGGTGTTTATTTGTTAAAAATAACGCAGATAGACGATCGAGTATCCCAACGCCGATTTGTTAAACAATAAAAAGTTCAAGCGACACTCATTTTTTTTATTGGAAGAAAGAAAATTATTTATAAAGCACAACTAGCTCTAAATCAACGGCTTGATTTCAGTTTGTGTCTTGTCTATCCGACAACAAACGAATAATAATCGAAACTAAACGAAAGACAACCGAAACAAAGATCGCCTTGTTCGAAACTTTGCACCGTTGATTTCAGACAATGGCGTTTGATTCAGCATAATTATCGAATCATTTAAATATAAAAACAATGAACACATTAAAAAACAAAGTCAATTTAATTGGCCGCTTAGGAGCACAACCAGAGGTAGTAACTTTTGATTCCGGAAAAACATTAGCCCGTTTCAACTTGGCAACAAACGAAAATTATAAAGACAAAAAGGGTGAGTGGGTAGAGAGTACACAGTGGCATACCATCAATACATGGGGAAAGACGGCAGAGCGTGTAAAACAACATCTAACAAAAGGACAAGAAATAATTTTAGAAGGAAAGTTGGTTCATCAAACCTATGAAACGGCTGCAGGAGAAAAACGCTATGCTACGATTATCGAAGCGACGGAATTTTTAGTGATTAGCGAAAAAAAAGAAGTGATAAACAAATAAATACAAAATAGTACGTTTATGAATCACGTGAATTTAATCGGAAAAATGGGCACGGCCCCCACATTTGCCAAAACAGAAGAAGGAAAACTAGTTGCTAGGTTTCTCTTGTCAACAAGTGAATTTTATTGCGATAGCAAAGGAACGACCAAGACAAGAAATAACAACCACCGAATTTCCGCATGGGGAAGATGGGTTCCAATAATTGAGGAATATGGCATAGAGGGTACTCGTCTAGCTATCGAGGGTAAGCTCATTAATCGATTTTATCAATCAAATGGAAAGCCAGCATGTATAACAGAAGTGGAGGTGAATGACCTAATTATCATGTAATATTATTAAAACTAACGAGGACCGGCGACCATCGGCGCCGCAATGATCACGGATTTGCCGGTCCCACTATATATATCAACAATGCGTAAAATACACAGTAAAATATGAATACAATTAGAAATTATGTTACCCTGGTGGGCAATATTGGCACACCAGCAAAAATAACAAAGTATGACGATGGAAAGTCCGTTGCCAGATTTAGTTTAGCCACCCAAAAAGTAACCCGCAATAATGACGGAAAATATACCGCTAAAATCCAATGGCATAGAGTGTATGCTTGGGGCAATTTAGCAGGTTTTATTGAAGAATATGCGGAAAAGGGAAAAAAGGTAGCAATTCATGGCCGGCTTGTAAACCGCAGCTATATTAATGATAAAGGAAAAAAAAGCAGTTTGACAGAAGTTGAACTTCGACAGATAATCGGCTTGTAATAACCCTTAATTAAACAAATGAAAGCAGCTTCGGCTGCTTTTTTTTTGGAATATAATGAACGCCTTAAATTAACAACCTGGCATATACATTTCTTCCACTTGTTTTATGAGTGAAAGATTGTGTTTTTCTATAGGAGTTAACTCATCAGTTACATCCTTTTTCATTGGGACATACCAATCATATTTTTCAAAGATTTTCCTTAAATCCTTAGACTTAAATGCCATGCCATGTCGCGCAAAGATTTCATTTCGCATAATTCGCAATTCATTTTCTAAATAATCACTGTATAATTCATCAATATCCATTTTTCGTGTTGATAGTTCTGAATAAACGCCATTTTTTTCATCGTAAACAAAATCTTTGCGAAGAAGCGAATAATTTTTGTTAGAACCATTTGAATTCCCTTTCCAATTTCCCGTTAGAGAACTTGGATTATTTACGGACAAGTCAAACTCAAAGACCCCGTCATTTTTATCATCTCCAGGCTCATTAGCGACTACATGAACGCCCCCGTTTACGATTACATAGCTTCCGGAAAATCTCCGGTCATTTCCCGCCACAATTGATTTCCCGTCTATTTTTCCGTCAAACATTGTTAAAATAGTAACATTCATTTTATTTTCTCCGAATAAACCAACATACGAACCAATGAACTGCTTCGTATCTACGACAATTTCTTTTGGTGCCTTAGGTTCCTCAGCGCTTTGGCAAGAAACGAATAGAATTGCTATCGCAAAGGATTGAATAAAAAGTAGTTTTTTCATGGGTTTTTATTTTAATACTAAAGTAAAAAATTTATTCCAACATCCTGTTTTCGTAATTTATTATTGGCTAGTAATTTCTATAGTCATTCCATAACTGAGAGCGCAGCCCAACTGCCGGAAGATATTGCAAGGCATAAACTCCGTTTATTAAATCACACCGCCACCCCAATTCCCCAAAAATAGCTAAGGCTCCTTTTTTAGAGATTAGGTAATTCAATTGAAGATTCGTTCGTACAAAATTAACTTTCTCGCCTTGCCCAATAAATACACCATAATCGTATGGTCTTAAGGTATATGGCAGGTAATTATCCCCTCCATAACTTAGGTTGTTTTTGTCTAGTCCACATAAACCATAGGAAAGAAATAGTTTAAGGAACCACTTTTTGTTTTGCCACTTAAATTCCCCAAGTATTTCTGCAAAATTAGCCCCTAGTGGATGACTTAAGGTACTATTGGAATTGCCATAATTTTGCAGAGGCGTAAGATGAGAATAGGTGTAAGGTCTTACAGCATTGCATTCCAAACGATAAAAAAACTTATTAGTACCTTCTCCTAACCATCCTTTTATACCAATCTGCCCACCAATTTTATTTGCCCACCAACCCGAATTGTTTCGAAACTCAGACAGAAAAAACTCATCGAGGATAAACTGAGAATAAAGTCGGTGTTTTTTATATTTTAAAGTTATCCCTCCTCCAATTAAGACATTGTCAGATGAACCAATAGCGTATTCTTGTGGTCGATAAAAAACAAATGGATTTAAGTATTCTGGATCAAACCCCCGTTTAAGCAAGGTGTCTTTAGCTTGAAAAATCACTGATTCGAAAAAATTAACATTAAGCCACGGTGTTACATTCCAACTTAAAAAGTGACTCGACCCAAACTTTAAGCGTGTTTTGTTTTGATACTGCTCTGTCAGTCCCTGATAAAGGATTGTGTATTCAAGATGCCAAAAGTGAGTTTGCATTTTACCAAAAGCATAGGGCTTTCCATAGTCACTTAGAAAAAGCGATCGTCCCCCTTCTCCGATGAAATTTTTATCTAGGCCTAGTTGGAAGTTGAAATATTTGTGAGGTTGAAAGGCAATTCTTCCCATTGGGGAAACTCCCATGATCGTATTTGGTTGATCATTATATTCTTGGTAGGGAACTTTAAAATTGTTTCCGGCCTCTTGGAAATAACAAATTCCCCCCACCCGATAATACCATTTTTTACCGGGCGTTCCTTCTAGGAAAGCCCCCCCTCCAATTCTATAATGCGTTGCTTCATTATACTGTGCTCCAAGGTCTAAAACGGGGATGAGTGAGGTATTGTTTTTAAGTTTAAAACCGGCATTTTTCGCAACATTTAATTGAATGGTAGGGTAAAAGTTGTCATGGCGTGTTATTTGAGCTGTTATTAAGCTATCATTTGGCCGCGGTTCAAACAACCAATCTACCGCAATTTGTGCCCTCGAGATGGTGCAAATACAGCAAATAAAAATCGATAAAACGACCGCTTTAATAATCATTGTAATGGTTAATTAAACTTGTTCTTATACCCGCATTAAGCAGCAGATTTTTTTGATCAATAGAAGGAGAATTAAATCGGTATGTTAAATTAGAAAAGACACTTAGATTAAGTTTTTTATTAATTTGATAAGAGAGTTCTACTTGTTCAAGTGCCAGCCAATTATTCTCATTATCGCTATACTTGGTTATTGGCAAGAGGGTGTTTTTTTGATGATCGATCAATTGATATACAATTGATTTTCCTTCAATGCCAAAAGATTTCCACCTCCAATTTATTCGAAACACGATTTCTCTAAACCCATTTCCTTTGGTATGTGCTAAGGGTAAATTATACTGTGAATAAGAAAGAAATTGAGCCGGTGCCTGATACATGTGGCTTGACACTTGATTGTATTCCATCTGCATGAAAAGGGATTTCAATCCAACGAATTCATAGGAACGGCCACCTAGTTGAAAAGCGGTCTCTATTTTCTTCCAACGTGCAAATGCCGCTTGTCCATAAAGCCGGATGTTGGAAGTAATCAACCAGTTGAAATTCAACCCTGTAATGGCATACGCGGTACTATCCGACACAAGATGTGCTAAAAAGGGTACTGGGCTGTAATACAATGGATTTAAGGCACTTGTTTTAAGGGAATCCCCCTTTGCCCAAATTGCCCCATCAAATAAACTAATTGTCAAACGGCTAGTTGCCGCAAAACTAATGTAATTTACAGCAAGCCCTTTCGCTTGGTAATTTCCTTCTACGGTCGTATAGTTTGGTTTACGCACTAAATTTAATAAGCGACTTCGCAAGTAATTGAACGTCCATCGCGGAAAAAACTGATAGTCGACCCGAATGTATGGTGAGCCAACGGCATTATCAGAAAGCAATAGAGACCGGTATCCAGCCCCAATAAATTGCTGATTGTTTCCTGCCATCACAGTAATGTTTTTAGTTGCTCGGAATACAAAATTGCCAATTGCATATCCATAATCAAAGCCGCCATTTTTAAATGGTTTGGTCCTTGCGGCGCCGGGTACAACTGCGTTTTGAACGTTGTATTGATTGTTGACGGTGGGATAAATTTCACCGTGTTCTTTCATGTAGGAATTTTCGTAAGAACTAAACCGCGCTTGATTTTCATAGAAGGAGGTCGAAAATGAAAACCGAGGAGTGATGTCTCCTAAAATTATAATTCCCCGGCTATTTTGATATAAAAATTGATTACTTGAATCTAGTAAATCCTTTCCCAAAGAAAAGTTGAAAAGTGGAGAAATCTCCAGTTTGAAATCTTCCCCTTTTACTTTAATGAGGTGCCCGTCTCTAAATCTTTTCGTTTTGACGGGGAGCAATGTGTCGTTTTGTCTTTCACCAAATGAACACGTCCATTTTTCTTGGCTCTTGCTTATTGGGAGAAATGATGCGCATGTATTTTTTTTATAGAGTTGGTCTTTAAAATAAGATCCAATGGGCTCCAATTGACTCTGCCCAGTGACGCAATGGCAAATTAAAATAAATAATAAGACAATTTTAGTATTCATTTATATTTAGCTATAAACCCCTTTGTTTTTGCTATAAAAAAAGGATTGGTAAGGTCTTCTTTGTTATACTGCAATCGTGTTCCATCTATGGCGTGGTTTACTTCTCCTCCCAAGGCCTCTAAAATAGCTTGACCAGCAGCAATATCCCATTCCATGGTAGGTGCAAAGCGAGGGTAAACATCTGCTTTTCCATTCGCAAGATCAAAAAACTTTAAAGAAGAACCCTTCGAAATGTATTCAACGTTTTTCGCTACCTGTACTACATCCTCGTAATATTTTTTTCCTAATTCAGAAGGATGGCTTCTGGAGCCAATCATATTTAAGGGGTTATTGATAGAACTCTTTTCTTGAATTTTTTTCCATTTTGAGGCTTCACTGACATCACTAAAAGCGCAGGTGAAAACCCCCATTTCTTTTCCACCAAATAGTATTTCTTCATATACTGGTGAGGCAATAAGTCCAAAAATAGGATACGCTCCTTCAATAAAGGCGATATTCACAGCAAATTCCCCATTTCTACTAACAAATTCCTTGGTCCCATCAAGTGGATCGACACACCAACAATTTTCCCAGCCCGACCTTTCCTTGTATGTTGTATGAATTGTTTCTTCGCTTGTAATGGGAAATCCTAGAGGAGACAAATAATCGTTAATAATTTTTGAAGAGCTCAGATCGGCATTTGTTAAGGGAGAACCGTCTTCTTTGTAATCAAGGTCAATTACCCCATTGTAAATGCGCATTATTTCTGTCGAAGCCTCTATCGCGGCATGAATGGCAGTTAAATATTTTTCTTTAATTAACAAGTGTCTTAGAGTTGCATTTCAGGCACAAATTCAGGCACAATTAACAGCCCTTCTGTTTTGCCTACAATTTCCTCAACGGACACGCCTGGAGCTCGCTCAATTAAGTGAAAAGCCCCATCAATGATTTCCAGAACGGCTAGTTCAGTAACGATTTTTTTTACACATCCTACACCGGTTAATGGAAGTGTACAGTTTTTTAATAATTTAGATTCGCCAGCCTTGTTACTGTGCATCATTGCGACAATAATATTATCCGCAGATGCAACAAGGTCCATTGCGCCACCCATTCCCTTCACCATTTTACCAGGAATTTTCCAATTGGCAATGTCTCCATTTTGTGAAACCTCCATGGCCCCCAATACAGTCAGTTGAACGTGTTGTCCACGGATCATCGCAAAGGATTCTGCAGAATCAAAAAAAGAAGCCCCCGGAAGCGTAGTTATTGTTTGTTTCCCCGCATTAATTAGATCCGCATCCTCTTCCCCTTCAAAAGGAAAGGGCCCCATTCCAAGTACACCATTTTCTGATTGAAACTCTACTTCAATCCCTTCGGGAATATAATTTGCGACCAAAGTAGGAATTCCAATGCCAAGATTGACATACCAACCGTTACGTAATTCTTGCGCAATTCTTTTCGCTATACCTATTTTATCAAGTGCCATTTAATCTTTTTTTCTTACCGTTCTCTGCTCAATTCTTTTTTCAAACACTTCCCCTTGAAAAATGCGCTGAACGAATATACCAGGAGTATGAATTTGATTTGGGTCAAGTGTCCCAGCAGGCACCAACTCTTCCACTTCTGCAATGGTTATTTTTCCAGCCATCGCCATCAAAGGGTTGAAATTTCTGGCTGAGGCCTTGTAGATTAAGTTGCCAGCAGTATCTCCCTTCCATGCCTTTACGATAGCAAAATCAGCTGTTAATGCACTTTCGAGAATATGAGGTTTCCCATTGTAAATCCGCGTTTCTTTTCCCTCAGCGATCTCCGTTCCAAATCCTGCAGGCGTATAAAAAGCGGGAATACCCGCTCCTCCAGCGCGACACCTTTCTGCTAAACTACCTTGTGGAATAAGATCAACTTCTAATTCGCCAGAAAGCATTTGTCTTTCGAATTCATCATTTTCACCCACATAAGAACTAATCATTTTTTTGATTTGTTTTGATTCTAATAACAAACCAAGTCCAAAACCATCTACGCCAGCATTATTTGAAATGCAGGTGAGGTTCTTCTTACCTTTTTTTACCAGCTCCAGTATTGAGTTTTCAGGAATTCCACATAAACCAAACCCTCCAAGCATGAGGGTCATCCCGTCTTCTATTCCATCGAGTGCGGCACTTACATTAGCTACTACTTTATCCATTTTTTAAAAATCATTATCAAAAGGCACGTCGCCCTCATCAATTACCTCATCGACTATGACGTCTGCGCATTCGTATTTTTTGGGGTCATAGTCTGGTGGCTCTGCAAAATCTAATGTAGACAAACCAATGTGTGCATCTTTATACACTTGTTTCATATACAAGCCATAAATTGGCAATGCCATACGTGCTCCTTGCCCAAAATTCATGGATTTAAATCGTACAGATCGGTCTTCAGCTCCCACCCAAATACCTGTAACTAAATCAGGGGTAATTCCAATAAACCAACCATCTGAATTGTTTTGCGTCGTTCCTGTTTTGCCTGCTGTTGGTGCAATAGTACCGTATTTACCACTTCTTAAACTGGCACCCGTTCCCCGCTCAATTACTCCCTTCATCATCTTTAAGATTTCATATGCAACAGTTGAACTCAGCGCCTGATTTTTCTCTTCGGTTGCTTCATAAATGACCTTTCCATTACGGTCTTCAATTCGAGCAATAATTGTTGGCTTAACATAGACCCCATTATTGGGAAAAATACATTGTGCTGCAACAAGCTCGTAGAGCGATAGGTCCATACTGCCTAAGCACATGGAAGGGACCACATCATTTTTTCTAAGAGAAATTCCTGCACTTTTAAGTAGTTTTTCAATTTGATACGGCCCACCAGTTTTTCTTAGCGGATTAAAAGCGCCCATCCTAGCCATTACCGCTACTGTTGTTGGATTAGACGAAAGGGCAAGACCATCGCGCATTGTAGCAGCCGGAGTTCCTTCCGGGCAATATTTTCCAACGATATTATTATTATTATTGACTAAGTTTAAGCAATATTCTTCTGCTCCAAATGTTGAACAAGGATTTACAACACCCATAGAAAGTGCAGCGGCATAAACAAACGGTTTAATCGTTGATCCCACTTGTCTTTTTCCGAGCCTAACGTGATCATACGCAAAGTGAGAAAAGTTAATTCCACCGACCCACGCCCTAACAAAACCCGTCCCGGGTTCTATAGAAACCAAACCAGCATGTAAGAATGCTTTATAATACCTGATAGAATCGTTTGGTGACATGATAGTATCGCATTTCCCTTTCCAAGAAAACACGCTCATAGCAACTTTTTGATTAAAAACCCGCGCAATATCATTTTCACTATAGCCGGCAGCCACCAAGTTCTTGTATCGGTCAGTTGACTTCCTCGCGCTACTCATAATTTGATTTACCATTGCTTGGTTAATATCATTGGAGAAGGGGTAGTTTTTTAAGCCCCTATTATTTTGATTAAAGGCAGGTTGAAGCGTTTTTTTTACATGCTCCTCCACGGCATTTTCTGCGTATTTTTGCAACTTAGAATTAATCGTAGTATAAATTTTCAATCCGTCGCTATATATATCATAAGGTCGCCCATCCTCTCTCGCAATCTTCAGAACGCCATCTTTCTTTTCTAATAGAAGGGTGGTCAACTCTTTCCTCAGTGACTCTTTAAAATATGCCCCAGCCCCATTTTTATGGTCGACCACTTGATAATTAATTTCTAAAGGAAGTAATGAGAGTGAGTCAAATTCTGCTTTGCTTAATTTATTAATTATGGCCTCGTTATTTTTTGTGCTATTTTTCAACCATTGAAACAATACCTGATTCCGCCTTAACAATGCTCTTGTAGAATCTGTGGCCCTAGCCTCAAGAATTTGACTCAAAGAAACGGCGCTTGGTTCAATCTCTAAATTAGCAGCAATTTTTCTTCGGTAGTTTGTTACTTTATATTTGTATGGATTAAAAAGGCTTGGGTTCTTGCACATACCAATAAGCATAGCGGCCTCATTCTTTGATAAATCTTTCGGGGTTTTATTAAAGTATACCTTAGCAGCATTTTCGATTCCGACAGCATTGTATAAAAAATCAAATTGATTGAGGTACATGGTTATAATTTCCTCTTTTGTATAGATTGATTCAAGCCGCGTGGCAATAATGTTTTCTCTTGCCTTTTCGCTTAAGCGACTAAGTTTTCCAAAAACGCCCCCAAAAATTCTGGTCCTTTCCTCCCCATTTGCTCTTGCAATCTCATCACGCTGTCTTTGTTGCAAAGTAAATAACAACTTTGCTAATTGTTGTGGAATTGTAGAGGCTCCTCCAGACCTTCCTAAAGAGGACAATGACCTTGCAAGGGATCGAAAATCTACACCAGAATGTTTCATGAAGCGCTCATCTTCAGTCGCAATTAAAGCGTCAAAGACGTAAGGAGAAATGTCTTTGTAATTGGCACTTGTTCTATTAATTTGCCAATAGCGCCCCAGTGTATCTCCTTCCTGCCCAAAAATCAATGATGCTTGTAACTCAGGGGGGTTATCTAACATAGAAATCGGAGGTAAATCACTCTCTGATTGAAAAAGCAATAGGCACGAAATAAAAAGGAAGGGAAAAAGTCCCACACTCCAAAAAACGATGGTCATTTTCCTCTTTTTACTATCTGAAAGAGCTAAAGGTGTACTTTTCATGCCTTAAAATTACAGAATAATCATTTACAACATGTCTTTTCTTTGACTATCTAATTTGAGTAAAATAAAAATCATTATGCAAAAAGATAAAATAGAAGATCCACCGTAACTAAAAAACGGAAGCGGGATACCAATAACTGGCGCAAACCCTATGTTCATTCCGATATTAATGGCAAAATGATAAAATAAAATCATGGCTACACAGTACGCATAAATTCGATTGAACGCCAAACGTTGTCTTTCAGCAATATATATAATTCTCATGAGCATGAAAATATAAATAAATACAAGTAAGATGCTTCCTAAAAACCCCCACTCTTCCGCATAGGGACAAAAGATAAAGTCGGTTTCACTTTCTGGCACGTGGTTACTTTTTAAACTGGAAACAGAAGCTTCTTTGTATCCTTTTCCGAATGCCCCACCTGACCCAACAGCCGCCATAGCCCTGTTGCGATTGTAGTCCCTTCCATCCGGATCTTCTTTTAGGCCTAATACAAGTTCAATGCGATCCCTTTGATGCTTCGCCAAGCTAGAAAAAGCGGTGGACACAAAAAGGGTAATTCCTGATGTAATAATAAATCCCAGTGCAATTACCAAAAGAATCCTTGAACGATCTCTTTTTACACTGAATTGACGAATAAATAGCAGGGCTAAAAGTGAAAAAATAAATAAGCTTATGATGATTCCAGTAGGTCCTTTAAAAGTAGTGTTGGGAAAAAACCAGGGGTGAAAACTTGTATTGCTAAGAACTAAGGTTAAAACACAAAGAAACAAGAAGCAAAATAGTACAGGGATAAAGTGACTGCCTAGCCATGTTGACTTAAATTTTATTCCGGGAATGGAGTTCAATACCCCCAAAATTATAGGGTCAAAGGTTAATCCCTCACGGTACATGACAAAAAGAAAAGAACTAAAAACGACTAATGTTCCAGCGTCCGGTTGCATAGCAACGAGGATAGAGGGAATAAAAAAGATTAAACAAGCCAAAAGAACAGTTTTAGTTGTTTGCAATTTAACCACGAGCTCGCTTATATATTTAGATAAGAGGAGTGCAGTAGCAATTTTTGCAAATTCAGCGGGCTGGACACCCATTGACCCAACACCAAGCCATGCTCTCGCGCCATTTATTGGTGGCATAAATAGAACAATAACAAGAAGAATTAGCGTAACAAGATAAACAGGAAAGGCCACCTTCCTATAAATGTCCGCATCAATTAAAAAAATGAGTAGCCCTGCAAAGAATGAGATGCCTAACCATAAAAGCTGCTTTCCATATTTTTCACTTAGGGCAAAAATAGCGGGGTGATCTTCGTTAAAAGCAACCGAATAAATGGTTGCCATACCAAAAATAATTAAGATAATAAATGAAACAAATAATGGCCAATCTATATTGGTAATGATTGAATCGCTTTTTCTCATGGGCGACGAATATTTGACAATGTTGTTTCAATTATAAGTTTTTCACTATCCTTATTTGTCACTTTATTAAACAAGTATTTTTCGATTATTAAACTAGCAATGGGAGCCGCCCAGGCACCCCCAGCCCCAGCATTTTCTACAAAAATCGCCAACGCAATTTTTGGGTTGTCCATAGGGGCAAAGGCAATAAAAACAGAATGATCTTGTCCTTGAGAATTTTGTACAGTCCCTGTCTTTCCGCAAACCACCACCTCTTCCAATCGAGCGGCACTTCCTGTTCCTCCGGGTTCATTTATTACTCTTCTCATCCCCTCAATAACAGAAGAAAAGTGCACCGCATCAACCATTGTTTGATTTCTTTTTAAATAGATTGGAAGAGGTCCTTTTTTCCCAATCGATTTAACAAAATGAGGGGTGATATACCATCCTTTATTCGCAATTATTGCAGCAATATTTGCCATTTGTAAGGGGGTTAGTTTTATTTCCCCCTGCCCAATAGATATTGAACGAATGGTTGAAAAAGCCCATTGATTGTGGCCATATATTCGATCATAATATTTAGAGTTAGGTATAAGACCGGGGCGTTGACCAGAAATGTCCGTATCTAATTTATTACCCAAACCAAAACTATTCATGTATTTGTGCCATAAATTAAGGCCGATTTCTGCATCTGCAAAATTGTTGCGTTTTTTTTGTTGCTGAATTATTTTTTTAACCACCGCATAAAAATAGGGATTGCAAGAGTATTGCACCGCTTGGGCTACCCCAGCAGCGTTCGGATGATCATGACAACCAACGACGCTTTTGTTACATGGAAACCCTGATGTTGAACGAATAACGCCTTCTTGCATAGCGATTAGGGCCTGTACCAATTTAAAAATCGATCCCGGGGGGTATTCTGCTTGTAATGGTCTAGGAAAAAGTGGTTTGTTAATGTCTTTTGATAGTTTAGGGTAATTTAAATTAATATTTTTTCTTCCAACTAATAAATTCGGATCAAAAGTAGGCGCGGACACCATTGTGAGAATTTCCCCTGTTTTAGGTTCGATAGCGACAATACATCCTTTTTTATTTTGCATTAATAATTCCCCATAAGCTTGCAAAGTAATGTCCATGCTAAGTGTAAGGCCTGGTGATTGTTTTGCGATGGTATCATATTTTCCATTTGCATACGACTCAATGGCATTATTCATCGCTGAGGTAACAACATACTTAATGCCTTTTCTGCCCCTAAGTTCCTTTTCATAAAAGCGCTCGATACCAGAGCGACCTATATTGCCCCCAGGCCGATAAAAACGATCTTCCTCTATTTCCTCCCTCGACACCTCGTTTAAATAACCAAGAATATTGGCCCCGTTTGAATAGGGATAGCTGCGCATGCTTGTCACTTCTTCATAAAAACCCGGGAAATTATCTAAGTGCAAGGCTATAGTTGTTATTTCATCTAATGTGAGTTCCTTTAAAAAAGGATAGGCTCTTTGTGTTTGATAATTACTTGTCTTTTTACCATTACTTTTGTTGAAATAAACACCCTCCCCTTCTTTTATTTCTTTAAATCGCTCCCTAACCTCTAGTGGCTTCCAATTAATGAGTTTTCCGAAAGCAACCGTGTCTAATTGAGTGATATTATCTTCGATAAACATCAAGTTATAATATGTTTTGTTAGAAACAATTTTCCTCCCATTGCGATCAAATACAACGGCTCTAGGCGGTAAGATCTCCTTGCGTTTTTCTGCGATTTCTTGAGCCCTTAAGACCCAAGTATCATCAATTACTTGCATATAAAAAAGCCGTGAAGAATAGAGAACGCCCACGATCAATATAAAAAGAATGATAATATATTTTCTGTTTTCGAGCTTCATTCTTCTTTATTTATTACTGCGTTTCACTAATAGTATCTGCAGAAGTATACTCACTAAATAGATGAATATAAAAGAAAGGACGACTTTTTGGAAGGTGTATAAGAAACCATTAAACGAAAAAGCTTCTAGCATAAAAAACCATAGGTTATGAATAAAAAGAAGCAACCCAAACGTTGAGATAAACCATAAATGGCCCATGTCAAGGTAGGTAGGTTTTTTTAAGAAATCATAATTCTCCCGCGGGGCAAACACCTTAAATATTGCTGGGCGACAATAGGCCATTAAAAGCAAAGAGGAGGTATGAAGCCCGTATGTGTTAGAAAAAACATCTACGAAAATACCCATCCCAAAAGCAATCATTAAAAGGATAATTATATTCATTTCAAAAGGCAACAGCATAATGTATAATGGACACATCAATAAGTGTATCCCAAAACCAAACTCTAGTTGGTTAAAGATGAAAATTTGAAGAAAAACAAATAACACAAATCTGGCTGTGTTTACTACAATTACGTTCATGTTTATTGTCTAGTATTGTCTTTTTGAAGTTCATTTTCGAGCAAGTGTTGCTCTTTCATTAATAAGTTTTTTATTACATAGACACGGTCCAGCCTACGATAATCCTCACTAAAACGGATAACCACCTCCCACAAGGGCTTTCCTTCAACGGGCAGTAATTTCTCTACATAACCAACCAGTAATCCCTTAGGAAAAATACCCGCGCCACCTCGGGTAACTACTTTAGATCCCTTTTTGATACTAAGGTCATTTGTTATACCAGTAATCGACCCGTGTCTTGGGTCTTTACCATCCCACTTTAGAATACCATACAACCCAATTGGTAAGACCAAAACATCAATATTAATATCTTTGGTTAATACGGATTTTACCACGGAATAGTGAGGACTCGTATTGTGCACGACGCCTATAACGCCCTTCTGAGAAAACACCCCCATGCCGCGTTCAATTCCTTGAAGTTCCCCAGCATCAAGGGTAAAATAATTGTTTATTTTACTTGTGTTTGAATTAATGATTAAGCAAGAAATAAAATCATATTGTTGTTCGTAAACGGTATCGGCAACGTGAAATTTATAGCGGTTAACTTGATATAAATTATTGAGACTTAATTTTCGAAGTCGAACATTTTCATCTTGAAGTTTTTTATTTGAGTTTTCCAACTCAAAATGTTTCATAATTGAATACCGAAACCCAAAAAACTTTCCCCCGACAAAAGAAGCACTTGTTAGGTATTGGCTATTGGGAAAGCTTAAATATTGCACATAGGTACTTATAGCAAAAATTTGTAAGCCTATAAAAACTAAGAAAACGCGAAAGCGCCTAAAAAAGGCAATTAGTTGTTGCATGTACAAAAATAGAAAAGTAAGCGGAATTAAGAGCGGTAAAGGATAGAAATATAAGCCCTTTTAGTCTCTGATAAGGAATTGGTACCTCGAAATATTTTTCAGCGCGATACTTGTTCCTCTTGCAACTGCTCTTAGCGGATCTTCTGCAATATGCACCGGCAATTTGGTTTTTGCAGATATTCGCTTATCCAAACCCCTTAACATAGAACCACCTCCCGCTAAATAAATACCGGTTTTATAAATGTCTGCAGACAATTCAGGTGGAGTCATTTCCAAGGCACTTAAAATAGCCTCTTCAATTTTAGAGATGGTTTTATCTAATGCGCTAGCGACTTCATCATAGGTAACAATTATTTCTTTAGGTATTCCGGTCATTAAATCCCGGCCTCTAACCGCATAGGGATTCGGTGGATTTTCTAATTCGGTCAATGCCGATCCCACTTCTATTTTAATTTGTTCGGCTGTTCGTTCTCCTACTAAAATGTTATGCTGTCTTCGCATATATTCTTCAATATCATTGGTGAAATCATCACCCGCAATACGAATTGATTTATCACAGACAATACCACCAAGTGCAATAACGGCGATTTCTGAGGTTCCGCCCCCTATATCGATGATCATATTTCCCATTGGCTCTTCCACATCAATTCCTATCCCTATTGCCGCAGCCATGGGTTCGTGAATTAGATACACCTCTTTAGCACCAGCATGTTCAGCAGAATCTCTAACGGCTCTTTTCTCAACTTCGGTAATACCTGAAGGGATACAGATAACCATTCTTAAACTAGGGTTAAACAAGCTTCTTCCCGGGTTAATCATCTTGATCATACCGCGAATCATTTGTTCAGCGCTCTGGAAGTCGGCAATAACACCATCCTTTAACGGACGAACAGTCTCAATTAACTTGTGGGTTTTTCCGTGCATTTGTTGCGCTTTTTTTCCAATTGCAACAATTTTTCCGGTTTGAATGTCTCTGGCAACAATGGAAGGTTCATCAACTACTACCTTATCATTCCAGATAATTAGTGTATTGGCCGTTCCCAAGTCAATAGCAATTTCTTGCGTTAAAAAACTAAATAGCCCCATTGTTCTCGTGTAAAATATGATTTATAGTAATTACTGCAAAGAAAAAACAAAAAAAAGGATTTTTCTAATAAAACAAAGTTAATGTTTAAAATGTCGTATTCCTGAAAAAACCATGGTCATTTTATTTTGATCACAAAAGTCTATTGACAAGCTGTCTTTTATTGATCCCCCAGGATGAATAACGGATGTAACACCCGATTTAAAAGCAATTTCAACACAATCAGGAAATGGAAAAAAGGCATCACTAGCCATGGACGCCCCGGTTAAATCAAAGCCAAAATGTGCTGCTTTATGAATTGCTTGCGCAAGGGCATCAACCCGCGAAGTTTGTCCTGTTCCACTGGCAATTAAGGTGAGGTTTTTCGCTAATACAATCGTATTTGACTTCGTATGCTTTGCTATTTTATTGGCAAAAATCAAGTCTTTTAATTCTTGGTTGGTTGGTTGTAGGATTGTTTTAACTTCCAGCATCTCTTCTGACACGGATATTTCATCTCGTTCTTGTTGTAAAATACCATTTAATGCTGTCCTAAATTGTGTTTTGGGTAAAACGTTTGTTTTTTGGACAAGCAAAATCCTATTTTTCTTCGATTTTAATAGAACTAAGGCATCTTCTTCATATGAGGGAGCGATTAATACTTCAAAGAACAATTCATTTATTTTACTTGCCGTATTGATGTCAATACCCCGATTGCTAATTAATACTCCGCCAAATGCGCTTAATGGATCTGCCGCAAGCGCTTTTGAGAAGGCAAGTTCGGTTGTTTCAGCGCTTGCTACTCCGCAAGGATTGTTGTGCTTTAATATGGCGAATGTGGGACCTTCTTTTGTAAACTCACTCATTAAATTTACTGCAGCATCAATGTCCAAAATGTTATTAAAAGAAAGTTCCTTGCCGTACAACTTGTCAAAAAAGAGGTTCATGTCCCCAAAAAACACCCCTTTTTGATGTGGATTTTCGCCGTAACGCAGAACCGTTTTTTGCTGTACGCTTTGTTTGAAATTATCGAATGGATCAGCTGAAAAATACGAATAAATCATACTGTCGTAATGGGAAGACATATTAAAGGCTTCTGCCGCGAATAAACGCCGTTGCTCTAAACTTAACTTCCCTTCTTGTTCGTGAAATAGCGTTGTAAAATGATCATAATGGTTTCTAGAAGCAATAACGGTAACATCTTCGAAGTTTTTCGCTGCCGCTCGTATTAATGAAATGCCACCAATGTCAATTTTTTCTATAATTTCTTCTTCTTCCAATTTTAACTGAACGGCTTCTTCAAAGGGGTATAGATCCACCACAACCAAATCAATTGCGCTGATATTATGTTTTTTTATAGTTTCAACATCTGATGGATTATTTCTTCTATGTAAAATACCCCCAAAAACACCGGGGTGTAAGGTTTTAACACGCCCGCCCAGAATTTCAGGGAAATGGGTGATTTCTTCTATAGAAATAGCTTCAATGCCCAACTCACGAATAAAAGTTAATGTCCCACCGGTTGAATAAATTCGAACATTTTGACGGTTTAATTCCCGCACAAGCTCCTCTAGGCCATCTTTGTAGAAAACAGATATTAATGCACTCTCAATTTTTTTATATTCACTCATTTCTAATAAAATTAAGCAACAAATTTACGCCATATTTATGGGATGTTTACTTATGTTTTTTGCGAAAAACAGCCCCGCGTAACAATAAGTTAATCTTTTGGTAATTTTACTGCATGAAAACGTTTTATTCTTTTAGCAAACCAATCCTCCGATTCTGTTTGTTTTGGTTGCTTCTTTTTACTCTACAGCGCCTTATTTTCTTCATCACTCATTATAAAGAAGTTCCAGATTCTGTTGGTATAATAAATAGCTGTATGGCGTTTATTTATTCACTCCGTTTAGATATGGCTACCATTGCCTTTCTAGTTGCCCCATATATTCTATTAAAGTCTATCCATAATAATTTTGAAAGGCGATGGATGGTCTACTTGTTGAAATCGATTGTGTATGCGGAAATAGTTGTGGTGTCAGCGATTCATAGTGGCGAAGTTATTTCTTATTTTGAATGGGGCCACAAACTTACGTCACGTGTTTTCATGCATCTTTCCATGCCAGATGAGGTGGTTCGTACGGCAGCCGCTTCTTCTATTCTCTACTTTATTATTCTACTAATTATTGAATTATGTCTCGGGTTTTATTTAGTGAAAAAAGCGAATTTATTTATTAATACTCCCCAAGGACTCGAAAAAAGAAGATGGGTCTTTATCGCGCATTCTGTTTTAACCATCTTTATAGGCCTAAGTTTAAGTCTTGTAATGGCACGTGGAGGACTGCAGCAGATCCCGATTAATATAGATTCCGCCTATTTTTCGGAGCATCAAATCATGAATGATATTTCGGTTAATTCTGCCTATTTTTTTGGTAACAGCTTTGTTTTATTCAATAAAAGCGATGCAGCGGATCACCTACCAAAACTAAAGCCTGGCGAAGCAGAAAAGACAACAAATGACCTTTATGCTTTCGATCGCAGCCACCAAAACAATTTTATAAGCAGCTCAAAACCAAACGTCGTTCTTATTATTTTAGAGGGTTGGTCTGCCAATGCAATGGGAAGTATTCACCCTGGAAACACAGCAACACCTTATTTTGATCAATTAGCAAAAGAGGGAGTTTTATTCACAAATATTTTCGCTACAAATACAACGTCTGAAATTGGGAATACATCAATATTCGCGGGTTACCCCAGTATTCCTGAAACGGCCATTTCTCTTTATCCGGAAAAACATAGAAATCTCCCCACCATTAATGAGAAACTTAAAAAACAAGGGTATTCAACGCGGTATTTATTTAGTGGAGACTTGAAATATGGAAACATAAAAGGGTTTTTAATGGAACACGGATTTGATAAATTAAAAGACGAAAATGATTTTCCTAGTGGGCTAAAAAAAGGAAAGTTAAATTATTATGACAAAGACTTATATAACTTTTTATTGGCGGAAATCAAGACGGCAAAACAACCATTTCTTCAATGCGCCTTTACGGGCAGTACGCACTCTCCATATGACCACCCAAAAGCTAGTAAGCCCAAGTTCTCGGGGGAGGAATGCAATTATTTAAACTCGATGATTTATGCGGACAAATGCTTGGCGGAATTTATCGCGAAAAGTAAAAAGTGTGAATGGTATAAAAACACCGTTTTTGTAATTTTGTCAGACCATGGTCACGCCAGCCCAGGGATTAATTCACCCTTTGAAACGGCATTTTTTAATATCCCCTTATTGATTTATGGTGAACCAATTTCTCAGTCATATCGCGGCAAAAAAATAGAAAAAGTAGGCTCACAAGCAGATTTAGCCGCCACATTGCTAAATCAATTAGGATTGTCGAGCGAGGAGTTCATTTTTAGTAAAGACCTGATGAGTCCAACAGTAAAGGAATTTGCGTTCTTCTCAACTATTCGAGGATATGGATTTATTACCCCATTCGGTAGCTTAAGATATAACTTTGACTCGAAGAAAATAATAACAAAAGACCTAATAGATCAAAATGCTTTTTCAAAGGCAAAAAAAGAAAGTGAGGCTTGTTTTTACCAATTTTTCGAACACTTCCAAAACTTAGATAGCAACTAGTTCTATCCAGAACACATTTCACAAGAATCTGGATTTTCGATTGAACAAGCAATAGCCGCCTTTTCTTCCAGACTAAGACTTTCACCTTCTGTAGTTTCTTCAGAAATAACCTGATCTACTGTAAACTTAATCGCGTCTGTTGCTGCTTTTGTTCGAAGGTAGTACATACCAGTTTTCAATCCCTTTTCCCAACCATAAAAATGCATAGATGTTAGCTTACCGAAGTTGGCGTTCTCCATAAATATATTGAGTGATTGACTTTGGCAAATGTAAGCTCCTCTATCTGCAGCGAGTTCAATAATCGCTTTTTGAGAAATCTCCCAAGCTGTTTTATATAAGTCTTTTATGTCTTGAGGTATTTCAGTAATGTTTTGAATAGACCCATTTGCAGCCATTATTTTGTGTCGCATATCTCTATTCCAAAGACCAGAACGAACCAAGTCTTTTAATAAATGACGATTCACAATAATAAACTCTCCTGACAAAACACGTCGTGTATAAATGTTAGACGTGTAAGGTTCAAAACACTCATTGTTACCAAGTATTTGAGCCGTAGAAGCCGTTGGCATGGGTGCTAAAAGTAACGAGTTTCTTACGCCATGTTTTTTAACTTCTTCCTTAAGCTTGCTCCACTCCCATCTGTTAGAGGGAGTTACTCCCCACATGTCATATTGAAATACCCCTTGTGAAACGGGTGATCCAGCATATGTTTCATAAGTTCCAAACTCAATCGCTTGGTCTTTAGAGGCGGTCATTGCAGCAAAGTAGATTGTTTCAAAAATTTCTCTGTTTAAATTTCTGGCCTCCACTGATTCGAAAGGAAAGCCCATAAGAATGAACGTGTCAGCAAGACCTTGTACGCCTAAACCAATCGGGCGGTGGCGCATGTTAGACCTTCTCGCATCTTCAACAGGATAATAGTTTTCGTCAATAATACGATTTAAATTTACTGTCGCTTGATAGGTTACCTCAAATAATTTATTGTGGTCAAATGATTTATCTTCATTTACATATTTAGGCAACGCAAGTGATGCAAGATTACATACCGCGATTTCGTCTGGCGCCGTGTATTCAATAATTTCAGTGCACAGATTGGAGGATTTAATAGTACCTAAGTTTTGTTGGTTGGATTTAGCATTTGCCGCATCTTTATATAACATATAAGGAGTTCCCGTTTCGATTTGAGATTCTAGAATTTTAAACCAAAGGTCCTGAGCCTTAATTGTTTTTCTACCTTTTCCTTCTTTTTCGTATTGTAGGTATAACTTCTCAAAAGCTTCGCTGTGAACATCAGAAAGTCCAGGACATTCGTGTGGGCACATTAAGGTCCAGTCGCCATTGTCTTTTACTCTTTTCATGAAAAGATCTGGAATCCAAAGTGCTAAAAATAAGTCTCGCGTTCTGTTTTCTTCTTTACCATGGTTTTTCTTTAAATCAAGAAAATCAAATACGTCAGCATGCCAAGGTTCGATATACATAGCAAACGACCCTTTTCTTTTTCCTCCACCTTGATCAACGTAGCGAGCGGTGTCGTTGAAGACCCGCAACATTGGCACAATACCATTTGAAGTACCATTTGTCCCTTTGATATAAGAACCTGTCGCACGAATGTTGTGAATAGCTAAACCGATTCCTCCAGCCGATTGAGAAATTTGTGCACAAGACTTTAAGGTGTCGTAAATCCCCTCAATACTATCTTCTTTCATTGTTAATAAAAAACAAGAAGACATTTGTGGCTTTGGAGTACCAGCATTAAACAAGGTTGGAGTTGCGTGGGTAAACCAACCTTCTGACATTAGATTATACGTTACTAAAGCTGCCGCCACATCTCTTTTATGAATACCTAATGCAACACGCATAAGCATTTGTTGAGGGCGCTCAGCAATCCGCCCATTCAATTTCATTAAATAAGAACGAGTCAGTGTTTTAAACCCAAAATAATCATATCGGAAATCTCTGTCATAAATAATACTAGAATCAAGCAATTCTTTATTATCCATGACTATCTGATAAACATCATCAGCTAGTAGTGCAGCAGGTAAGTTGGTTTTAGGATCTATATAAGTATATAAATCGTGCATTACATCTGAAAAGGTCTTTTTTGTTTCTTTATGAAGATTCGACACTGCGATTCTAGATGCAAGCAATGCGTAATCAGGATGGTCTATTGATTTACCGGCAGCAACTTCTGCTGCTAAATTATCTAAATCTATTGTCGTAACACCATCGTAAATACCCTCAATAACTTTCATTGCTACGGCTTCAGGCGAAACTAATGGGTCAAGCCCGTAACACATTTTAACAATTCTTGCGGTAATTTTATCAAACTTTACCGTCTCTTTTTTTGTGTCTCTTTTTATTACGTACATAATTATTCTTACTAAATATATTTAAAAATCTTCATTTAAGCTAAATGCCTGCTCTCCGTTATTGTTTAAAACCCCTGCTTTTTGATATTCACCAACGCGCTTTTCAAAGAAGTTAGCTTTTCCTTGAAGGGAAATCATTTCCATGAAATCAAATGGATTTGCGGTATTAAATACGCGCGGGTTCCCTAGTTCAACCAACAAGCGATCCGCAACAAATTCAATATATTGCCCCATCAAATCACTGTTCATGCCAATAAGTTTTACGGGCAATGAATCCGTTACAAATTCTTTTTCAATAGCAACGGCATCTATTATTATTTCCATTACTTTTTCCTTTGGAAGCTTTTCGACAAGGTGCTTTGTGTAAAGTAAGCAAGCAAAATCACAATGCAAGCCTTCGTCACGTGAAATCAATTCATTTGAAAAGGATAATCCAGGCATTAAACCTCTTTTTTTCAACCAAAAGATTGAACAAAACGAGCCAGAGAAGAAAATACCTTCTACTGCGGCAAATGCAACAAGTCTTTCAGCAAAAGACCCCTTGTCAATCCATCGCAATGCCCAATCAGCTTTTTTCTTCACGCAATCTAGTGTTTCTATGGCATTAAATAAATGGGCTTTTTCTGCGGTGCCTTTAATATAGGTATCAATTAATAACGAGTAGGTTTCTGAATGTATATTCTCCGCCGCCAATTGAAAACCATAGAAAAACTTTGCTTCTGTATATTGTACCTCCGAAAGGAAGTTTTGAGCTAAATTTTCATTAACAATCCCATCAGAAGCCGCAAAAAACGCCAAGACGTGCTTTATAAAATGTCGCTCATCGTCATTTAATTTACTATCCCAGTCAATAAGATCAGAAGATAAATCAATTTCTTCCGCCGTCCAAAAACTAGCCTCTGCTTTTTTATAGAAAGACCAAATGTCGTTGTGTTGAATAGGAAATAATACAAAGCGACTTGTATTTTCTTGCAGGATAGGTTCAATGTTATTCATAATGATATTTTAAAAAAAAAACCAAAATAATTTCCCAACATGCTTATCACATTGGGGATGTATAATTCAAAAAAGGGTTTTGTATCCTCTCGTTGTTGATTTCATTTACGCTTAATCTAGTAAATGTCCTTTAAACTTTGAGGCCTACAAATTTTATTATTTTTTTAATTAAAAGCAATTAAAGAAATGAACATTTTCGTTGCATTATTAACAAGTTAACATGACACCCTTTGGTACACTAACCTTGCGAATTTTTAAACATTGAAATAAAGATATTCACACTTTTATTTTTACTTTTTTAATAACTTTTTCTGTACTAAATAATAATAAATCTTATGTAGAATCATTATGGTATAAAATTAGAAAGAATTTGATTTTTTTACCGAGGTTATTCTTACCGGTTTTGAACAAGGTATTGTTTGTACTTAATAAAACCACCGACCATAAAAGGAATAAGCGAATGTTAAATTATTTTAACCCCTTATTTTATTTAATTTTCCCTCCTTTATGTAGTCATTGTAAAAGAGAATTGTTAAGCAACGAAAGGTATATCTGTTGGTGCTGTGACTTAGAAATACAAGCCACTTTTTTCGAATTACAAAGGAATCCATCCGCCCTCGATAAGTTGTTCTGGGGCAGGGTGAAGATTCACCAAACTTTTGCCTTGTTTTATTTTAAAAAAGAGTGCGTGTCACAAACAATTTTGCATGAAATAAAATACGGCCATAAAGGGGGGCTTGGTGTCGAAATGGGAAGAAAGATGGCACGGGTTATTACAGGGAATTATTCAACCAAAACAATTGATGCTCTTATTCCTGTACCGACCCATCATAGGAAGAAATTTAATAGGGGGTATAATCAAAGTGAAAAACTTGCTTTGGGCATTTCAGAGGTGACTAATATCCCAATTGATAAGAAATTCATATCTAAAAAGAATCATACAGAAAGTCAAACTAAAAAATCAAATGCTGAGCGATGGTTGAATGTTATCGGTGGATTTGGGCACGTTTCATCCAACAAGGGATATCAACACATTGCGATTGTTGACGATGTAATAACAACTGGAGCAACATTGGAGGCATTAATAAAAGAAATAAAGAAGCACAACCCCACTATTGAAATAAGTATTTTTGCTTTGGCAATGGCAAAGAAATGAAAGCAATCGAAAAAAAGAAGTTCTTGATTATTGGAGGTGGATTAGCAGGGATAACTCTTAGCCATCGCTTACTTAATAGAAATCAGCAGGTAACTCTTATTGATGATGGCTTGAACGCTTCCACAAAAATTGCTGCAGGAATGGTTAATCCTGTTGTTTTTAGGCGTACGACCTTATCATGGAGGGCGACCGAATTTTTGGCATATAGTTGGGACTTTTACAAAGCGTTAGAAAAACAATTAAACACCTCATTCGCTGAACCTCTAGTAATAAAAAGAATTTTTCCCACCTCAAATGAAAAAGAAGAGTGGAAAAAAAAACAGGGATTGCCGGATTATCAAGATCATTTGTTAAAAATAGATGCTTCTACCGAGGAACAGAATCATGGGATTGTACGAAGCGGTTATGTCGTTCATGCTGAAAAGTTTTACATTGAAAACCAAGTATATTTTGAAAAAACAGGGGTCTTACAAAAAGAAACGTTTGACAACAACTTGTTTTCTGCCTTAGAACTAAGTTATAGGGGAAAGAAGTATGATCATGTTGTCTTTTGTTGTGGATACAGGGTATCAGAAACACCTTTTTTTCAGAATTGTCAAGTAAAACCAACCAAGGGGCAAACTTTAGTAATAAAACACAATGAGTTACCGGAAACAGCGTCCTTGCACTTAAAGTGTTTCGTTTTTCCAATGGGTAAAAAAACATTTAGAATTGGCGCCACATACGAATGGGACAATCCTACTTTACATCCCACAGAGGAAGCCACAGCCACCTTGTTAGACCACCTTAGCCACATCACAAAAACGCCCCCTGAAATAGTGTCTCAACCCGTTGGTATTCGCCCAACAACGATGGACAGACGACCCGTATTAGGGAGCCACCCGACCTATAAAACGATACATATTTTTAATGGCTTGGGAGCAAAAGGCTACTTACTTGCACCAAAAATGGCGCAAGAAATGGTGGAATACTTATTAGATAATATTCCAATACCAAAGGATTATAACTTAATAAGGTATCAAACCCCTGATGAATTAAATAGAAAATAACAAAATACCGTAACTTTGCTAAATGAATTTGGAAGAAACAAAAATGTTGCGGTACGATCGAGCTTATTTACGTTTAGCTAAAAACTGGGCGATGTTGTCGTATTGCGAACGTAAAAAAGTGGGCGCCATTATAGTGAAGGATGGTGTGATAATATCAGATGGATATAATGGAACGCCAAGTGGATTTGATAATTTCTGCGAAACAACAAATGGAGAAACTCATTGGTACGTCCTTCATGCAGAAGCGAATGCCATTTTAAAAGTGGCAAAGTCTACGAATAATTGCAGTGGTGCCACGCTATACTTGACCCATTCTCCATGCAGGGATTGCAGCAAAATGGTACTACAAGCAGGAATAGTTCGCGTTGTCTTTATCAATAAATATAAAGATCCTGCCGGCTTGGATTTTTTAAATAGTGCAGGGGTAGAAACGTTACAAATAGAAAATATAGATGAAATTTAACCAAGAAAACAAGCGATATCTCTTACCAATACTATTTGCGAGCACCCTCGTTTTAGGATTGATCATAGGCAGTAATTTAACTGGAGCCCAAAACCAAGGTCTTCTAGTAAATAACGAACAGGTTCAAAAAATTAGTGATATTCTACAATTGCTGGACGCACGTTACGTCGATAAAATAGACAAGGATAAAATTTTTGAGGAAACAATCTCAGGAATGCTTCACAAACTAGATCCTCACAGCAATTATATTTCGAAGAAAGAAATGGAATCGGTTTCGGAATCTATCGATGGTAAATTTGGTGGTATAGGAATCCGTTTTCAAATTATTAGAGATACCGTTTGTGTTACGAATGTTATTGACGGTTCGCCCTCTCAAGCAGTTGGCATTAAAGCGGGTGACAGAATAATAAAAATAAACAAAAAACCATTTACGGGTAAAAAAACAACAAATGACAAGGTTCTTTCCAATCTAAAAGGCGAGGTGGGAACAACGGTTTCTGTCACTATTTTGCGAAATAAAAAAGAATATCCATTCACGATAATTCGCGGAGAAATCCCCTTAAAAACGGTGTTTGGAATTTACATGATAGACAAAGAAACCGGTTACATTGGTATCGATCAGTTTTCAATTCCAACAGCAGACGAATTTCACGAAGCCGCTCTAAAATTAAAAGGCCAAGGAATGAAAAAGTTAATTTTAGATTTACGGAATAATGGAGGTGGTGTGCTTCAATCGTCCACAATGATCGCAGATGAGTTTTTGTCGAAAGGTTTGGTAATGCTAAAAACAAAAGGCAGAAAGGAGAAGGAAAAAACATATTATGCAACGGCTGGTGGGATTTTAGAAAATATGTCAGCGGTTGTTTTAGTAAACGCCTACTCTGCATCAGCAAGCGAGATTTTGGCAGGAGCATTACAAGACAATGACCGGGCAATAATCGTTGGAAGAAGAACCTTTGGAAAGGGCTTGGTGCAAGAAGATAGCCCGCTAAGGGACGGAAGTAATGTTCGTATTACTGTTGCACGGTATTATACGCCTTCAGGAAGGTGTATTCAAAAACCATATAATGGAAATTACGAGGATTATTTAAAAGACGAGTCTAGAATCGAAAGAGGCGAATTGTATCATTTAGACAGCTCACTCTATGTTGATTCCTTGAAGTTTAAAACCATAGGGGGACGAACGGTTTATGGCGGCGGGGGAATAACGCCAGATATTTTTGTGCCATACGACACAACGGAAAGCAGTTATTACTTAACAGAGTTATTACTTAGCGGCGCTTTTCAGTCCTTTGCATTTGATTTCGTCGAAAAGAAAAGAGGTGGTTGGGCAGGCCCACAAGCTTTTTGTGAGCAATTTGTTGTAAAAGAGGCGACTCTTCAAGGGTTTGTTAACTATGCAACGAAATCATTGAATGTGAAACCAGACGCAGCGGGCTTTAAGCGGAGCAAAGGATTTATCATGAATAATTTAAAAGCCGAAATCGCAAGGCAGTTGTATTCCGAAGAAGGTTATTATCGCGTAGCGAACACGAAGGATATAGAATTAAAAAGAGCAATGGAACAGTTACGAAAAATGAAATAAGAATCATTTCATAATTATCAAGTCAGATGAATAAAAAAACATCAAAAAAAAGCGTCCCTTCGCAGAAAGTTATTCCAACTTCTAAAAAGGGAATATGGATTCCTTTACTTGTTATCATTATTGCCATACTATGTTGTTATTCCCCTTCCTTTTCTGATGAAAAAGAGTTTACAAATTGGGATGACACAGGATACGTTACGAACCAATCCTTGATTCAATCATTTGATTCCGAAAAAGTCGACTCGCTTTTTAATACTTCCACACAGGTAATGTTAAATTATCATCCTTTAACGATGTTGACATTAGCATATAATTATAGCAAAACAGAGTTAGATATTTCTTCTTACATGCAATGGAATTTGGCCTTGCACATTTTAAATGCTCTATTGGTGTTTTTATTCATCTATTATTTATCACAAAAAAACTTATTAATCGCCTTTTTTACGTCACTTTGGTTTGGAATACATCCCATGCACGTAGAAAGTGTCGCGTGGATTTCTGAACGAAAAGATGTATTATACACCTTCTTTTTTTTATTGACTTTACTTTCTTATCAATACTATCTGAATGCTAAAAAAGTATGGATACTTTTCTTAGTGTTTATTTTGTTTATAGCTTCTTGTTTAAGTAAAGCGATGGCAGTTCCCTTGCCCATCGTTCTACTACTTCTAGATTATTATTATGATAGAAAGTTTAATTTTCGAAGTATAATTGAGAAAGTGCCCTTTTTTCTAGTGGCTCTTTTTATTGGTGGATTGGCTTGGAAGATTCAAGGACAAGGAGCGATTGCAAAAGAGGGAGTTTTTACCATTGTCCAGCAAGTTATGTTTGCGAGCTATGGTTTTATTATGTATTGGTTTAAATTGTTCGTACCATTAGATTTATCTGCTTTTTACCCTTATCCGGCCATTGGTCCTGAGAATCAACTACCTGTAATTTTTTACTTGGCTCCTCTCCTTGTTTCCGTCCTTGTTTTAGCTCCCGTTGTTTTTTTATGGCGAAAAAAATCACCCCTCTTAAAACCCGTTGTTTTCGGGATGGGATTCTTTGTTGTTATGGTCGCTTTGGTATTGCAGTTTATTTCTGTAGGCTCCGCAATTATGGCTGATCGCTACACCTATATTCCATACATTGGAGCTTTCTTTTTGCTTTTGAGTGCGTTAGTACACCTAAAAGTACATTTGAAGTATAAGGCCATTTCGTATACTGTTTTAGGTATATTCACTTGTTTTTTAGCCAAACAATGTTATGACAGGGTTCCAATTTGGACCAACTCTGAAACGCTTTGGTCGGACGTTATTTCTAAGTATCCATTTGTTATTGACCAGCAAGGCAATAAAGTAAAAATTATAAAAAATGGGGTGGAGGTTGCCTATAAGAATAGAGGTAACTATTATCGTGAGCACAATCAAATGAAATTAGCGTTCAATGACTATAATACCTTGGTGATGGCAAGGGTAAAAGAACCATTGATATACAGCAATATGGCCAACATGTATGCTTTAGAAGCGAAGTTTGATAAAGCGATGGAGATGTATGGAATGGCAATTGAGAGAAACAACTCCAACTATGAAACCTATTTAAATAGAGGAATTACCTATTCTAAAATGGGTAATCGAAGCGCTTCGATTACCGACTTTCGTAAAGCGAACCAATTACTACCAAACAATTATCAAATCATGAGTAATTTAGCGTCAGAACTGCTAAATAACAAGCAATTTGAAGAGGCAATTAAGTTGTCAGAAAAGTTAATGAAACTTTCCCCTTCAGGATTCGAAGGATATTTTTACCGGGGAACAGCATTGATCAACCAAAAGAAATATCCGGAGGGCATTAAAGACCTATTGAAATCAGAATCCATCAACCCTACTTATTCCTTTACGAATTTTAATTTATCGGTGGCTTACAGTCTTATCAACGACCGCAACAAGGCTCTTTTTTACGCTGAAAAAGCAAAAAGCCAAGGATATCCTGTTACAGCGGAATATCTTAATTCATTAAAACAATAATATTTATAAAGAATACTTATTTTTAACCCCGAAACATTGGATGGCGTGGCCTCTACAAACGTATTATGGAAGAATCAACTAAAAAAAAGGTAACTGCGGCGACAGTTTTAGTGGCTATTGGGATTGTATTTGGGGATATTGGGACTTCTCCTTTATATGTTTTTCAAGCTATTACGGGAAACGGAAAAAACTTTTCTCCGGACTTAATAATGGGGGGCTTGTCAGCGGTAATTTGGACCCTTACTTTAATTGCCACCTTCAAATACATCTACTTTGCGCTTAATTCCGACAACAATGGAGAAGGCGGGATTTTTGCCCTCTTTGCCTTGTTAAAATCTCGCCGTATAAAATGGGTGATTATTCCTGCTTTAATAGGTTGTTCCACCTTATTAGCGGATGGATTTATTACCCCTGCGATATCAATTTCTTCTGCTGTAGAGGGTATCGAAAACATTTTTCCTGATTTCCCGGTAATTCCAGCTGTTGTTGGAATAATAGTACTGCTTTTCACTATTCAGCAGTTTGGAACATCGGCAATTGGAAAAGCCTTTGGCCCCGTAATGGTGATCTGGTTTTTGTTTTTGGGGTATTTAGGTTTAATAAATATAATGAAGAATCCGGAGGTATTGAAAGCATTCAATCCTTACTATGCCTATAACTTAGTCGTAAATGTAAAAGGCGGATTTTGGGTATTGGGAGCGGTGTTCTTGTGTACAACAGGAGCTGAAGCGCTTTATTCAGATTTAGGGCACTGTGGAAAAAACAACATTCGAATTAGTTGGTCATTTATTAGCATTTTATTGTTATTGAATTATTTAGGTCAGTCTGCTTTATGTCTTTCCGATGGTTTTGTTTTACAAGAGAAACAAACGGTGTTTTATTCCATGGTTCCAAATGGCATGTTGCCATTTGCAATTGTTCTCGCGACCACAGCAGCAATTATAGCTTCACAGGCGCTCATTACAGGGGTTTTTAGTTTAATGAATGAGGCAATTAAATTAAATTTGTGGACCAATCTTAAAGTCAAATATCCATCGGATCATCAAGGACAAATTTATATTCCCTTTATAAATTGGTTTCTAATGGCGGGTTGTTTATTAGTGATTGCTATTTTTAAAAAGTCAACTGAAATGGAGGCTACTTATGGTTTAGCAATAACAATTAACATGGTAATGACCTCCATTCTCTTAGGATTCCTATTAATGTTAAAATACCCAAAAAGGAAATTGGCGTTTATTATTGTTTTCGCTATATTATTAGGAGTTGAAGGAATATTTCTATTTTCAAATATTGGAAAAATAGCGCACGGCGGCTGGTTTACACTGGTTCTTGCCACCATCTTTTTCGTCTTATTGTTCATGTATTTTAAAGCCCGATTATTACGAAAAAGAATTACAGAGTATGTCCCAATGACAAAAATAATTCCCATGTTAACGGCAATTAAGAGCGATGATAAGGTTCCGTATGAAGCCACAAACATTGTGTACCCAACCCGCAGTGATAATCCCAACAAATTAGATGCTACCATATTCTATTCTTTATTTAAAAAGCGTCCAAGAAAGGCGGGAGTGGTATGGTTCGTTCATTTCGATATTCTTAACGAGCCATGGGGAATGCATTATTCAGTTCATCAAGTAATCGACAGGTCTTGTTATTATGTTGGAATTCACCTCGGTTTCAAGGAGGAGTTAAGAACGGAATATTTTATGTGCCAAATTCAACGCAAAATGGTTGAAAAAGGAGAGTTAAGCGGCCTAAGTGTATTTGAATCTGTAAAAGGACAATTTGAGGCAGACTTTAAATTCATCGTATTAAATTCACGCGTAGCTACCAACAATTTGCTAACTCCGTTCCAAATATTATCGGTTAAAATTTACCGATTTATTAAATCCACGGGACTTAAACCAGCGGAAGATTACGGCTTAGATAAGACCAATGTTGTTGTAGAACACATTCCAATTAGCGTAACAAAACAATACTCCCAAGAATTGCGAGAAGATTGGGAAGATTACTCTAATCAAGGCCCAAAAATATCGCTCAATCCGTCTGCTAAAAAAGGATAGGATAGAAACTTTTTTTAATTTTTTGTCTGACAAAACCACCCGATTTAATACGAAAAACCCCAAAGAATAAATTCCCTGGGGCTTAACTTTCTCGTGAAAGGTGGAAGCCAATTCACAAGGCTTTAATAACAAAAAAACCCAACATTAAGTCGGGTTTTTTGTACTCGAGGCGGGACTTGAACCCGCACGCCCATACAGGCACAGGATTTTAAGTCCGGCGTGTCTACCGATTCCACCACTCGAGCGAAATACAATCTAAAAGATTGCCGGTATAATAATGGAGCGGGAGACGGGATTCGAACCCGCGACCCCGACCTTGGCAAGGTCGTGCTCTACCAACTGAGCTACTCTCGCATTATTTAATTCTAATATTTCGTTTAATATTAGGTCGCGCTCACTCCGCCGCGGCGGAAGCTACTCTCGCTTGTTATTTGATTCTAAATTTTCAAAAACATTTCCGCTTCTTTAAGTGGAAAATCTTAAAAGAAGATTTCTGTCTTCTGCTAAGGAGGGCAAATTTAGGAAAAAATCAATAATTTTTAGCGTTTAAACAAAAAAAGATTACCCGCCAATAAGTTTTTTTATTTCATGCAGCTTAATTAGGGCCTCAATTGGACTGAGAATGTTAATGTCAATGCCCATTAATTCTGCATGGATACTTTCTAAAACGGGATCGTTAAGTTGGAAAAAGCTCAACTGCATGGCATCACTTTTATTTTTCTTTTGGCCCTTTACTGCCATTGCCCCGCCAGGATTTCCTCCCACATTAGCATGGGAAAGCTCCAGGTCTTTCAACACTTCTTCTGCTCGTCTTACCACCACAGTAGGCATTCCAGCCATTTTTGCCACATGAATTCCGAATGAATGTTCACTTCCACCAGGAATTAGTTTCCGCAGAAACAAGATCGAATTCCCCACCTCTTTGACGGCAACGGTAAAATTCTTTATCCGGCTAAATCGATTCGCCATTTCATTGAGTTCGTGGTAATGGGTAGCAAAAAGAGTTTTACATGCCGCGCTTTTATGTTCGTGTAGGAATTCAGCAATCGCCCAAGCAATAGAAACACCGTCGTAGGTACTTGTTCCTCGTCCAATTTCATCTAATAAAATTAAACTCCGCTCAGAAATGTTATTCAGAATACTTGCCGTTTCATTCATTTCGACCATGAAAGTGGACTCCCCAGAGGAAATATTGTCCGAAGCACCAACGCGGGTAAAAACCTTGTCTACCCAACCTATTTCTGCTTTATCTGCAGGGACAAAAGATCCCATTTGTGCCATCAATACGATTAGAGCTGTTTGCCTTAACAAAGCGCTTTTTCCACTCATGTTTGGACCGGTGATCATTATTATCTGTTGGCTACTGTTCTCTAAAAAAAGATCATTAGCAATAAAATCATCCCCATGCGCTAATTGTTGTTCAATTACAGGATGTCGGCCATTGTGTATGTTGATAGCAAGTCCCTCGTTGATCTCAGCTCTCACGTAATTATACTTTAAGGCAACATAAGCAAAGGAATACAGGCAATCTAATTTTGCAATAACAGCCGCGTTTTGTTGGACAGGAACAATAAATCCACTTAGCCACGCGACTAATTCAGAAAAGAGCCGTGATTCGATTTCATAAATTTTCTCCTCTGCCCCTAAAATTTTAGTTTCGTATTCCTTTAACTCTTCCGTAATGTATCGTTCTGCATTTACAAGCGTCTGTCTTCTGACCCATTCTTCAGGCACTTTATCTTTATGTGTATTCCTAACTTCGATATAATATCCAAAGACATTATTAAATGAAACCTTCAAACTGGTTATCCCCGTTCTGATGGCTTCTCGTTCTTGTAATTTCTCCAAGTAATCTTTGCCATTAGCCGAAATATCTCTCAATTCATCCAGCGTTTTATCCAATCCCTCGCGAATAACACGCCCCTTCCCAATCTGAATACCTGGTTCAGGATCTAGATAATTCTCGATTTTAGAAACAAACTCATGGCAATTGTTAAGTTGAGATTGAATTTGTTGAACCGATGCAATTTTTTTATTCGTTTCTAAAAGGGCACTAATTTTAGGGATATTTACTAATGTTCTTTTCAGGTGTGAAACTTCTCTTGGATTAACTTTCCCAACCGCAACTTTTGAAATTAACCGCTCTAAATCCCCAATTTCATTAAGAAGCCCCGCTAATTCGTCTGAACAAACAGGATTGTTTTTTAACCACTCAACTACGTCGTGCCGAGCACCCATTTCTTGTGGGTCTTTTAATGGCATGATTAACCAACGCTTTAATAATCGTCCGCCCATCGGGGTTCGCGTATTATCCAAGACATCTAGCAGTGTTTTAGCATTTTCATGTGGTGAATAAACCAATTCCAAATTACGAATGGTAAAACGGTCTAGCCAAACATGATTGGTAGCAGCAATTCTCGAAAGGCGATTGATATGTGAAAACTCTTTATGTTGGTTTTCAGACAGGTAATACAGTGCTGCACCCGCTGCGATAATGGCAGCGCCCATTTCATCAACACCAAAGCCTTTCAATGATTTTGTTTTGAAGTGTTTGTTCAAGCGTTCATTCGCATTTTCTGAACTAAAAACCCAATCTTCCAATCTAAAACTGCAATTATTTTCCCCAAATAGTTTCTTAAATAAGGCTTGGTCTTTTCTGGCGTAGAGGAATTCGCTCGGCTCAAATCCTGCGATTAATTTGTCTACGTATTCTTTGTCTCCTTGTCCCACTAAAAACTCCCCGGTTGACACATCCAAAAAAGCGACGCCGGTAATATTCTTGTCAAAATGGATCGCACAAAGGAAATTATTCTTCTTTTGATGTAATACTTGATCGTTATAAGCCACTCCCGGTGTAACAAGCTCTGTAACACCTCTTTTTACAATAGTTTTTGTCAGTTTAGGGTCTTCCAATTGGTCACAAATCGCTACACGAAGTCCCGCTCTTACCAATCGTGGTAGGTAGACGTCTAATGAATGGTGTGGAAATCCTGCAAGCTCAATATCCGTCCCGCTTCCATTTTTTCGCTTTGTCAAGATGATGCCCAATATACGCGAGGTGCGAACAGCATCTTCTCCAAATGTTTCATAAAAATCTCCAACGCGAAAAAGCAATAAGGCATCAGGGTGACGCGCCTTTATTTGATTGTATTGCTTCATTAATGGCGTTTCCGCGATTTCTTTTGTAACTTTCATTTCGTTAAATCAAATGATTTACTGACTTTTGTACGTTAAAAGTAAGCGCATATCTTCGTATTTCAAAAGATTTCAATCACTTCTTATGAACATCGCCAATAAAAAATTAAAATTGTGGGAGCTGAATCGAGTTTCCGAATCAGAATATAAAGAACAAGCAAAAATCCCTGTTATTATCGTGTTAGATGATATAAGGTCACTTAATAATATCGGTACATTTTTCAGGACTTCCGATGCCTTTTCGATTCAACAAGTTTTTTTATGTGGTATTACCGCATGTCCGCCCCATAAAGACATTCATAAAACAGCGTTGGGCGCAACAGAGAACGTAAGGTGGGAATATAGACCGTCTATCCTTGAATTAACGAAAGAATATAAGTCACTTGGTTGGACCATTTGCGCTATCGAACAAGCCGAAGAGACAATTTGGCTAAATACGATTGATCAGCTTGAGGGCAATTCTTTTTTATTGATTTTTGGCAATGAAGTGAATGGTGTTAGCCAAGAGGCGGTAGATTTAGCCGATGCCGTAATTGAAATTCCTCAGTTTGGAACAAAGCACAGCTTAAATGTGAGCGTGTGTGCTGGAATTGTTTTGTGGGAGTTTAGTAAGAAGTTACAACCACAATTACAAGCAAAAACGTAAATCAAATTTTGATGCGCCTATTTTTTCTCTTTTTTATTGCCTTTTCTGGATTTTCTCAAGAGATTAAAAATATTCAAAAATTAGATCAATGGAACGAAGACACGCTCCTAACCAACTCGAGCAATGTTCGCTACAGCAGCTGTTGGGGATTTGAATACAACAATAATGAATACGCTGTTGTTGGATCAACGGAAGGGTCCCATTTTTTTGAATTGACAGCGGATAATCAATTAAAACTAATCGGCTTTATTAAAGGAAAATACAGTTCTTCTATGGCCATCACAAGAGAATTCAAGTTCTATCAACATTATATTTACGCCGTTTGTGATGAAGGGCCCAGTAGTTTGCAAATAATTGACATCGCGTTTTTGCCTGATTCCGTTGTTCTTGTCGCGGATTTACAAAACAATCTATTCGGGAGAACGCATAATTTATTCATCGATACAACGGAGGCTTTATTGTATATGTGCATGGTAACGCCTATTGTCGCCGGCATTAATCTATCCATGATTCCACTGTCCGTTTTTTCACTAACAGATCCCATTAATCCAACCTTGTTGTGGCAAGGTCCAAATGACATTCAAGAGGTGCACGATATTTATGTCCGTGATAATATCGCCATTATGAACTGTGGTTACGATGGCATCCGCGTGTATGACTTTACCCAGCCATCATCACCAGTTTACCTAAATAGTCTCGCATTTTACAATCAACAAGGCTATAACCACCAAGGTTGGCTTTCTCCCAATAAAAAAACCTATGTATTCACAGACGAAACACAAGGCTTGAAAATAAAAAAGTGTTCCGTTGCCGATGATTGGACGATTTCACCCACTCAATTTTTTGGAACAAGTAATTCTACGGCTGAATTAACCGCTCACAATGTGCAAATAACGAATGATTTAGCCTTTGTATCCTATTATAATGCAGGCTTGCGCATTTATGACTTACGCATGAATCCACCAGGAGAAATAGCGGCATACGACACCTATTTGTTGCCTGACGCCACAAATTTCACGATGTGGGGCGCGTGGGGAGTTTATGCTTTATATAAAAGTGATAGAATACTAGTTTCTGATCGGAACAATGGCTTGTTTCTATTTAAGTTTGATCGTCCATTCTTTGAAAACCAAAGTGATCTAGAAAATTTCACCGCCTATCCAAACCCCACATTATCCGGACAAAACCTTGTTATTCGTTCACCAAATGATTTCATCAAAGACTTTCAATACGCTGTATATGATGTTCAGGGGAAAGAAATTCAAAATGGCAGATCAGGAAACAATACCTTCGTAGAACTAACAATGGGAATGGCTGCAGGAATTTACTTGATTGAGCTGAGGTATTTGGATTATTTATTTGATCAGTCGAGTTATATTCTCCGAATAGAAATAATTTAGTTATTTATAGAAACGCATTTCTTCCAAATACTTGTGAACCGGTTCGGTTAGTAGATAACGGACATCCTTTCCTTCTTTTATTGCCTGACGGATAAAACTTGCAGAGACTTTCATCACCGGCGCGTCATTACAAAAGATAATATTAGGATGCCCTGAATAATTATTAGTTAATTGTTGGCTAAGCGTCATTACCTCTTGTTCTTCTTGAATTGTAAGCACACGAGGATACACGAATATCTTATGCTTTTTTAGTAAAACGTCATGATTGTACCATTTGTGTAGCGTTCTTAAATTATCTTCCCCCATAATTAATGAAAAACTGTGCTGCGGATACTTTTCAAGCAAATAACCCATGGTCGTGATCGTATAACTGGGCCTTGATAAATGAAACTCAACATCGCTAGCGGATAATTTAGGGTTATCGTAGATGGCCTCTCGCACTAAAGCTAGGCGATGAAAATCTGGCAAAAGAGAGTTTTTATCTTTTAAAGGATTTTGCGGAGAAACAACGAACCAAACCTGGTCTAAATCGGTGAATTCAGCCATATAATTAGCAATTACAAGATGCCCAACATGAATAGGGTTGAAGGTGCCAAAATATAAGCCAATATTCATTTTAAAAAATTTATAACAGTTGTTTTCGCCTCTGCAATCGCATCACTCAGGACATCATTTAGAATAATTACATCAAATTCATTGGCTCGCTTAAGCTCAATAGTTGATTTGTTAATGCGCTGATTTATTTTGTCTTCCGTTTCTGTTTTTCTATTCCTTAAGCGTTTTTCAAGGTCGTTTAGACTAGGAGGTGCGATAAAAACAGACAAGGCATTGTCACCAAAAAAAGTTTTTAGGTTTAATCCACCCACTACATCGACGTCGAAAATCACCACTTTACCAGCCGCCCATAGTTTCGTTATTTCACTTTTGAGGGTTCCATAATAGGCATCGGTGTACACCTCTTCCCATTCAACGAAGGAATTATCCGAGATTTCCTGCTTAAACTTCTCTACTCCTATGAAATAATAATCGATGCCATCTCTTTCATTACTTCGGGGGGCTCTACTGCAGGCAGAAACAGAAAAAGCTAGCTGTGGCAATGAGGCAAGCAATGCATGAACGATCGTCGTTTTTCCTGCTCCTGAAGGCGCAGAGACGATAATACATTTTCCTTCGTGCATTTTCATGTTACAAGGTGTTTAGTACTTGTTCCTTTATCTTTTCTAGCGAATCTTTCATTTCCACTACTATTTTTTGCATCTGTGCTTGATTACATTTACTTCCTAGGGTGTTTATTTCCCGCCCAATTTCCTGTGCTATAAAACCCAATTTTTTTCCACAAAGTGGCGTTTCCATGGTATCTAAAAAGTAATCTAAATGATGTTCTAATCTCATCTTTTCTTCTGAAACATCTAGCTTTTCGATGTAAAAAATCATTTCTTGTTCAAGGCGGTTTTCGTCTACTGAGGCAGTGTCCAACTCCCGTAACGCTTTATTCATCCTTTCGCGGATAGCCGTCAATCGATCTGCTTCAAACCCACCAATTTCATTTAATAATGTGCGTATTCCAGCGATTAACTTTTTAAATTCACTTTGAAGCGACTCCCCTTCTTTTTGTCTGAAATCTTGAAGTTTCAAACAGCAATCACCAACCAAATTCATCAACCAAGTTTTTTCTTCTTCTTCTAATTCATCTACGGCTTGGTTTAAAACCGATGGCATTTGCATCACGATTGATAAATAATCTGTTGGCGCTTCCCCCCAGGATTCATTAAGCCTCTTTAACGCTTCATAATAAGACGTTGCCAAGGCATAATTTACTAAGTTTTCTGGTCGGTCTACTTGTGACTCTATGTAAACACTTATATCGATTTTTCCGCGGTCTAGCGATGTAGAAACGTAGCCCCTTATCGCTGTTTCAAGTTCTTTATAAGAACTATTAAGTTTAATGTTTAGGTCAAGTCCCTTACTATTTAAAGAACGGATTTCAACAGAAACCTTTTTTGAGTGGAAAACCCCGTTGCTTTTTCCAAAGCCGGTCATGGATGAAATCATGGTAATTTATTTTTGTAAAAGTAAGAATTTTGATTCGTTGTCATTTATTGAAGGAGCGCGCTTAGTTTTGATTACTGATTTCATCTAATAATTTTTCAGTAGCAATTTTGTAATTAATATATTCTTGCCCTGTTCCGGGACCACTAAATCCAGTGTGAATCCTTCTTACAATTCCTTTTTTATCAATAATTATGGTGGTGGGAAAACTCATTATTTTAGATAAGGAGGAAAAAACCAACAAGGCTTCATCCGCACCTTTTTTACCTCCCAACAAAACAGTATAGGGCACTTTACATCGCTTAACAAACCCCTTTAATCGTGTAAGTTGTTCTTTTTTGTCTTTGCCATTTTCAAATGAAACGGCAATAAATTCAATCCCACGCTCTTTGTAAAAAGCATGTATTTCTTTAAAATAATTTGTTTCATCTATACAATTTGGGCACCAAGATCCCATTATCTGAATGACAGCGCCTTTGTTTTTTTGAGGGACAAAATGAAACGGCTTTCCATTTAATTTTGTCGCATCAAAGCTAAATGGAGCGGTATTTATTAATTGGCTTAATGAATCAGGGTCTCTTAATGTTGCGTCCTCATTTCTTTTTCCTTGCCAATTTGTTTGATACGATTGCCCGCTATAAAAAACCCCATTTATCTCTTCATTTTTGCCAAGATTAGCTACAAATTGATAGGCATGTACCCCATCAAAACATGACAAATAGAGCGCGTTGTTTTCATCCACATTTCCTGCTAAATAACGGTAATCACCCGTTTCAGTCAGAAAAGTTCCACTTACCGAGTTGCCTACTTGATTAAAAACCCCAATGGCGTGTTCATCGCCATCTTTAAAAATAACATCCCATCTCCCGCTGTAATTATAGGAAGGTAAGCCACGTACTAAAAAACGGCTTTCGTTACTTAAATAAGCCGTGAACGGAATGGTAACAGGTGCTACTTTGTTATAATTAATCCATTCGCCACTTAATTGAATTCCATTGGGATTAAATTGGATGCGCAACTCCCCATCTATTGCTGGAAAGCGGTAACAAAAAAGGTCACCTACTTTTTTTTTAGGTAGTAACTCAATTCTTTCAGCACCATTTAATATGATGAGCTTGGGTGCTTTTTTATCATAAGAAAGTTCGAATTCGAAGGGTAAATGTAATCGATCGTTTAAACTTATTTCGGCATGCCAAGCCCCTTCGGTCGGGAGTTTAAGTCCTTGCGAAAAGGTCACGCAGCAACCAAAAAAAACATAGACAAGAAAAATAGACACTAAATTTCGCATAAAAACCTTTCTTTTACAAGGCGAAACTAATTATTTTTATGACAAATAAGTAATTCAAGTGCAACCTTTAAAACAGAAGAAATGCTAATTAGGCCCAGAAGTTGATGGCCTTGACAGGGAAATTTCAGGGTAAAAAAAGTATCTAGCTCAAAAAAAATGTTTAATCAAGAGTCGCTCAAGAATAATTGGTGTGTTAAAACCAAAGTGAGGTGGCTGAATCCGGTCTTATTTATACCATTCCTTTGCTAGTTAATAATATAAAATTAACTTCGCTTTATTGCATCCATCATTTACACTTGATGGTTATTGTTCATAACGATAAGAAAAACTACAATTAATTAACTAAAAATTATGAAAAGTACCTTGGTAATCTTCTTTGTTTTTTTATCAATAGGGTTGTTCTCACAAACCAAAGATGAAAAAATTGAAAACTTAAAAAATAAAAAGGCCGCCCTTGAAATATTACTGGAGAGTGAAAAAGCATTAAACTCACAAAAATCGGCCGAAAACCAGCTTTTAACGAATGAAATAGCAGTGTTGAAACAAGAAATGAAAGAAAAGAAATTTACTATTAATTCACTTTCAGATTCGATAACGGCCTTAAAAAAATCCCCAAATAATTCTTCGGAAGTTGCCATACAGACACTTCCCATAAAAAAAGCAATGTATTTAAAAAAACCGACAATCAAATCGAACCATATTCAAGATTACCTGGACCAATTTAAATTAATTCAGTCTTATGAGTATGTTGGTAAGCAGCAAGGAAATCCATCACACGACGCGACTACTGGTGAAGATCCCTACGCGAAATATACACAACGTTATGATATTTATGAAAAGGGAATTGTTTTATGGACTTTTTTAGAACATGAAGGCGCGCGTTATCAATTATTTATTCCAATGCTTTCAGTATACGAAGCGAAAAGCCTTGTACTAAATCTTTGCGAGAATATGGGCGGTTGTCTCGCCCCAGATGAAGTAACTGTTACATTCACAGAGGGTAATGGCGGCGTTTTTGTTTCTTGGGGGGGAGGGTGCTGAAATCAAAAGCAATAAAAAACAGCGTAATTTTCGCATACTTGCCTTTTTTACAAGGCGAAACTAATTATTTTTATGACAAATACGCAAACTAGGTGCAACCTTTAAAACAGAATAAAAGTCTATTCGACCGAGCAATGGATGACGTTGAATTGGTTAATGAATGTAAAAAAGGAAATCCTAAGGCTCAAAAAGCGTTATTTGACAAATTTACCCCAAAAATGTTTGTTGTTTGTTTGCGGTATTTAAAGCAAACAGATCAAGCGGAAGATGCTCTTCAAGATGGCATGATAAAGGTTTTTTCTAAAATAGCAGAGTTTAAAAATGAAGGGGCGTTGGAAGGGTGGATAAGGAGAATAATTGTAAATACTTGTTTGGATCAAATTAGAAAGAATTTAAAATTTCAAACAGATGTTTCTTTAGGTGATATAGAATATAAATTAGAGCATAAAGAGTTTACAATTGAAAACATGATGGCGGAAGACTTGATGAAGATAATTCAAGCAATGCCTCAAGGATATAAGGTGGTTTTTAACCTTTTTGCTATAGAAGGATATTCTCACCAAGAAATAGCGGCTACTCTCGCGATAAGCGAAAGCACTTCAAAGTCGCAATATTTAAGGGCAAGGGCATACCTAAGAGATAGAATTGAAAAACGATAATACTAAATGGAACAAAACGATCAAATAAAAGAATTTTTCCAGCAACGACTTTCGGATCATCAGGAAGTGGTAAGGCCAGAAATATGGGCGGCGGTTTCATCTGCGATAGCCACTCCTGTTTTGGTCACTACTGGTATAAGTATTCTTTCGAAAACGTTAATTGGATTGGGCATTGCCGCATCAGTTATTGTTTCTGCCTATTTGTTGTATTCTTCTGATGAAAAAGTTGTAAAAGCTCCCACTCAGCAAAAGCAGAAAGCGAAAGAAGTTCCATCTATTCCTAATGAGAATACGCTTGTTCCAATTGAAACGAAAAAGAACGCTATTCCGCTTGTAGTGCTAGAAAACAATGATTTATTAAGCAGTGAGAAAGTCGTTAATGATGTGAATGACCCACAGATAATTCCTTTTGAATCAGATCAACTTCCAAATACGGATCCTATGCAAGATATGGGAGAGAATGTATCTAATGACCCTGTTAAATCGAACAATGATTTCATTGTAATGCCACAAGTTGAGAACACAAATGAATCATCCCCTTCACCAGATACGGATCAAGAGTTGAAAGTTGTTTTGTCGAATGTATTTACCCCAAATGGAGATGGGACAAATGATTACTTATTTATTCAATCGGAAGGGCTGCAAGATTTTAGCGTCGTAATATTGAATCAAGCCAACAAAATTGTTTATCAGTCTACCGACTCAAAATTTAGTTGGGATGGTAAATTAGCAAGTGGTGACGATGCGCCCGCAGGCAACTATATTTATTTTGTAACAGCAAAATCACCCACCGGAAAATCCATCCAACAATCTAGCACCTTGTTTATTCAACGTTAAAGGGTTTGCACAAATTCTCATTGACAATTGGTACATTTGATTGATGATGAAAGTTATTTGCATTCAAAATGCCACAAGAAAATTACGCCAAACGCACAAACGATTTTTACAGGCCTGTAAAGACGATTCAGAGATCGAGTTTCATCATTACAAGACAGGGTCTGCGAATCACGCCAAAGAATTAGCGGAAAAGGCAAAAGAGAATTGCGATATTCTCTTGGTGATTGGTGGCGACGGCACCTTAAATGAAGTGGTGAATGGTTTATGTGCTTCTTCAGGAAAAAAACCAAAGATCTTCTTGCTCCCAGGCGGAACTGGAAATGATTTCCACCGCAATTTTCTCGCTTCTGATCTTTCAGCACAAAGCCCAAGAAACCTTTTCAGCCAAAAGGGCGAGCCGGTTCACATTGCTTGCTTACAAACAGCTTCTGAAAAGCGTTATTTTATAAACATTACAGACATTGGCTTTGGTGGGAACGTTGTTCGTGAATTAAAGGAATTAAGAAACAAGTTCGGTTCCGGATTCTCTTATTTTTTAGCTATTATTCGCACGTTTTTCAAGTACAAAAAACCAGTTTTAACCATAAGCTATAACGGGACCGAAAGGACACAGAAGTTTTTTATGCTAGCGATTTGTAATGGTCCGGTATTCGGAAATGGTCTTATTGTCTCTCCGGGAACCAATCCAAGGGAGAACCAATTCGGATTAGTTATTCTTGGAGACGTTTCGCTTTTTGATTATTTACGCCACCTGCCAAATTTATGGCGTGGAAAACGAATAAAGCACCCAGAAATTCATTATGAAATAACAGATGAGGTAACTATTTCCTCCTCTATAGGTGATGTATGCGCCGAAACAGATGGTGAATTCATTGCTTCAACAACCTTTCACGTTTCATTTCATACTGAAATCCTAGAATTCTTAACTTGATTGTCTTTCAAGTTTTAAATAAACCCGTATATTTGCCAACGCTTTTACAAAGCGCCCCGGTGGCGGAACTGGTAGACGCGCTGGATTCAAAATCCTGTTCTTTCGGGAGTGCCGGTTCGATTCCGGCCCGGGGTACAAAAAAGCAGAGTGAAAAGCAGAGCGAGAGCGATGTCGTTTACTCTGCTTTTTTTTCTTCATTCTGTTTCTCCTATAAAATATGATAGAAAGTCCTTACTTTTGATTTAGTAAATACACCTTTAAGCGTTTGTATGTCAAAGATTATTATTAAAAACATAAAAGGCTTAGTTCAGGCAAGTGAGGAAACGCCGTCCTTGTTAAAGGGAAAAGAAATGGCGCACCTTCCGATAATTAGTAATGCTTTTATCGCAATGGAAGATCACCGCGTAATCGATTATGGAAAAATGGAGGATTGGCAAGGGATCGCTGATTGGAGAGGTGTTGAAATTATAGATGCCGAAGGATGTTTTGTTTTACCTTCTTTTTGTGATTCTCATACGCATACCATTTTCGCCTCTTTTAGGGAGACCGAATTTATTGATCGCTTAAAAGGCCTCACCTATGAAGAAATTGCGCAAAAGGGCGGCGGAATTCTCAATTCTGCTAAAAAGCTGCAAGAAACTTCTGAGGACGAATTATTTAATCAGGCAATCGGTAGAATTGAAAAAATGATTGCGTTAGGAACAGGCGCCCTTGAAATTAAATCCGGATATGGATTAAACACAAGTTCCGAAATAAAAATGTTACGGGTTATTAAGCGGCTTAAGGCGCATTTTACGATTCCAATTAAAGCCACATTTTTGGGAGCACATGCTTTTCCACTCGAATATAAATCGAATCAAGAGGGTTATGTTTCAATGATAATTGATGAGATGATTCCCCAAATTGCTGCAGAAGGACTAGCCGATTTCATCGATGTTTTTTGTGAACGAAATTATTTTTCTGTCGACCAAATGCAACGCTTGTTAATTGCAGGAAAGGCTGCTGGATTGACACCAAAAGTGCATGTAAATCAATTTTCTGTTTTGGGAGGGGTAAAAGCGGCAGTCGATTTAGGAGCACTTTCCGTTGATCATTTAGAAGAATTAGGTGAGGAAGACATCCTCTCTTTGCAATCCAGCACTTGTGTAGCGACGCTTTTACCAGCCTGCTCTTTTTTCTTAGGAATTCCTTTTGGTGATGCAAAAAGATTAATGGAAGCGGGTCTTCCGGTTTCTTTGGCAAGCGATTACAACCCAGGATCCTCCCCTAATTATAATTTATTCTTTGTTTGGTCATTGGCTTGTATAAAAATGAAAATGACTCCTGAGGAAGCTTTTAATGCATTAACTATCAACGCTGCCTATGCAATGGGTTTATCTGAAACTCAAGGTAAAATAAAAATTGGTTACGAAGGAAATTTAATTCTAACTAAGCCCGTTCCTTCCTTTGACTATTTGCCCTATTCATTTGGCGAAAATAACATCGCAAGGATCTTTTGACTCATCTTTACTCTTATATTTGCGTTTTATGATGAAACTAAGCGTCTTGTCCTTATTTATTTTACTCTGCTTTGGCGGAGAAGCCCAAATAGTTAAGCCAGACAATGAGTTGTTATGGGAGATTACAAGCCCAGGCTCAAAAACAAGGTCCTATTTATTCGGCACCCTGCATTCTAACGATAAAAGAATTTTTCAATTGGCAGACTCTGTCTATTTTGCGCTAGATAATTCAAGGTGTATTGTTTTAGAAACGGATATTTTTAAGTTTTTTAATCAGCGATCAATTCGCGACGAGAGTAATATTTTGTTGTATGACAATCAAGGAAATCCTTATACCGGATCAAATGATGCGTCGATAACAAATTATGGTGATGAAAACGGAATGCCACAATTTTTAGACGCGTATTTTCAGCAATATAGTGCGCTTTCCAGTAAAAAGTTTATTCCCCTCGAAAGCAACAACAGCCAATTGGATTTAATTAAAGACCTGCCTACGTCAGAAAATAATTTAATTGTTCCAAAAAGAAAAAGGGATTTAGAAGGACTAACTGAACTTTATCTAAAGGGAGAACTTTATTTTTTAGACCGGTTTATTAGAAAAAACATGTCAAATGAACCCGGACTTTATGCTTCCATAATTGAAGATAGAAATATGTCAATGGCGATTCGTTTGGACTCTTGTTTAAAAAAAGAGAAGGTGTTTTGTGCTGTTGGCGCCGGCCATTTGTATGGTAATTTGGGGATGATTCAACTATTAAGAAACAAAGGGTATCAATTAAGATGCGTCCCCGCTATATATTCCGAGTTGCCAATTAAAGAAAAAAGCAATGTTCAGGCTCTGAAAAGATACGATTTACGTTTACCCGATCAAGGTTTGTTAGTTACATTTCCAGGCAAGCCAGAAGTAAGCGTGTTGGAGGAAGGTAATATTCAAGCAATATACAAGGAGCTTGGCCAAGGAAATACCTACGTAATCGAAACAATGCCCTTTGATGAAACCTTAAGCTTTGAGCAATATGCAGCCATCTATATTGCCAGTCCGCCGAACACAAAATATAGGTATGGAGAGTTGGAAGACGGGACCATCTTTTATGAAGGAATTTCAGATGTATATCCGGAAGGCTTGCATTGGATTCGTGTTTTAACAAATGGAAAAAAGGTCTTAATTGCCAAAGCTTATGGTGGCAACAAGTTCATGAATTCCAAGCGAAGTCAATTATTTTTTGATAAAATAGTGTTTGAATAACGCAAAAAATAGTTAATTTTAGCGAAAAAGATGAAAAGATTAATTACAGATTCTTTCATAGATCGCCAATCAAAAAACAAGATAACCATTCTTTCTGGGCCGAAGGGGGCAGGAAAAACTGCTTTTGTTGAATCGGTTTTTTTAGATAGAAAGGTGGACTATCAACTAATTGATTTGCGAGAAACGGCTATCCGTTCTGAAATGAATAAATTAACGATCGAAGCCTTAATTTGGTATGTCAACCAAAGTAAACAACTGTTAATTTGTGAGGGCGAGCACTTAAAACTTTTACAGCAATTACTAGATGCCGTGTTGGACAAACGGGTTATTACCTCGGTAGTTGTAACGGCATCGAATACGCTACAAATTGAATCGGAACTAATCGAAGCGATAGAATACCAAGGATTACATTTCTATTTTCCCCCACCTACATTTTACGAATACATCCAAAACACGAGTTTATCGCGTGAATCATTAGGGCTTGAACATCGTTTGGTTTATGGGAATTATCATTCACTCGAATTGCCCGTTGAAAGTAAGAAGGAGGAGCTTAAGGACACCATACAAAAAATGCTTGCCACCCAGTTTTCGGCAGAAAACCGGATAAACAAATCGGATGTGCTGATGAAAACATTACTTGTAATGGCCAATCAAATAGGAGAGCCCTTGTCATACAATCAAATTGCCAGTATTATTGAAGTAGACAATGAAACTATAGAACGTTATATCTCTTTACTTTGCTTGTCGCACATAATCTATAAAGTACCATGTTATTCTACAGGAAAAACCTATGAGATTCAAAAAAAGAACGTGTATATTTTTCTTGACAACGGCATACGAAACTCCTTGTTAAATAATTTTAGTGATTTTTCGATGCGAATAGACATTGACAAACTATGGATGAATTGGCTTATTGCAGAAAAAATTAAATGGGATAAATTGAACAGCACGCCTGTACAATATTATTTTTGGCGATCACATACCCGCCAACAAGTTGATTTTATTGAGTTTAGACAAAGAGGTGTCTCAGGATACAAGTTTAAATACTCAAAGAAAAAAGGATTAAAAACACCCCCATTATTTCAAAAACATTACCCCGAAATTCCAGTTCACACAATAAACAATTTGACTTACATCCCTTTTTTGACTAAATCATAGCGCATGAAATTCACCACCTTTTTGGCAAAAGAAATTAAAACGAATGATTGGTTAAATGAGCACTTAGTGATCGTTTTGCCATCGGAGCGCGCTTCCAAATACCTTATGGCAGAATTGTCTATGGAATATAATAAGCCAATTTTTGCACCCAAAATGATCACCATTAATGAGTTAGTAAAGGCATATGCGCCGAAACCGATAATAGACCCATCCAGGCTTCTACTATCACTTTTTAATGCCTATGAAAACATTGAGATTAAAGAACACCAATCCTTTGAGGATTTCTTGTCATGGGGACCAATGCTACTAAATGATTTTGAAGAAATAGAAAGGTATTTATTAAATCCAACCCAAGTCTTTAAAAACTTAAAATCCATTAAGGAGTTAGAAAGTTGGAATTTAGAAGGAAAAGAACTAACCGAGGCACAAAAGAAATTCATGGTTTTTTGGGATGTCCTTCCAGAACTATATAGCGAATTACAGTTAATACTTGCGAATAAAGAAAGAATAAGCGCTGGTATGGCGTATAAAAAGCTAGCCGAAAACACCAATGTTTTGTTTCAACAAGACGCCGAGACCTTTTATTTATTTGCCGGATTTAATGCCCTCTCAACAGCTGAATTACAACTAATTAACAACGTCCTCAATGCTAAAAAAGGTGCCTTTTATATAGATTCTGACCAGTATTATTTTTCTAACAAGCAACATGAAGCCGGGGAGTTTCAACGAAACAACTTAGCGACATTAAACATTGGCGAGGCCTCAAGGATAGAGGATAACATGGCGACGAAAGAAATGAACATTTCAATTGTTCAGTGCGCTCAACTTACAGGGCAAGTGAAGGTGGCATCTACTGAGTTAGAAAAGCTTTCTAAAAATGACTTAGACGACACATTGGTGCTGTTAGCAGACGAGACATTAATCAGCGCCTTAATAAAAAATATACCCGCATCAATTGATAAGGCGAACATAACCTTGGGCTTACCATTAAATCAAACCCCGATAAAATCTTGGTTGGAAATAATCTTTGATATTCAAGAAAACAAAAACAGGTTTAAAACAAAAGCGATTTATTACAAAGATTTACAACGAATTATCAATCATGTTCTGTTTAATTCCTGGTTAAGCGAGTATGAACAGAAACAATTTATATCCATAGAACAAGAGACAATACGTTATAACAAAATTTTCCAAAACCTATCAAGTTTAAAAATAAATGAAGAAATCCGCGGTTTTTTAAGCTGCTTGTTAGATGATTGGGAAAAAGATTGGAACAGAGCAATAAGCAGTATCCGCAAAATAAACACACTTATTCTGAGCAAATTACCGCTACAAAATGATTTCGAAAGGAACATTATATTCGTGTTTGATCAATCGCTAGTAGAATTTCAGTCAATCGTATCTGAGGGACTGCCTGATTTGAGCTTACGGACATTTAAATTATTATTCAATCAGCATTGGCATTCCAAAAGCATTGCATTTCATGGCAACCCGATTGATGGTTTACAAATCATGGGTCTTTTAGAAACGAGGTTACTGGATTTTAAACGCATAATTATCCTGGGGATGAACGAAGGAAACCTTCCTCCTACCAATGCGATGAACACAATAATTCCGATGGACTTAAGGAAAGGCCTTGGTTTGCCAACAATGAGACACAAACAGGGGATTTTTGCGCAGCATTTTTACCGTTTACTTCATTATTGTGAAGAGCTAACACTTACATATACAACGATAGGCGATCAAATTAATGCGGCCGAACCGAGCAGATACTTAAAACAATTAGAATTAGAATTGGTGCGGCTAAATCCCAAAGCAATTCTTAACAAAAGTTTCTATTTAACCTCTTTTTCTTCCGATGATCATGTAAATGCGAATTTAATAGAAAAGAAACCACAGATAATAGAACAATTAAACGCCTATTTTTCAAAGCCTATATCCGCTTCAGCAATAAATAAATACCTCACCTGTCCCTTGGATTTTTATTACCGTTATATCGTGGAATTTGGGGAGGAACAAACAGTAATGGAAGATGTTGAGAGTAGTGATTTTGGGACATTTATTCACAGCACCTTAGAAAAACTATTCACCCCTTTTGCACAACGCGATAAGGATGCACAATTTATCACCCCGCCACCTAAAGCCTTAACAATTTCCGACGTAGATAAAATGATTATAGATTTCCCTGCGATATTAAGAGCGGAATTTATGGAACGGTTTCATAATGATTCAACATTGTTTTCCACCGGAAAAAATCTGCTTAGTTTCGAAATGGCGAATGAAATTGTATTAAAAACATTATTGTCAGAAAAAGAATACATACTAACCTTAGATGGACCATTGTATATTGAGCAAGTAGAAGCCCTGATGTCCTTAACAGTTCCCGTTGTAATAGATGCTGAAGTAAAACAAATTCATTTAAAAGGATACATTGATCGAATTGATCGTGTGGGTGACAAATACCGTATTTTAGATTACAAAACAGGTAAGATAGAACCCAAAGACCTCGCGTTTAATTTAAAACCTACCGGAATTAAAGCGTCATTCTCCGAAGCAAAACATACGCTTCAACTCACGCTATATTGCCTGCTTTTCAAGGAAAAATATAAATTGGAAGCCAATGAAGCGTGCGTTTTCTCTTTAATTACGAGTAAGGGGTATACCCAAGAATTGACAAATAAAAATGGCACCAAAGAGGAGTTACAAGAAATATTTCTTGAACTTCTACAAGAAGTGATTTCAGAAACCTATGATTTAGACCTTCCATTCATACATGATGATGGAGCAAAATATTGTAATTACTGCTAATAAAATAGTAAGGTGGTGAAATAAAAAAAGCCTGAAAAAAAACCAATTTACTTGTTCTTTTTTCAGGCTACTGCAAGTTAACTAAAACTATGTAAAGACAAACGTTTTTGTCTTACACTATAATCTCTTGACGCAATCTTTTCTATCAGAGTTGCTTCTTACTATTAATATAATTCTGATTTTAAACTATTGCGGTAATCTTTGAGTTCCTCCCTATTAACCTTGTGCTCTGCATTTTTTAATAGGTTAAGCAAATACAACAAGTTTTCTTTATCGTCAAGCTCAATAGGATATTCGTTACCCTCCTCATCTTCTTCATATTGTGCCTTCACATCAAAAGCTTCGTTTTCTGTCAAAAACTCATACGTTAAACGCAACACCTTCACAACTAATGGGTCTTTTTCAGTTAGCGCATGGCCTCTAAGTGCTTTTAATTCATCTATTACTTTTGCGTTATCAAGGCCTTTTTTCTCTACTAAAGAAATGATACTATTCAGTTTTTCGTTTGCTATTATTGTTTTCATAGGGGTCAAATTTCTACACAAAAGTAAGGAACTTAATAGATTTTTGAAAAGACTTAGGAAAAAAAAGCCGAATCCGTGAAATGAATTTATATTTTTGTTGTGATGGATTATATTTTTCAAGCGATAGGGATAGGTTTTTTGCTCAGCGTGATGGTGGGGCCAGTGTTTTTTGTTTTGTTAGAAACGAGCATTACCAAAGGTGTAAGAGCCTCTCTATATTTGGATTTAGGCGTTTTTATTAGTGATGTTATTTATATTCTATTCGCCTTTATTTTTGCCGCTCAAATTAAAGGCTTTACTAATGACGCATCGAACAATAACTTTATTCTAGGAATAATAGGGGGAATTCTATTTGTTGGTTATGGTATTTACACCTTGTTTTCTAAGTCAAAAAATGAAATAACGGCCAAAAGTAAATCCACAACAATTAAAAATGCGGACTCTTTAGTGTTGGGAATCAAAGGTTTTATGTTGAATTTTGCAAATCCGGCAGTCCTGTTTTATTGGATAGGAATCATCGCTCAGGGAAATCAGATAACAGATAAAGATCATCCCGGTCAACTCATTATTTTTGTTTCATTGGTTTTGTTAACCTATTTTGCCATGGATGTGTTGAAAATTTTGGGTGCTAAAAAACTCAGACCACTTGTTACAGGCGCTCTCCTTTTGGCATTAAATCGTTTAATTGGTATTATTTTTACGGCAATAGGCGTTTTTTTAATACTCAAGCAGTTTGTTGATAAGCCGTAACGAAATTTAACTGACTCATTTATATAATTGCATGATAAGAATCCTCTTTTTTTATTTTCTATTTTTATTTTCTACTTGCATTTATTCTCAGAAAATTCTACCAGAAAACTTGTCCGCAAAAACAAAGGTTTTTTGGGATGCCAATAAAAAGTTTATTCATTCTTCTGGTTCTTTCTATGTAGATGACCGAGGCACCATTAGCACCGAAAAACATGGGAAATGGCTTTTTTATTCAGTTAAAGGTGTGTTGGAGGAAGAGCGTTATTATTTTAGAGATAGGATTCATGGGAAACAAACCAACTATTTTCCTGACAAGTCCATAAAGCAGTTAACCTACTATTCCTTTAATGTGCCCGATAGCTCTTTCAAAGAATGGTATAGTAATAAAAATCTAAAAACTACTGGCTCCTTTTCTCTTGGTAGTCCAATTGGAAATTGGTCCTACTATTATGAAGACGGAAAGATAAAATCAATTGACAGCATCGTCGTAGATACTGTTTACACGATTTCCTATTGGGACAATAGTAAAAATCATTTACAAACGATCACGAATGGAAATGGCCACATAAAAACCTACTTTTCAACGGGGGCAATAAAAGAGATGTACCAGTTTGTAAATGGCTTAAAAACGGGGCCTTTTGAAGAAAGATTAGCCAATGGGCGTGTTTCCATCGACGGAAGATTTGAAAAGGGAAAGAAAGAAGGCTGTTGGTCTTTCTACGATCAAGAAGGCTATTTAGATAAGAAGATAAATTATCATTTAGATTCATTAGATGGGGAATATGTGGTTTACTATTCAGATGGACAAATTAATACAGCAGGAAATTATTCGAACGGAATGAAAAATGGACAGTGGACCTGGAATTTACCCGAGAATAAAGGAGTTGAAATGAAGGGCGCTTTCGAAAATAATTTACAAGAGGGTGGATGGGAATACTATTATTCTAGCGGAGAACTCTCTTATTTAGCCAATTACAAAAAGGGCTTACGAAGCGGTGAATGGAGTTATTTTTACAAAGACAGCACACTTTATCGACAGGGTGATTTCTCTAATGATTTAAAAGAAGGTAAATGGAAAACTTGGTATGAGGACGGTACTTTACTAATGGAAGGTGAGTATAATCTAGGAAAAGAAACGGGTGTATGGCGTGTGTTTTGGGAAAATGGAAGAATTAAAAATCAATCGTCTTTCGATGCGGGGCGTCTAGATGGAACGTGGCTTTCTTATACGCCAACAGGGAGTAAATCGTTAGAGGGAGACTATAAAAACGGGCAGAAGACAGGTCTTTGGAAAGAATTTTATAATAACGGAAAAATCAAAGAAGAGACAAATTATAAATTAAAAACAATTAAAAACCGGAACAATGACGTGGTAATAATGGGAATGAAAACGATACAGAGTGTGCAACATGGAAAGTTTAAAGCGTATTCTCAGTTAGATTATGAAATAAAAGAGACGGGTAAATATAAAAATGGAATCAAAACAGGGGCGTGGATAAACTACCATCCTGGCGGAGTAATGCCTGCAGTAGTTTCTCACTATAAAAAAGGAAAGTTACACGGTGTTTGTATGCAATACGGACGTAGTGGGGATATTATGAATGAAATACACTATAAAAACGGATTAAAAGACGGTCTTTTTCTTGTTTATAACGCGAACCATAAAGTAGTCGTAAAAAAAATGTTCCGAAAAGGGAGGGAAATGGGGAGGCTTGATTCAGGCGATGCTTTTACACCGTAATTATAGAACTAATTCTAAATCGATTTGTCTTTTCTTTGTGCTAACCTCGTAAATGCGCACCCTTACCAAATCTCCAAAATTGAATTCTTTTTTATTTTTCGATCCAATAACACGAAATTTTTCAGCATCAAAAAAGTAACGATCACCAGGAATTCCTTGTAGAGCGACCATGCCTTCACAATTGTTTACAATCATTTTGACATAAAGTCCGTGTTCTGCAATACCCGAAATGAAGCCATCAAATTCCTCACCGATTTTATCTTGTACAAACAATGTTTGAAAATACTTTCCCGATTCCCTTTCTGCCTCAGCAGCCTTTCGTTCGTTGCGGGAAATAAGCTTACAGACATCGTCAAGTGTTTGGCCATATTGATGAGGTCTTTTTGCCAGCTGTGTTTCAAGTATTCGATGCACGATAAGATCTGCATACCGCCTAATGGGAGAGGTGAAATGTGAATAATGGGTAAATGCTAAGCCAAAATGACCAATATTTTGGGTTTCATACGTTGCTTTAGACATAGAGCGGATAACCATCGATTGAACCAGTGGAAATTCATTTTCTTCACGAATATCTTTCAATAAAGCGTTTATGTTTAGCGCGATTTTTTCGAGGCTTTGATAAGCAAGTTCGTGCCCAAACTTTTCTAAAAACAACTTTAAAAAACCAATTTTTTCCGGGTCTGGTTTGTCATGAACTCGGTAAATCATGGGAATAAGATCTTTGTTACTGTTAGGCTTAGACAAAAACATGGAGACTCGTTTGTTTGCCAACAGCATAAATTCCTCAATTAATTTATGCGCATCTTTTGATGTTTTAATGATTGTTTCTACTGGGTTGCCCTTTACATCTAATTTAAATCGCATCTCTTCCGATTCGATGTTTAATGCACCATCAGCCAATCGAGTACTTCTTAAAATTTTTGCTACACGGTCAATTTCCCTTATTTCCACTTGGAACTCATCTTCTTTGCCCTCTATTATTTCTTGTGCTTCCTCATAACTATATCTCCTATCTGAATGAATAACCGTTTTTCCAAACCATTCTTCTAATACTTCTCCTTTGGAGTCCAATTCAAAGACAGCAGAAAAACTATATTTATCTTCGTGGGGACGAAGTGAACACGCAATGTTTGAAAGCTGTTCGGGAAGCATAGGAATAACTCGATCTACTAAGTAAACAGAGTTGGAGCGTTTGAGGGCTTCTTTATCCATTCCGCTACCTGGCCTAACATAATGACTAACATCAGCAATATGCACGCCTAGTTCAAATCGTCCATTCTCTAGTTTCTTATAAGATATGGCATCATCAAAATCTTTGGCGTCAAAGGGATCAATTGTAAAAGTTAATACTTTCCTAAAATCTCTCCTTTTTGCTATTTCGGCTTCGTCAAGGTCAATGCCGACATATTCTGCTTCATCTAATACTTCAGGTGGAAAAACTGGATCAATGCCTTGATTATACAATATGGAAAGCATTTCCACATCATTTGATCCAGGAAAACCTAATACAGCGACGACCTCTCCAAAGGGCATTTCAGCGCTCTGTGGCCAAACCGTAATTTTCACCAATGCCTTAACGCCATTTGTGGCACCATTTAGCTTATTATCAACAATTTTTATTTGTACGCCGGCCCTAGGATTATCAGGAATCAAGAGAACATTCCCACCTTTTATTTGAATGGTTCCGACAAATTGAGTTTTGTCTCGCGCAATAATTTTTATAACAACTCCTTCTGGCCGTCCTTTTCCAATGTTAATTAAACGAACTTTCACCATGTCGTTATGCATGGCTTGACCTATATTGTTGGGCGAAATAAAGATGTCTTTTGTTTCGCCCGGCATTACGATAAACCCACTTCCTCTCTGTGTTAATTCAATTCGGCCTTCAAAGGTGTTTTTATCCTCTTCTAATTTAAAGCTAACATGACTGGTTTGCTTTATAACATATCTCTTCGCTAATTGTATAAGGGTATCAAACACCTGTTGCCTTGAAGCAGGATTATTAGCATCAATCCTCGTACAAATATCTTTGTGAGTGAATTCTATCCCAAGGTTTTTTTCAAAAACCTTCATTATAGTTGGCGTTAATCCTTTGGGTGATCCCGTGCTTTGTTTTTTCTTAAAGAATTTTTTAGGCATTAGATTATGTATAGCGAAGATGCCTAATTAAGGAAGTGATTAGTGTCGAATGATTACTTTTCTATTAAAAGATTTTACACCGGCTCCTTCGAAACTGATTATGTATACGCCACTTTTAAAATCAGCAACGTCAATTTTTTTGTTAGAGGAGATGGTCTCTTTTAATATTAAATTGCCTAGTACATCTACCATTTTCATAGTAACAGTTTCGGCGCCGTTGAGTGTAATGTTAATATAATCCGATGCAGGGTTAGGAACGATGGTAACACTAACAGGTTCTTTTACTGGTTTAATTGCAGCAGTAAATTCTACAACTAAATCAACAGAGTCAGAATAATTAATTCCATCGTCAGAAATATAATACCTGTAATGAGAAGTTGATGAGGTAAAGTCTTCTGGATCTATAGAGGACTTCATCTTTCCATATTCACCATCGTTTATTGTAAATAAAACGCCAACGCTTCCTGGAGTTGTCCAAGGATTAGTGTTCATTTGTCCCGATGAAAAACAGGTGCCTCCAAAAGGATCGGTTCCATGGCCCCAACATAATCCATCCGTCCATCCAGCACCAACGGAAATCTTCTTTCTAGTAACTCGCCATTGATGCGCTTGTCCCGTGTTATTGAATACATCAAAAGGAACATCAAAGCTTAGGTTAGATGTTGCAACGACAGTATAAACGCCTCCAGAAAGCTCTGTAGCTTGTCCATCAATCATGATGCTTATTCCGTCTTGAGCGGTAAGCCCACCAAAAATGGAAAGAAATAATAATAGAACTAATTTTTTCATCTTTCAAAGATAAGTTAAAAACAAATATAATGCAATTTTGCGCAAAATATAACAGGAAGACAATTATTTAATTTACTTCTGTGTATATTTGAATCGGCAAGATTATTGACTATAACGGCAAAAACCACTAAAATGATTAAGAACCTATTTTTTATAATTAACTTTCTAGTATTACCAACGGTTGCATACCTTCAAAACATAGAAGGCATTGACACAAAACAGCTCCCATCAGTAAATTTGAAAGACATGGAGGGCAACCCGGTAAACACGTCAAGTCTTGGATTCACCGGACCCGTTATTATTAGTTTTTGGGCAACATGGTGTGCCCCTTGTAAGAAAGAACTAAATGCTATTAATGATATTTATGAGACATGGCAAGAAAAAACAGGGGTTAATTTAGTCGCGGTTTCTATAGATGATGAGAAAACAAAGAGTCAGGTGCCGGTATATGTAAATGGAAAAGCATGGGATTTTTTAGTGTTAATGGATCCAAACGGTGATTTTAAACGCGCGATGGGTGTTAATAATGTTCCCCATACATTCTTGGTTGATCAATCAGGAAACATAGTGTATTCTCACAATAATTACGCTCCGGGCGATGAAGAAAAACTATATGCCGAAATAATAAAATTGACAAATAAATAATGCCCTTTATGTTTAAAACGGTCATTTTATCCGCATTATTTCTCCTCCCGAACATTCTATTTAGTCAAGGAAATTTCACTGGAAACGCAGAAAGTATTTTTCAATACCTCAATTCTGATACTGTCATTAATGCTAATCAACCTCCATCAAAAGGACTGTTAAATTCATATATGAATGTGTTTTATACGAACAAAGGGTTTAAAGCAGGTATGCGTCTTGAATCGTATTTACCAAGAATTCAAGGGTACCCAAATAGATTCGATGGAACTGGAATCGGAATGCGGTATATTGGCTATTCAAATGATTTTATTGATGTTACCCTTGGCTCCTTTTACGAGCAATTTGGAAGTGGCCTTTCTTTCCGTGCTTATGAAGATAGGTCGTTGGGGTATGATAATTTAATGGATGGCGCACGCGTAATTATCCGTCCTGCGAAGGGTGTCGTTTTGAAAGGGGTATATGGTTATCAGCGCTTGTCTTTTCAAAAAGGCGCAATTGTTCACGGAGAAGGAATCGTCAGGGGTTTTGATGGAGAAATACATTTAAATGAGACCTTTAAAAAATTAGAGAATTTGCCTTTAGATGTTGTGTTAGGAGCCTCTTTTGTAAGTAAGTATCAAGCTGATGACGATGACGCACTAATATTGCCAGAAAATGTTGGCACTTATGGAGGACGTGCAAAACTAAGATATAAAAACTTTTATTTGGACGGAGAATACATTCTTAAAGAGCAAGATCCATCAAGTGACAACAATAAAATTTATAACTACGGCCATGCAGCTGTTTTTAATTTAAGCTACACACAAAAAGGATTGGGGGTTTTGATCTCCGGAAAATCAGTCGATAACATGAGCTACCGCTCCGACCGAAATAAAGACTTACAAGACGTTTTTATCAATTATCTTCCTTCTCTTAACAAAACTCACACATATAATTTAGTGGCAACATTGTATCCATATGCAACTCAGCCTTTAGGAGAGGTGGCATTTCAAGCAGATGTTTTATATACCTTTAAGAAAAAATCAAAAATCGGAGGTAAATATGGTACAACAATAGGCGGAAACTTTTCAAATACCTATAGGCCCATGCAACATACAAGTACAATAAACCCAATGGATTCCACAGGTGTTACGTATACATCCGGTTTATTTGACATGAGTGATAGCTTATATTGGCAAGATATTAATTTTAATATCTCAAAAAAGTTTTCTTCGAAGTTTAGTCTCATTTTGAGCTACTATAACATTAAGATAAATAACGATGTTGCCAAAATATCAAATGATTCTAAAGGAATTATTCATGCCAATATCGGCGTACTTGAGGTCGCTTATAAAATAAATTCTAAACACGCTCTTCGAGCAGAAGTTCAAGGATTAATTGTAGAAAAGGAAGACGGACAAATTAAAGATAAAGGCAATTGGTTTACTGGTTTAATCGAGTATACGATTTCACCATCTTGGTTTTTTAGTTTTATGAACCAATATAATTATGGCAATCCCGAACCAACGAAAAGGGTCAATTATCCAATTTTTACTTGTGGTTTTATTAAAGATGCAACACGTTTAACAGCATCATACGGACGACAAAGGGCGGGATTATTTTGTGTGGGTGGTGTTTGTCGTTTTGTCCCTGCATCGAATGGTTTAACCCTCAGTTTTACACAAAGTTTTTAATTATGCTACGATACTTCTTTTCAGCTGTTCTATGCGTCATGATGTTTTTGACTTCTTGCGACCACATAGACAGGCCCTACGTAACAACGACTACCCTAGACTTGGATACGACACTATATCCTGGGAATTGGAGCGATTATATTTCCAATGAATGGCCAGTATTCCTTCCGAACACTAATTTGTATCGAAACGTTTTAATCGAGGATTATACCGGTCATAAATGTGTTTTTTGTCCTGCCGCGGCTGACCTTGCTCACGCGCTACATGAAGCAAACCCAACGCGTGTTTTTACGGCGTCCATTCACGCTGGCCCGGAGGGCATTGGAGACTTTCAAACGGTCTCTCCTCCAGATTATCCGATTGATTTCACGAATTTACAAGGTTTAGGCATAGCTACTTATTTTGGAACGAATGATGGCGGTTTTTCGGGAAATCCAAGAGGAACAGTAAATCGCAGGAACAATGGAACCATTTTCCAAAGCCCCAATCAGTGGACAAGTATGACCAATACGATGTTATCTGAAAATAACATTAAGGTTTCTATGCAATCCGCCCTCAATTATTATTCAGCTACCAAAGGCGCCTTTTTACACCTTGAGATTGAAAAGACAGACCTTAATTTAACAAATGAATTAGGCGTCGTTGTCTACATCATCGAAGACTCGTTAGTCGGCGATCAAAAAATGAGCGACAATTCACATAATTCGTCCTACATCCACCGAGATATTCATCGGGGAAACTTAAACAATCAATCATTTGGAAGGGTGTTGAATGCGCAAGACCTACTAAATGGAAAGTATTATGTTAACTATAGTTTTCTGGTCCCTAATCAGCTAGATGGCGCGTTTAATGCGGATAATATGCATGTACTTGCTTATGTTTATGACCGAACCACTTGGGAGATCTATCAAGTAATTAAACAAGAAATAGCGCCATAAAAAAAAGGGGTCTCCCCCTTTTCTTAATATGATAACAAACAGAAATTTATTCTACGATAAATTTAATGTTTTCAATTCCACCTTCATAACTTACTGAAGCGAAATAAATACCAGCGTTTATTCCAGTTAAATCAAAAGAACAAGTTGTTGAACCGTTTAATTGTTTCTGAGAAATAACCTTTCCTTCAATATTACTAATTGAAACAGCTGAAGCATTCATAGATTCAGTAATTCCTTTGATATTAATAATGCCATTAGATGGGTTTGGATGAATGGTTAATGGGGCAATAATTCCTTCAATTATCCCAGCCGAACCAATAATGATTTTATATCCACCGAATGAAGCCGGTTGGGTAACAGGGGTAGGAGGCAAACCTGGAAAAAGAACAATTAAAACAGTTGCGTCAATTTCAATGGTAATGGGATACGTTCCATTTACACCACTAATTCCATATACATTAGCACATCCATTAGCGCCTCCATTGTAGGTGCAATTGTTGTTACAAACGTAGTTATATCCAGCAGGCAAACCCGCAACATTCGTTACAGTAAAGCTTTGTATGGCAGAACCAACAAATTGTCCAGATGGATCTAAATCAACGGTTACGGTAGAAGGAACCTTGAAGTTTAAATCCGTTGAATACGCGACATTGGCAGTTGCCCAAGGTAAATTTTGTGTGGTGTCTGGCCAAACACCAAAGGATGAATCTTGAAAATTCACACCAGGTGTACAAGATTGAGCTGATGCATTATAAGTACCAAATGCAACAAGCATTAAACAAAGTAAAGTTTTTTTCATAAAAATATTTTTATAGGTTTATAGTGCCAAATATAAAACAATTATATCAAAGATTTATATTGTACCTAATTTCCAAGCTATCAGACAGGTTATTGACAAGTAAAATAATAACTTTGCACTATGGTTATTTATAATGTAACACTTAGTATTGATACATCAGTATCTAGCGATTGGTTAGCTTGGATGCGCCAAACGCACATAGTTGAAATCATGAAAACGGGCTGCTTTATGGAATGTCGTCTGTCAAAGGTCCATGGCGAAGAAGAAGGTGGACATACTTATTCTGTTATGTATTTAGCGAAGGGTCAACATGATTTGGACAGATATAATTCTTCCTACGCGCAAGCCATGCAAAAATCGCATGCGGATCTTTTTGCAGGAAAATTTTCAGCCTTTAGAACAACACTTGAGGTAATAGAACAGTTTCAAAACGTATGAATGTAAGACCTAAAAAACACCTCGGCCAACATTTTTTAATCGATAAAAATATAAGTCAAAAAATTGCCGATCAGTTTATTGGTTACCGCGATTGTTTTAAAGTAATAGAAGTTGGTCCAGGAACGGGCGCATTAACCAGGCCGCTTATGAATCGAAACGACTTAGATTTATTTATGATGGAGGTTGATACCGAATCCATCGAATACTTGGTTAAAGAGTTTCCTGATTATCACGAAAAGATCTTACACATTGATTTTTTAAATGCTGATTTAGCAGCCGTAATGGGCAACGAACCTTTTTCAGTTGTTGGAAATTTTCCATACAACATTTCCACACAAATATTATTTAAATGCTTGGAGTACCGTCACCAGATTCCTGAAATAATGGGGATGTTCCAAAAGGAAGTGGCGGTAAGAATTGCGAAACCTCCGGGATCAAAAGAATATGGAATTATAAGTGTTTTATTACAAGCCTTTTATAATATTGAATATTGTTTTACTGTTGATGAAACGGCATTTAATCCACCGCCAAAAGTAAAGTCTGGAGTAATAAGATGCACTCGAAACGATCGTTTAAGCCTTCCCTGTAGCGAGAAATTATTTATTCAAGTTGTTAAAACGGCCTTTAATCAACGGAGAAAGACGATGCGCAACTCCTTGAAAAGTTTAACAAATGGACATGAACTTCCCGCCGTTTTTTCAGGCGAAAGACCCGAAAGACTGTCAGTGGATGAGTTTATTCAGTTAACTCAATTTATTGAAGCAGAATGTAAAGGATGAATAGCTAACTTTGCGCCAAATTTATTTCTATGAATGCTCAAACAAAACTTAAAATTAAATCAGCTCTTGAGTTAATTCTCACAGAAAACATGGTAAATGTTTCTCGTGGATTAAAAGAGTTGGAAAAAAATGCCGATGTCAGTGTTATTGAGATCTTGGTGAGCATAGTTGCTAGTTCCACCAACCGAGAAATTAAAAAAGAAATTCTAGCGTTTTTATCCAATGTTGTTGACCCTCTGTCTCCTGCTTTATTAATTCAGTTTATTCAAGAAGAAAAATATGCCGTAATACGTCAAGAATTATTAACGGTTATCTGGAATAGTAAACTTGATTATTCACGATTTATAGCAGAGTTTGTTGAAATCGCTATTGAGGGTAATTTTATGATTGCCTTAGAATGTTTAACGGTATTAGAAAACTTAAAAGGTCCTTTTGAGGAGCAACAATTATTGGAGGCGCAATTGCATTTGAGAGAATATATTAGTTCTGATCGCACAATGGAAGATGATCAAAAAACCACCATTATTAGTGAAATCGCCCTATTTATTAGTGAACAAGAAGAAGACGATGAGAGCGATCTACCAATGGAGTAATGTTTGGAGGTTGGCGGCGCAGCGCTTATTTAATAATTAAGCAAGTTTTTATTCTGCTGCTCAATGATTGTTTTATTCATTTCAGAAAAAACTTCGTATTGTGAGGCATAAAAACGAAAGTTGTCTTCATAGTTTTTAGAAGTCACACCATGTTTTTTTAAAACACGATCCACGGAAATATTCAAGGCGTCTTTATAACTACTGGGAATTCCAAACTTATGTTGAAAGTAACTTTCAAGTAGCGCGACTTCTCCCATAATCTTAGTCATCTCCTCTTTTTTAATTAGAGGCTTGGGTTCAGTCAACTTTACTTCGGAAGAACAGGCGGTTAAACAAAACAAAACAAGCACAAGGAGGACTTTCATTTTTAATTGTTAAATGTTAATCGTTCCCCATTACTATCGTCTATTAATTTTCCTTGATTAAAAACTAAATTACCATTAATGAATGTCTGACTTACACTATGCGAAAAGATAAACCCTTCGAAAGGACTCCAAGAACATTTGTATAGAACAGAATCATTTGAAACAGCCTTTTGTGTTTTTGGGTCGACAATAACAACATCAGCGGCATAACCCTCTCTTAAGAATCCTCGGTTATTTATTCTAAATAGCGTAGCTGGTGCGTGTGCCATTTTTTCAACCACTCTTTCGATGGAAATTTTTCCCTCAAGAGATTTTTCCAACATTGCGAGTAAGGCATGCTCTACTAAGGGGCCGCCAGATGGTGCGTTTGAATAAGCACTTGCTTTTTCAGAAATAGTATGTGGGGCATGATCACTTGCAATAACATCTATACGATTATCTAACACAGCCTTCCAAATTTCTTCGCGATCATTTACACTTTTAATAGCGGGATTCCATTTTATCCAATTTCCTTTGCTTGAGTAATCCTCATCGCTAAACCATAAATGATGAATGCAAGCCTCCGCAGTTATTAGCTTTTTTTCAAGCGGAATTGAATTATCAAAAAGGGCGGTTTCCTTGGCGGTAGAAATATGTAATACATGCAATCGGGCCTTGTGTTTTTTTGCCAATCGGACCGCAAGGGAGGAGGAAAGATAACATGCCTCAACGCTTCTTATTTGAGGGTGTGCTTCTATAGGAATATCTTTCCCGAATCGCATTTCAAAAGCAGCCATATTAGCCCTAATTGTCGCCTCGTCCTCACAATGTGTGGCAATAAGTAGGGGCACTTTTGAAAACAACTCTTCTAAGGTTTTTTCATTATCAACGAGCATATTACCGGTAGAAGAACCCATAAAAATTTTGACACCACAAACATTTTTTCCGTCGGTTTTCAAGACCTCTTCAACATTTTCATTCGACGCCCCCATAAAAAAGGAGTAGTTGGCCAATGAAGAGTGCGAAGCAATTTGGTATTTATCGGCTAACAAGTCTTGAGTTAATGCATTCGGAACAGTGTTTGGCATTTCCATAAAGGACGTTATTCCACCGGCGGCAGCGGCTCGAGATTCTGAGTGTATGCTTCCTTTATGTGTTAATCCAGGCTCTCGAAAATGTACTTGATCATCAATACATCCTGGAATAACATATTTTCCAGTTGCATTAATTTCAATTACATTAAAGGGAACCGTAATAGAGCCTCCTATTTTTTCAATCAGCCCATTTCGTAATAAAAGATCCCCAACGAAGGTTTTTCCCTCGTTAATGATAGTTCCCCCTTTGATTAAATAGTCCTTCATAATTTCATGCTTCGCATTTTCCACACCCCCAAGATGGCTTCTTTAAATATACCAGAACTCATTTTGGATTCACCAAAAGCTCTGTCAATAAAAACGATGGGCACTTCTTCCAATCTAAAGTGATGTTTAAATGCCGCATATTTCATGCAAATTTGGAAGGCATACCCTTTAAATTTAACATTGTCTAAATTTATCGTTTCCAAAACCTTTGAATGGTAACATTTAAAACCTGCGGTTGTGTCTTTAATGGGTATCCAGAGAATCATCCTAACATAAACACTTGCGAAATAAGACATCATTATTCGTTTCCAGGGCCAGTTTTTTACGCTTCCACCTTTACAATAACGAGATCCAATAGCCACATCAGCGCCTTGTTCACAGGCATTTTTTAAGCGTAAAATATCATTAGGGTCGTGAGAAAAATCACAGTCCATTTCGAAAATATAGGTGTAATTTCTTGCAAGGGCCCATTTGAACCCGCAGATATACGCGGTACCTAATCCTTGTTTTTCTTTACGGCTTTCTAAAAAGATGTTTTGCGGAAATTCGACCATTAGACCTTGAATTAATTGCGCTGTTCCATCGGGAGAATTATCATCTACAAATAAAATGGTAAGTTCTTGATTGAGAGCAATTATTGCGCGCGCCATTTTAACAACATTTTCACTTTCGTTGTAAGTAGGTATAATAATGATGGTATTCATAGAGCCTTGTTCTACGAAATTAATCAATAATGCTCTATTCCTAAAATTGCTCGTGAAATTAATTCAACGAAGTCAGAAAGATACTAGGAATAATCACTGCAGTCTTTTACAAAATTGCTGTTAGAAAGTGTATATTTGTACTTCAATTTTATACTATGGATTTTTGGATTAAAGCCGCTCAGTTATTTTTGTCCCTGGCGATATTGGTAACATTACATGAATTAGGGCATTTTATTCCCGCCCGGTTGTTTAAGACGCGTATAGAAAAGTTTTACCTTTTCTTCAATCCTTGGTTTTCACTCTTTCGATATAAAAAAGTAAATGGTGTAAAAAAGACGGCTTGGTTTAAAAAAGAATCTCCTAAAGATTGGAAGCAAGATGAATCTACCACTGAATGGGGCATTGGTTGGTTGCCTTTAGGTGGATACGTTAAGATAGCTGGAATGATCGATGAGTCGATGGATAAAGAGCAATTAGCGAAGCCAGTGGAGCAATGGGAGTTTAGGGCAAAAAAGACATGGCAACGCCTAATAATAATGGTTGGAGGAGTTACAGTAAACCTACTACTTGGCTTTCTAATTTACATATTGGTTGTTTTCACTTGGGGTCAAACTGAATTAAATCCAAATAAGCTATCAAACGGGTTATCAATACACCCCTATTTAGCCAAGTATCATCTTGTGTCAGGGGACAAGGTTATTAGTATAGAAAACGAGCCATTAACGAATTTGGATGAATTAAATAAAGGAATTCTATTGCGTGACAAGCGAAATTTAGTTGTTCAACATGTAAATGGCAAAGTAGAAAAAATAAAATTGCCTGAAAATATTGACACAGAGTTATTCCAAGCAGGTGCTTTTCCTCCTTTTGGACTTAGATCAAAATCAAACATCGTCGAATCAGTTGTGAAAAAAAGTCCGGCGGAAAAAGCGGGGTTAAAAAAGAGCGATGTAATACTTTCTGTTAATGGCCACGAAATAATTTTCTTTGATGATTTCCAAGCTTCACTTTATGAGGCTAAGGGAAAATCCGCGAATATTATTGTTAAACGAGCAAATGACACCTTAGAAATTAAATCCGCCATTAGACCGGACGGAACAATTGGTTTCCAAAGCAATGTTAAAATTATAGTTGATTCGTTGGCTATATCAACTATAAAGTATTCCTTTCTAAAAAGCATTTCTGTTGGCTTTACTTATGGTTCCAACACCTTATCGGATTATATTTCTCAATTTAAGTTCGTGTTTACTAAAAAAGGAGCCACGTCAATTGGTGGTTTTGCGGCCATTGGAAACATGTTTCCAGCTACTTGGGATTGGCAAATATTTTGGTTGAACACAGCATTACTTTCAATTATTTTAGCCTTTATGAATATCCTACCAATTCCTGCTTTGGATGGTGGTCACGTTGTTTTTCTTTTATATGAAATGATAACGGGAAAGGAAGCCCCACAAAAAGTATTAGAGGTAGCCCAATACATTGGAATCATTTTATTACTTGGACTCATGGTCTACGCTAATGGAAATGATTTAGTAAAATGGTTATTCCCATAAATTAAACGTACGATATGCAGCAATTTCAAAACTATATTTTAGGAAATTGGGTAAATGGATCAGGAATTGAGTTTTCCGCGATTCATGCAATAACAGGAAAGGAAATAGGAACCGTTTCTAGCGCAGGAATAGATTTTGAGGCCGTACTAAATTACAGTAGAGAAATTGGCGGCCCGCAGCTTCGTAAAATGACCTTTCAAGAGCGGGGAAGGATGTTAAAAGCCTTAGCTCTTTATCTAATGGACCGCAAACAAACCTATTACGAAATTAGTTCTTGGACGGGTGCAACAAAAGTTGATTCTTGGATTGATATCGAAGGTGGTATAGGTAATTTATTTGCGAATGCATCCTTGAGAAAACAATTTCCTGATCTTCCTTTTTATGTGGATGGAAGCGCTGCACCATTATCAAAAACAGGTTCATTTATAGGGCACCACATTATGGTCCCCAAAGAAGGAGTAGCCATTCATATCAACGCTTTTAATTTTCCTGTCTGGGGAATGTTGGAAAAAATCGCAGTGAATTTAATGGCAGGTGTTCCTGCGGTTGTAAAGCCATCTGAATCCACGAGTTTTTTAACAGAAATAGTTGTAAGAGATATTATTGCTTCTAATATTCTGCCTGAAGGGTCCTTGCAATTGTTGGTGGGGCTCGGCCGGGGATTAATCGATCATGTTGAAAGTTGCGATGTCGTTACCTTTACGGGCAGTTCAACAACTGGCTTGTTATTAAAGTCTCATCCTAGAATTATTGAAAAAAACACACCGTTTAATCTGGAGGCGGACTCACTAAATGCAACTGTTTTAGGAAAACACGCCACTCCGGGAACGGTAGAATTTGACCTGTTTATAAAAGAAACGGTTAAAGAAATGACCATCAAGGCCGGTCAAAAGTGCACGGCCGTTAGACGAATAATAGTTCCTGAAAACTTGATGGAGGATGTCCAAAAAGGAATATCCGCAAGATTAGCAAGCACTACCATTGGAGACCCGAAGATTGAAGGGGTAAGAATGGGTGCGCTAGCATCAAAAAACCAAGTAGATCGCGTTCGTTCTAGTGTTGAAAAATTGATGCAATCACAAGAAATTATTTACGGCGATTTAGATAAATTTGAAGTGCTTGGTGCAGACAAATCCGAGGGAGCATTTTTCTCCCCGATATTATTTTTAAACGCAGATCCATTTAATAAAATCGATTGTCATGAAACGGAAGCTTTTGGCCCTGTATCGACCTTAATGCCCTATAAAACAATAGAGGATGCTATCGCTATTGCTAATTTAGGAAAGGGATCTTTGGTATCGTCAATTGTTACGCCGAATAATAAAGAAGCGGTAGAATACGTGTTGGGAGCAGCAAATATGCACGGAAGGATCTTAGTTTTAAATGCTGATTGTGCTAAAGAAAGCACCGGACATGGTTCCCCAATGCCATTATTAACGCATGGTGGGCCAGGAAGAGCCGGAGGAGGAGAAGAAATGGGCGGCAAAAGAGGTGTTTTGCATTATTTGCAGCGAACCGCCATACAAGGTCACCCGACCACGATTAGTGCCATTACCCAGCAATTTCAAGTGGGAAGTGAAATGCCAGAGGCCAACCCTCACGTTTTTCGAAAACATTTTGAAGAGTTGGTAATTGGCGAAACGGTATTTACCCATAAACATACTGTTACGGATGCAGACATTGTCAATTTTGCCAATGTGTCGGGAGATAATTTCTATGCCCACATGGACGCTACCTCTTTGGACGGAACTATTTTTGAGCGTCGCGTAGCGCATGGGTATTTTATTTTATCTAAAGCGGCAGGTTTGTTCGTTGATCCCAAAAAAGGCCCCGTTCTTCTTAATTATGGAATTGAAGAGGCACGCTTTACAAAACCGGTTTATCCAGGAGCGACGATAGGTGTGCGTTTTACGGTTAAAGAAAAAATTGACCAAGAAAAACGTTCCGACGATGATATTCCGAAAGGAATTGTAAAGTTTTTAGTGGATGTATTTGACGAAACAGGCGAAACAGTTGCTATGGCAACTATCTTAACAATGGTAAAAAAAAATAGCCATTAATTAAAAGTGAAATCAATCTGTATTTTTAATATAAAAAACAAGGTTCATTCTTTGTAAGAATCATCTCTTCAATATATTCTCCAGCCAACGTAACTATTTAACAACCCACTGCGTTAAAAGTATCCGATCAAAAAGGATTATAATTTAGCATGGCCAATGGAGAATATAGACACACCAAAAACAAAACAAAAAAGTAACAGAACATTTAAAGTTGTCAAATGGCTATTCGCGCTATTTGTAGGAGTTTTCATTACAATTTCTGGTGGACTTTATTTTTTTCATGACCGTATTTGTGAATTGGTATTAAAAGAGGTTAACAACGAACTTCTTGAGCCAATTCAAGTTTCAGAGGTAGATTTAGTTTTTTGGGGAAGTTTTCCCAACTTATCCATAGATCTAAAAGATGTTTACATTCAAGATCGGTTTTCTAATTCAAACTCCAAAGACACCTTATTACAGGCAAAAAACATACGATTACAATTCAATCCGATTGATTTATGGAATGAAAAATACAATATAAAATACTTGGAAGTAACTGCAGGAACTTTAAATCTAAAAACTAATGCGAATGGCGAAGCAAATTATGACATACTCAAACCAGCCAAAACCACTTCAAGTAATAAATTCGATCTACAACTTAAACGGATTTGTATTAATAACCTTCGTTTAGTATATCAAAATGCATCAACAAATCAACAGTATAAAACTACCATCAATAATTCTACGTTTTCAGGAAATTTTAATTCCGACAATTATAAGTTGAATGCCGAATGTGACCTTTTTATTAATAAGATAAAAAGTAGCGAGGTGGTTTTGTTAGCAAATAAAAAAGCAACATTTGCTATTGAAATTTTGGTTGATAATAAAACAGGCACCTTCCAACTGCCAAATGCTCAAATCAATATTGAGGGACTTCCCTTTCTTGTTGATGGAAATGTTACCAAAGACAGCCTTTCATTTAAGGTTCACTCCAAGGACATATCACTTACCGATTTAGTTAACAAGCTTTCTTTGGATGAAAAGGCGGAAGTTGCAAACTATGAAGGAGAAGGAGAGGTATATTTTGATTTAGCAATAAATGGCGCAATGGAATCCACCACTCCAATGAACGTTAATTGTCAGTTTGGAATTAAAAATGGCACTTTAACTGAACCGACCAATCATATGAAGGCTTCTGACATTTCTTTGGTGGGTAATTATAGTAATGAGGGAGGAGCGGAAGATGAGTATTTAAAATTAGAGCGTCTAAATTTCAAAACAGCAGGCGGTCCATTTAGTGGGGATTTAATTATTAAAAACTTTTCCAATCCAACCTATAAAGGAAAAGCAAATGGAAATATTGACCTGCGAATTGCTGACGGGATATTTAAATTTCCGCTCATAGACAAAATTATTGGTAAGCTAAATATCAATGCGTCGTTTTTGTTAAAGCAATCAAAGCAGGATGTCATTGTACAGGAATGTTCCGGTGCCATAGAATTATCTAATGTGCAGATAAAACTCGAAGACGATAAGCGCACGTTTGATCAGATTAACGGAAGAATCTCATTGCAGGGGAGTCAAATTGGGATTGAATCGACGAAATTGAAAGTCGAAAAAACTGATTTTAATATTGCAGGAACATTTAACAATGTCTTTAATTATATTAACGGATCAGGAAAGCTAGATGCCAAAATCAATTTAATAAGTAATATTACTAACGTCGCTGATTTAGGCACCACCTCTAAATCTCAAAAAATTGAAGGCGACAGAATTTTTGCATTGCCAGACAATATTATGGGGCACATTGATTTACAACTTGCTCAATTAACCTATGAAAACCATCGTTTTAATAATGTTTCTGGAAGAATGCTTATTGAAGGAAGACGCTTAAGTTTTCCTCAATTAAGTTGCGCTAATGCAGGCGCAGTTCTAAGCGGCTCCTTGGAGATTTGTGAAAGAACACCAGAAGTATTTTACCTAAAAGCATCCGTCCTTAGTAAAAACTTACTGTTCAAGCCCTTATTCAAAGAGTGGCATAATTTTCAACAATCGGTAATCACGGATCAAAATTTATCCGGAACCGCGGATGCTTCATTAGATTTTCAAGCACCTTTTGACCTGAGGTCTGGGGTAATATTAAAGGGGATCCAATCAACGTTGTCATTAAAGGTTTACAACGGACATTTAAAAAATGTAGAGTCCTTTAAAGAGATTGTGTCTAGTTTGAGAACAAAAACAGGGAAACTCGTATTGGGAAACAATAACATTAATGAATTTGAAAAAAAGTTAAGCGATCTGTCGTTTCAAACCTTGGAAAATACAATTGTTATAAGCAACGGAATTATTCAAATTCCCAAAATGAAAATAGTTTCTTCTGCGATGGACATGGATGTTTCTGGTACCCATTCTTTTGATAATGTAGTGGATTATCGTTTTGCCTTTCGATTAAGAGACATAAAGCAGCAAGTTAAAAACACTGAGTTTGGTGAAATCATCGATGATGAAACGGGTTTTCGTGTTTACATGAGGATGTCTGGCCCACTTGAAAACCCTAAAATTGAATGGGATAAAACAGCGAAATTTGAGCAAGTGCAATTAACTATTTTAGAAGAAAAACAAGCAGTTAAATCGATTTTAAAGTCAGAATTCGGCTTCTTTAAGAAAGATTCTACGGTTAATACATACGTTCCAAAAGAGGTTCCAAAGGAGGAAATTAAAATAAACTTTAATCCAAAAATTAAAGGAGAGAATAAACCAGTTAGCCTTCCGGTAAAAGATGAGAAACCGAACAAAGATCCTAAGATTAAGAAAAACCTCCAAAAATGGAAAGGACAACAGGAGGAAGATGATGAGGATGTAATTGTTGTCGGTAAATCCAAGGGAAAGTAATTAATTCTTACTTATATTTACCAAGTACTCCTTTCCTTCTATAAAGATGAGGTATAATCACCCCTTGGATTAGGGCAAATAGGATTGCAACTATTTATTTAATACATTGTTTTTTACACAGTAGAATTCCCACATCAGTTGTTTTAGAGGCCTTGATTAATATCGCATTGTAATAGTAATAATGTGGTAAAAGAAGGAGTTGCTTTTTCATTTTTTTTTATACAAAAAGAATAATTCTCCAAGATGTATTTGCGAAGAACTATTTTCTTTTCTTTGTTGAACTTTTTCGATGAAAAACACTGATAACGGCCTGCTATTATTTAAAACAAATTATTCTGAAAGCAGTTTAATAATGACTTTTTATACGCAAACGAATGGCTTATCAAAGTATATTTATAAGGGAGGAAAAAAGAAAAAAACACCGTTCTTAGTCTTCGGACATTATGAAATTAGTTCCTTTAAAAGACCCGAGAGCGACCTAGGGATCATTAATTCTTTAACGCTAGCAACGCCTTATTTATCGACCTCCTCTCATCCAATTAAAGTGCTTGTTAGTTATTTTATTGGCGATGTATTAAAACAAACCTTGCGAGAAGAGCAAGCTGATCAACAGCTATTTATTTTCCTTTTAAACTTAGCAGAGGAACTTAATAACACCACTAATTTAAAGTCTTTCCCCCTTGAGTTTTTAGCCAATTTAATTACTCAGTTGGGTGTGTCGCCAACAACTATAGAACATGCTACAGGGTTTAATATGGAGGAAGGTGTGTTTATAAGTAGTGGTAATGGAGCGACAACAAAAGACGAAAAAATGGCAAGCTATTTAAATGAACTATTTACGACACTAAAAGCTCCTGAACGAAATTTAGATAAAGATGCCCTAGAGATATTGTTGAGTTATATGCGAATTCATTTACCATTATTTGATAATTCAAGATCTATTTCAATAATTAGAGATGTGATTTATGATTAATTTATTTTTATGAATTACTTTTAACAATATTTTATTTCAATAATTACCATGAGAGAGACCTTTGCAAAAAAGATAAAATGCGCAATAATTCATGCTTTAACAGCGAGTGCTTTCTCAGCAATAGTTTGCTATTGTTATGCTGCATTTTATTTTAATTTAATAGTCGATTTTAGCGAGGGAGCCAGCATGTGGTCCTTAATCGGAAGGTTGTTTGTTTTGTCAGGTTTATTGACGCTTCCTATTTCAATATGTTATCAATTAGTAATTCATTTCTTCCCAAAGAAAAATAGGCTAGGGGAGTTTTTACTAGGGCTTATTTTTAGTGGACTCACCATTGGATTGGTTTTTTATGTGTTAAAAATGAAGGAGCCTGTTTTTAAAAAAGAAGACACCCTACTTTTTGTTGATTTCTATAAAGGATTCCTTATGCCAATGCTTTTCTTTCCATTATTATCTTGGTTTACTTTCAAGCCATTTTTCGCAACAAAGAAGTAGCTCTTACAACTACTAAAGCTCTAACTAAACGAAAGAGGTAGTTTTTCTGCGAACTTATTTCCCTTAAGATCGTTTATAAAAACGTAAAGTATCTTTTTTTATTAACTTTACCTAAATTTTGAATACATGTCATACAACAATGTAACTTTTGCCAAGAACCATAACGAAGAATTTTATAAGGTTCTTAGAAAAAGAGTAAGCGAATATTTTAAAACAAAAAACATTTCTCGTCATGCGAATGCGTCTATGGTCATAAAGACGTTCGTGATGTTGATTATTTATATTACACCCCTTGTTTTGCTTCTAACGGTATCAATGCCAATAGGTCTAGTTTTATTGATGTGGTGCATTATGGGGATCGGAATGTCAGGAATAGGCTTGTCTGTTATGCATGATGCTAACCATGGCGCGTACTCAAAAAATGACAAAGTAAACAAAGTTATCGGGAAGGTATTGGTTATTTTAGGTGGCAATGACGTGAATTGGAAAATTCAACACAACGTGCTTCATCATACGTATACCAATATCACCGGCTTGGATGAGGATATTGAGCCACCAGAAGCAATATTGCGGTTTTCTCCCAATAAAAGAAGGACAGCCCTACACAAGTATCAACACATTTATGCTTGGTTCTTTTATGGATTAATGACTATGTTTTGGTTCATTTCTAAAGATTATAAGCAAGCAAGACGATACAAGAAAATGGGACTTATCGAATCGCAAAGCATTACCTATACGAATCATTGGATTACGATAATTGTGGGTAAAATTATTTTTGCTTTTATGTTCATTGTTCTTCCAATATGGCTTTGTGATGCACCTTGGTATATTAGCATATTGGGTATTACTATCATGTTGTTTATTTCTGGACTTACTCTTGGCGCGATCTTTCAACCTGCTCATGTTGTTCCAACGTCAAACTATCCAATGCCGGATTCATCAGGGAATATTGATGCTGATTGGGCGGTAAATCAATTATATAATACAGCCAACTTTGCTCCAAAAGCGCGTTTATTTTCATGGTATGTTGGTGGGTTAAATTATCAGGTAGAACATCATTTATTTCCAAACATTTGTCATGTTCATTACCGAAAACTTGCCACTATTGTTAAAGAAACGGCCTTGGAATACAAGTTGCCTTATCATTCTTACAAAACATTTGCAGGTGCGCTTATTGAGCATACAAAAATGCTTTATAATTTAGGCCATTACGACAATGCCCCTGCGATTCACTAAAATCTAGAACGTGTTCCTTGATGAAATCCGCAATTATTGTCTTTCGTTAAGAGGTACTGAAGAACGTTTTCCATTTGACGAGGTTACTTTAGTATTTACTGTTGGCAACAAAATTTTTGCCTTAACAGATACGATGGCGTGTAAAAGCATTAATTTAAAATGTGACCCGGAAAAAGCGATTGAATTAAGGGAAACTTACCAGGCCGTAAAACCAGGTTATCACATGAATAAAAAACATTGGAATACAATTGATTTGAATAGTGACATTCAAAAAGCAGATTTGTTAACACTCATATCCCATTCCTATGACTTGGTTTTTAATTCTTTGACAAAGAAATTACAACATGAAATTACGACTGGATAAATTTATTTGGGCTATTCGTATTGCCAAGACAAGAAGTCTTGCACATGAAGCGATTTCTAAGGGAAAGATAAAAATAAATTTTAAGGATGTAAAACCGTCTTATCAGCCCCAGGTTAATGACATCATAACACTTCATCGAAATAGCGCGGTCTTTTCATACAAATTAATTGCACTAACAGATAAACGTATAGGCGCAAAGCTCGTCCAAGATTTTATTGAAAACATCACACCACCTGAAGAAATTGAAAAATTTGAACAGTACTTGCTTTCTCAAAAATCATATAGAATAAATGGTGATGGAAAACCATCCAAAAAGGATCGGCGTGACCTTGATGAATTCAAGGATAATTTCGAATAAAAACAAAGCCAATTTCCACTATTCTCCCTATATTAATAATTTATTAATATATTTGGATATACGCAATTTAGTATAAATGAAAAGAATTTACCTAGGAACCCTATATTTATTATACTTCGTTTGCAATAACAATGGTTTTTCGCAGGGTTTTCAAGTGAACTTTCAAGGACAGCGCCAACAGGGAATGGGATTAGCGGGGACCGCAGCTCCTTTTGATGGCTCCTCGCTTTTTTTTAATCCGGGCTCGTCTGTTTTTTTAAATCAAAATAGTATTGTAGGTGGTGTTACTCCTGTATTCGGAAATGTTTTATTTATAGACTCTGCTACAAATGCCCCTTATCGATCCACCTCACCTGTTGGCACTCCATTTTCTTTTTATGCCATGTTTCAATTAAAGCCTGCCGGAAAATTAAAGATGGGGCTTTCAGTAAACACGCCATTTGGCAGTACTGTTCAATATGAAGATAACTGGATAGGCCGTTTTGCGTTAACCCGATTAGAATTAAAGGCAATTTTCATACAACCAACATTTGCCTATCGGATCGCGGACCAATTTGGAATTGGAGGAGGCTTTGTGATAAGTTCTGGGAATGTAAATCTCCAAAAAGACATACCTGTTCAAGACACGAACGGTGTTTATGGCCACGCCGAATTAGCCGGGAAAGCAATTGGTTTCGGCTATAACATCGGAATTCATTTTACGCCAAGTAAACAGCTGTCTATTGGCCTTACGTATCGTTCCAAAGTGGCAATGAATCTTCGTGATGGTGAAGCAACGTTTACTGTTCCGTCGTCTCTTGAAGATAAATTTCCCGCTACATCTTTTACTGGCCGACTGCCACTTCCCTCTGTGACGACCTTGGGATTTTCATACCATCCATGTAATGCCTTCACGGTTGTATTAGACATAAACAGGGTGGGGTGGAAAGTCTACGATACATTAGCGTTTGATTATGCCACGAATACAAGTTCTTTGGCGGATACAAAATCTCCAAGATTGTATAAAAACATACTTGCTTTCCGCTTAGGAATGGAGGTAAAGCCAACAAAGAGTTTATCACTTAGATTGGGCGGAGGGTATGGATTAACGCCTGTTCAATCGGGCTATGTAAGTCCAGAAACGCCAGATGGAATTCGTATATACGGGACATTTGGTCTTGGTTATGAATTATCTCAAAAAATCCGGATAGACGCCTCCGTTTATTACACTAAAATCAAACGTTCTGACACGAATCTCGAAACGAATATGAGTGGAACATATACGACGATTGCTTTGGCACCAGGACTTTCAATATCTTATAAATGGTAAAGCGCAACTCCTTTTATAAGCAATTATTTTTAGTTTGCCTTTGTGGTATAGCTTTGAGTTCATGTAAACCAAAGGAAAAATTATCACCAAACTCACCAGGAGAAATTAATCTTCAGCAATTTGTTGCTATTGGTGATGGAAATACTGCCGGGTATATGGATGATGCACTGTATCAGTATGGCCAACAAAATTCATTAGGCGCCATTCTACAAACACAACTGCAATTAGTTGGCGCGGGTGAAATATATCTGCCATTAATGGGAAGCGCTAATATTGGGACCAATTCCAGTTTCTTGTCCAAGCTAATTTTAGGATACAAAACAGATTGCCTTGGAGGAATTGGACTTTCCCCTGTTCGATATGCGCAACAAGGAGAAGTGGCTTCTTTGACAACTTCGGTATATTCTTCCCAAAATAAATATTCAAATTTTGGAGTGCCAGGCTTACGGATGATTGATCTGGTTTCAACGGCTTTGGGTAACATTAATCTTCCCCAGCACAATGCATTTTTCGCGCGAATGTCAAAGGATCAATTTACTTGGCCCGTTTGGTCTGGGGACTGGTCATCCGTTCAAGAGAACATTTTTGATGGAGGGTATCCTACATTTTGTAGCATTTATTTGGGAATAGAGGATGTATTGCCTTATGCGAAAAGTGGTGCTACGGCGAATCCAATGACTCCATTATTAGGTCTTCCTGGCATTGGATTTGAAGAATCCTTAATCCAATTAAGTGAGCAGCTGTATAGCCAAAATATAAAAGCCGTGGTCGGGACGATACCAGACATCACTCAAATGCCCTACTTTACTACCATACCATACAATGGTTTAAATTTAGATGAGGCTAATGCAGCATCTTTAAACCAAATATATGGCCCGCTTGGCTTTAGTTTTACGGTTGGGTCCAACTCCTTCATGATCGAAGATCCTGCTGCCGGTGCTTTTGGTGTGCGTCCAATGGTGGAAGGAGAATTAATTTTATTAAGTGCTCCTCTTGATTCTATAAAATGTCATCAATATGGAAGCGTTTATCCTTTGAGAGATGAGTTTGTATTAACCTTAGCGGAACTTCAAGAAATCAGAAATCAAATCCTAGCTTATAATCAAGTTATTCGGCAGCATTCTAATTTTTATGGTTTTGCCATTGCAGAAACTGCAGATTTTTATAAAAAGCTAAACGACGGATTTGTTTACAATGGCGTTACGATGTCCGCTAAATTTGTGTCTGGTGGTGCTTATTCTCTTGATGGAATTCATTTAAACCCAAAAGGGAATGCCTTACTGGCAAATGTCTTTATTACCGCGATCAACAAAACCTTCAAAGCAACCATTCCTTTGGCGAATGCCTTATTTTATTCATCCACCTATTTCCCTTAAACTTATACTATGAAGAAATTTACTTTAACAAGCGCATTTTTCGCTCTATTTTTCATCGCTGGCGCTCAACCTTGTACCGGAGGTCGATATGCCAGTGAGATATTTCCAACCTTTTCGGTGACAAGTAATATTGTTTATGGACAAAATGCGTCATTTACAGGCGCAAACACTTCCTTGAAGCTAGATTTTTATGAAGGAATTGGCGATACAGAAACGAATCGTCCATTAATTATTTGGGTGCACGGTGGTAGTTTTCTTGGGGGAACCAAGACCGACATGGATGTTCAGGCATTATCGAGAAGTTTTGCTCAGAAAGGATATGCATGTGCCTCTATTGATTATAGAACGGGTTTCTTTCCCATCGATTCAGCCAATGCTGTTAAGGCAGTCGTTCGTGCAGTTCAAGATTTAAAAGGCGCCATTCGATTTTTCTATAAAGATGTGGCTACAGGTACAAATGTCTATAACATTGATACTAATCGAATTTATATTGGAGGAAGTTCAGCAGGCGCAATTACTGCGTTGCATGTCGCTTATTTGGATGAGGTTTGTGAAATTTCGGGATATTTGAATCAAACAGTTATTAATCAACTCGGAGGCTTAGAAGGTGCCAGCGGAAATCCAGGTTATTCGTCTAAAATACAGGGGGTTATTAATTTGTGTGGGGCTTTAGCAAGGTATTCTTGGCTTGAATCCGGCGATGTTCCCTTTGTATCTATTCACGGAACCAGTGATGGAACGGTAAAATACAATCGTGGTATAGTTAACCCAGGAACCCCATTGATGTATTTAGATGGAAGCAGATTGCTTTTTGATCGTGCCTGCGCTGTCAATGTTCAAAACAACTTTTACACTTTTCCGGGCGCTCCTCACGTGCCATATGCTGGCGCAAGTGCCAATGCCATCGCTTATATGGATACTACGGATAATTTCATTCGGGATTTTCTAATTGACCAACTTGGTTGCACAAATAGCCCTCTTCAAGTAGCGAACACTCCTTTGCAAGCAGCGATTTTATACCCAACAAATTATTGTGATGGCTCCCCAGTTAATGAAACTTGTATTGTCGGTATTAATGAAGAATCATTAAGTTTCAGCGTAGAACTGTTTCCTAATCCTTCAGAGGGTATCGTTCATCTTCGAACGCAGGAGTTTAATTTTAATCAAGTTGCCGTATTGGACTTATTGGGCCGAACTGTTTTAAAAATACAGCCTAATAACCAAGAGGTTATACTTGAATTAAGCCACTTAAGCCCAGGAAACTATCTTGTTACCTATTTATTAAATAATGGGAGTTATGGAACAAAACAATTGGTGATTCGTTAATTTTGCTTTTAAATAATGATTATGAAAAAATGTTTTCTTTTAGGCTTTTTATTCATCGGGTTTAATTCGATGGCCCAAACTTGGAGTGGCGAGGTAGCACAAATTTTTTATAACAAATGCACTCAATGTCACCATCCCGGTGGAGGCGGCCCTTTTTCTTTAATGACCTATCAAGAGGCTTCACCAATGGCTGCGGTAATCGCCCAAGTGGTAAATGATAATTGTATGCCCCCATGGCCACCTGATAACAACTACCAACAATATCAACACACTCGATCTTTGTCTCCATTAGATAAAGCCACACTAATAAATTGGATTGCTATTAATGTGCCTGAAGGAAATGCAGCAAGCACGCCGCCGCCACCAATTTATAACAATAACAATATATTAGGGAACGGAGATCTAACCATCCAAATGCCGACATATATGAGCAAGGCAACGGCAATGGCTGATGACTATGTATGTTTCGCTATTCCAACCAACCTTACACAAAATAGAATTATAAAAGCGGTAGAAGTCATTCCTGGCAACCCGGATATTGTTCATCATTGCTTGGTTTACTATGACCCAACTAGTGCGGAGGTTTCCGACACGGTTGGTGGTAATTGTGCCAGTCCAAGTAGTGCTAATACAAAGCTTATCACTGGTTTCACACCTGGCGCAACTCCGATGATTTTACCATCTGTAAATCCCTTGAAAATGGGAATTACCATTGGTGCCGGATCCCAAATTTATCTTAACATGCATTATCCCGATGGTAGTTATGGCTTATTTGATAGCACCAAAGTGATTTTTCATTTTTATCCAGTCGGAACAACGGGGGTAAGGCAAGTTTCAGCGTCCCCAGTAATTGCCGATTATATGTTTGCGCTTCCCCCAAATCAGCTAAGCACTTTAGCCGAACAGTATCCAGCGGGAGCTGCGGGAGTTCCCGTTGACTTATCTGTGATTTCTGTATTTCCTCACATGCACTTACTAGGAGAATCGATTAAATCATATGCAACAGGGCCTGCAAACGACACCATTAAATTCATTAATATTCCGCATTGGGATTTTCACTGGCAAGACTTTTATTATTTTACGCAGCTCAAGCATTTGCCAACGGGTTATACAATTAAGGGAGAGGCTGTTTACGATAATACGGCTCAAAACCCCCACAATCCAAATTCACCGCCTCAAACAGTTACCATTGGGTATAACACCACCGATGAGATGTTCATTATTTACTTTCATTATATGCTTTATCAAGCTGGGGATGAAAACTATGACTTGGAGGCATTAACAAGTTCTAGTTTAGCAGAATATCCTATTGGGAATATTGGATCGGTTATCTGTTACCCCAACCCAATGAGCTCGAACGGCACAATCATTTCTCTGGAAGAAACAATTGATGCAAAATCGATGATCTATATCTATGATGGAAAAGGGAATTTAATTCGTAAATTAAATTTTTCAAATCTTCATGATACAACATCCGTTTTTTGGGACGGAGCAAACGAAAATAATACACAAGTAACTCCAGGAATATATTATGTGTCTGCGAAAGCAAATGATAAAATGATGGCCGGGAAGTTGATTAAGCACTAATTTCCTTTTTCATTTCCTGTAATTTAGTTACTTTTGCAATTAGAAGAACCTGGTCTCGTAGCCAAGTGGTTAGGCACCGGTCTGCAAAACCGTCTACAGCGGTTCGAATCCGCTCGAGACCTCAACTCCCCCTTTTTATATTTTAAGAAGGGGGTTTGGTTTTTAATAAGCCTATCAAAAAGACATCAAGAATTTACTTTGATAGATTAAAAAAGTTTAACTTAGAGAAAAAGCAAGATGGGAATTATCAATGCATTTGTGAATCAGATTGGGCGAGAAGCTGGACGGGACGCATATAGGGGCGTCAAGAATTCTTCTGGGTCATCTCATTCACCAAATTTAGGATTTAACGATCAATTTCTTGAGAAAGTAAGCTCGTTTAAACGGTTGCCAAATGACAATGACACACTATTAAATATAGTAAATTATGTTGAAGAGGCTGAAAACATAAGCGTAGAGAATTTTGATTGGTTCGATGTTTTTACTGAATTAGACAATAAGATTGAATTTTGTCAACGGGAGTTGGCAGAAGACTGTCAAGAAAAACTTCGATTAATAGACACGCAAAATGCATTGACCTTCCATAAAAAACTAGAAATACATCAGTCATTTATTCAGGAAATAATTAGTGACAGAAAAGTAGAGTTGTCTTCTAAGCGAAATTTTATTTCGGGAATATTATTTTCTTTTGTGTTCATTAATCCAATTTATTATAAGGTTTCCAAGGACCGAATTTTTATGACATTTCTAGTGGGAATGATCATTTTTGGTTTGTCTTATCTCGGTTTTTTCTTTAGTTTTTCAAGCGAGGCCATGAAAATCCCGAAGCAAAACACACCCGAAGCGATGCGTGCTATGAAAACATTGGGCGTTCTATTTTTTAGTTTAGCAGGAATTCTTTACTTAAGAATTGTTTATAATGGGATAAAAAGGTGCAATCTGGACAACAATTCAATAAGCGCTAAAGAGGCGAGCTTAGAATATTATACCTTGTATTTAAGTCAATTGAAAAACAACAGGCACTTAGAGAACTAAATCTTTGCCCGTCATTTCCTTGGATTTCTCAATTCCTAATCTCCCTAGAATTGTGGGAGCAACATCAGCTAAGCGCCCTTTTCTTAGGACGATGCCTTTTTCTTTTGTAATTAATATTACAGGTACAGGATTTAGGCTATGAGCTGTATTTGGAGAACCATCCGGATTAATTGCCATATCGGCATTTCCATGATCAGCAATAATTAAAAACTCATAGCCGTATTGCAGGCCCACTTCAACCACTTTTTGTAGGCAGTTATCAATCGTTTCAACCGCTTTTACGATGGCGCTAAAAACACCTGTGTGTCCAACCATATCAGGATTAGCGAAATTTAAACAGATAAAATCAGGCGTTTCATTATTAATGTGATCAATCAACTTATCTCGCACTATCAAGGCACTCATTTCCGGTTGAAGATCATAGGTCGCTACTTTTGGTGATGCTACCATAATTCTAATCTCCTTTTTAAAAGCCTCTTCTCTTCCCCCGTTAAAAAAATAGGTAACATGCGGATATTTTTCGGTCTCGGCAATTCTTACTTGGCTCAAACCTGCTTCTGATATTATTTGACCTAAGGTATTAACGAGGTTTTCCTTCTGAAAAATGACAGGTATATTTTCAAAAGCATCATCGTAATTGGTCATTGTACAATAATAAAGCGATAGCGGGGACATGTCGAATGTTGGGAAGCTCTCTTGTGTCAAAACTTTTGTTATCTCTCTGGGCCTATCTGTTCGGAAATTAAAAGAAATGACCACATCACCGGTTTCTATTAAGCCATTTTTATCTAAAAGAATCGGCTCTAGAAATTCATCGGTAATACCTGACAGGTATTGTTCCTTGATACTATCAGAAGCAGATTCAGAAGCGATTCCTACACCATTGACCAATAAATCATATGCTTTTTTAATACGTTCCCAGCGATTATCTCTGTCCATGGCAAAATAACGACCGATCACACTGGCTATTTTTGCACCATAAGGCGCGCAAATAGAGGCAGTTTCTGTAATAAATCCATGGCCACTTGTTGGGTCACAATCGCGGCCATCTGTAAATGCATGGATATAAGAAGTTTTTACTCCTTGTTGATGTGCAAATGCACAAAGCGCATGCAAGTGTTTCTCGGAGCTATGGACTCCACCATTCGAAACTAATCCAATAAAATGCAATTTGCAGTTTCTACTTTTTACTTCTTCAAAAGCAGTTAATAAAATAGGATTTAGAAAAAAGTCTCCCTCAAGAATAGACTTGTTTATGCGGGTTAACTCTTGGTAAACAATTCTTCCAGCGCCAATATTTAGATGTCCCACTTCTGAATTTCCCATTTGTCCATCGGGTAATCCAACGTCTTCACCGCCTGCAATTAATTGCGAGTGTGGATAGCTCAAGAATAAGGAATCCATGAAGGGGGTTTTAGATTGCGCAATGGCATCTGCCTTTGAACCATCTCCAATTCCCCATCCATCTAATATGATTAGGCCAACTTTATTCATGTATGCAATACAATTTGAAAATTCGCTCCTGTAGGGAGATTTTCAACACAATTAATTCTACCATTATGCAATTCTGTGAATTGCTTTACTAGGTATAAGCCAAGTCCGCTTCCTTTTTGAGTTCTTGTTTCTTCGTTCCCGATACGGTAAAATTTATTAAAAATTTGTTCCCTTTGCGCCAGTTGAATACCCGGACCGCTATCTTTCACACCAAAAACAAAGGAGTTGCCGTCTTGGTGGCAATAAAGGATAATATTCGAATCAACACCTGCATATTTGATAGCATTCTCTAATAGATTAATAATTATTACCTCCATCATAAAACGATCAGCATTCAGTTCTGCGTCCTCAACAGGTTGGAATTCGATGAAAGACTTTCCATGTATTTTGTGGTAACGATCAATGATTTCCTGGCAAAAAACAGAAAAAATAAACAGTGATTTTTCTGGCTTTAGCGATTTGTTTTCCAAATTCGCCGCCTGTAAAATATTTTCAATCATTAATTCTAACCTTTTATTTTCTTCCAAAGCCTTATTAAGTAATTCGTTTCTTTTGTCAACGGTTAATGCGTGTTTAAGTAGTGTTTGAACAAGAATCTTAATCGAAGCGATAGGCGTCTTTAATTCATGCGTAATGGATAAAATAAAATTGGTTTGTCTAAGTGACAATTGAATGTCCTTTTGAATTGATTTGCGAATCCTCCAAATTCCATAGATCAACAAGGCGAAAAAGACAAGTCCTTCACCTAGAATCATTAATACGCGCCTTTCAGAAACAGCACTATTCAATTCAACGAGTTGACTCAGCTCAATTAAATGGTATCCCCACCATAAAAATTGTAGGACAACGTAGCTACTTAAAAGAATAAAAAATAAGTTTGTTCTGGTTTTCATTATTCGGAATCTGATTCTTTGTTTTTCTTAAAGATACTTCCAACTTCCTTCCCAATTTTTTGAATCGTTTCCACACCAAGACCAATGGCATTTCCTGATACGTCTTCATAAGTGGAAAATAAATTTTCTTTTTCTTGCCCTGGATAAATGACAACAGTATCATTTTCAGGATACGCTTTTTCTACCCGTGAAAGGAAACCATCTAATTCCGAGGTAAATGAAACAGCCCCAAAACGAGCGGCACATATGACTATTAAATCATGAGTGTTTTTAGAGGACTTCAAAAAGAGATCATCAAGTTCCTCGATTTCCTCGTGTTGCATCGTGGTTTCTAATTTATTTACCTCCCCCACTTTAAGAAGGCGCTCATAAGTAGCCAGTGACCCATATAATTTAATGTCTATCTTCAACTCTTTCGCTACGCGTAGAATTCGTGCTGCCCAGAGATTAAATGCAGGATCTAACTCTGCCAGTTTAGGGCTTACCAAAACCAATTTTCTGTAATTAATAGATGTTTTGTCTAATTGACAAAAGAAGATGGTCTTTTCACAGACATCTAATAAGTGCTGTCGATCGTCTCCAATTAAACGATTTAAGAACGTTAATTTTTTACTGTCGTTCAGCATTACTAAATCGGCAACGAGTTCTTTTGACACCCTAGAAATACCAGAAGACAAATTTAGATCAATCGTGGCGATCGTATTAAGTTTCATTTCATGACCAGCAAAGTGCTTCATTATTTCTTCTAATGACTTTCTCGATTTGCGAATTAAGCGTTCCGCATCTTCATTATTTGGTTGTACACTTACAACCGAAATCGGGTTAATCACCCTTAAATCACTAATAAGTGCTGCAAAATCTAATAAGGTTTCATTTCCTTTCAATTCCGTCATAGAGACAAGAACGTGTTGATTTCTTAAGCGAGTTTCATTTTGTTCGTCTTCATTATTCTCAGCCATTTCTTGCAACAATTTCTTTCCTGCCATTTCTGTAACAAAAGAGGCCACCATGCAAGTGATCAAAATCAATAAGATTGTTCCGTTTAGCACGTTTTTATCTAGTAATCTAATTGGCTCTATAATTAAGTTTTTAAGTGCCGCGGCTTCAACTTCCTTTTGATTAAGAATCGTATTGTAACCAACCATTATAATAGCGAGCGTGGCAGCAGCATGGGATGTGCTCAATCCGTAAATTACACTGCGTTCTGATTTTCTGAGTTTAAAAATGAACGAGGTTACAAATGCCGCTAACCACTTACTAAAAATAGCGAAGGTTGTTAATACACCGGCAATGATTAATGGCCAACTTCCCTGAAAAAACGCCCGGTAATCAACCACCATTCCTACAGAAATCAAGAAGAATGGAATGAACAAAGAGTTCCCGATAAAGTCAATTCGATTCATTAAAATGGAATTGTGAGGAATCAATTTATTAAGAACTAGTCCTGCGACAAAGGCGCCAATGATGTGTTCTACTCCTGCCATTTCAGCTAGAAAGGCCGAAAAAAAGATAATGGATAACACGAAAATATATTGAGAAGTTTTCTCACTATCTAATTTGCTAAAAAACCAACGAGCAATTTTAGGAATGAAATAAAACATTATCAAGGAAAATATAGTAAGTGAGGTAATCAGTCTTACCCAAAAGGAGATGTCCAAACTACCTTTTGTTGAACTAGAGATAATAGCTAGAATTATCAAAACAGCCGTATCGGTTAATATCGTTCCCCCGACAGCAATAGCCACAGCGGGATGTTTTGATAATCCATATTTACTTATGATTGGGTAAGCAACCAAGGTGTGGGTTGCAAACATACTTGCCGTCAGCAAACTAGCTGTAGGACTTAAGTGTAATACCCAATAACAAATTGGGTATCCAAGTGTAATGGGAATGATAAAGGTAAGTACGCCAAAAGTTAAGCTTTTTGACCAATACCGTTTAAATTGGGTAAAATCTAATTCTAAACCCGCCATGAACATAATATAAAGAAGTCCAATGGTTGCAAACAATTTAATAGACCCCTCTGGGTCCATTGTGTTTTTCCCGAGTAGTCCTAAGCCCAGCGGCCCAATTAAAACGCCAGAAAGAATTAAGCCAATGATGGCCGGGATCTTAACTTTACGCAGAATAATGGGGGATAGTAAAATAATGAAGAGCATCAGTGAAAAGATCAACACTGGATTTTGGAGTGGCAGGTGAAATGCTTTCAGTAAATGTTCAAAAAAGTAATTCATTACGACAAAGTTTTAAATTGATAACCTTGCTTAATAATTGAGTTAATTAAAGAGGGCAACACCTCTTTCGTTCGTTCATTTGCCTTTACATTGTCGTGAAAAACAAGGATGTCACCACCTTTTATTTTTCGTGATTTAGAAATAATTTCGCGAGCACTTAAGGACTTGTCAAAATCATAGGACATCCAGGTCCAGAGTATTATTTTATACCCAAGTTCGCGTAGTTTTTTCGATTGTGACAAACGAATTTTTCCATAAGGAGGCCTAAAAAGCTTGCTATCAATCAATGCTGCACTCTGTTCAATTGATTCAAGATACGTTTCGCTTTTTGTTTTCCATCCATTTTCATGATACATGGTATGGTTCCCAATCGAATGCCCCTCTCCAACTATTTGTTGGATAAGTTCGGGGGATTTAAGTGCTTTTTCTCCCAAACAAAAAAACGAGGCTTTGATGTCATGTTTTTTAAGTAGCCCCAAAATATAAGGGGTTGATTCTGGCGTAGGGCCATCATCAAAAGTTAAGTAAACAACATCATTTTCAGGCCCTTTCCAAATCCAATTTGGAAATAGTAATTGTATCAACTGTGGGCTTGAAAAGAATCTCATTTTAATTGGGGAGCATTAATGTTTCTTTGTCCTTAATTATATTATCAGGAGTCGTTACCGGCGCCTTCTTTTTTTCTTTAGGAAGATAATTGTAATGTTCACCAATTGCAGTAGAGTTAATTAACAAGTTATTGAAAAGACTTCCATATCTTCCCGCTCCGCTCGCGGCAGATTCATCATTGTCACTCGCTAATTGCTCTAACTCATTCATTAATTTCGGAATTATTCGCTTATAAACCGACGAGATGGCTTTATTTATGCGCAAAGAAAGTGCTCCGTTTTTATTGCCCATTGGCCCCATTATAGTACTTCGAATTTTAAAGCAAGCATCGAGTGCCGCAAACAAGTCCTCTATATTATCAGGTTTTGTACAAATCCGGACATCTGTATGACTGAAATAATTAAAAATACTTTCGTAATTAGCCATCAATTTCAAGCCAAGTGCCTCCCCCTTTTTCTTGTTGCCCGCTAAGAAGTATAACTGAACGTATTCATGCAAGGTACCGCTGCACATAGGCCGAATTTCCTTGTCTTGAAACATGAATTTTTGATGTTCGCCATTTATACTAAGGCTCGACATGGGGTCAAAACCATTTACCTCACCAACATCCAGCACGTTTTCTAGTGGCATTTTATTCAATGAAAAATCAAGTAATTCAATCGCTTTATTTTTCATTCCTTTATTTAAGTATTGTTCTGCCAATAATAGAAAATTAACTCTGTATTGAATGGTATGCCTTCTCGCATAATAATCCGTTAAGACATTCGCTTTATTCATTTCCCCATAAAGGTAGGTCTTTGTGAGGTTTTTGTACATTTTCGCAAGGTTATAGAACGTTGGTTCCGTCCTTAAAGGACTTAGCTCATAGGCCATTCCAACTTGTTTAACATAACCACTGCTTAATAGCGCAATTGAAAAAGAAGATCCTCGATTACTTGAAAAGTAAATTCCCCTTTTCCAATCGTTGTTCGCGACAATGTCCATCATCATTATTTCGTCTCTTGTTAAAGCTTGGTCTTTTTCGGGATTAAATTCAAATTCAATTAAATTAGGACAAACTTTTAGATCACTATTTTTTAACACACCTGAAGCCACCGCATTTTTTTTATTGACTTTTAGCGTGAATCGAGAAGAGGGGAAAAACGCAGTTTTATCTCCGGACTCATTAACAAAGACATTTTCATCATCCCTAGTAAATGCCATTGCTTCGGTAAAGTCACATGATTGCCAAGGCTTCTCAAAATCCTGTAATAATTGCTTCAATTCCTCAGCAACCTTGTCATCAATAGTAATTGAACCCTTCTGAGCACCTTGTAATAAAACGATTAATCCGTCATATTTTTTGGTGATATTATTTAATAGCTTCGTTGTATCAGTTGACAACAAGTCCATTTTTATTTTCTCAAATTCCGCATTATTTGCCACATTTTTTAGTGAAATTCCAGGTAAATAACCAGCCATTTTAGCGTTGAAATAGCGAATTGCGTCAACACTTGTTTTCGGGTTGTTTTTAATCCGCATTGAAATCACCTTTTCTATCATCGGCTTAGGTGAGCCACTAAGATACAATGTAAGTAAAGGAATGAAATAAATTTGATCGGTATTTCCTGCATACATTAATATCTGGTCCTCTCGAAACTTTATTGGAAGCGCTTCTGATTCGTAGGCTTTCATTTTCATTTGATTTGTGTACCAATCGGTGCCCATTAATGAAAGATTACAAACACGGACATCCGTTCTTATGCCTTCCACCTCTTGAAGGTACCATAATGGGAAGGTGTCATTGTCTCCGTTTGTAAAAATTATCCCATTTTTTTCACATGAAGACAAATAATTATATGCTAAATCACGTGCAGAAGTTTTTCCGCTTCGATTGTGATCATCCCATCCTTGAGTCCCCATAATTACCGGAACACATAGCCCAAGTAAAGCCATCGTTATAGCAGCAGTGTTTTCAGACTTCATCCTGTTTTTCAACAAAAATGCCCCACCAACAAGTAGCAACACCATGACAGAAATAAACAGGCAGGTTATTGTGTTAACAAAAGTTTCTCCACCGACCACATCAATCATTACGGTGATAGCCAAAGCAATACCTGCTAGCAGAACAATTTTCTTTAAATCCTCTTTTTTGAAACGCATCACGGCATCATAAAGGGCGTAAACTCCAATCCCAATCCACATCGCAAAAAAGTAAAAAGATCCTGCATAGGCATAATCCCGTTCTCTAGGCTCAAGTGGCTTTTGATTTAAATAAACAAGAATAGCGAGTCCTGTAAAAAGGAATGCCAATAAGATAATTAAGGCGTCTTTTGGTGCACGATAAAAATGAAAAAATAAGCCAATAAGTGCAAATATTAATGGAAGCAAGAAAAATCTATTGTGAGAAGGATTCTCTGTTGAGTAATGCGGCGCAAACTCTTGACTTCCTAGTCGGGCGGTATCAATTATATCAAATCCGGACAGCCAATTTCCCCTCATATTGTCACCATGTCCCTGAATATCATTTTGTCTACCGGCGAAATTCCACATAAAATACCTTAAATACATCCAATTGACTTGATATCGGAAGAAGAAGGTTAAGTTTTCTGAAAATGTAGGTAAGCGTTTTCCATCTCTTCCGATATCAGTTCCTTTGTCTTCGTTCGCATCATATCCAGACCAATTTTCGTAACCTTGTTGATGCCCACCATTTCCTTCAGAGTGCATTCTAGGAAAAACGGTCTCTTGGGAATAGGCTGTTACAGCCCCTTTTCGAATGGAGCTATTACTTTCAAAATATTTTTCCTTTATTTCGTAAAATCCTTGGTGTTTCGAAATCCAGGCTTTTGCATCTTTTTCTTTTTCAAAACCCTTAATATCCACGCCATCTTCTTGTACAACAAAACGTTGAATAAAATTTGGACTTAAATCGCCCCACCCATCTTTTGAGGTTAATTGTGGACCATTTTCTGAATCGACCTCACCAAGGCGATAAGAGTTCCAATATTGCCCTTTTAAAAGAGGAACACTTCCGTATTGTTCCCTGTTTAAATAGGAGCGAAGTGTGACAAGGTTTTCAGGGTTATTTTCATCTAATGGCGTATTAGCATTAGAGCGAATTACGATAACAGCAAATGATCCATAACCGATAAGTAAAAACAAAAGCCCCATAGTGGCATTATAAAGAATCGTCTTCGATTTTTTTCTAGCGTATAGAACACAAATTGTAAACCCACCGATTAATATTAGAAAAAAGAAAATCGTTCCCGAAAAAAACGGTGCTCCAAGGCTATTTACAAACAATACTTCAAAGCTAGATGCAAGAGAAATAGTACCTGGAATTACACCTACCTGAATAAAACCTAAGGTAAAAAGCGCAATGACACTCGTTAAAAAGATACCCATGCCAGTTGTTTTTTCACGCACCCTAAAATAAACTATAAAACAAATGGAAGGAATAACAAGAATACACAATAAGTGAACACCAATGGCAAGACCGAGTAAGAACATAATGAGCAATAACCATTTGTTTGGAGTGCTAAAACTAGAGCCCAAAACAGATTGGTTTTCCATCATTTCTTCATCCCACTTAAGTGCCGCCCAAAATACAATCGCTGTGAATAACGAAGCCATTGCATACACCTCTCCCTCAACAGCTGAAAACCAAAATGAATCAGAAAAAGTATAGGAAAGAGCTCCTATTGCCGCAGCAGAAAAGACAGCTATTTTGTCCCCTTCGCTTAGTTCGCTTTTGTGCTTTAAAACTAGTTTTTTAAGTAAGAGCGTCAATGACCAAAACATGAAAAGGATGGTTAAAGAAGACGAAATAGCGGACAATGAATTAATCAAAACAGCCACATTTTCTGGAGCTGCATAAAATGAAAACACCCTACCCAATAGCATAAACAAGGGCGCGCCTGGAGGGTGCCCAACCTCTAATTTGTATGCTGCTGTAATATATTCCCCACAATCCCATAAACTAACGGTGTCCTCAAGGGTGAGTAGGTAGACAATCGTTGCAATTGCAAACACTCCCCAACCTAAGTAAGTATTCCATTTTGAATAATTCATAAACTATTATTTATCGTTAATTATACCTTTCAATGGTTGCGAATTTAGGAATATTAATGTATCCTAATATAGTTTTTACCAATAAAAATTTAAACAATTTAGCATCCTTTTTATCTATATAGTTTAAAATTTAAATTAAGTTATTAAATTTGCCATCGCGAATGACCCATGGTGTAACTGGCAACACAACTGATTTTGGTTCAGTAGAGTCTAGGTTCGAGCCCTAGTGGGTCAACACTTAAAAACAACTAAACCCTTGAAAACATTATGTTTCAAGGGTTTTTTGTTTGGTTGTAATTTTCTTTTGAATCAATTTCTTTGACCGGTAACGATAAAGAATCGGAGATGGAAGCTAGCCTACTTAAAGAGATTAACGGATACGATTTTTATCTGCCAGTTTCATGCACTCTTTCAAGTTTTCTGCTCACATCAAAAACAGAAGTATTAACAGTCTCCCATTTTTAATCAAATACAATGGTGATTTTATTGTCTTGTTAGGATTAAATAAATTCGCATCCTATTGGCAATAGATATTATTGGCTTTTAGGTGACTTAAATATGGTAATTTTGTTTTTTTGAAGCATATTTAATAACTATAACTTTAGGTCTAATGTCATCTAGTAAAACAAGCAACATTGATTCTCTTGGGGAATTTGGTTTAATTGAAAGATTAACTTCCGATTTTAATATAAAAAACCGCACGTCTTTATTAGGTGTTGGAGACGATTGTGCCATTATTGAATTAAATGACAAGGAGTCATTATTAATGACAACCGACCTGTTAGTGGAAGGTGTTCATTTTAATTTGATGTATGTGCCACTAAAACATTTAGGGTATAAAGCTGTCGCGATTAACGTCTCTGATATTTGTGCAATGAATGGTCGGGCTGAGCAAATAACTGTTTCCATTGCTGTTTCTAGTAAATTTCCTGTGGAAGCTCTTGAAGAATTATATGCGGGTATTAATTTAGCTTGTGATACTTTTCATGTTGATTTAGTTGGGGGCGACATGAGCGCTGCTTATGCTGGCTTAACGATATCAATAACGGCTATTGGACGCGTGGATAATAATATAATAACGCGGCGGTCTGGCGCAAATTCCAAAGACATCATTATGGTTACTGGTAGTTTAGGAGCGTCTTATATGGGCCTCCAAATTTTGGAAAGAGAAAATGAGGTTTTTAAAGCAAATTCAAACGTTCAACCAGAACTTGATGGTTATGACACCTTGATTCAACGCCAATTAAAACCTGAGGCGAGGCATGATATGGTAGAATTGTTTGGGCAATTAGGTGTTGTTCCAACATCGATGATCGATGTGTCGGATGGTTTAGCTTCGGACATTTTTCATTTATGTGCAAAAAGTGGTCTGGGCTGTCAATTATTTGAAGAAAAAATCCCAATGGATGACAAAACAAAGTTAACAGCAATAGAATTTAATATTTCACCAATAACGTGCGCGTTAAATGGAGGGGAAGATTATGAGCTGTTATTCACAATAAAGCAAGAAGATTTTGATAAGGTTGCTGGGAATCCGAATCTCACGCCTATCGGTTACATGACCAGTAAAGAGGACGGCAGGAACTTGGTTGATGCGAATAATGAATTAATACCTCTTAAGGCGCAGGGGTGGTAAAGAACTTAATCTATACGAGGCAATTTAATGGTCGTTTTATGAATAACACTAATCGTATATTCCCCTTGGATTTTCGACCTTATTTTTTCCGCCGAAACTAAAGTTCTAAAGTCACCAACCATTAAATTAAAATTAGGATTCTCAAAAACCATGTAAACAGGTATTTTGGGATAAGAAGTTAAAAACTTGTTCTTAGCGTCATCTACTACGCTTTTATTATTATCAAAACAAATCTGGATACGATACCCGGACATAGACGTAAACTCTGACCTATAAGAAGCAACCAAAGGCTCAAAAGACTCCGCGCCTCTTACTGAAATTTGCGCACCGCATAGAGTTGAAAAAGCCAAAAACAAAAACATAATACCTTTCATTTAATTTTATTTGTAAACAAAAATAAGAATTCACCCCTACATAAAAACAGGCTAACGTTTTTTGATATAAACAAATCCTTATTTAGAATGACTTTAAATTAGGTTTTTTTGTCACAAAATTGTCATGAAACAACTCTATTTATCTAATTTTACGCTCGATAAAATGCAACTATAAGGCATTGGTAAGGTAAGAAATTAGTAACTTTTTTCATGAAAATATCTAATATTCAAAGGGTTAAGCGCACAAAAATAAGGTTAATAGCCATATTTTCTTTTTTTGTTTTTCTATTTCCAACTAGTTTATTGGCTGATGGTGGAGGATTATTCAAGGCAAAATGTGCCACTTGTCATCAACCGCACAAAAATGGAACTGGCCCAAAATTATTTGAAGCCAGAAAACGATGGGAAGCAGCTGGAGAAGGTGATTTAATAGTTGAATGGGTAAAAAATAACGCAAAATTACGTGCGAGCGGAAAGTCTGCACGAGCTAAAGAAGTTTTTGAGCAATACAAAGGCTCAGTAATGACGGCCTTTACAGATTTAAAGGACGAGGAAGTTATATCAATTCTTGATTGGGTAGATGCGCAACCTGATCCAGCGGCAGCCGCCGCAGTTGGGACAGGGAATGTCACTGATGGGGCTTCGGAAACAACCGAAGAGGAAGAGGGTGGCAACATGTGGATGTGGATTATTCTAAGCACCATCTTTATTACAATCATCTTATCTGTTGGGGGAGTTAGGCGTCAATTAAAAATTTCTGCCGGAGAGAGTTCTACGCAAGATGATCAATCCTATTTGTCTGAATTCAAAACGTGGGCTTGGAAATATAGACTTCCTTTTGGTTTAGGTGTTTTAGTTCTTGTTTTATCTATTATTGTCACATTGTTCCAAGGTTTGTATCGGATTAATGTGGTTGAAAACTATCAGCCGTCTCAACCTATTGTGTTTCCTCACGACAGACACGCAGGAGTAAATGGCATAGATTGTAAGTATTGTCACAATTCAGTTACTAAATCTAAGTCTGCAGGTATTCCTACGGTTAATGTATGTATGAATTGTCACAAACAAATCAGTGGAGAAGGCAAGCCTTTTGCAGGAGAAATCAAGAAAATTTACGCTGCTGCAGGTTGGGATCCTTCCGTACCTGGAAGATATACCGGAAAAACGAAACCAATTGTTTGGAATAAAGTGCACGCATTGCCAGACCATGTTTATTTTAATCACTCCCAACACGTTGTTGTTGGCGGAATTGATTGTAAACAATGTCACGGTGATATGACAAAAATGAATGAAGCTGTAAAGGTTCAGCCGGTTGCTGAACTTAATAAGATCGAAGGAAATATTAAATTGACGAAACCCACTTTAACAATGGGTTGGTGCATTGAGTGCCATGGAGCTAAAAATGTTTCTTTAGGTGATGGTAAAAATGGATATTATGACGAGATACATCGCCGTTTAAGAGATAATGACAAGTCATTATACAAAAAGTATTTAAAAGATGGTAAAGTGAGCGTTAGTGAGTTGGGTGGTTGGGAATGCGCAAAATGCCATTATTAATAATTAGGTCATAGTCAGAAAAACATGGGAATGGCAAGAAAATATTGGAAAGGACTTGAAGAACTAAAGGAAACGACTGAGTTCATCAAGCATAAAGAGAACGAATTTCCTACACAACAAACGGTAGAGGCATTTTTATCAAATGATAAACTTGATGAGACCTCAACTGGAAGAAGGGATTTTCTAAAGTTTTTAGGGTTCTCTGTTGCTGCGGCAACATTGGCCGCATGTGAAGCCCCGGTCACCAAGGCTGTACCTTATGTGGTAAAACCTGAAAATGTTACCCCAGGTATGGCTACTTGGTATGCGTCAACCTACTACGATGGTGCTTCATATGCAAGTATACTTGTTAAAACACGCGAAGGGCGCCCTATTTTTATCAAAGGAAATAAGGATTTCGGTTTAACGCAGGGTGCTGTTAATCCACAAATTATTGCATCAATTTTAGGGTTGTATGATAGTGCACGATTAATTGGACCGACAGAAAATGGTAAATTAGTCTCTTGGTCTTCTGTTGATTCTTCCATTTCAAAAGCACTTAAATCGGCAAAAACAGTAAGTTTACTATCAAACAGTATTATAAGTCCGACCTTACAAAAACAAATTGACGAAATGTCAGCGGCAATGGCTGCTAATGGTCAAATATTGAATCACATTCAATACGATGCTATTTCTTATTCTGCCATACGTCAAGCAAATGAGCAAAACTTTGGTGCAGCAATTATCCCGAGTTATGATTTCTCGAAAGCAAAAACAATTATTAGTTTAGGCGCTGATTTCTTAGGAACTTGGTTAATGGCTAATCAATATGTTCAGCAATATGGATTAACTAGAAATCCTGATTCAAAATGGATGTCTAAGCATTTCCAATTCGAATCTTTTATGTCTTTGTCAGGGTCTAATGCTGATTACAGAGGCATGATCAAGCCTTCAGAACAAGCTGCGGTTCTTTCCTTCTTGATTAAAGGCTTAGGTGGAAATTGTGCTGTGGCTTCAACGCTAAACACACCAACAAAAAGTATAGCGGATCAAGCCTTAAAGTCATTGAAAAGCTCGAAGCAAAGTTCTTTGGTTGTTTGTGGTTCTAATAACGTAAGTCTTCAATTACTGACAAATCAATTAAATCAATTGTTGGGTAGTTACGGAACAACCATTGACTTAACCAACGACGTTAAATTATTTAAGTCTGAAGATGCTAAAGTTATTAAGCTTGCTAATGACGTTATTTCAGGTAAAGGTCCAGATGCCATGCTTTTTATGGGTGTAAATCCAGTTTATTCTTTACCAAATGGTGAAGCTTTTGGAAAAGCATTGAAGAAGATTAAGACAACGGTTTCATTTTCTGGATTTGCTGATGAAACAGCAAGTTTATGTTCGTATGTATGTCCAGATCACCATGCGCTTGAATCTTGGTTAGATTATCAACCAACAAACAATCATTATGCAATTGCGCAGCCTACTATACGACCAATTCACAATACAGCTTCCGTTATTGAAACGTTTTCTGTTTGGTCTGGTAAATCAATTCGTTTAGGGAAAGATTCGTCAACAGCTTACGATTTGATAAAATCAAATTATTCTGAGCGTTTCCCTCTAGGAGACTTTGCTTATTCAACGCATAATAGTTGTGAAACTGTACCAGGAAACTTGAACGTATTAACTCCATTTAAAAATGGTGTTCTCGGCAAATTGCCATCTGCAGGTGCCTTAGAAGTGGTTTTATATCAAAAAGGGGCTATTGGAAACGGTCAGCATGCAAGCAATCCTTGGTTGCAAGAAATGCCAGATCCAATTACAAAAGCTACTTGGGATAATTACATCACGATGAATCCTGTTGAAATGAAACAGCAAGGTTTTGTTACTACGTATGACCAAGAACATGGTCTAAACTTGGCTACGGTTAGTGTAAATGGCAAGAAAGTAACATTACCAGTATTTCCATTACCAGGTCAGGCCTTAAATACAGTAGGTATTGCTCTCGGTTATGGGCGTGGTGCTAATGGTGAAGCTATTGGTAAAGCCGCTTTTCAAACAAAAGAATACGGTGGACACGATTTAGATGAGAAAGGAGGCTTAAAGCCAATTGGTGCGAATGTGTACCATTTTGTTTCTACTGAGAATGGTAATTTACAGTTTGATACAACAGGAAGTTTAGCGAAAGCAGAGGGAATGTATGCAATTGCTTCAACGCAAATTCATCATACAGTGATGGGACGTCATTCAATTGTTAGAGAGACAACGCTTCCGATCTTTACTTCAAAAGGGAAAGAAGCTTACAATCCAGCACATACACTTCAGAAATTAAATAAAGAAGGACATCACGAAGATGTTCCGAATAGTGAATTCGATTTATGGGATGCTCATCCTGTTGAAAAAATAGGACATCGATGGGGAATGACAATTGATTTGTCTTCTTGCATCGGTTGCGGTTCTTGTTTAATTGCTTGTCAGTCAGAGAATAATGTTCCTGTTGTAGGCAAGGATGAAGTAAGACGAGGACGGGAAATGCATTGGTTACGGATAGATCGTTATTTTGCTTCGGATGAAGAAGCTACAATTGGTCAACGAAAAGACAAGGATACATTTAGCTATGACAAGGCAGAAATTGCTGCAGAAAATCCTAAAGTGATCCACATGCCAATGATGTGTCAACATTGTAATCATGCGCCTTGCGAAACAGTTTGTCCTGTATTAGCAACAACCCATAGTAACGAAGGCTTAAATCAAATGACTTATAATCGTTGTATCGGAACAAGGTATTGTGCAAACAATTGCCCATACAAGGTGCGACGATTCAATTGGTTTGAATACCCATCATATAAGAAGTTTACAGAAGTAAATCCTGCTCAGGATGATTTAGGAAGAATGGTTTTGAACCCTGACGTGACTGTAAGAACGAGAGGAGTAATGGAGAAATGTTCTTTCTGTGTTCAGCGAATTCAATCGACTAAATTAGTAGCGAAGAAAGAGTCTAGAATGATAAATGATGGCGAGTTTGCCACTGCTTGTTCGGATGCTTGCCCTACCAATGCGATTGTAGTGGGTGACTGGAATGATTTTAAATCGTCGGTTTATTCAAGTTCTAAAAATGATAGGTCATACCAGGCTTTAGAAGAAGTTGGTGCTAAACCAAATGTTTGGTACAAAGTAAAAGTTAGAAACGAGGATAATGAGTTGCTATCAAGTTTACAAAAAGAGAAACCTGTAGCGCACCACGAAGGAAAAAAAGCACATCATTAATAGTAAATTGATTTAGCATGCAAAAAGAAGCAGCGATAAGAGAACCACTCATACTTGGTCATAAAAGTTACCACGATGTAACGGAGGATGTTTGCCGGCCAATTGAAGACAAAGCCCCAAGAATGTGGTATGTGCTATTTGGTATAGCACTTATTATTGCCTTGTATGGCATTGGTTGTATTGTTTATTTATTAGGGACTGGTATCGGAGTTTGGGGTTTAAATAAAACAATTGGTTGGGCTTGGGATATTACTAATTTTGTTTGGTGGGTAGGAATTGGTCACGCGGGCACCCTTATTTCAGCAGTATTATTATTGTTTAGACAAAAATGGAGAATGGCAATTAACCGTTCTGCAGAAGCAATGACCATTTTCGCAGTATTTATGGCGGGTCTTTTCCCATTGATTCACATGGGTCGTTTGTGGGTTGGATATTGGGTACTACCTCTTCCAAATCAATTTGGATCTCTTTGGGTGAACTTTAACTCCCCATTACTTTGGGACGTTTTTGCAATCTCTACTTATCTATCCGTTTCATTGGTGTTTTGGTATATTGGACTTATCCCAGATTTTGCAACAATAAGAGACCGTGCTAAAAAACCAGTTTCTAAAAAAATGTACTCTATCTTGTCTTTCGGCTGGTCTGGAGGCGCAAAAAATTGGAATAGATTTGAAACAGTATCCCTTGTTTTGGCAGGATTGGCTACGCCTTTAGTATTTTCTGTTCACTCAATTGTATCTTTTGACTTTGCTACTTCTATTGTTCCTGGGTGGCACACTACAATTTTCCCTCCTTACTTTGTTGCAGGAGCTGTGTTTTCAGGTTTTGCAATGGTTCAGACATTGATGTTGGTTATGCGTAAGGCAATGGGGCTTGAGGCATATATTCATACAAAACACGTTGAATACATGAATATTGTAATTATGGTGACGGGCTCTATTGTGGGTACAGCCTATATTACTGAGTTATTTATTTCATGGTATTCTGGTGTTGAATACGAAGCATACGCATTTTTAAATAGAGCAACTGGTCCTTATTGGTGGGCATATTGGTCCATGATGACTTGTAATGTTATTTCACCACAATTAATGTGGATCAGAAAACTAAGAAGAAGTTTATTATTTACCTTCTTCATTTCAATTGTTGTAAATATTGGAATGTGGTTCGAACGTTACGTGATTATTGTAACATCCATTCACCGCGATTACCTTCCTTCGGCTTGGAGTATGCATTATCCTAGTCATATAGATATTGGTGTTTATATCGGTACAATTGGTATTTTCTTTGTTTTCTTTTTATTATTTGCTAGGTACTTCCCTGTTTTAGCACTTAATGAAATCAAAACAATTTTAAAGGGTTCGGGACAATCGTATAAAGAGGCTCCAGATTATCATAAACATCATTAATAATTATTGTTGCGATGACAGAAAAAGTAATTTATGTAATGTACGATGACGAAGAGGTCTTAAAAGATGGCGCTAAGACTCTTGTTTCTAAAGGGATAAAAATTGCGGATGTTTTTAGTCCTTTTCCAATTCACGGAATTGATCCAATTATTGGCGTGAAAAACACACGTCTAGGAATCATGGCGTTTTTGTATGGACTTACAGGCCTTATGTTAGCGACTGTAGGAATGCGTTTCTTTATGGTAACTGATTGGCCGATGAATATCGGTGGGAAACCGAACTTTAGCTATTTAGAAAACATGTTGGCTTTTGTTCCAGTTACTTTTGAATTTACGGTTCTTTGCGCAGCACACGGTATGGTAATAACCTACCTATTAGCTAATAAAACGTTGCCAGGTATGCCAGCTCACAATCCTGATCCACGTACCACTGATGATCGATTTGTTATGGAAATTAGATTGTCTGACAATCACCAATCAAGCGAAAATGAGATTGATGAGTTACTGAAAAATACTGGATTTGTCGAAATCGATAAAAAAGAAGTTAATTAAGCGAATTAATAATAGAAAGATGAGAAGAACGCTAATTTTTGGAACGTATATTACAGCACTAACAATTACCTTGTTCGTTTTGGGATCTTGCGTTTCAGATCCAGATAGCTCCGGATTGGAATACATGCCGGATATGTATAGAGCACCATCGATTGAGGTGTATGTCGATAATGGTGAAATTAGAGGAAAGCGGTTTCCAAAATATAAAACAGCTTTGTCTGCATTGACCCCACCAAATAATTCCATTCCTTATTATGGAAAAGGCGACAGCATGTTGGTAAAACTTATGTTGCCATATGCTAGAAAAGCAAATATTCTATTTAGAGAATCCCACGGATTATATGGCTTTAATTTTAGCATGTTCGATGAATACGCGCTTGCGATTAACGATAAAAATCCATTTCTTTTAACGAACAAAAATAGTGAAGAAATGTTTCTAAAAGGAAAAGAATTATATACCGCTATGTGTCAGCATTGTCATGGTGAAAAAGGAGACGGAATGGGCCCAATGGTTATGAGTGGTGCGTATCTAGGTGTGCCAGCTTACGCTGAGCGATCAGCTCTTTCTGATGGTCAAATTTTTTATTCTATCTATTATGGTAAAGGAATGATGGGTGCTCATAATTCATTAGTAACTAAAAAGGAAATTTGGACCTTGGTACATTATGTGCGTCAATTTCAAAATCCTGATTACGGCAAGTTTGACAAGAATGGAAATCCGAAATCATTAGTAAAAATGGATTCAACAGTAACAAAAACGAAATAATTTAAGTTATGGAATTTAAAATTACAAAAGCGGCTAAAAATACAATTCTTTATGTTGTGCTTACTGGTCTTCTGCTGCTAATAATTGGCCTTATTTCAGGGTATAACGACCCGCATTTTGTTACGAGATTACTAACGAATGGATTGATTAATGGATTTTTCTTTTTTGCTTTAGGACTTGGCGCATTATTTTTCCTCGCTTTAAATTATGCAACGGAATCAGGTTGGTATGCCTCTGTTAAAAGAGTTATTGAAGCTGTAGCTGGCTTTCTGCCTTATGGAATGGGTTTATTGGGTTTATTCTTGTTAATAATTACTCTTTTTGATGGAGCACACATTTATATTTGGATGGATAGCGAAGTGGTTAAACACGACGAAATAATTCAGGGTAAAACAGCTTATCTTAATGTTTGGTTTTTTTGGATTAGAACATTGATTTATTTCACAACTTACTTCTTATTCCTTAGAGGATTCAAAAGACGGTCATTGGAAGAGGATGAACGCGGTGGAACTGATCTTCATTTCAAAAATTATAAAAAAGGGGCTACGTTTTTAGTTTTCTTTGCTGTTTTTAGTTCTACTTCCGCATGGGACTGGTTAATGTCTATTGATGTGCACTGGTTCTCAACTTTATATGGTTGGTATACATTCGCTGGTATGTGGTGTTCTTCTATGGTGGTGTTAGTAATTACTACCATGTATTTAAAAAAACTGGGTTACTTACCTAAAGTAAATGAATCTCATATTCACGATTTAGGAAAGTGGACTTTTGCTACGTCCTTTTTATGGTCGTACTTGTGGTTTTCTCAATTTATGCTGATCTGGTATGCAAACATTGGAGAAGAAGTTACCTATTATGCTATGCGAATCGAAAACTTTAAGTTCTTGTATTTCGCTATGTTTATTATAAATTTTGCTTTTCCGATGTTGATTTTAATGTCTCGTGATGCGAAAAGAAATTTTGGTATTTTAACATTTGTTGGACTTATAATCTTAACCGGTCATTGGTTGGATGTTTATATAATGGTTTCTGCGGGCTCTCTTGGCGCAAATGCTACCATTGGATTCATCGAAGTTGGAATGGCTCTAATGGTGCTTGGTTCTTTTGTCTTTGTAATACTTAGAAACCTTACGAAAGCATCTTTAACCCCTGTGAATCACCCGTTCCTTGACGAAAGTATTCACCACGATATTTGATAAAAGATAATTAAAGAAGAAATGGAAAGTAAATTGATTATTTTAATAGCAGTTATTTTAGGAATTGTAGCCTTGGCTCAATTAGTTCGTGTTTATGAATTATCCTCTAAGCTTCGTAACAGTTCAGAATGTGAAATTCCCAACCGGGATAATTTCTTGAATGCAAGGATATTATTATTCTTTATGATCTTTCAGTTTTTAGGCCTTATTTATTTAATGCTAAAATATGGTTATACCGGCCTTGGTGAAGCAGCTTCAATTGAAGGGGTAGAAACAGATTGGTTGTTAAACTTGAATTTTGTAATTATTCTTATTGTATTTTTTATAAGCAATTTCCTGTTATTTTATTTTTGCTTTAAATACGTTCGAAAGCCAGGCGTAAAGGCGTATTATTACCCTCATAATAATAAATTAGAAATGATTTGGACAATTGTCCCTGCACTTGTAATGGCAGTAATTATTATACTAGGACTTAAATCTTGGAATAAATTAACAGCAATTTCAGGCGATGATGCAGTTATAATAGAACTTTTCTCTAAGCAGTTTGACTGGACGGCTAGATACGCTGGGGCGGATAATATCTTGGGCCGCCATGACTACAAATTGACAGCTGATAATAATGAGTTAGCTCTTGTAACAACAAATACAATTGATTCATCAATCCGTATTATGTTAGAAGGTCCTTCAGGAATAGAAGCAATCCAACGGATTTTAAATAATAGAGACACCGTTATCAATGATTCCACAACAAATGTTTTGCGTACTGAGTTATCAAGAAAAGAAAGGTTATTAAGGTTGTTGTTTCAAATGAAAGGGCACCACTCAAAAGCTAAAGACAAGTCTGTTTGGGATGACATTATCCAAAGAGACACACTTTACCTGTGTGTGGATCAACCGTACGAATTCAATTTTAGAGCAAAAGACGTTTTGCACTCTGCTTACTTTCCACAATTTCGAGCACAAATGAATAATGTTCCCGGCATGACCACACGAACGAAATTTACGCCTATATTAACGACGGATCAAATGCGAAAGAAGATGAACGATCCTAAGTTTAATTTCGTTTTGTTGTGTAACAAAATTTGTGGTGGAGCGCATTACAAAATGAAAATGATTATCGTTGTAAAAGATAAAAAATCATATGATAGTTGGATGAAGCAAAAGTCTAAAGACACGTTCAGGGCAAAGTATTTTCCCGCTATAGCTGAGGCTGCACCAGTTAATCCAGCTCCGGCAAAAATGTAAAACATATACTTCAAAAGAATAATTATTAATATAAATTTTTCAAAATGGCTTCAGTAGCACACGACGAACACAACCACGCTGACCTACATCATGGGGATCACCACCATGAAGAAGGATTTGTTTCAAAATACATTTTTAGTCAAGATCATAAGATGATTGGCAAGCAGTTTTTAATGACTGCCGTATTTATGGGAATTGTTGCCATGTTGTTGTCTGTATTGTTTAGAATACAATTAGCATGGCCGGGTGAAAGTTCTGATTTTTTATCATTCTTTTTAGGCGAACAATGGGCACCTAATGGGGTCTTAAAGGAAGACATGTATCTTGGATTAGTAACAATACATGGTACAATCATGGTGTTTTTCCTACTTACCGGTGGTTTGTCGGGTACCTTTTCAAACATTCTTATTCCACTACAACTTGGGGCAAGGGACATGGCTTCCGGCTTTCTTAACATGCTTTCTTATTGGTTCTTTTTGATCTCTTCATTAATCATGCTTTATTCATTGTTCATTTCTACTGGCCCCGCAATGGCTGGTTGGACAATTTATCCGCCACTTTCCGCATTGCCTCAAGCGATGTCCGGATCTGGCATGGGAATGACACTCTGGCTTATTTCTATGGCGATATTCATCGCTGGTTCATTAATAGGAAGTTTGAATTACATAGTAACAGTTATTAATTTAAGAACCCAAGGAATGACTATGACAAGAATGCCACTAACTATATGGACATTCTTTGTTACTGCTATTCTTGGTGTACTTTCTTTCCCGGTATTACTTTCTGCAGCATTATTATTAATGATGGATAGATTGGCAGGAACAAGTTTTTTCTTGTCAGACATTATTGTTAATGGTGAAATGCTAGCTAATCACGGTGGTTCTCCAATTTTGTTTCAGCACCTTTTCTGGTTCCTTGGCCACCCTGAGGTGTATATCGTTTTATTGCCTGCACTGGGGTTATCGTCAGAAATTATATCAACGAATTCTAGGAAACCAATTTTTGGATATAAGGCAATGATTGGTTCTATTTTGGCAATTGGATTTCTATCATTTATTGTTTGGGGCCACCACATGTTTATTACAGGGATGAATCCATTTTTGGGTAGTGTTTTTGTTTTTACCACCCTCTTAATAGCCATTCCTTCTGCTGTTAAAGTATTTAATTATTTAACAACTTTGTGGAAAGGCTCGCTAATTTTTACCCCAGCAATGCTCTTCGCAGTGGCCCTCGTGTCTACTTTTGTTACAGGTGGTGTAACGGGAATAATTTTAGCTGACTCCGCTTTGGATATTGCTATTCACGATACGTACTTCGTAGTGGCACACTTCCACATCGTTATGGGAATGTCGGCTGTATTCGGAATGTTTGCAGGTGTGTATCATTGGTTCCCTAAAATGTACGGACGCATGATGAATCTTCGCTTAGGGTATGTTCATTTCTGGATAACGCTAGTTGGTGCCTACGGTGTTTTCTTTCCAATGCATTTTGTTGGATTAGCGGGTGCACCAAGACGTTATTATGACTCTTCTTCATTTGGCGACTTTAACGAGACTTCTTATAATATGATAATGGATTTGAATGTTGTCATCACCATCTTTGCGATCCTAGCAGCCGTAGGTCAATTGGTTTTCTTATTCAATTTCTTTTATAGTATTTTTAGAGGGCCAAAAGCCCCCCAAAATCCTTGGAATTCAACCACCTTAGAATGGACAACACCCGTAGAACATATCCACGGAAATTGGCCAGGCGATCTTCCAACTGTTTACCGTTGGCCGTACGATTATTCTAAGCCGGGTTCGGATGTTGATTTCATTCCTCAGAATGTTCCATTGGCTGATGGCGAAGAGGAGCATTAAACAGCTAGAGAAAGCTTTTTGGCGGTGAGATCATTGGAGTGACTTTAGCTCTCGCTCGATGATTTCCATTTCTTTATAAAAGCCTTCTCCAAAAGCTCTAATTAATGGTGCCTTCAAGAATCGGTATACAGGGATGGCTAATTTTTCACCACAGATACATGCTGGAGCACAAATTTTCCATTCATCAAAATTTATCGCGGTATAATCATTGATTTTTTTAAGCCTAATGGGATATAAATGACAAGACAAAGGTTTTAAATTTGATATTTCCCCCGCTAGATGAGCTGTTTCAATGGCGCATTTAGCAATGTTATTCGCGTCGTAGTGCACAAACACACATTCTTTATTATTAATTAATGATGTAACGGGTTCGTTTTCAATGTCATTATAAGAAACCCCTTGCTTTTTGACAGCAGCAATTCCCTCTTCTCGCATGAATGGCGTTATCTTTTCAAGATTTTCATTTAAAAGAGTCACCTCCTCTTTTTTTAATGGAGCTCCTGCATCTCCTTCAATACAACAAGCGCCTTTACAAGCATTTAAATCACACACGAATTTTCTTTCAAAAACGGCTGATGAAATAATTTTATCTTCTATTTCAATTAACATATTGCAAATGTACTAGCTATTTAATTGATTATTGTTTGTCAGTTATAAATAAAGGTATATCTTTGTACAATAATAGAGATATAAGTGAGGGGACGAAAGTCCCCTCTTTTTTTGCCAATGATTAACAAAGAGAAGGTAATAGCGCTAGTCGAAGAAAGAATGAATGAATTAAACAATGGTTTATACATTGTTGAATTAACAATTTCTGCTGCCAATAGCATTCATGTGGAGATCGATAAAATTGTCGGAGGCGTAACGGTTACGGATTGTGTTTCTGTTTCTAGAAACGTTGAGCACAATTTAGATAGAGACGAAGAAGACTTTGAATTACATGTTTCTTCCGCAGGTTTAGACAAGCCATTAAGGCATATTAATCAGTATATAAAAAATATTGGACGACGTGTCGAAATAGTACGGAAAGATGGCGAAAAACTGGAAGGGGAAATTATTAAAATAACAGATGACACGATGATTATAAAAGATCAAGTGTCAAAACAACTAGAAAATAAAAAGAAAAAAGTGTTAGTGGAAGAAGTGACGGAAGTTCATTTCTCGGATGTAAAGGAATCTAAAATTGTAATATCTTTTAAATGATAATTTATGAATAGTATTGAACTTGTTGACTCCTTCTTGGAGTTTAAGGACTTAAAAAATATTGACAAACAAACCATGCAACACATTTTAGAAGATGTGTTCAGAGCGATGTTTAAGAAGAAATTTGAAACCGATGAGCACATTGACATCATCGTTAATATTGATAAAGGTGATGTGCAAATTTTCTTGAACAAGGAAATTGTTGATGACGGTGAAGTGGAAGATCCGAATACTGAAATAGCTTATTCAGATGCGATTAAAATTGAACCAGATTTCGAAATTGGGGAGGAAGTAACGGAAGAGTTTAAATTCGCCGATTTTGGAAGAAGAAATATTTTATCGCTACGTCAGAATTTAATCTCAAGAATCCTCGAGCTTGAAAAAGATCACTTGTATAAAAAATATAAAGAACGTGTTGGTGAGATTGTAACTGGTGAGGTTTATCAGGTTTGGAAAAAAGAAATTCTTGTAATGGACGATGACCAAAATGAATTGTTATTGCCAAAATCAGAACAAATTCCTGCGGACTTCTTCAAAAAAGGAGAAACCGTTCGTGCTGTTGTTTCTAAAGTTGATATGCGGAATAGCACTCCAGTAATCATACTCTCTCGTACCGCTCCTGAATTTTTGGAACGTCTTTTTGAATTGGAAGTTCCTGAAGTATTTGACGGTCTCATTACCATTAAGAAAATTGTTCGTGAGCCAGGAGAAAGAGCAAAAGTTGCCGTGGAATCGTATGATGACCGTGTGGATCCTGTTGGCGCTTGTGTTGGAATGAAAGGATCTAGAATTCATGGTATTGTACGTGAATTAAGAAACGAAAACATAGACGTTATTAATTATACATCTAATAATCAACTACTTATTCAGCGTGCGCTTTCTCCAGCAAAAATATCTTCCTTAGAGATAAATGAAGAAGAAAAACGGGTGAAGGTTTATTTAAAGCCGGATCAAGTTTCCTTAGCAATCGGAAAAGGTGGGAATAATATTAAGTTGGCTGGAAAGCTTTGTGGATACGATATTGATGTTTACAGAGACGGTGAAGTGGATATCGAAGATGTGGATTTAGAAGAATTTGTTGATGAAATAGATAGCTGGATTATTGACGAATTAAAAGCAATTGGTTGTGATACTGCTAAATCAGTACTAGAAATTGGAGCCGAGGATCTTTTAAAACGAACAGACTTAGAAAAAGAAACAATTGACGAGGTATTCCGCATCTTGAAAGCGGAATTTGAATAATTTATTATAATATTTTTTGAAAGAAAACTGATTTATGGCTGGAAAACCAATACGATTAGGAAAAGCAGCAAGTGAATTGAATGTTGGACTCCCTTCATTGGTGGAGTTTTTGGAGTCAAAAGGGGTGAAAATTGATTCAAGTCCTAATTCAAAACTGGAACCTGAACATTTTGACTTGTTATGCAAAGAGTTTGCGGCTGATCAAAGTATGAAAGAACAGTCCAAAGGACCGGCTTTTCGCGAAAGACGTGAATCACTTTCTTTAAAAGATGTTAGAGAGGGCGAAAAAGTAATCGATAAGCCGAAGGCTGATGATGAAGATGAGGCGGATATCAATTTAGATGAAATTAAAAGGCAGGTTTTTAGTGCGCCGATTGTCCCTGAAGTAATTGTTGTTCCTCCGGTTATTGTTGAAAAACCAGCAGAAATCGCAACGCCCGTTGTTCCTGAACCGATTAAAAAAGAAAAAGAAGTATCGGTTCAAGTTGTTGGAAAAATAGATTTGGATGCCTTAAATCAGAAAACGAGGCCTGACAAGAAAAAAGTAGTGGCAGAAACGCCCCAAGAAGCTGTTGTAGCTCCTAAAATTGAAGAAGAAGTAATTGCTCCAATAGAGCCAGTTATTGATGTAAAAGAAGATGCTGCACCAATAGTTATCGAAACAATTCGAAGTGAACGGAAAGTATTAACAGGCCCTGTTGTATTAGGAAAAATAGAATTGCCGGTCGAAAAACCAAAATCTCCTTCCGTTCAGTCAGAATCTGCGAACAGCAAAAGAAAACGTAAAAGAATTAAAAAGGTGGATGCACCAACTGCTTCACCAAGCACTGCTGGACAATCACCGGCCTCCTCTTCTAAAGCTCCCATCGTTCAAAAGAAAGAGATTTCTGAACGGGATATTCAAAAAGAAATTAAAGACACCCTTGCTCGCTTATCGAATAAAGGGGGAAAATCAAAGTCGTCTAAAAACAGGCGGATAAAAAGAGATTCCTTTGCTCAAAAACGTCAAGAAGAAATTGAACAGGCGGAAGCAGATGAGAAAATCATTAAGCTGACGGAATTCGTTACAGTATCTGAATTAGCTAGCATGATGAGCGTTCAGCCTACACAGGTTATTTCTGTGTGTATGTCATTGGGTATTTTCGCTTCCATTAATCAACGTTTAGATGCGGAAACAATACAGATTGTTGCTGAAGAATTTGGATTTGAAACGGAATTCGTTTCTGCGGAAGTACAAGAATCCATTATTATGGAGGAAGATGCTCCAGAAGATTTGATTACAAGACCTCCAATTATTACGGTGATGGGTCACGTCGATCATGGTAAAACATCTTTACTTGATAGGATTCGTAATGCTAATGTTACCGAAGGCGAGGCTGGAGGAATCACGCAGCATATTGGCGCCTATTCATTAGTACTGAAGGACGACCGAAAACTTACATTTCTTGATACACCAGGTCACGAAGCATTTACGGCGATGAGAGCTAGGGGTGCGCAAGTTACTGATGTGGCTATTATTATTGTTGCAGCGGATGATGACGTTATGCCGCAAACAAAAGAGGCCATCTCTCATGCTCAAGCAGCAAATGTTCCAATGATTTTTGCAATTAATAAAATTGATAAAGCAGGAGCGAATCCTGATAAAATAAAAGAACAGCTTTCCCAAATGAATATCTTGGTGGAAGATTGGGGGGGTAAATACCAATGTCAAGAAATCTCTGCTCGTCAAAATATAAATATTGAAGAGTTATTAGATAAAGTGTTGCTTGAAGCGGATGTTTTAGAACTTACAGCTAATCCTAAAAAGAATGCGATTGGGACTGTTATTGAGTCCTCATTAGATAAAGGAAAAGGGTATGTAACTAACATGCTTGTTCAAGCGGGAACGATGAAAATTGGAGATGCCATTTTAGTGGGTCGTCATTTTGGAAAAGTAAGGGCGATGCAAGATGAACATGGAAATTCTATTTCGGAAGCCGGACCATCTCAACCCGTTTCGGTTCTAGGAATAAATGGCGCTCCGAGTGCAGGTGACAAATTCAATGTCCTCGACGACGAAAAAGAAGCGAAATCTATCGCTACTAAGCGGGAACAATTGTTCCGTGAGCAAGGACTTAGAACGACGAAACACATTACCTTGGATGAAATTGGTAGACGATTGGCTATCGGTGATTTCAAGGAACTTAACATTATTGTTAAAGGTGATGTGGATGGATCGATTGAAGCCTTATCGGATGCCTTGATTAATTTGTCAACAGAAGAAATCCAAGTAAATATAATCCACAAAGGGGTAGGTGCCATCACTGAGGCCGATGTTAATTTAGCTTCTGCTTCTGATGCGATAATTATTGGCTTCCAAGTTAGACCCTCTATTGGAGCTCGCAAATTAGCAGAGACCGAACAAATTGACATCCGACTTTATTCCATTATTTATAAAGCAATTGAGGAAATAAAATCCGCTATGGAGGGAATGTTATCTCCGGATATTGAAGAAAAAGTACTGGGTTCTGCCGAAATTCGTGAAACATTTGATATTACAAAAGTCGGAACAATCGCAGGATGTTATGTACTTGACGGAAGCATCAAAAGGACTTCTAAGGTGCGCGTGATTCGTGATGGAATTGTAATTCATTCCGGTGTTCTTGGATCTTTAAAGCGATTCAAAGACGATGTCAAAGAAGTTAAAAACAACTATGAATGTGGTTTAAACATTGATAAATTTGATGCTATTCAAATTGGTGATGTTATTGAGGCATACGAAGAAGTAGAAGTGGCTAGAAAACTGTAAAACCGATTGGTTTTATTGATTCGTTTAGTGCTATTTTGTCAGTTTGAAGTAGCTAAAAGATAAACTATAGATTATTATTCTTAATTTTACAATTCAATTAATCTTTAATATTATGGGTAAATTCGGTCCTTTAGAAATATTTTTAGTGTTAGCAGTGGTGCTACTTTTATTTGGTGGTAAAAAAATACCTGAACTAATGAAAGGAATTGGTAAAGGAATTAAAGAGTTTAAAGATGCCTCTAAGGGCGAGGATAAAACCGAACCTGCAGAAAAGTCCGCCGAAACCAAAATTGAGCAAAAGTAAATTATGTACGCTTCAATCGGTGATGTTAGGCTGAGAATTCAGTCTGGTGAAACGGTGTTTTCAATTGTTGAACATTATCTTGCTAAGATTGAGGAACAGAAAGACTTGAATGCTTTTATTGAAGTTTTTACCGAGGATGTCTCCGCCCAAGCACTTGAAGTTGATCGAAAAATAAAGGCCGGAACAGCTGGCCCGCTCGCAGGGGTGGTTATCGGGATCAAAGACAATATCTGTTATAGTAATCACCAAGTTTCTGCCTCATCAAAAATTCTTGCAGGTTTTGAGTCGCTCTATACCTCCACCGCATTACAACGTTTATTAGATCAAGACGCTGTTGTGATTGGTCGCCTTAATTGCGATGAGTTTGCCATGGGGAGCTCCAATGAAACCTCCGTTTTTGGCCCGGTAAAAAATAATTTCAATAAAGCATATGTTTCTGGCGGTTCTTCCGGCGGTTCCGCTGTGGCGGTTTCTGCAGGATTGTGTACAGCCGCTCTTGGAAGTGATACCGGTGGATCGGTGCGTCAACCTGCTTCTTGGACAGGCACTTTTGGAATAAAACCTACCTACGGAAGAATTAGTAGATACGGGCTTATTGCCTACGCTTCGTCATTTGACCAGATAGGGGCGTTTACGAATAGTCTTGACGATGCCGCTTTGTTATATACAATTATGGCTGGCCATGATCAAATGGACGCAACTACATCAACCTTACCGGTCAGTGAGGAGAATACTATCAATGGAAAGAACTTGCGAATTGGGATGCTAACAGAATGTTTCGAACATACTGGATTAGATCCTGAAATTAAAAATGAAATGAATAAATTCGTCGCAGAACTTTCCAATAAGGGCATAGAAATAATCCCCATAAGTTTTCCGTATTTAGACTATATCGTCCCGACGTATTATGTATTAACCACGGCAGAGGCATCGTCTAACTTATCGCGTTTTGATGGCGTGCACTACGGTTATCGAAGCAAAATCGCTAAAGGAGTGGAGGAAACCTATGTTTTATCCCGTTCTGAAGGATTTGGCTCAGAAGTTAAAAGACGCATAATGACAGGGACGTATGTATTGTCATCTGGGTATTATGATGCGTATTATACGAAAGCTCAAAAGGTACGTCGTGTAATGAAAAATGCCACAGATGCTTTTTTTAGTGAGGTGGATCTTATACTCTTGCCAACAACTCCAACGACTGCATTTGAAATTGGATCGATAAAAGACCCTATTCAAATGTATCTCCAAGATATTTTTACGGTTCATGCCAACATCACTGGTAACCCCGCCATAAGTGTTCCCTTTAAATTGCATTCCAATGGAATGCCTTATGGCATTCAAATAATGGCAGATAGATTTAATGAAGACAAAATGTTTGCATTTGCTAAATTCATAGAGGAGATTAAAAAATGAAAAAAAGATTGTCCATTTTGCTGTTTTTGTTCGTTTCGCTTGTTTCCTTTTCGCAACGGACCTCCCCACTTTCTAAGCCCTCTGATTCGCTTAATCCCATTGCTTTTATTAATACGGTGCAGCAGAGTTTGAATTTGTTTTATTCCGACTACGCCAATCAATCGGTTTATGATTCCATTATTGCCGCTTTAAAATATGAACCGGCGGATCTTCCGACTTTTTCTGATGATGTTTATTGTCAACGGCTAGAGGACATGAGTGAACACAGTCCGTTTCACATGGATTGTAACCCGACGACTTTAGCAACGCTGAAGTTTTTTGTCGCTCAACGTAGAGGATTTACGCGAATTGTTTTGGGTAGGTCCAAATTGTATTTTGAAATGTTCGAAGAGAAACTAGCGGAATATGGCTTGCCGCTTGAATTGCGTTATTTAGCAGTTATTGAAAGTGGCTTAAGGCCCCAAGTTAAATCAAAAGCTGGCGCATTGGGATTATGGCAATTTATGTATAAAACAGGCTTGTATTATGGCTTAGTGGAAGATTCTTATATTGATGAAAGAATGGATCCAGATAAAGCTACGGATGCGGCATGTCGTTTTTTAAAAAAACTATACGGAATCTATGGCGATTGGAATTTATCGCTCGCTGCTTATAATGCCGGCCCAGGAAATGTGAATAAAGCCATTGTAAGGTCAGGCAATAAAAAAACATATTGGGAAGTAAGGCCTTATTTGCCAACAGAAACGCAAGGATACGTCCCGAACTTTATTGCAGCAGCCTATATGTTGACCTATCATGCGGAGCATAATATTATTCCAATGGATGCTAAAATTCACAATGCTCAGTTGGATTCCATGTGTGTAAAGCAAGGGGTTCATATGGAAACTATTGCAAACGTAGTTGATTGGGACCTGAATGAAATAAAAGAGTTGAATCCTATCTATAAATCATCCTTTATTCCTAAATCTGAAAAGGGAAGATGTGTTACGGGGCCATTAGAAAAAATAAACCTGTTAGTGGGCCTTGAAGACTCGCTCTATAAAGTTGAAAATGACAAGTATCACCGAATTAACACACCCAATATAGTTACCCCATTCGCCATTGATTCAGTCATAACAAAAGATTCCTCGGTGGTTGATACTATTAATGCGAATTATCAATATTATAAAGTGAAAGCCGGAGACAATATTAAAATTATTGCGCAAAAGTATGGAGTCGAAATCGAAAAATTATTGGAATGGAATGGCTTGAGAACAACGAATATTTACATAGGCCAACGCTTGACCATTAAGGCGAAACCAAAACCTGTTGTCCAACCAAAACCACCGGCGAAACCAACAGTACCAGCAAAAAAATATTATACAGTCAAAAAAGGAGAAACTTTTAGTAAAATAGCCCAAAAACATAACCTATCATCGGCCCAACTGAAAAAATTAAATCCTGGAATTAATATTAATACCATTCATGTTGGACAGCGTTTACGAGTTAAGTAAATTAATTTAAACGACTATTGCTTTTTATTCAACTATGCCAACAATCACTGCTGCAATTATTACTTATAATGAAGAACGAAATATTCAACGCTGTTTGGATTCGTTGAAAAATTGTGTGGATGATATTTTGGTACTTGACTCCTTTTCAACCGACAACACACTTGCTATTTGCAAAGAAAACAATGTTCGTGTTATCCAACATGATTGGATGGGCTATTCAAAATCGAAAAACTACTTAAATACCTTTATTACAAGCGATTTAATTTTTTCCATTGATGCCGATGAGTCACTCAGTGAGGAACTACAGGCGGAAATAAATAACCTGAGAAGTACGGGAGCGCTAGCTTTTTATGCTGTTAACAGAATAACGAATTATTGTGGCACGTGGATCAAGCATTCTGGGTGGTTTCCAGATGTCAAAGTGCGGATTAGCCCTCGGGAGAAAACCTTGTGGGACGGGGAAATTGTACACGAAGAGTTGCTGCTTCCTGAAGGGGAAAAAATTAGTGGTTTAAACGGACTTTTAGCGCATTATTCGTATTATTCTCAGGTGGAACACAGACAAAGAGCCGATCAATACTCAAGGCTGACCGCAATAAAATATAGGAAGCAAGGAAAAAAAGCATCTGTTGTTAAACCATACGTCAGTGGGGCAGTTCGTTTTTTGAAAATGTTCCTTTGGCAAAAGGGATTTTTAGACGGAAAAAGTGGTTGGGTAATTGCGAAGATAAGCGCTCAATCAAATATTTATAAATACAAAGAATTAAGGAGATTAATTAGTGAAAACAAGTGACATAAAACGAATTATTGTTTCACGAACGGACAGTATCGGAGATGTAATCTTGACCTTGCCATTGTGTGTTTGGATAAAGAAACAATTCCCAGAAGCAACTTTGGTTTTCTTAGCAAGGAGCTACACGATTCCAGTGGTTTCTTGTTTTCTACCTGTTGATGAAATATTGGATTGGGATCTTCTTTCTAATTTGCCCTCAGCAGAAAAAAATGAACGGATCAAATCGGATTGTATTATTCATGTCTTTCCTAACTCAGAAATTGCTTCCCTCGCCAAAAAAGCTAAAATACCAGTCAGGATAGGCACGTCCCACAGAACATTTCATTTTTTGACTTGTAATTATAAAATAAATTTCAGTCGAAAAAATTCCCTTCTACATGAAGCTCAGTTAAATTTTGAATTAGCACGCCCTTTAGGTTTAAAAGCCATTCCTTCATTGGAGGAATTGATGGATCAAAGCGCGAATTTCATTGTTCCTGTCAATACCTTCCCAAGTCCAATAGCTAAAATAGAGCTGAGTCAGGCAATCGTGTTACACCCAAAATCGCAAGGAAGCGCCTTGGAATGGCCCATTGAAAAATACCTTGAATTAGCAAATGAATGGGTTAAATCCGGAAAAGTGGTGCTAATTACAGGCACAGAGGCGGAAGGCTTACTGATAAGAGAACGTTTTACTTTCTCCTCTCAATTAATTGACGTAACAGGACAACTTTCTTTGTCTCAAATGATTTCGCTTTTATCTGAAGTCAAAGTCGCAGTGGCTTGTTCAACCGGACCCATTCATATTAAATCCATTATTGGAGGAAATTCAATCGCGCTGTTTGCAAGCCGTCGTCCCATTCATCCTGGCCGTTGGCGTCCGCTAGGTTTACATTCAAAGGTCATGGTCTTTGACGAAAATTGTCCGGGATGTAAAAAAACTAAAAGTTGCCGTTGCCTAGAAAATATTAGCGTTGAAAGTGTCCTAAAAAACCTCCATGAATTTTTTTAAAATAGCGCGTTTCTTTCAGAAACACTATTTTTTATTAGCCTTTTCAGCAGGCCTCATTTCTTATACACTTCCTTACTCCAATCAAAAGAAAGGATTGCTTTGTGTTTTTATTTCCCTAGCCGTTTTGCTGGCTTACAATGCGCAGTAACTTTAAGTGTTGCTTGGAACTGTTGCTCTGATGGATAATACTCTAATTCGATAAAGGCAAGGTGATACTCATGCGCTTGGCTCGTTCCAAAAATGGATAGCAGTACGAAGAAGAGTAAGGTCTTTAATTTCATGGGCTTTAAAATTACTATATTTGACCCAATGTCACAACGATTTTGCTACCTGATTTTATCTTGTCTTTTTCTATGCGCTTCTTGTGTTGAGGAAAAGGTTGACGAGGGGTTAAGAGCCGGCGATTTGCTTTTTCAGGATTTGGATTGCGGTCCGATGTGTAATGCGATTGAAACAGTAACCGAAGGGGTGAACGGCATGGATTTTTCACTTTAAGTACGAATTTTAATAATTTATTAATAAATCATACGCGTTTTTTATTTTTCTTTGGGTTAAACTCATTACCATGAAAAAATTCATTCTTGTATTTTCTTTTTTCTTCGTACTTAACAACGGGATAATTGCTCAATGCCAGCCCCCTTCCTCGGTTGCTTCAAGCCCAAACATGATTTACTATGCGGGAGGTTCTTGCATGTTCTATGATTCTTTGTGCAATTTGTTGCTTTCCGTTCCTGCAGTAGAGGCTTCCTGGTCTTGTTCTCCAGCAACTGCAAAATGGGTCGTGGTATCCCCATCCAACGGCGGTTATTATGAATTTCCGAATTATTCCAACAACAACCCACAGATTAATTTTGATCAATACATGCGTCCCTTTTGGAGTGCTGATACCATTTATAACGAACTTATTTTCCTAAACGGGGCAGGTACTTCTGCAAAATTAATGTTCACCCCAACGCAAATTTTATCGGTAAAAAACTATAACCAAACGATTACGTACACCCAAGGTACGGATTACACCTTGAACGGTAATACGCTTACCCAATTGAATCCGGCCATGTCATCATCGGTTTCTCTGACTGTTGGCAGTGGATTGCAAAACAAGCAACATACTTCATGGATAAATGTTACATACAAACCTAGTAGAAGCGATTGGTCTATTAGTAATAATTTCACGTATCGAGGGTCGCAGCTTCCCAAAACCATGGCCAAGTTAAACAGCGGACAACCTGTGAAAATGCAAGCCATTGGCATGTCCATCACCGCCGGATTGAACGTGAGTGGTTTTGCAGGAGATCCCAACAACTTTACGCCAACGTTCCCTTATATGCACAGCTATATCGACATGCTTGGCCAACGTTTAAATCAAGTATTTCCCGGACCTATTACCATCTACAACAGCTCTTGTGGAGGCAAAATGGCGGCATGGGTTGATACGTATTGCCCGGCACTGGTAAATCCGAATAATCCTGATTTAGTATTCATTGATATGGGGATGAATGACATTTGGGGAACTAGCGCAGTGGCTTTCAAAAACAGCATTCAATCGGCCATGAATAAAATGAAACAGCATAATCCCAATGTAGAATTTGTGCTTATAGGTAATATGCTCCCGGATGTATCAGGTATGGGAGCTCCTGCGAATGGTGCGGTAGATATGTATGGATTTCGAACGCAGTATTTGAATATGGATACCGTAGGGGTGGTGTTTTTTGATATGACTTCCATTAGCGACAGCATATACGACCGTAAAGGAGCATACCAATGCACGGCAAATTCCCTGCATCCGAACGATTATCTTGCGCGTTGGTATGCCCAAGGTTTGTTTCAAATGTTCAACAACACTAACGTAAGCGGTATACCTGGCACATTGAACCTGGACGCTGTAACGTGTTTTCCGAATCCTAGCGAAGGAGTATTGATGGTTGATTTAGGTTTTTCACCAACAGCTCCCGTTGATGTAACGGTATTCGATCTATTGGGACAGGTTGTTTATGAGGGAAAACAATTCCAGCAAAAGCAGCAATTTGATTTTTCGAGGCTCCCAAAAGGAAATTTTAATATGCAATTAGGTAAATCTTCCAAGAAGCAACAAGTTTCATTCATAATTAAATAGCTATGAAATTATTCACTCCGATTTTGTGTTGCTTGGTGCTTGTAACGGCAAGAGCAACCACCTATTACGTTTCTCCCAGTGGCTCGAATACCAACGGCCTCTCTCCAGCAACAGCGTGGACAAGTTTAACAAGTGTGAATAATTTTACCTTTAGTGCGGGTGATTCCATATTATTTAAAGGAAATACAACGTTCAGTGGCTATTTAGAAATCACGCAACAGGATGCGAATAATTTTAACCTCCCGTTGTATTTCGGAAGTTTCGATCAAGGGGTCGCTACGATTCTCACGCCGAATACTCTAAATTGCGGTTTTAAGGCAACCAATGTACAAGGTGTTCGACTTGAAAACCTCATTTTTCAAGGACCGGGCGCGCAAACCGCATCGAATAAAGACGGGGTCTTGTTTTATACGAATTTAGCAAGCGGATACCTAAAGAATATTCGATTGAAAAATGTCAATGTCAATGGCTTTGGTTTTTGTGGGATTCGCTTTTATTCGGAATGGTCTGCCAATGTAAACTCTGGATACAGAAATGTGCTGATCGATAGCTGTATCGTGCACGATTGCCGCGAAAATGGCATTGTGAGTATTGCTTATGATGATCAAAATTATACTACCTATCAACATTACGGGTTTCAAATAAAAAAATGCCGTATATATAATATCACTGGATATTCGGCGAATAGCCACAAAGGAAGCGGAATTGTACTTTCACAAATTGATTCTGTGTTAATCGAGCGTTGTGAGGTCTTCAATAACGGCGCGTTGAATACGGCTTGCGGTGGACCAGGAGGAATATGGGTGTATGCTGCCAATGGGGTTACCATCCAACATAACGAAAGCCACCATAATAAATCAGGATCAGGGAACGGTTGTGATGGTCTTGGCTTTGACCTAGACGGAGGAACGACCAATTCATTAGTCCAATATAATTACTCGCATGACAACGACGGTGCGGGGTATTTACTCGGTAATTTCCCTGGAGCAAGGCCATGGGGAAACAATGTGGTGAGGTATAATTACAGCGTGAACGATGCAAGAACCAACAATAGTCCAGTTACGCTTTTTACAGCACCCGGCACCCAATGGAACGGTTTGCGGTTTCATAATAATACGGTGGTTGTGACCAATAGTCCGAATAACAACTATCCTAGTTTTTCGGCCTTTCAAATGACCGATTATGGAACACAAATGACGGGTGTAGAGTGTTATAACAATATTTTTTTAACTCAAGGACTGCCGGTGATTGACGTGCCTGCCACCTTTATAAATCAAAATCCGGCCTTTATTGGTAATTTATATTGGGCCGGAGGAGGTGCTACGACGTTTGTATACGGAAACACCTTCAATTCATTAAGCAGCTTCCGAAGTGCAGGGGTAAATTGTGAGCATATTCAAAATGCGAATTACGGGTTCGAAGCAGATCCACTATTGCCCAATATTTTATCTCCGGCACCAACGCTTTATCCTCAAGTGACAGAGATGCTTTCGTCGTATGCTATTATCAATACCTCTCCAATGATGAATGCAGCGGTTAATATGTCGGCGTTGTTTGGATTCGGTAATGGATCAAAAGATTATTATGGAAATATGGTGCCGAACAGCCAAGCTCCCGAAATCGGTGCAGAGGAAGGGTATTTTATCAATGTGGGATTACCGGGCTTGGCCCCAAGTGATGGGATTCGTTTGGTGCAGAATCCAGTGGTTTCAACCGTCAGGCTACATGTGGATTCCAAATGGTATGGAAGCGATTATGCGGTTTTAGATGTTTTAGGCAACGTGGTAGCAAAAGGAATGTTGCAAGGTGAGGATGAAGAAATCGATGTCTCTGAATTTTCAGATGGTATGTATTTTATTGCGGTAAAACGGCATTCTTTTGGTTTAAAGTTTATTAAGGATTGATATAACCTTCGTATAATGAGTTAGCTTAGCGTCGCAAGTGTCCTAAAAAACCTCCATGAATTTTTCTAGAATAGCGCGTTACTTTCAGAAACACTATTTTTTATTAGCCTTCTCAGCAGGCCTCATTTCTTATACACTTCCTTACTCCAATCAAAAGAAAGGATTGCTTTGTGTTTTTATTTCCCTAGCCGTTTTACTGGCTTACAATGCACATAAGCTTTTTAAGTGGCTGCGCGAGGAAGGCTCATACGCAGGTCTTCAATCCAAACGTTTTCTTCCTACACGCATCTTATTTTTTGTGGCAACGCTTGCCTTTTTATGGCTAGGTATTTTACTCGATTTTCGTTGGAATGAATACTTTCTGCTCAGTATCTTATTATTACTTTCCCTTTCCTATTCCTTTCTTCGTCCCCAACTCAGCATTAGGAGTATTCCGTATTTAAAGTCTTTTTTTATTGCCTTGTCTTGGACCAGCTTGTGTTGCGCTTTGCCAATGAGCTATTCGAATAAGGCGATTTACAATGGAAGTTTTTTCTTTATTCTTTTCTATGCGCTTGCGGTTTCGTCCGATTACAGGGATTTACGCATTGACCCTATTGAATTAAAAACAATCCCTCAAGTAGTACCCAGAAAAGCCTTGCTTGTACTTATATTTTCATGCTTGCTTGCCTTTGTTGCTTTCAACCTCTATTTCTTTGGCACCCTATTCTTTATCGCTGCCATACTTTCTTCGTTGGCTTTTCTCTACTATTTATTTCAATATTTTGTCTTGAAAAAGGAACTTAATACGGATCGAACCTTGCTCGTTTTTGGACTCTCAGCATTCATTTTGCAAGTTTATTTCCGTTAATCTGCCAGTAGATTTAGTTATCTTTGTGCCTTGAATATAGGACAATATGGAAATTGATTTTCAAGCAATAGATAAAAAGTGGCAGTTGTATTGGTTGGAAAACCACAGCAATAAAGTAGTGGAGGACGCTAATAAACCGAAGTACTATGTCTTAGATATGTTCCCATATCCTTCGGGTGCGGGACTTCATGTTGGGCATCCTTTAGGATACATTGCTTCCGATATCTATGCCAGGTATAAGCGCTTGAAAGGGTTCAATGTGTTGCATCCAATGGGATATGATTCATTTGGATTACCCGCAGAACAATATGCGATTCAAACCGGCCAGCATCCTGCGATTACTACCGAACAAAATATTGCCAGATATAGACAGCAACTAGATCGTTTAGGGTTTTCTTACGATTGGACCAGGCAGGTAAAAACATCCTCGCCTGATTATTACCGCTGGACGCAATGGATTTTTAAACAGTTCTTTAATGCGTATTACAATACCGCTTCTGACAAAGCCTGTCCAATGGAGGAATTAATCGCAGCGTTTTCAAAGAATGGAAATCAAGGCGTGACTGCTTTCTCGGATTATGACAAGATGTTCACGGCGGAAGAATGGAATCAATATAATGACATTGAACAAGAAGAGGTACTGCAATCATATCGCCTGGCTTTTTTATCGGAAACATGGGTGAATTGGTGCCCAAAGCTAGGGACGGTGTTGGCAAATGACGAAATTATAAGTGGATTATCCGTCCGTGGAAGTCATCCGGTGGAACAAAAGAAAATGATGCAATGGTCCATGCGAATCAAGGCATATGCAGACCGCCTTCTGTCTGGCTTAGATGAGCTGGATTGGTCAGATGCGATAAAAGAACAACAACGCAATTGGATCGGTAAATCCGAAGGGGCCACCGTCTTTTTTGATGTAGAGGGACACGATGAACTAGCTCTTGAGATTTTTACAACAAGGCCCGACACCTTATTTGGGGTGACTTTTATGGTGCTGGCTCCTGAACATCCTTTTTTAGCACAAATTGTTACGGAAGAACACCAAGAGGCGGTCAAAAACTATCAGTTAAGCGTTTCCAAAAGAACGGAGCGTGATCGCCAAGCAGATGTTCATCATATTTCAGGTGTTTTTACGGGTGCATTTGTAATTCACCCCTTCAACAAAACCAGCATTCCTATTTGGACCGCCGACTATGTCTTGTCAACTTATGGGACTGGAGCCGTTATGTCTGTTCCTTGTGGTGACCAAAGAGATTACAGCTTCGCGAAGCATTTCAATTTACCGATCATCAATGTGTTTCAAGGCATTGATATAGCTGAAGAGGCATACGGAGAAAAAGTAGGGATTATTGAGAATTCCAGCTTCTTAGACGGATTAGAAATTAAAGAAGCGATTACCATTGCTTGTCAAAAAATTGAAGAAGCAAATCGAGGAAATAGAAAAGTGAATTTTCGACTTCGAGATGCCGTGTTTTCAAGACAACGGTATTGGGGAGAACCTTTCCCGGTCTATTATGAAAATGGCATTCCAAAAATGATTGCGGACGAAAACCTTCCCATTGAACTTCCGAATGTGGATGCGTATTTACCTACTGAATCCGGAGAACCGCCTTTGGCTCGTTCAAAAAAGGAAGACTGGAACTTCTTTCAAGGAGATCGGATGGAATACAACACGATGCCTGGTTGGGCAGGGAGTTCGTGGTATTTTCTACGTTATTTAGACCCAGAAAACAACGACTCTTTTGTTGGGAAAGACAAAGTAGCGTATTGGAAAAACGTGGACTTGTACATTGGAGGCAACGAGCACGCTACGGGACACCTCTTGTATGCCCGTTTTTGGACTAAATTCCTCTACGATATGGGCTTCATTCCTTTTAATGAGCCATTCAAGAAATTGATTAATCAAGGAATGATTTTGGGGCGAAGTAGCTTCGTTTATAGAATCAAAGGGGAAAACACCTTCGTTTCTTTGAATAAAAAGAAGGACTACCCCACCGATCAACTTCATGTGGACGTTAACTTGGTGGACAATGATAAATTGAATCTCCAGGAGTTCAAAAATTGGTTACCTGAATACAATGATGCCACCTTCATTCTTGAAGATGACGGAACGTATTGCTGCGGTTTTGAGGTGGAAAAGATGTCAAAATCTAAATTCAATGTGCAAACGCCTGACGCCCTCGTTGAGAAGTTTGGCGCCGACACCCTTAGAATGTACGAAATGTTCTTGGGTCCATTGGAACAAAGCAAACCGTGGGACACAAAAGGAATTACAGGAGTCCATGGATTTTTGAAAAAAACAACTCGCTTGTTTATGGATGCAACTGGTTCGTGGAGCACCTTAGCCGAAGATCCAACAAAAGAAATGTGGAAAGTGCTTCACAAAACGATTCGCAAAATACAAGATGAGTTGGATCGCTACTCATTTAACACGGTGGTGTCTACTTTAATGATTGCTGTTAATGAATTAACAGAGTTGAAATGTAATCACAAACAAATCCTGCAGCCCTTATTAGTCTTACTCTCTCCGTATGCCCCGCATACCGCGGAAGAGCTGTGGGAAAAACTAGGCCTTCCATCGGGCGGATGTGCCTTGGCAAGTTTTCCAGTGTACGATGAAGCCATGTTAATTGAAGCAAGCTATGAATATCCCATATCTTTTAATGGAAAAATGCGCTTCATCCAATCCATTGACCTGCATCTTCAAGAAAATGAGGTCATAGAACTAATCATGGGACTCGAAAACACCCAAAAACACTTAGAAGGAAAAACCCCGAAAAAAGTGATTTTTGTTAAGGGGAAAATTATAAATATTGTGTGCTGATAAAATTGCATCATTCGGCAATGCCCTCTTCGTCCTGGATTATTTATCCATTAAATTTATCATTATTCCAATTAGTTGGGTTGTTTATAATATAAGTTGAAATGTTGTTGTATTCCGTTTCATTTCGGATGATGTGGTCATGGTAATTGGGTTGAAAAAAATGATTATTTCGATTGTATTTTGGGATTTCCGATTGTTTTTCGTCCAAAAAATCATCAATTTTTGAATTAACCGCCGATTTGAAACCCGCAATAAATGATGAAATGGATCTTGGCAAACGCACGGGTGGATGGCGTTTTATATCGCGGAATTGGTGGTCATCCAACCGTAGAGACGCACGGCCGTGCGTCTGTACGGTTGGATCATCAATCGTTCCCCCCCCAACGGTCGTTCCCCCATCAATCGTTCCCCCAACGGTCGTTCCCCCAACGGGCCATCCACCATCCATCATTTTCCCACGATTTTTGTTTTGAATTTCAACGATGGCGTGTAAATGATTGGGCATTAAAATAAATTGGTGTAAAATCAATTCATCACGAATTTCAAATGAACGAAACCATTCCTGGACAACGATTTCGCCAAAATCTGACAATTTCATTTCCGCACTTACAATTTCACCCAAATTGCAGGCTCTATTTTGTGTTACGATGGTCAAAAAATAATGCGCATCGGCCGAATAATCCCAATTGGGTTTTCGGTGCGATTGGATGCGGTATTTATTTTTGTAATTATCCATTATATAAATTGCTGTGGTAACAAACCCTTTTTTAAGGGGTGAGTTTGGTTTGTGTGTTGGGTGGTACTTTAAATTTTAGTATTTAAACTTGAAAGGAAATTGGCTATTTTTAATTGTTGTTGTTTCTGTGATTATTTCATTCATTAAAATTCTACCACTCCCAAAGAGATCAAATAAACAGAACACCAACATAGTTCCAATGGAAAGGATATGGAGTATCCTGTGAATATTAGGGATGAACGCTCCATATTTCTTCTCAAGAAAGAACACTTTCTTCTCATAGAAAAGAATGACCACAATTATCAATAGAGCAATAGATGGCTCCAGGATTTGGTAATCTAATTTAAATGCTACGTAACAAAAGGTTATAAGAGGGGAAGCAATTAATAAGATCATTATCATCAAACTACTTTGAATTAAAGAAATACGATGAATATGGTTCTTTTCTTCTAACAAGGATGTTTTCATAATTCCATTCTTTAGTTGGTGTATAAATAACTTATTTGTTAAACCTTTATAGGCCTAATTGTTACATCATGAATATTCCGAATTAATATTAGGCATTTTGCCGGATTAGTTCTTCCTATACCTATTGTTAAATGACTTTTCATGTTTTTGAGGATATAGATGATTGGTTTGAAACATTGGTTATCAGTATATCATTAGGTCAACAACAATGCATTAAATTAATTTAAGATGTTATGAATAAGCAAATTAGATGAGTATGAGGAAGGGGGCTATGGCAATCTTTGTGTTATATTTTTGTATATTAGCACAAAAATTTATTATGAGATTAAGTTTATTTTTTATAATCTCCACATTCTATATAAGCGCACAGGGCACTTTTTCATGTGGATACAATCATTCAACGGAACCGAGCTTATGTGATTTTGTTGCAAACAAAACATATATCAGTAATCAAATGGTGGTAGATAAAATTAATACAATGGTTAATTCTATTGCATTACCTCAAAATTTTATTTTAGTAGAGTGTGACAATATAAATAATGCCTTTGCATATGTAAAAAATGGAACGAGATACATTATAATTGATGATCAATGGATTAGATCAATAGAAGGTAATAATTGGTTTATTACAGGAATATTAGCTCATGAAATCGGACATCATCTTTGTGGTCATACAATAAGTAATGGCTATGTAAGTTTAGAAGACAAACGAAAAAGAGAGTTAGAAGCTGATAAGTTTGCGGGATTTATTTTGAAAGCAATAGGAGCTACCCAAGACCAATCTCTAATAGCAATTAATTCGATAGTTCCAGTTGATTTTGACGATTCCCGAAGTACCCATCCAACAAAATCAAAACGAATTGAAGCGATTAAACAAGGATATAATAATTCCAATAGTGAATTAAAAACTAATACCATTTCTCAGTTGTCAAGCGCAAAAACAGCCGAAAGCTATTTTAACGACGCCATAGCTATTGTTAAAGAGCCATCATATGAAGTAAACCAACAAACTCTTGAAAGATCAATAGTGCCATGTAAAAAGGCTCTTGAACTAAATTCAAATTTTTTTGACGCCTATTTTCATTTGGCATGTATTTATCAAGCACTTGGAACCAAATTAACTCAGAATAGGAAATATTATTATAATTTGGCATTTGAAAATTATAGTAAAGCATTTAGAATAGATGCAAGTTCCTCTGGTGTTTATAATAATGCTGGTATGTTATATGCGCAATATGGCTATGATTACAGCGATTATAATTCTTATCAAAATGCAATAAATTGTTATAACTCATCAATCAGATTGGAACCTGAGAGCGGTGCTGCATATTTGAACAGGGGAATTGCATTCTTAAATATTGGTTATCAATTTAGACAACCAACTTTACCATCAGCATGTAATGATTTTTATAAATCATGTTCATTAGGAGAGTCACGTGGATGCGATCAATATAACCGTGCTTGTGGGAGACGATAGTTTTTTCTAATCAAATCACCACCATGACATTGTTCAACCTTTCCCACCTCCTATACTTCCCCCTTGTTTTGTAAAAATACCCTAAACGATTCTCTATATCCGATGGAGTTTTTTGTGCTTGCTTTGCGGTGATAGTTGGTTAAAGAGACCGAACAGCCCGAACAGAGTAAGTATTGATGTACCCAGCTTGTATCATTGCTCCACCCTTGAAGAAAGCCTTACCCCACGCGCCGCCGTTACCGACCTTTGTAGAACTCCAATACCAGCCAGAAGCAAAACCCACAATTTTGTCCCTGTTTAAATACATATTAGTTTGTTCTTCTTTAGTTGGTAATCTCCAACCATTTCCTAAAGCAGCACAAGCTTTATTTGCGTCAGGCCAATTCATAAGTGATGGAAAATCATTCTGTGCAACCTCAAGATTTCCTATTCTAATAGGTTTGCCTATTATTGAGGATGAATTTGGCACATCTTTAGGTTTTTTCGAAGGAATTAAATTCGACAATGCCATTGGTGTATTTTTTTTATAATCTAAAAGTATTTGAAGATAGGATTTTGGTATTGCGAAGTTTAAATTTTGGCCATCTGTTAGTTGTGAGACAGAAATCCCAAGTAATTCGCCATTTGAATTTAAAACAGGTCCACCACTACTACCTGGCGATATGGAGGCTGTCATTTGGAGTAATTTAATTCCTTCAAAATCTCTCATTCCACTAATAATTCCATCGGAAATTGTTGCTGGAAGGCCTCGAGGACTTCCAATCACATAAACTTTTTGCCCAATTGAAGCCGTGGTCACTGCCAATTTTATTACTGGTTTGTTAAGTGTTGAGACTTTAAGCAATATTAAATCAACAGTTTTATCAATACCTACATACCCATCAATTTTATACTCCTTATCGGAATTATTTAAATAACAACTTGCATTCGTAGCTCCCTCCATAACATGATAATTTGTTGCAATAATATTTGGAGCAACAAAAAATCCTGAGCCTTGAGATCCATCATCTGTTATGATGGTAACAGTTGAGTTAACAGTGTTTTTATAAATTAGAGAAGCATCTTGCGAAAACAACTGGTTAAATGGGCTTAAAGCACAAATTAAACTTAAAAGTATTATAGTTCTCATATTCTCATGTTTATTTATAAATTACTGTCCGTATTCCTGCACTGATATCCAATAACCAACCAAAAAGCATTTCTTTTTCTTCTTCTGATGTCGTTCTAAATTGATTAGAATCCGCGCAGTGACTTATAAGGTGGTTAATAGTGTTTTATTCATTTTTAAATTAGAATTTAAGCTACTTCATACAAATACTTCTGGAACTCAATAAAAAGTTTTCGAATGTCTCCTCCATCGCCGAGAATCTCTTTTGCATCCTCCAACGATTGATATTTGTTTCTGAGTAGGATTGGTAATTTTTCTATGTCAAGTTCATCAACGCCAGATTCAACGTATTTACTTAATACAAATGCGATGAATTCCTTTTGTTTGTCGTCTAATATGGCAAAGATTGTTGCTTGTGCTGCTGCTACTCGTTCTTCTCTGGTTAGTGAGCTGTAATTGCCATTAAACACATATTCCAATACATCAAACAAATCACTTTTTTCCATATTAACTAATGATTGAACGATCAACAAATCACTTTTAGGAAATCCTGCAGCATCTAATTTTTCTAACAATATTTTTCTTGTATTTGGTTTGCTCCATTGTTTTCTTAATTCTGCTTCGTTTTTGAAAAGATTTGGCAATTCGCCAAATAGATTATTCAAAAATTGCTCTGCTGAAATTGGTTTTCCATCAGCTAAAAATGAAGTCGAAATCATTGATTGTATTTCTCGTTCTTTACCATCACGCAATTTTATTTTAACCTTCTTTTTCTTACTGCAGTTACAGAATAATTCACCGCAAATATCGCACGGTTCTTTACCTGGTTTCTCACATTCACAAGGCCTTTGATTGCAAATTTCACACGGTTGTTTTGGTTGTTTTGGTTTATCTGGTTCTGGTTCTAATGGTTCGCCATCCCACTCTGGGTCTGCAAAATGATGGTAGGCATCTACAAAATCATAAATCGTAAAAAACTCTTTACCATCAAACAAACGTGTGCCTCGCCCTACAATTTGCTTAAACTCTATCATAGAATTTACTGGTCGCATTAAAACAATATTGCGAATGTTTCTTGCATCTACACCCGTTGATAATTTTTGCGAAGTAGTTAATATAGTTGGAATCGTTTTTTCGTTGTCTTGAAACTCTCTCAAAAACTGTTCGCCTATTTCGCCATCGTTGGCGGTAACACGCACACAATAATTTGGGTTGGTGCTTGTTTTGAATTGATTGATCAAATCACGCACTGCGGCCGCGTGGTCTTGGGTAGCACAAAAAATAATAGCTTTTTCTTTCTGATTGGCTTCGTCCATGTAAATTTGAACTCTTTTTGCCTCTCTTGCCTTTATTTCTATAATTCGATTAAAATCAGCTTCTTTATAAGTTCTGCCTTCTTCAATTTCGCCTTCCATGACTTGGTCATCGCTGGTAAAGATATATTCATCCAACGTAGTTTGAATACGCTTTACTTTAAAAGGAGTCAGGAAACCATCGTTAATGCCTTCTTTCAACGAATAAATATAAACCGGATCGCCAAAGTATTTGTAGGTGTCTACGTTATCTACTCGTTTCGGAGTAGCTGTCAAACCCAACTGAACTGCTGGCGAAAAATAATTCAAAATACCTCTCCAATTTCCTTCATCGTTTGCACCACCGCGGTGACACTCATCTATAATGATAAAATCAAAATAGTCGGTTGGATATTGTCCGAAGTTGTATAGTTCACTACCATATTCAATAAGAGATTCGGCTGCCAAAGAAATGGGTTGCGATGTTTCTGTCTTCTTTGAAACTTTAGCATTGGTCATAAAGGTTTGGAAAATGGTAAAGAAGATACTTCCGTTAGTAGGAACACTTCCTTTTTTACTTATTTCCTTCGGACTAATTCTTACCAAAGCATCTTCTGGAAAGGCAGAAAAAGAGTTAAAAGCTTGGTTTGCCAATATGTTTCTATCGGCTAAAAATAATATTCTTGGTCTGCGACTGCCATCGCGCTTTAAGTTCCAACGTGTTTCAAATAATTTCCAAGCAATTTGAAAAGCAATGGCCGTTTTTCCAGTACCAGTAGCAAGGGTTAATAAAATACGTTGTTTGCCTTGCGCTATGGCTTCAACGGTTCTTTGAACAGCAATTTCTTGGTAGTATCGTAATTGCCAAGTGCCACTTTTATTTTCAAAGGGAACATTGGTAAACTTTTCTCTCCAATGATTTTGGTCAGAAAAAGTTTTATTCCACAATTCCTCTGGGGTAAGGTAATTATCGACCAATCCTTCTGTGCCCGTAAGCATACAAATGCTGTAAATCTCGTTTCCGTTGGTACTATATGCAGTTTCAAGTTTTAATTTCTCTGCATAAATTTTTGCTTGCGCAACTCCTTCTCCAACCGCTAGATTAATGCTTTTGGCTTCAATCACAGCTAGTTTAACACCTTTATAAACCAAGATGTAATCAGCAATCATTGGTGTTGCACGACGACCACCAGTTTGAATTTTACCGTCGGTAATCTTTGCATGTTGCTCACGAAGGATTTTTGAACCTTCAACAACGCCCCAACCGCAAGCCTTTAGCTTTGGGTCAATAAGGTTTGCCCTTGTATCTGCTTCGTTCATATTAATTTTTGAAGAGTTTAAAACTTACCTGATAGCGATAAAATTCAATATTGTTAGTTACTGATAAAGCTCGTTTAATTCGTAGGTCATCTTCTAATGCAATGATGATTCCCTTAACTTCTTGATTGGCTTCAGCTAATTCTTCTTTTACGTAACCCATATAGCGTTGAATTTGCCCAACAACATTGTCACTTGCTCTTCCCTTTTTGAGTTCTACCACTAATAAGGTTTTTTTGTCTTTGCTTACCGCTAAAATATCAATAGGACCTGTATCACTTGGGTATTGCTGCCCAAGTAATACGCCATCTTCTTGATAGATGTCGTATTTACTTCCTAATTCGGTTTGATTCCAATTTTGGACTAAAAAATCTTCTAAGTGTTTTTCTAATGCAAATACTGATGGATCCTCAATGGTTGGATCATTTGAAATGATGGTTGGGGGCCTAACATTACCTATTAGCTGTTCTATTTCTTCGGCATATTGAGTAATCTGAGCAGATGTACCTGTTGAGCCTGTTGAGTTTTTAAGTTCTTGCGACATCATTGAACGCTCAATAAACACGGGAAACCATTTTACACTCCTTCTGTGAGGTAAATCGGTATTGGGCTGATAGATGTAATCAGAAATCACTTCTCCTACATAGTAGCTGCCCTGGCCATCGGGACAAATAACCACATCTCCTTTCTTAATTCCTTTGCAAACCGTCCATAACATGCCACAAGCCAAGCCGGCGGCTATTTTAGTCTTATCGTTGTGTAATTTTAACCAAATATCTCTAAACTTTGCGTTAAACTCTCGCCAATTTTCAGGTAGTTCTTGGCTAAGGTCTTGCATAATTCCATAATCTGCACCTATGAAATTATCATCATAACACGCCTTGGCATAAATGCTTTTGGCTCCTAATATCACTCTAAAATAACTTTTCATATCTCTACTGTTTTTGTTTTCAACTCACCAGCGAACGCCTTTTGCAAAATCGATTTTTTCAACTCTTCTAAATCATTTATTTTTTGCTGATAAATAGCTTGTAATTTTTTAGTTTCAGCACTTAATGCCTCAAGTTTATTCACAACTGTTTCTTGTTCATTTAGCGAAGGAAAAGGAATTGGGATTTTATTGAGCATTGTCTGATTTAATTTTGGTTGTGCCATTCCACTTACAAAATCATCTAACTTAATTGAGTTTAGATATAATTCAACAAACTTTTGACTAACAATATTATTAAATCTCAAAACGTGAGCGTGATTATTAACCCAAGTTTTTCCCGAAATTGAAAATGCAATTGGATAAGTTCTTGCCAAAAGATTTGCACCATCTTCTGAAACACAAAGTAAATCTTCTTCAAATAAATAATCGGCAACGTAATCAACTATCCCAGATGCTCCATAATATGGGATTGAACCTTCAATCCTAACGTTCTTTGTTATTGGAACTCTTTTACTATCCAAATTTTCTGAAATCTCATTTAATGTTTTTGTTTCCCAATTTTCATTCTCAAATACCCCTTGTAAATAACTTTCAAAAAGTTCTTTGGAGTTTTTTAGGTTTTGTTCGGCATTGGCTTTTGCTTTTGCTATGGCGGCAAAGGCTTCATCTAATATGGCTACGATACGTTGTTGTTCGGATATTGGTGGTAGCAAAATTGGGAAATTTCTAACTGTTCCAACATTTAAGTTTCCTACACCAGAACCACTTATACTTTTTTTCGCAAGCCTTTTAATGAAATCAGAATTTAGATAATGTTTTAAATAATAACTATTTAATACACGTTTATCAACCTTAATCAAAGTAAGACTTACGAATACGCTAAATTCAATATCATCTTCAATTACTGCCGCTTCTCCATAACTACCAACTCTTGTATAAAGTATGTCTCCTACTAATGGCTTATTGTTTTTAGTAAGTTCGTTATGAGTTTTTTCAGTTACATAATTATACCCACTCCAAATTATTTTTCCATCTTTAACATTTTTCGCTGAAAGAAAAGGTATGCCATCACTAACATATTGAGGTTTTGCAGCAACCCCACAAGTAATTAATTCACATACTTCATCAAGATTTTGTTCTACCCAATTTATCATATAAGTTCCAAAATTGAGTTTAAAATATCAGCACTTTCACTATCTAATGCTTTCATTTGCTCCAAAATTTCTTGCGGTTGGCGTAAAGCGGCTTCTTCTTTCTTGTTGGGGTTTTTGGCACTAAGGTCCACTTCGGCTCCGCTCAGTGTCCCTACATCTATGCTCCATGAGTTCTCGCTGTCTGCTTTTGTTTTTTGTAATTCAATAAAGTCAGCTAAATCTTTTTCGTTAAGGGCGTTAGTCTTTCCTAAGTTTCTATCTAAGTTCAGTTGGTAGTACCATACTTTTTTGGTAGCACTTCCTTTTTCAAAAAACAAGACTACGGTTTTTACACCAGCACCCGTAAAAGTACCACCAGGCAAATCTAAAACGGTGTGCAAGTTGCAACTTTCTAACAATTCTTTACGCAATGCCACAGAAGCATTATCGGTATTACTCAAAAAGGTGTTTTTAATTACGATAGCAGCCTTACCACCCGCTTTTAGTATTTTAATAAAGTGCTGTAAAAATAAGGAAGCGGTTTCACCTGTTTTAATTGGGAAGTTTTGTTGTACTTCAGCACGTTCTTTACCACCAAATGGAGGGTTAGCCAATATAATATCGTAACGGTCTTTTTCTTGTATGTCGGCTAAGTTTTCAGCAAGGGTATTGGTATGCACAATGTTGGGTGCTTCAATGCCGTGAAAAATCATATTCATTGTGCCAATAATATAGGCTAATGACTTTTTCTCTTTACCGTAAAAGGTTCTTTTCTGTAAAATTTCTACGTCGGTAGTCGTTAGTTTTTTGCTGTTTTGCAAATAGCTAAACGCTTCACATAGGAAACCAGCACTACCAACCGCACCATCGTATATTTTATTTCCTATTTCTGGAGCAACCACTTTTACAATAGTAGTAATTAATGGTCTTGGCGTGTAGTACTCACCACCATTACGCCCAGCATTGCCCATGTTCTGTATTTTGGACTCATACAAATGGCTCATTTCGTGCTTTTCAGCGTGGGTACGGAAACGCAATTCGTCAATGCGGTTAATTACTTCACGTAGATTATAACCACTTTGTATGCGGTTTTTTAGTTCGCTAAATATCTCACCCACTTTATATTCAATTGTATCTGCACTAACGGCATCTGCCTTGAATTTTTTAAGGTATGGAAATAGTTGAATGTTTACAAAATCGGCAAGGTCATCGCCAGTTAAAGCGGCGTGGTGATCAATCTTACCATCTGCACCTTTTGGAGCGGCCCAAACATTCCATTGGTACTCGGCATCAATAAGTGGCTTGTATTGTTTCCCAGTTAATTCAGCAGCGGTTGCTTTATCATTTTCTAAATCATCTAAGTACTTTAAGAACAACACCCAAGAGGTTTGTTCTACGTAATCTAACTCACTTCCACACCCCGCATCTTTGTGCAGAATATCATCAACATTTTTAAAGGTTTGTTCGAACATTTATTTTTTTTGTTAAAGTTAGAATTTTATTAGAACAAAGCCTTATTCCATTCCCGCTCTCAAACCTCTCCACCAGCCCAAAATCATAATCCTATTTGTTCTTTAATCAATTACCCGCAAATTAGAACAATAAGATTAACCCCACCAAGCGCTTGACCTGAGTTGTCAAACTATTTTTTGAGTAGAGTTCGGTTGACAGCACTTTTTGAAGGTCAAAGCACTTCCTTCTAATTTATCTTGGCGGTATTATCTCGCAACGGAGAAGTGTCTTTAAACACACTCAAAAAAATAAAGACTACCTTTGATTTATGAAAATTAAATCGGTTTCTTTTGTTGTTTCTAATACAGACCACAAAAAATGTCCTGATGATGGCTTGCCGGAGTTTGCTTTTATTGGAAGGTCGAATGTGGGAAAGTCTTCCCTGATTAACCTATTAACAGGGCAGAAAAAACTCGCAAAAATATCATCAACCCCCGGAAAGACGCAATTGATAAATCATTTTGTCATCAACGATGAATGGTATTTAGTCGATTTGCCAGGGTATGGCTATGCCAAAGCATCTAAGTCTGCCCGGTCTACGTGGGAGAAGTTTATCGCGGATTACCTCACGAAAAGAAAAACCTTGATGAATATTTTTGTCCTCTTGGATTCCCGCTTAGAGCCTCAAAAAATTGACATGGAATTCATTAACTGGTGCGGGGAAAAACAACTTCCTTTTGTGATGGTTTTTACAAAAATTGATAAATTATCAAGTTCTGCGCTTCAAAAAAACTTGCTAAAATTCAAAAAAGAAATGTTAAAGACATGGGAGGAATTGCCCCCGATTTATACCACATCGAGTGTCTCAGGATTTGGTAATGAACCAATATTAAATTATATAAGTCAAATTCTAAGCATGTCTTAGGTTTTCTCTTGACTTTCAAACTTGAAATTTTTAACTTTGACAAAATTGTAATAGAATGGGAAGAGCGTTTGAATACCGACGAGCAGCAAAGGAAAAAAGATGGGACAAGATGTCCAAAATTTTTCCTAAATTAGGAAAAGCCATTACCATGGCGGCAAAGGAAGGGGGCATGGATCCAGCTACCAATGCAAAACTACGGACTGCGATTCAGAACGCGAAGTCTGAAAACATGCCAAAAGACAATATCGACGCCGCTATAAAAAGAGCCGCTCAAAAAGATATTGCCTCGTTCACCGAAGTGAATTATGAAGGCAAAGGCCCACACGGCGTTCTCGTTTTTGTGGAATGTGCCACCGATAATCCAACACGGACCGTCGCAAACGTGAAGTCCTACTTTAATAAAGCCAATGGTGGAATCGTTCCTACTGGATCCCTTGAATTTATGTTTGAACGCAAAAGCGTCTTCGAAATCAATATCACGGAAAATATAGATCCTGAAATGTTAGAGCTCGATTTAATTGATGCGGGCTGTCAAGAAATAGAAGTGGAAGAGGGTCAACTCTTCGTATATGGCGATTATTCAGCCTTCGGCACCTTGTCAAAAGCCTTAGAAGATTTGCAAATAGAGGTTCAAAAATCCAGTTTAAGTCGCTTTGCTACAACGCCTGTTGAATTCACAGAAGAACAAATGGTGGATATTGAAAAAATGCTCGATAAAATTGAGGATGATGACGATATTCAGCAAGTCTTTACAAACATTGCTTAATTTAGTGTTCAATATACTAAATAGCTATTTTTTTAGTTACCGCAATTGATTTTTTTTAATGAGTATTTTTAGACAGCTTTCTTTATTACTAATCTTAACAGCTATTTTAGTGGCCTGTTCTACGGAGAAAAACACTTTCCTCAATAGAACATTTCATGGAATGACCGCCAAATACAACGGTCATTTTAATGCGGAAGAACTCCTTAATCAAGCGCTGTTAACCTATGGGAATAGCCGGAAGGAAGATTTCTATGACTTATTGCCAATCACGCCTTTACCCAACGAAACGGAAGTAAAAGGGATGTATCCTTCCATTGATACCGCGATTGTGAAATGTTCGAAGGTGATCAAGAACCATTCTATGCCAAGCACGGAGGACATGAGCATGAAAGAGGCGGAACACAACAAATGGATTGATGAAAATTGGATTACGGTTGGAAAAGCGATGTTTTATAGAAGAGATTATGATAAAGCATTAAAAAACTTCCAATTCGTGAAGCGATTTTTTCAAAAGGATCCATCTCGATATATAGCAGAATTGTGGATGGCTCGAATTTACATTGAGCAAAACAAGTTTTCGGAAGCGAAACTTTTGCTAGATGAACTCCAGGAAACAGCGCTTGTTCAAAAAAAGAGTTCCCTGAAAAGTGTCTTGGCACTATTTAAAAAGAAAGACCCAACGGTAGAAGTGGCGCCTAAAATGTCTAAAGGCTTACAGTTGGAAATTTTTAAGACGCAAGCGGATCTAGCTGTCAAAAGAAAGCAATTTGGGGAAGCGGCCTTCTCGCTGACAAATGCTGTTGCCAAATCGAATAACAAACAAGACAAAGCCCGCCTTCATTTTATTCTGGGTCAAATTTACCAGCAGAGTGGTCAAATTGATTCGGCACAATATAATTATTCAAAAGCGCTATCTGCTTCAGCACTTTATGAAGTGTCTTTTAATGCAAGACTGAATAGAGCCATGCTAGGAAATAACAGTAAGTTGAGCAAAGGCCTTGATAAAATGTTAAAGGACGCCAAAAATGCGCCCTTTAAAGATCAAATTTATTATGCAAAAGCAGCCTTGGAAATGAATCGAGGGAACAGCAGCTTGGCGAAAAACTATTACACGAATTCTGCCTTTTACTCCACCACGAATAAACGTCAAAAAGCACTATCCTACGAGAAATTAGGAGATATTTCGTTTGATGAAAAATCCTACATTAACGCGCAAAAATATTACGATTCTTGTGTGCGAAGCATGCCTGACATCTACACGAATTCGGAACAAGTTAAGTCAAAGGCAGTTAAATTACTGGATTTAGTTAATGCGCTTGAAAAATCAATCTACGAAGATAGTGTGCAACGAATTGCTAAAATGCCGGAAAAAGCGCAGACAGAATTCCTTAAGCAGCTAATCAAAAACATGAAGGAGGAAGAACAAAAGCGGAAAGAAGCAGAAGCCGCCAAGTTACTAGCCTTGCAAGCTCAATCGAACACGAACCAAAACGGGTCGACCAACAAATGGTATTTCAACAATCAGAAATTGAAAGAGGAAGGCTTTAATGAATTCCGGAAAATGTGGGGGGACAGAGAAGATAAAGACGATTGGAGACGATCCAGTAAAATTGTTTTCACGGAATTCAAAGAAGACGATGAAAACAAAGAAGACACCAACCTTGTAGCACAAGTAATTGACGAAGCGGTCGATGAATATACCGTGGAAGGATTGAGAAAGAAATTACCATTAACAGATAGTCTTTTTGAGATCTCGGTAGTAGCAGAAATTGAAGCGCTGTATACTTCGGGAGTTCTATTTAAAGAGCTACTGAATGAAAATGAGTTAGCGATGGCTCAATTCCAAAAAATATTGGCTAAAAAGAGAAGTAGCAACACCGATCTTTCCGCCGCTTTTCAATTGTATAAATTGAATGAGAACAATGGCTCAGGGGCTAAATATAAAGAGTATATCGTAAAGAATTATCCTAATTCTGATGTCGCCAATTATTTCAAAGACCCTGACTTTTTTGTGAAGCAAAAAGAAGGAAGAATAGCCGCTCAAAAAGATTATGTAGGCCTTGTGGAAAGATATGAAAAGAAAGAGTATCAGGCGGTTTACGATGCTTCAGAGTTAATTGTCGTTGGAGATAAATCAAATGCCCTTCGAGCTGAATACATGTTGCTAAATGTGTTGGCCGCGGGACAATTAACAGAAGATAAAAAATCCTTACTTCCAAAATTAACAAGGATTATAGACGAAAAACCAGGTACGCTACAAGCTATTAGGGCAAAGGAAATGATTGATATAATCAATAATGGAATTTCAAAAAATGAGCCCTTACCAACTCCCAAGCCAAGCATGTTTGTATATAATGATGCCGTAACGCAATTCGTGATGATTCTAATGGATGAAGAGGAAGATGTCAACGATGCAAAAAATGACATTTCCGACTTTACAGCGAAGAAATATAAAAACATAAAATTAAAAGTTCAAAGCAAATTAACCCTTAAAGAAACCTCTTTTGTCCTCGTCGCTGAGTTTGCTTCTGTTAAATTAGCAAGTGATTATATCGTTGCCTACAAAGCAGGATACGAAGAGTTGGATCAGTGGCAAAACAATAGAATTCAGATTATTACTCAAGAAAATTTGAAAAAGTTAATAGAATCAAGTAACTTTGAATTGTATAAAGAGTTTTACGACCTTAATTACTGATTTATGTTAAAAAGAAAAGAATTTTTTGGAGGGAATACTTCCAACACTGATAGCACAGAATTTAATAAAATACTTTCGGGTACAGAATTTACAGGAGATATTGTTTCCGATTCTAATATTCAAATAGAAGGCGACATTATTGGTAATGTTTCATGTTCTGGAAAAGTATTGATTGGCTCCTCAGGAAAACTCAAGGGAAATCTTGTTTGTGTGAATGCTGAAATTGATGGAACGGTCCATGGCGAACTAACGGTTGAGAATTTGTTAACCATGCATTCTACGGCTAGAATAAAAGGCGATATCCAATCTACGAAGTTAACTATTGAGGAAGGAGCCTATTTTGAAGGGGCTTGTGTCATGAAATCACCTATGACCACCACCACCTTTACTGCTGACTTAGAAGAAGAAGATTAAGGAGGAAAATCCTTGAAACCAAAAATTAAATTAGTTGCCAAGTATTCTTCACAAGGAATTCAAATGGCAGCAATTATTGCTTCATTTGCTTTTCTCGGGGATTATTTAGACAGCTATTTTAGATCTAAAAATGCGTATTGGACAGCAGGACTGCTTGTTCTTGGGGTCTTTGTTTCATTATATCTTGTAATTAAGTCAGCCCTGAAAAATGAATAACAAGCGTCTTTTATTTCAGTACATTCGAAACACCCTGATTTCGTTTCTTTCGATTGCTTTATTGTATCTTATTTTCGCAGCCCTATTTTCCGCAGGAAGTTTTCCATCGAAGACAATTACATTAGCGCTAATTATCTTTTCCGTGCTGTTTTTTTCAGGATGGGCGGTAATGCTCCCCGCGATTTATAAAAATCCAAAGATGATATTAACAGGAATTATGTCACTTATCATCATTCAAATGTTGCTTTTTTTGTCATTTACGGCTGCAGTAGCGTATGCTAATTCGCCAACAACGGTGGTGTTCCATGTATTGTACATGTTCCTTGGACTGATACTTCTGCAAGTGGTATGTATAGTAAAACACATAAAAGCGACGCTTACTTAATTTTCCTGATAAAGGTAAGGAGTAGTTGGTTCAGCGAATCAAATGCCTCAAAACTTAGGGCCTCATAGCGATCCTCCACATCGTGATAATGTTTGTTTGGCCCCATCGTATAGATAAAAAATGCAGGTACCCCCGCTTCGGTAAAATAATAATGGTCTGAATTTGCGGCAGGTCCACGTGGCTTAATTTCTTTTAACAATCGCTTTTTAGCATTAATGGATTTCAATAAATCAAATTCCTTCGGAAACAAGGTAGAATTAACTACCGTTATTCCTTCTTCGCCACTTCCCATAATGTCTAAGTTGAGCATAAAACGGATTTCTTTTAAGGGAATAATAGGATTCGTAGACATGTATTTTGATCCGAGTAATCCAATTTCTTCTCCTGCAAATGCAACAAATAATACGTTGTATTTTATCGGATGCTTTATTAACTCCTCGGCCAAGTGAATTAACATGGCATTTCCACTAGCATTATCATTTCCACCAGGAAAATAGGTTTCGCTGCCCATTCGGCCTAAGTGATCATAATGTGCTGAAATAAGAAGTGTCTTTTTTGTTTTTGCTTTTCCTGCGCAGAATCCAATCACGTTATTGGCAACATGATTTCGTATATGTTTTTGTTCCAGATCAAGATAAAGCATAGCGGGAAGTTCTTTAAACGCGGACTTTAAAATGATTAAATGCAAGGCCTTACTCGCTTCTTGACTTACCGACCAGGTTAGTTTTTCATCGGTGATTTCTATAATTGGATAAGAAGCGGCTAGTCCTGCGATTTTGGTTTTTATAAGTTTAAGGGAATCTTTAGATAGGCCTGTATAGTCAATTACGATAGCCTCCTCTTTTTTAAGCGTGAAAGTTGATTTGCTAATTGAAAGAAATTCATTGGGAGTAAAATAGATCAAGCTAAGCTTCCCTTTCATGCCGGCGGAATTTGGGGCCACTAAAAAATCGATTCCGGGCCGCAAGGTGTCTGATTCAGTATAAACCAGCATCTTTCCTGGAAAGGTATTAACGGGAAACGAAAAAGATTGAAAGTAAGAGCCTTCAATGGGTGACAGCCCTATTTTTTTAAAGTGTTGGGAAATGTATGCTGCCGCAATAGAATCTCCCTGATTGACATATCCTCTTCCGTGGAATGCTGGGGAACACAATTGCTTGGTATAAGCGCGAAAGTCGACTTGCTGTCCCCAGGAGGAGAAAGCAAAACAGGTGCTAAGCAGCAGGGCTATTCGCATATCTCCTGCATATTTTTAGAACGAACTCTTCAATAATTTCGAAAGATTTTACAAAGTTCCATGCATTTGATTCTGCATTGCCAATTAAGACCAAAATCGCTCCGGCCATATTCTGTTGCTCATTAAGGTTTTTAACTGCTGTGCCAAAAGCCTCGCTTGATCCTCCGAAAAGCGCATTGATATATTGTAGTTTTTCTGTCAAGGTAAATGACCCTGCCAAGCTTTCTAGTGGTAGTATCGCTCTTTCTCCACGGATGTTCTTTTCCATTGCGCGAAACTGTGCTATCATAGGGTGGTCGCTTGCAACGATGTGTTGGTCATTTCTATCTTCCGATTCATTCGAAAAGCTAATGGTGGTGACCTCTTCTTTATTGATAACAATAATTGAATCACCTTCTTCTATGGTTGCCGCGTGTTCTTTTATGATAGTCTCTTCTGTTATACCATGCTCGTCTTCAATCGTAGTGGTCTCTGAATAATGTTCTTCAATCGTTTTGTCCGATTCGGGTTCTAATAAAGCCTCTTCTTCATCGCTGAATAAACTGAAATCAAAAGGTTTACTAGCTGGCGGGGTGTCATTTACTTCAATTACAGGAGTCTCGCTAACTACCGGAGTTTCGATAGTTTCAATAACGGTCTCTTCTATCGCTTCGAAAGCAGGGACAGAACTCTTTACTTCAGGACTTTTATCTCCATTGTTTTTGGCTGCCATTTCTTCGTAAACCTTATACCGGAGAATTATTAATTGTTCTTGTAACAAGTTACATTGCGTTACCAAAAAATCCAAGTCTTCTAAATTGATATCTTGCTCTTCTATGGCTTTGATGTGCATTGAAATGGAACTAATAAGTTTTTTCATTTGGTATAATTTTATAATTTTTCAACTGTTTATTGAAGTTAATAGTTTTTTTTTCTACTTAATAAATCAATTTATCTTCCTTAGTTGTCAAAATTAGAAAACCTATCGCTATCATTGTGATAATAATAAAAAATATTTATTATTTATAAATTTCAAAAAATATTTGAATGGTCTTAATTATACCACAAGACTATTACATAACCCCATAGGGGTTGAATGTTTTTAGCGCTGGATGTAATCCAGCGCTAAAAAACATGAGATAGTTCCCTTTTTGGCATGTATTTTTAGTTAAAATCATGACAAAAAGATTTTGTGGTTAGAAAGCGATCAGTCAGAAAAATATTTATTATTTTTAAATTTAAAAAAAGACATAGATGTTTTTAGAACAATTTCCCGGAGAGGGTAGGCAACATGGTTGGATTGAAGTAATATGCGGATCGATGTTCTCCGGCAAGACAGAAGAACTTATTAGAAGAATTAAAAGAACGCAATTTGCCAATCAAAGCTTGCTTTTATTTAAGCCTGCTATTGACAACCGTTACAGTGAAAGCAACGTGGTTAGTCACCAAGGTAATGCCGTTGAAGCACTTCTAATTAATGATTCTTCTGAAATATTATCGGCATGGAAGAATGAAAAAGTAGTAGCAATCGATGAGGCACAATTTTTTGACGATGGTATTATTGAAGTCTGTCATATTATAGCATCTAAAGGGGCGAGGGTAATCATCGCAGGCTTAGATATGGATTATACGGGGAAGCCTTTTGGTCCGATGCCGAATCTTTTATCCATTGCAGAATATGTTACCAAAGTCCATGCAATTTGTCTTTCATGTGGTAATTTAGCACAGTTTTCTCATCGTACAGCAAACGAATCAGGGCAAGTATTGGTGGGTGCTGTAGAAAAATACCAACCGCTTTGCCGTTCATGTTTCAATAAACTTACTACTTGAATTTAGCAATTGACGTATCAAGACTTATACAAATTAGTAAAGCCGAAGTTGTTGGAACAATACCGGCGGACCTTCTCCTAAACTCAATTTCTGTTGATACCAGAAAAATTATTGATGGTTCCCAGCTTGCTTTTTACGCTTTGCAAGGTGAATTCAAAGATGGTAATGAATTTATTAATGATGCTTATTCAAAAGGAGTCCGTGTTTTCGTTGTAACAAAAAAACCGAATACACCCCTTGAAAATGCTTGCTTCCTAGTGGTCAAAGACGCATTAACAGCACTTCAGTCTTTAGCGAAATTCCACCGAGATCAATTTCAATTTCCGGTAATTGCCATTACGGGTAGTGTTGGTAAAACAACCACAAAAGAATGGCTGTATCATTTATTATCGACCCAATATCGAATCATTAGAAGTCCGAAAAGTTATAATTCTCAACTTGGTGTAGCTCTTTCCTTGCTTGAATTAAACGATGACTGCGATGTGGCGATAATTGAGGTGGGAATATCCCGCCCCGGTGAAATGGAAGTACAAGAAAAAATGGTGTCTCCTGACATTGCCGTATTAACAAACATAGGAACGGCTCATTTAGAAAACTTCAAGGATTTCTCCCATCTATGTATGGAAAAATCAATGTTGTTTTCAAGGTCCAAAAAGACATTCTTAGGCCCTGGCATTCATCTTGGCGACCTTCCATTTCTTAATGAAGGAGATATAATCAACATGGATACAGAAGAATTGCGTTCGCTTCCATTTGATGACGCTGCTAGTAAAATGTCAGCGACAATAGCTATTGCCATCGCTAAATTTTTAAAGGTTCCCATTGAAAAAATAAGGGCCGCCATTCCTTCATTGCCTCGCTTGGCCATGCGCTTAGAAACGTATGAAGGCGTATACAATAACTTGATCATTAATGACACCTACAACTTAGATCTTGAGGCACTAAAGCATTCCTTGGAATTTCAAGCGTCTATCGCTAACAAGCGCCCAAGGGTCCTGATTATTGGCTTGCACGAACAAGATTCACCTATGCTAGAAAAGATTTATAGCATAGCGAAATCATTTAATTTAAACGAAATTCATGTCGTGAATAGCGGCAATGAGCCCTCTTTTACCTTTGAAAATTCGGTTGTACTGATAAAAGGAACGAGAAAATCAAACATGCAAAAATGGGCCATGCACCTCAAACTACGAAAGCATAAGACGCAAATAGAAATTAATTTATCAGCAGTAAGACACAACCTTGTAGAATATAAAGAGAGTTTGCACAAGGAAACAAAAATCTTAGTAATGGTAAAAGCGCAAGCTTATGGAAGTGGATTGGTCCGAATAGCTCAGTTTATTGAAAAAACCGGCGTTGATTATTTGGGCGTTGCTTATGTAGACGAAGGCGTTGAACTTAGAAAAGCAGGTGTTTTATTGCCAATTCTGGTCATGAATGCCGAAGAAGAAGCTTTTGGGGATTGCATTAATTATAATTTAGAACCAGCGATTTATTCTTTTGAGCAACTTGATGCGCTTCTTCATGAATTAATAGCGCAAAGCAAGGACGGCTTCCCCGTTCACCTGAAGTTTGATACCGGAATGAATCGCTTAGGGTTTTTACCAAATGAAGTCCGAAAATTGGTTGACATCATTCGATCACAACCCGAAATTTGCATTAAAAGTGTGTATTCTCATTTAGCAGAATCAGATAACAAAGAAAACCAGCGCTTTACTTTAGATCAAATTGAACGATTCTCTTCTTCTTGTGAACAAATCAAAACAGCGATCAACCAGCCTTTTTTGCGCCACATATTAAATTCCGATGGGATTGTAAATTTTGCAAGCAATCAATTTGACATGGTGCGAATGGGAATTGGTGTTTTTGGAATTAGTACAAATCCAGTTTGGAAAAAAAAGCTACAAACCGTTATAGCATGGAAAAGCACCATTTCTCAACTAAAAAAAGTAAGTAAAGGTCAAAGTGTTGGCTACAATCGCTCTTTTATTGCCCCAACGGATTTAACGATCGCTGTAATTCCAGTTGGTTATGGAGATGGCTATAGACGAAGTTTAAGCAATGGAAAGGGTGGCGTGTTTATTCAAGGTGTTTTTTGTCCAACGGTAGGGAATGTTTGCATGGACATGATTATGGTGGATGTGACTCACGTAAAGGCAAAATCAGGCGATGAGGTTGAAATCATTGGGCCGAATCAAGGGGTGGAAGAGTTGGCGATTCAAATGGGGACCATTCCCTATGAATTATTAACGGGAATTTCTCAACGGGTTCATCGAAGTTATATGAATGAAGATTAAATTGTAAAGACAATGACTAAAAAAATACAAGAACAATTATTGGAATTGGTTAAATTTAAAATGAGCCCAGGGGACTCTATCAGCCATGTTCTTGGTGATGTTTTATCAATTAGTCAGGATGCGGCCTACCGAAGATTACGCAATGAAACACCACTAACGATTAATGAGGTTAAACAGCTTTGTACTTCCTTCGACATTTCATTTGATAGTCTTTTGCAACTTAAGAAAGGGAATGTCGCATTTGGATACATGCCACTAAACGCCTTTGATTTTAGTTTAGAATCCTATTTAGAAGGGATCTTAAAAGCTTTTCAAAACCTTAAATCATTAGATGATCCTAAAATTATCTTAACGATTAACAATATGCCCTTCTTGCAATTGATAAACATCCCCCAATTGCTCCGTTTTCGCTTGTTCTTTTGGGCGAAAACGTATTTAAAAATTCCCGAATACCAAAACATGTTGTTTAAGCATGAAAAAGTGCCTCAACGAGCTTTTGATTTAGGGATGAAAATAATTTCAATTTATAACACCATTCCTTCCGTTGAAATTTATGATCCGGAATTAATGCGAGGATTCCTGCGTCAAATCTTGTATTATTTTAACTCAAACATGTTTGAAGATCCAACATATGCGCTTTTTCTATGTGACAGGGCACTCATGTTTTCTCAGCATTTAAAGGAACAGGCTGCCTGTGGGAAAAAGTTTATTTACGGGACACAAATTCCTGCCAATGGGAATAAATTTGATATGTACTTGAATGAAACAATCAATACCGATGCGGCATTTTATTATGAAAGCAAGGATCGAAAAGGCTTGTATTTAACGCATAATGTTATGAATTACCTGCAAACTACCGATGAGCATTATGTTTCAGACACCAAACAAATCTTGGACATGCAAATCAATAATTCAAGCTTGATCAGTGTTGTCAATGAAAAAGAAAGGAACCATTTCTTTTATGAGTTTGATAGGACCATCCTATTGTTTCGGAAAAAAATTGAAGCGGAAATAGAATTTAACTCCTAGTTGCGATTTTCGCAAGGACTATTTTTGCTCTTGGGAAATTCAATTTTATAGTTAGAACATCTTGCTTAATTTTGCGTAAGTTTACTACTATTATTAACTAAATTCATTTTTTATGAAAACAATCTTATCACTTTCCTTTTTTATATTAACCATTTTCATGGCAAATGCTCAAGATGTATTGACCTTAAAAAATGGTGCGCAAATGAATGTGTTCGTTTCAGAAGTTACGCCCACATTGATAAAATTTAAGAAAACGACGGATGGCCCAAGCTATTCTATGAATTTATCAGATGTTAAGATGGTGATGTATAGCGATGGGACCAAGGATGAATTCGGCGTTGCTCCGAAAGTTGAAAACAAAAAGCAGGATAATATAGCCGATGATTTGTTAGCACCTTCCAAACGATATGGCGGGCCAAGAGTAGGAATAACGTATTTAGGAGCAGGAACTTCAAGGGGAAAAATAGCCGAAGCATTTAATAGAGGAGATATAACACCGTGGATCTCTCAATTCGGTTGGCAATTTGAAACGCGAATTTTTACCCTTGATGATGGGGCATGTGGTTTAGTGGAGTTTGTTCCTATGATTGGCGGCCTTGAACAAGGGTTGTTTCTTCCGAGCGCTTCTGGAATACTTGGTTTTCGTACACGCTCAGGTGTTGAGTTAGGTGTAGGGCCTAACATTTCGCTATCTGGAGTTGGCCTGGTTATGGCCGCTGGAGCGTCCTTTAAGATTGGGAAAGTTACCTTTCCGATCAATGTAGTTTTTTCGCCAAATATCACGAAAACGACAGCTCCCAGTAAAGAATACGATCCAATTACAGGAAATTATATTGACGTGCCTGGTGTAACAACTAAATCAGGTTTTAGACTTAGTCTTGTTATTGGCTTTAATTCACGAAAAAGTTAATAATTTCCTTATGAAACCATTAATTTTCTTCTTTATAGTTGGCTTATCTGCCTTCACTTGTTACACGCAAGATACACTTGTAGATAGCAAGGGCCTTATTTTTCCGGCAAGAATTACCGCTGTGGACAGTAATTTTATTACTTATGCTTCACCCGACACCTTGTTTAAGGAACAAATTATCATTCCACGATCCACTATTATTTTTATAAAGTATGAGAATGGTAAAACGGAACAGTTGTATGTAAGTGATACGCTCATCACTAAAGAGGGCCTATTTATTACTTGTAAAGTATTAGAAATAGATGCTTCGACGCTAACTTATTTTACCTTTCGCGACAAATTCACCAGCCCTTCTGTGATGATGAAAAGTAATTTACTCCTCATAAAGCTTCACGATGGAACAAATGAAATAGCTGACCAACTAAGTGGAATGAGTGATACTGATTATCAAAATTTGGGGGCTAGTGACGCCAAACTATATTACAAAGTAAAGCCGGAAGTAATTGTTTCAGAAATTATTATGGGCGCAGGAACCATCTTTGTTGCCCCTATACTGGCAGGAACGTTGATAGCGTATATTAAACCGACGAAACTTGAAAACGGAATAAATCCAAATAATGATTTGCTAATTTCAAATCCTCATTACAAAAAGGGGTACCAAAACAAAGCCGCTAAAAAGAAAATTTATGCAGCGACGTTATCCTATTTTGGCGGAATTGTAGGTTTTATTGGGGGCGTAATAATCGCTTTTCAATTTTGGTAGTAAGGAAGTGGTTCCTATTGCCCAAGTAAAACACCCACTTTTTCTTTTTACAGGCCACTTTTTTGTCAATTAGATTTCCTAATTTTGTGTAAAATCAAATCGGATGAATCCACGCGTAGAAAAGGCACTTAACGACCAAATTCAAAAGGAGGCATCCTCCTCTCAATATTACCTTGCCATGGCTTCGTGGTCAGAAGCAAATGGCTTAGGCGGAACAGCAAAATTCATGTATGCACATTCTGATGAGGAACGTTTCCATATGTTGAAATTGGTAAAATTTGTCAATGAGCGTGGAGGTTGCGCCGAAATAGCAGGGGTTTCAACACCCCCTAAAGAGTTTAATGACTTAAAAAATGTCTTTGAATCTTTGCTAGCTCACGAAATTCGAGTAACCGAAAGCATTAACAATTTAGTGGATATTTGCTTACAAGAAAAGGATTACACCACCCATAATTTCGTTCAATGGTATGTTTCTGAACAACTAGAAGAAGAAGCCTTAGCACGAACAATGCTGGATAAACTTCGTCTTATCGGCGATAATCAGGGTGGCATGTACTTATTCGATAGGGACTTGGAAAACGCCTCTCAAGAAAAATCTCCCCCCACTCAGCAAACTGGAAATTAAGGAATGAACAGGGTAAAAGATCTTTTCTACTCTATTTTTCTTTGCTTATTATCGTTTACCACAAACGCCCAATCCGACCTGCGGTTTATTAATTATACCATTTCTAATGGTCTATCACAAAGTATGGTTTCAACTATACTGGAGGATGAATACAATGGCATCTGGGTAGGTACTCAAGAAGGCTTGAATCATTTTGATGGCAGAGAATTTAGGGTGTACAATCGTGAAAACACCCCTAATATTTACAATGCGTACATAACTTCCTCTGCCAAAACTGGCCAGGGGGAATTATGGTTCGGGACGGTAAACGGATTGCTTTTGTTTAATTCTAAAACAGGAAAATTCTCCACTTTTTTTCTAACTAAAAAAGAAGCGCTCCACATTGAAAGCATTGTTTATGATGGCAACGAATTCTTGTGGGTGAAAACCCAGGGAAAGTCGCTATTATGTTTTAATATAAAAGCGAGAAAATTTATTTCCGTCCCTGGATTTATTCCGAAGTCAAATATTCAGTTTATAGCAGGCGTTTCTGACGGAAAGATGCTGGTCTCCTCAGCAACACAAGGAGTATGTATAATTGATATCTATAAAAAAACAAGCTCAAGGCTACAAATTCCACTGCAAAATGGAAATTCTCCATTCACTGTAATGGCAGCTTATACCTTTGATAACAACAAAAAAATCATTTTCTCATCTTCGCAAGGATTGTTTACGTATTCGTTGATTACTAAAAAAGTTCAGAGAGAATACACTTCAATAAATCAAAAAATTAGCAGCTCTATAATAGGAATACAACGCGCAAACAACACCTGGCTTTTTGCCACGAATGGGCAAGGATTGGTGCAGTTAAAGCAAGATGGACAAGTGATTATTAGTACCGACGACGTCTTCAAGAAAAACTCGCTATTGAATAATAATATTTCCTTTTTATTAATTGACAATTCTGGAATTGGTTGGGTCGGAAGCGAAAGAGGCCTTTCTAGCTTTAACCCAAATGATCGCGGCTTCTTTTCCATCGGGCCGAGTGTAAATACAATGTATGGCTTGCCAAGTCAAAACGTATGGAGTATAAATGAAAGTAAGAATTCAGAATTTGTTTACATAGGGACAGATTCTGGTCTTTCAAAGTATAATCAAAAACTAGGAACCTTTCAGCACTTTTACAATGATCAGTTATTGAATGAAGGAGGCGGCTCTGTACTTTCTATCATGGTTTTGCCGGATGAATCCCTTTTATTGGGCTGTTATGGGGGCTTATATCGTTTAAATCCTAAAGATCGCTCCGGTAAGTTTCAAAAAGTCAATTTCCCAGGAAATCCAAAAGCAAACTTGCACCAACGTATTTATTCAATTCTAAAGTATAGAAATGAGGAGTATTTTCTAGCAACAAATGCAGGGGTTATCTTATGGAATGAAAAGACGGGGAAAACAAGTTATTTCACACATGATATTCGTAATACGGCAAGTACGATTAAAGAGGGAATATGCAGAACTGTTTTTAAAGATAAACAAGGAACCATCTTTTTCTCCACTAGCAGCGGAGGCCTTAGTGTTTTTGACGCTTCTACCATGTCGATCAAGCCATTTTGGTTAAACGATAAGATTTATACTTATACACGGGATATTATAAGTAGTATTTGTCAAACGGGGCCGAATGAGTATTATCTAGGAACGCTAGGGGAAGGGATCTTAAAGTTTAACACTTCGACTTTAAAGGGTTTGCTAATCAATAAGAAGCTAGGATTGCCCAATAATGTGATCTATGGAATTTTGCCGGACGAAAGCAATAATTTATGGGTAAGTACGAATCGAGGGCTTGCTAAATACAATTTATCTACCGGTGAAACAAAAAAATTCGACGAATTAAATGGGCTTATTTGCAACGAATTTAATTCTAATGCCTATTTTAAATCACGCAATGGCAATCTGTTTTTTGGAGGTATTTACGGGTGTAATTATTTCCACCCGTATAATATTGTTAACACTAAACAGCTTTCTAATGTGATCATTTCTAGTTTATTGATCGATGCAAATAAACAATATCCTGTAGGCAAAGAATTTAATGCCTTTGAATTATCTCGCCTAAATGATGGGATATTATCACTCGATTATCGTCAACGAAGCTTTACCGTATTTTTTCAACCCACTAATTTATGCGCACCGGAATTAATCGTTTATAAATATGTTTTAGAAGGCGAACAAATAGATACTAAGGTTTTTTCTAATACTAATTCAGTTAATTTTAATGCCTTATCTTTTGGTAAATACACATTAAAAATATATGCCAGAATTGGTGATGGCCCATGGAGCAAGGTGCCAGCCACACTTGTTTTTGTCATAAATCCACCTTATTGGGCGACATTTTTGTTTTGGGCAATTGTTATTATTATTATTTTCTTTAGTGTTTATTTTCTCATCCGAAATAGAATCAACCAAACAAGGCGCGATCAGGTTAGGTTAGAAATGAAAATCGCAGAAAGAACACGTGAAATTCGTCTTCAAAAATCTCAAATTGAGGTTCAAAATAGCTTAATTAATGAAGAAAAAAACAAAGTAATTGCTCAACAAAAACTACTTTTTAAAGAAAAAGAAATAGCTGAAAAATGGCTGAAAAATGCCCTTCCAGTGCAGGTGGTTAAAGAGTTAAATATGAATGGAAAAGTTCAAGCAAAGGCCTATGAATTTGTGTCGGTCATGTTCACCGATGTGGTTGGATTCACAAAAATAGCGGAGTCGATGTCTCCAAGTCGCTTGGTAGCAAAATTAGATGTCATTTTTCGAAAATTCGATGCCATTTCATTAACGAATAACCTCGAGAAAATTAAAACTATTGGTGATGCGTATATGGTCGCTGGGGGAATACCAGATAAAAACTCTACGCATCCAATTGATTCTTGTATTGCGGCACTTCAGATTCAAGATTATATGAATCGATTAAAATTTGAAGCCATCGCTAATGGAAAAGATTTTTGGCAATTGAGAATTGGAATCAATTCTGGGCCAGTTACCGCGGGAATAATCGGAAAATTGAAAATCGCCTACGATGTTTGGGGAGCAACAGTAAATCAGGCGCAACGAATGGAAATGCTTAGCGAACCAGGAAAGGTAACCATTTCAGAATCAACGTTTAATTTTGTAGAGCCCTACTTTGAATGTGAATATAAGGGCAAGGCTCAAACTAAATCAAAAACCCTTGTTGATATGTACGTTGTTCATGCTATAAAAGAAGAGTTATCTATAAACGGAGAGGGATTAATACCGAATGACCGCTTTTATCAAATTGTACAACTTCACTTTTTTAGTGACATAAAGTATTACAAAGCCGAACGAGAAATCATAAAAAAATTAACAGACGGTCTTCAGCCTCATTTGCTTTATCATTCGGTGGGTCATACAAAAGATGTGGTGCATGCTGTTGAGCGGATTGCTTTACTTGAAGGAATAACGGATGAAGGATTGTTTTTACTCAAAACGGCGGCGCTTTTCCATGATGCAGGATTTTTAGAGCAATACGATTCAAACGAATACATCGGTGCACAAATGGCGGCGAATCTCTTGCCTAAATATGGTTATACCGAACAACACATTACTACTATTGTGGATTTAATTAAAGTTACTGAAATACCACACAAGCCTCTAAATCACTTACAAGAAATAATGTGTGATGCCGATTTAGATTACCTGGGCAGAGATGATTTTCAACAAATCGCTAATAATTTAAAGTTGGAACTGAAAACGATGGATAAAATAAAAAGCGATAGAAAGTGGGATGAAATTCAAGTGTCGTTTTTAAATAAACATCAATACTTTACCAAAACGGCCATCAATAGCAGAGAGGAAAAGAAAAAAGAAAATATTGCTATTATTTTAGCCAGATTAGAAGAAAACAACTACCCGGACTAGTCTAAAGGGTTTTTGAGCTTTTAGGTTTTGTCGTACTTTTCTTTGACTTTTTTTCTTTAATGCTATAACTATAACTCAAGTTAAGTATGTGTTTATTAATCGGTGCTGGAAGATTGATTTTTTGATCGTATTGGTAACCAAATTGAAATCCATGCGCTCCAGAAAAATCTAAACGGGCTCCAATGAAGTATCGTATTTTATTAAATCTACGTCCTAAATCGGAGTAACTGGGATCATAAAAAAACTCAGCACTTAGTATGGGAGAAAATACACTGTTGTTAATGTCATATGACACTTGTGGTTTTATCCGATAGGCTTTATCAAAATCAGACTCATAATCAGCACTGATTCGGTCAAATCCATATTGGTATCTAATGCGCAATCCTGCTGAGAATCTTTTTTTTTCGTAATTAAATTGAGCATTTAAATTGATACGACTGCTTGCGCTATATTCACCGCTTAATGACTTGTCCAAAATATACCGAAAATCTATGGAGGGACGAAACCAATCGCACACTTTGTATTTGAAATTTAATTGTGGAAACATAGTTTCAAACCCATTTTCTCCAATCCGATTTGTCCAATCAAACCCAAAGGACGAACGCTTTGTAAGCGATACTTTAACGCCTGTTTCTGTCCATAATTGGAAAACACTTCCTTGACTAAAAAGGCTGGTCAAAGAAAAAAACATCCAAAAAACAAGGAATCGCTTCATACTTCCTTAAACTTTTTTCTTTAAGTTGATTGTCCCCAAATCAACAGTCTCATCTTTTCCTGAAATTACAACAGTGTCAATAATGTTCGCGCGTTCAAGGCCGGCGCAAGGGAAACAATTCTCATAGGCAAAAATAGTGTAGGTGCCCGGTCTTAAATAATTAAACTCGAAACTTCCATCGTAACTTGTTTTTATGTCATCGTCAAAATAAGTGTCTGCAGTTCCATAAACTATGTAGACGTTTTCATTAGCAAGAACTCCGCTGCCATTAAGTTGTGTTAATTGGTCATCGTAGTAAAATGTCCCAGTAATCTTCCCCTTTATTTTAGCTCTTCCGCCTTGCCCCTCTGTTTTTATACAGCCTGTAAAAAGCACTAGAGCAAACAAAAAAAAGTATTTTTTTGTTAATATTTTCATGTTATTTTTGTTTAGATTATAACAAAAATACGATTATTTATCATTGGCGGCTAATTAAGAACTTTCACCGACTTTTTTAGTTAACAAATTTTTAATGTACTTTTAGCAAGAAATCTAGTTGAATTATGAAAAAATCGATATACTTACTTTGTTTCATTTCCGTTTCATTATCCTTATTCGGACAGGTGAAAATCAACGAATATTCTTGCTCAAACATAAGTGGGCCAACTGATGCTTATGGTGAGCGTGAAGATTGGATAGAGTTGTTAAATACAACTGCGGCACCCATTGATTTAACGGGTTGGTATTTGTCAGATAAGGCAACAAACCTTACTAAATGGTTAATTCCTAGTGGATCAATCCCTGCAAATGGATTTAAAATGGCTTTTTGTTCGAAAAGGAATTTAGTAAATGGAAATCAATACCACCCCAACTTTAACCTTTCTCAAACGGAAGGGGATTGGATTATTTTATTAAATCCATCATTGGTGGTAGTTGATTCTTTCAAAATTGTTCACATGACAAAATCCAATCATTCTGTCGGACGAACAACCAATGGTGCGGCAACATTTAGTTTATTTACGACTCCTACGCCCAACGCGAATAATAGCGGTGCAGTTAATTTCTACACGCCAACGCCTGTTTTTAGTTTACAAGCAGGGTTTTATCCCGCGGCACAGTCTATTACAATTACCTGTCCTGACCCTAGCGCAACCATTCGGTATACCCTAGATGGCTCCGATCCTTTAGTAACCTCCCCGATTTATTCAGCGCCGATACCAATAGCCACCACAAAAGTGATAAGAGCAGTAGCATTTAGCACCAATTTACAGTCTTTCACCGCGACAAACACTTATTTTATAAATGTGAACCATTCCATACCAGTTGTTTCTGTTTCTGGTCAAGGGGTGTATACCTTGCTCCAAGGAACTCAATTCACCCCCATTGGCTCCTTCGAATTGTTTGAAGAAAACGGCGCTTTTATTGATGAGGGACAAGGAGAATTTAACGAACACGGAAATGACTCGTGGGGCTATCCTCAAAGAGGATTTGACTTTATTTTGAGAGATGAATTTGGTTATAATGGAGATTTAGAACATGTTATTTTTCCGGAAAAAGCAAGAGATAACTTCCAACGGTTAATCTTAAAGCCTGCCGCAAGTGATAACTATCCATTTGAAAATGGAGCACATATTCGTGATGCTTTTATTCATGAACTATCTATTAAAGCTGACATGAAATTAGATGAGCGAACATGGAGACCCTGTGTGATCTATCTGAATGGACAGTATTGGGGCGTTTATGAATTAAGGGAAAAAGTAGACGATGCTGATTATACTGACTTTTACTATAATCAAGATAAATTTAACTTGTACTATTTAAAAACTTGGGGTGGTACTTGGCAAGATTATGGCGCTCCAAACGCCTTGCCCGATTGGAACAATTTGAAGAACTATATTGCCACCAATAGTATGGCAAATCCAACAAACTTTGCTTATGTGGATAGTTTGCTAAATTGGGAATCGCTTTGCGATTATTTTATGTTCAATTCGTATGTAGTTAATCAAGATTGGTTGAATTGGAACACCTCTTGGTGGCGAGGGCTCGATACAACTGGTGATAAGAAAAAGTGGCGTTATTCGCTCTGGGATATGGATGCTACTTTTGGTCACTATATCAATTATACTGGAATTCCAGACCCAAGTGCCAATGCTGACCCGTGTAATGCCGAAAACTTACCGAATCCCGGAGGGCAAGGACACACCGACATACTAGAAAAACTTATTTTGGAAAATCCTCTGGTAGAACAATATTATATCACACGTTACATTGATTTGATAAATACCAATTTTTCTTGTGATACCATGATTATGCTTCTCGATAGTATGGTCAATGAAATCGCTCCTGAAATGACGGCACATTGTGCCAAATGGGGAGGAACATACGCTGGATGGCAATCGAAAGTTCAAACGCTAAGGAATTTTATTAATGCACGATGTCTTGCATTGGCGCAAGGACTCATTGATTGTTACCAACTTTCGGGTCCGTTCCCAGTAACTTTTGACGTGACACCTGTTAACGCTGGAAAAATAAAAGTAAATTCAATTTGGCCACCGTCTTATCCATGGTCTACTACGTATTTTGGAGGAATAAACACCAATATTATTGCACAGGCCAATCCGGGGTATATATTTAGTAATTGGACCTATGTTGCAGGGCCTCTACTTTTTCCAATCGCACAAGACACAAATGGCGTGAATATTACTGGCCCTGAAACTATCGTGGCGGTATTTGTTGCTGACAATCCTGATTTGGATAGCGATGGTTGCTTGAATGTAGATGAAATTGCTGCAGGTACAAATCCTAATAATCCCGACACTGACGGCGATGGTGAAAACGATTGTGCAGAAATCGGCGCCAATCCTTTGACGCCTTTGGATACGGATGGTGATGGTATTATTGATGCCTTAGATTCTTCTGTTGCCGATACAGATGGCGACGGGGTCAACGATGAAACAGATCCCGCGAATAATGACCCGTGTATTCCAAATCTTACAGCACCAAACTGTGATTCTGATGGCGATGGATTAACCTACAGCCAAGAAACGGCCGAAGGGACCAACCCATCTAATCCAGATACAGACGGTGATGGAATTAATGATGGAACCGAAGTCGCTAATGGCTCTGACCCAATGAATCCTTGTGACCCTGACGACTCTTTACCATTATGTCAAATCGATACAGATGCTGATGGATTAACAGATGCGCAAGAAGGTGTTTTGGGAACGGATCCTACCAATCCAGATTCAGATGGCGATGGGTATAGTGATGGACAAGAAGTTACCAATGGTTCAGACCCATTAGATCCTTGTGATCCAGATGACAGTTCTCCAGAATGTGCTACGGGGATCCATATCCCAACAGCGTTCTCGCCAAATGGTATTGGAAATGAGGCAAATAATGGTTATTCTATCATTGTTGGAAATGACATTGCGTCTTTCACTTTCAATGTGTACGATCGATGGGGCAATTCAATGTATCAATCCAGTAATAGAAATTTCGTTTGGGACGGAACTTATAAAGGATCAAATTGTAATGCGGGCGTTTATGCGTATATAATTGATGTCATCTATATTGATGGTAATAAAGAAACACTTTCTGGAAATATCACGCTAATTCGTTAAGATGTTCAAGTTCTTTTTAGGATTTTTATTTGCACTAGTTAGCAGTCATCTTGTTGCACAAGATTACCATTTTTCACAATTTGACAAAGTGTTGATGGTACTAAATCCGGCTACTGTCGGAAATTTTGAAGGCTTCGAACGGCTTAGTATTCAAAATAGAAACCAATGGATCGGTGCAGGCACACAATTTACAACCACCATGGCTTCTGCCGAACTTACCTTTGGTAAAACAACAAGAAAAAACGATCCATTTGTTGGATTAGGGATCTTATTCCTAAATGATGTGGGCGGTGACTCCAAATTCGGAATGACTGCAGGTGGTATCTCATTAAGTGGTAATCTACCCCTTTCAAAATCACACCGTTTATCCGCTGGAATTCAAACGTCTTTTAACAATCGATCGGCTGATTTTTCTAATTTATCCTTTTATTCTCAATGGAACGGAAGCGAATTTGACCCCAGTATTCCTATTGATGAACCGAACCAGTTGGCATCCTTTAGTTATGTTGACGCAGGACTAGGTCTTCATTATTCATTTGAAAAAAGGAGTAATTCAAGCAGTGGGGGAAAAGAATTGGCATTTTCTAGCGGCTTCTTTATTCAACACATTAATCAACCTAAACTTCGGTACAATGCCTTAACACTTGATAGACTCAATGCAAAATATGGCTTGTATGTTTCCTCTAAAATAGGTGTCAATACGGTAGCGGGTATTGAGCTGAAAGCAGCACAATTCTTTCAAGGTAAGCATTATGAAGGGTTATATGGGGCTTTTTATTACTTAAAATTAAAACGGGAATCGAAGGCTACTAACTTGAGAAACGAAAAAACAATTAGCGCAGGGTTATATTTTCGTTCTTCTGGTGCCTTGATACCGTCTTGTTATATCGATTTAGGAGCTTGTCAATTTGGAGTTTCATATGACCAAGAGTTAAGTAAGTTATCTCGAGCATATCGCAGTTCCCTAGAATTTTCTTTTAGTTATACCTTAACGAAAAGATCGATCTTCGCTGGGAAAAAACTTTAGGTCTTAGAGTTGCTCACTCAAAAACCTTTTCCATTGTTCGTTTTGGTTTTCGCTTAGCACTCTCGGCATTTTATTTTGGCCCCCCGCCTTGCCAACAAAAGACATGTACTTGTAAATCGTCCCGCTTGGGAGAATTGTTATTTTAGGATCTTTCAAAGTGTATTTTCGAGCCGATTTATAGTCATCATTAATTTTACATAATTCTCGGTCAATTTGCTTTATTAGTTTTAAAGGATCGCCGTTTTTTTGATCGGATTCGAAATAAAAATGATGGCATTGCCCAATTAAATCAACGGAGATGGTAAACTCGGGCTCAAAATGTAATCCTTTCTGTCTGCATTTTTCTATGGAAGAATGGATATTATCCAAGGATAAATGTTCCCCGCAAAGACTTAAGAATTGTTTGATTCGCCCGGTAATTATAATTTCTCTTTCTGAGATATTTGTAAAGCGTACTAAATCGCCTAATAAATACCGCCATAAACCAGCGTTTGTTGAAATAACCAGTGCGTAATCAATCCCCATTTTCACCTCACTAATCGTGATGGCGTTATGTTTAGAAATCAACTCCCCCTCTTCGTTGAAATAATCAGAATTGAAGGGGATAAATTCAAAGAAGATATTATTGTTTAACAACAACTTCATACCCTTTTTTTCAGGGGATACTTGGTAGGCAAAATAGCCCTCACTTGCCAAATAAGTATCTAAAAGAAAAACTTTTTTCCCACATATTTTCTTAAATCGCTCCGCGTATGGCCCCATAAATACGCCTCCATGGACATATACTTCAAAATTCGGCCATATTTGGTGAATGTTATCCAGCTCATAGCGTTCAATTATTCTTTCCATAAGCATAATACACCAACTGGGTATTCCAGCAATGATACTTATGTTCCAATTGGGGGCCTTGTCAACGATGGCATTTATCTTTTCATTCCAATCTTTAATCGTTGAGATTTTATCGCCAGGTTTTGTTAATGGTTTTACTAATAAGGAAAGGTGTTTTTTTAAAATACCACTTAAATCACCCTCCACATGCCTACCTGTTTTTATTAGTTTTGTGGATCCACCAACGGCTAGCATACTAGATTCAAAAAAAGCATCTTTAAGTTCTAATTCATGTAAAATAGAGAACTGCATTAAGCTGGTCTTTTGGAAGGAACGAATCATTTGAATGGAAACAGGAATCCTTTTGCTCGGAGAACCTGTGGTTCCGGAAGACAAGGCAAAATATTTTACTTTTCCTACCCATGTATTGTCTTTTTCTCCTTCTATTGTTTTATGTAGCCATTTGTTGTAAAACTCTTCATAATCATTAATTGGGACAAGGGATTGATAATTACTTACAATGTCCGATTGTCCAATTATTTCACTAAAGGTGTGGTAAAATCCAAACTTAGTATGCTTTGCCATGTCGAGCAAACGTCGCAATACAACCAATTGATTTTTATAGTCAATATGTCGCCGATTAATTCGCTTGTGACTAATAGCGGTTGATTTTTTTAAAAGTCTACCGATTATTTTCATTTCGTTGTTTTTGATGTTTCATTGTAGAACACATAACCCGACAAAAATAATCAAAGAATTAACATAAATTTTCCATATTTTCACCTAAATTTGTAAAAAAAAACAAAGTTATGAAACAAAAGTCTTTTGTTGTTCCTCATGATTTCACACCTGCTGCTGACATCGCTTTACAACACGCAATCGCTTCTGCAAAAGCTACTAACACGGTAATTCAATTATTACACGTTGTAGCGAAAGAAAGTGAGATCAAAGAATCTAGTATTAAATTAGATCAAGTAATCGAAAGCAATGTTACTGAAGGAGTAGAATTAATTCCTAACATTCGTATTGGAAATATTTTTGATGACATAAGGGACTTTGCTTCCGAACATCAGGCAGAGCTAATTTTTATGGGAACTCATGGTGCACATGGTTGGCAACATGTTGTGGGTAGTAACGCGTTAAAAGTAGTTACTGATTCACACGTTCCTTTTATTATAGTGCAAGAAAAAGCAGTTAAAAGCACTGGTTATGACACAATTGTTGTACCAATGGATTTACATAAAGAAACCAAACAAAAACTTTCGATTGTCGCTAATCTTGCGAAATATTTCAATTCAAAGGTTCATGTGGTAACACCTATAGAAACAGATTCCTATTTAAAGCATCAATTAGAAACCAATATTTTGTTTGCCGAAAGATATTTTGCGCAAAAAGATATTGAAATGGTTACAGCTCTTGTGCCAAGCAGTAGTTTTGACAAAGAGGTTGTTAAACATGCGGTAAGTGTGGGTGCTGACTTAATTGCTATTATGAATTTGAATCGCAATAGCCTTTTAAATGTTATTACTTCAAATCATGAGCAATACATGATTACCAATGAAGCGCTTATTCCAACCCTACTTGTAAATCCGGTAGAAGCAAAGAGTGTTCATGGCAATTGGTACAGCCAAGGGATTTCGTTCTAATTAAACGTGTCTAAACGAGTTTTCTTATCTGATTTTATCTTACAAGAGCAAGATGCCTCTCAAGATATAGCTCGGGTTTTAGCGGCTGTAGAAACCGCTTCTAAAATTGTTTCTCATGATATCCGTCAGGCAGGATTAGTAGACCATATTCTCGGTGCTCAAGGACTTGATAACATCCAAGGTGAGGCTCAGCAAAAACTGGATTTGGTAGCTGACAATGCTTTTATCGAAGCTTTTCAGAATTGTGGTGCCGTATGTGGTATCGCTTCAGAAGAGAACGAGGACTTTGTTGCTTTTACATCTGATGAAGCAAAAAATGCGGATCTTATTGTTTTATTTGACCCTTTAGATGGATCTAGTAATATTGACGTAAACGTTTCCATAGGAACCATCTTTTCAATATACAGAAGGATTTCTCCAAAAGGAACTCCTGCCACCTTGGACGATATGTTGCAAGCAGGTACTGAACAGGTTGCTGCCGGCTACGTTTTATACGGATCTTCCACCATGTTAATATATGCTGCGGAAAAAGGGGTGAACGGCTTTACGTTGGATCCTCAATCCAATCAATTTTGTTTATCACATCCTAATTTAATAATGCCTTCCGTTGGCCGTATGTATGCCATGAACGAAGGGAACATTAATGCTTGTGATCCCAAACTTAAATCTTACTTAGCCTATTGTCAAAGCGACGAAAATGATTTCAGTGCACCCTATTCAGGGCGATATATTGGATCTTTAGTGGCGGACTTTCATCGTAATTTGATTAAAGGAGGAATTTATATTTACCCTGCCGTTCATGCGCATCCTGCTGGAAGGTTACGCTTGTTGTACGAGTGTAATCCCTTGGCTTTTATTGCTGAAAAATCAGGTGGGCTTGCCACAACTGGACAGGAAAGAATCTTGGCATTAAAACCGACTTCCCTTCATCAACGGGTTCCTTATTTTGTCGGGTCGAAAAACATGGTGGAGAAAGCGATGAGTTTATTAAAATAGTAGATCCTCTTCTTTTTTTCTCGAATAGATTGCTCCCTAATTAAGAATAGGTAATTTCGCGCCAACGAATGGAACGGAAACAATTCCTGGATTTATTTAAATCGCATCTTCCTATCGAACAAACTGCGCAAGCCTTGTTTCGAGCAGAAGCGCGTGTCCATTGGTCGGGAAACGTGGGTTCATCAAAAAGTATTTGCGCTTCATCGGTCGCTGATCAAGTCCCAGGTCACCATATTTTTATCTTAGGTGATAAGGAACAAGCAGCTTATTTTTTGAATGATTTACAAGGTTTATATCCTCAAGATAAACGCATTCTATTTTTTCCTGCATCGTATCGGGTTCCTTATCAATTGGTGGACACAGACAATGCCAATGTAGTAGCAAGATCGGAGGTGCTAGCTAGAATCGCTAATGGAAGTAATACCTGGGTTATCACCTATCCTGAAGCGCTTTTTGAAAAAGTTCCGTCACAAAAAATACTCGTTGAAAATACATTCCGATTGGATGTTGGAAAATCGTATTCAATCGATTTTATTAATGAATTACTGCTTGAATACCAATTCGAGCGACTTGATTTTGTATATGAGCCTGGACAATTTGCTATCCGTGGAGGGATCATAGATGTTTTTTCTTATGCCAATGATTTTCCTTTTCGAATAGAGTTTTTTGGCGATGAGGTGGAGTCTATCCGTACTTTTGATGCTGCGAATCAATTGTCGCTTTCAAGTCATAAATTTCTTTCTATCCTACCCAATATTCAGGGTCAAATGTCGCAGAATGGCGTAGCGTCTATTTTTTCATTCGTTGGTGAAAATTCAACGGTATGGCTAAGTTCATTTGAACGCATTGAGTCTGCACTGAATAAAGAATTTGAAAAAGCGAAAGAAATTTTTAATAAACTTACGATTAGCAGGCCCGAATCTTCGCCAGAGGCACTTTTTTTATCTCCGAATGAATTTTTGAAAAATGTTTCGAAGGTTCCGATCCTTGAATTTGGTCCGGATTATCATTTTTCGCCATCCGATAAATTCGCCTTTAATTTTATTCCTCAGCCTAGTTTTAATAAGAATTTCGATTTGTTGTCAGCGGATCTAATTCAAAAACAAAGCGAAACGTTCCAAAATATAATTTTTTCCAATCAGACCAAACAAATTGAACGGCTTTTTCAAATTTTCGAGGATATTGGTGGCGGGGTTTCTTTTGAACCAATGGATCTACCTTTACAGGAAGGGTTTATTGCGCCGAATTTAAAATTAGTTTGCTATACTGATCATCAGATTTTTGAACGCTACAATCGTTTCCGATTAAAAGAAGCATTTAGTCAAGCAAAACAAGCCTTGACATTAAAAGAAATTTACAATCTTCAAAAAGGGGATTATGTTACGCATATTGACCATGGTGTCGGTCAGTTTTCGGGATTAGAAACGATTGATGTTAACGGAAAACCGCAAGAAGCGATTCGACTCCTCTATAAAGATGGGGATGTTTTGTATGTTGGCATCCATTCGTTGCACCGAATTTCTAAGTTTACCGGCAAGGATGGCTCCGTTCCTAAAATGAATAAATTAGGAACCCAAACTTGGACCACTCTAAAAAACAAAACGAAAAAGAAAATCAAGGAGTTGGCTTTTGATTTAATACAACTTTATGCCAAACGAAAATCCCAACCCGGTTTTGCATTCGCTCCTGATAATTATCTTCAAAATGAATTGATTGCTTCGTTTATGTACGAAGATACCCCGGATCAAAATAAAGCGACACTTGATGTGATGAAAGACATGGAATCCGATACACCCATGGATCGTTTGGTTTGTGGAGATGTTGGTTTCGGGAAAACGGAAGTTGCTATTCGAGCGGCATTTAAAGCGGTATGTGATAGTAAACAAGTCGCTATCTTAGTCCCAACGACTATTTTGTCCATGCAGCATTATCGTACTTTTAAGGAACGCTTAAAAGATTTCCCCTGTAAAATTGATTTTATCAACCGATTCAAATCAGCAAAGGACACCACCGAAACATTAAAGAAATTGGCCAGTGGTCAAATTGACATTCTCATTGGCACCCATGCCTTGGTGGCTGAAAAGGTGAAGTTCAAAGATTTGGGACTGATGATTATTGATGAAGAACAAAAATTTGGTGTTTCAGTAAAAGATAAATTAAAAACCATTCGGACGACTGTTGACACCCTTACGCTAACGGCTACGCCGATTCCAAGAACCCTGCAATTTTCATTAATGGGCGCCCGCGATTTGAGTATCATAAATACGCCCCCACCGAATAGGCAACCTGTTCTTACGGAAGTGATATCTTTTAACGAAGAAATTCTACGAGACGCTATTGCTTACGAAGTAACGCGAGGGGGACAGGTATTTTTTGTTAATAATCGTCTTTCAAACATGAAGGAAATTTCTGGAATGATCCAACGACTTTGTCCAGGAGTTCGCATCGCAATTGGTCATGGACAAATGGATGGCACTCAATTGGAGAAGGTGATGATGGACTTTATTGATGGTAAATACGATGTACTTCTTGCCACCACGATTATTGAATCCGGTATTGATATTTCAAATGCCAACACCATCATTATTAATGATGCCAATCAATTTGGTTTAAGTGACTTACACCAACTTCGGGGAAGGGTAGGTCGTTCAAATAAAAAAGGTTTTTGTTACCTGATCGCCCCCAAATTTAGTTTACTTACCTCAGAAGCTAGAAAAAGGCTAGAAGCATTGGTGCAATTTTCTGATCTAGGTTCAGGTTTTAATATCGCGATGAAAGACTTAGATATTCGTGGTGCAGGAAATATGTTGGGAGGGGAACAAAGTGGATTTATCTCTGAAATTGGCTTTGAAATGTATCAAAAGATCTTGAATGAAGCCATGCAAGAATTGAAAGAAAGTGAGTTCAAAGAAATGTTTGACGAAAGAAACACCGATACTTTCGGGAATTTTGTCCAGGATTGTATCTTTGAAACCGATATGGAAGTTCGTATTCCAGATGATTATGTCAATAATGTTGCGGAGCGCTTGAGTTTATACCAAGCGTTGGATAATTTAAAAGACAAAGCAGCATTAGAAACATTCTCCACACAATTAGTGGATCGATTCGGTCCTTTGCCAATAGCGGTAAAAGAACTTTTATTCTCCTTCGAATTACGTTGGCTGGCAGAGGAATTAGGCATGGAACGTTTGGTGATCAAAAGCGAAAAATTGGTGGGATATTTTATTTCAAATCCCCAATCGCCATTCTACGAAACCGAAACCTTTACCTTGTTACTCAACAAAATCATGAGCATAGGCAAAGAATACCGCCTGGTTCAAAACAATGATAAACTGCGTTTGGTCATTGAGCCGGTTCGCCACATCAAAGATGCCTTTGAGAAAATGATGGGATTGAAGTAGGTGAGATTTTCTCGGTTTATCGTGTCTCTCGATCCGCCTAGGCGGACTCGATCCACTTTCACGAGCCCATCGAGTCCGCCTAGGCGGATCGAGATGCGCTTGTTGTGTGCTAGCCGAGTGTTCCGACCGAAGGGAGGAATGTATCGAGGCTAGCGTTTGAAATCTATCTTTCAATTTTTCTATTGCCTTCAAGTTGAACTGTCGCAAATTTTGCGATAGTTCCTTTTTCGTTGAGTTCTCCCTCTAAAATACCTTGTTTTAGGTATTGTTGATTTTAGTATAGCAGCGTTCCTTTGCAGTCAGTAAAATATATTACTGGTCTTGAAAAAATAATTGTCAATGAAACCCCCTTTCCTTATACTATTCGCAATTTTCATCGCCTTTTCGACAGCCTTTTCACAAAAAATTGACTCAATAAAAATTTTAATTCTTAAAGAAATTCCAATACTGGAAAACAAATGGCTGGGAGAAATTGAACGCATGCCCGACATAAAAGAAAATGTTATTTATGCTGGAAAAAAAACGGAAGTTATACAATTAGATAAAATCAATGCAGATTTAAGCACCAACAACACCCGTCAAGTATTTGCAAAGGTTCCCGGGATGAGTATTTGGGAAAATGATGGTTCAGGCATACAAGCGGGTGTGGCGGCAAGAGGATTGAGTCCTAACCGTTCATGGGAATTTAATGTTAGGCAAAATGTTTATGACATTAGTTCAGAGGTTTTTGGATACCCGGAAACCTATTATACACCGCCAATGGAAGCATTGAAAAAAATTGAAGTGACAAGAGGATCTGCCTCTCTTCAGTTCGGGCCGCAATTTGGAGGAATTATCAATTACCAACTTAAAAAAGGAAATCCAAACAAACCAATATCCTTTGAAACGCAACAAACCCTGGGCTCCTATGGTTTGTTGAATACTTACAACGCAGTAGGGGGAACTTATAAAAAGTTTTCTTATTATGGATTTCTCCATCATCGAGCCTCAGAAGGTTGGCGGAATAATAGTCGTTATTCTATTTACACGGGTTATTTTTCAGCGAACTATCAATTAACAAAAAAAATAAAAATCGAAGGGGAATATACTAAAATGAATTACAAAAGTCAGCAGCCGGGTGGGCTTACTGATGCTGATTATGCTAAAAATAACCGTCAATCATTTAGAGAAAGAAATTGGTTTAGCGCACCGTTTAATGTCGCATCGCTTACTTTTATATATGACATTTCCCCTTCAGTTAATTTGCAAATCAAATCATTTGCCACGATTGCTGAACGAAATAGCGTTGGCTTCACTAAATCCATTACCACAAAAGATAGTATTAATCCCAGCACTCTAGATTACAATGCCAGACAAGTGGATCGAGATAATTATAAAAATTACGGGACGGAGGCACGTGTAGCGGTTAAATATAATCTCCTTGGGAAAACAGCTTTTTTTGCGGGAGGAATTAGAGCATATAGAGGAAACACAAAAAGAAATCAACTTGGTATAGGAACTACCGGGAGTGATTTTGATCTGACACTCACCAACCCACAATACGGCAGGTCATTAGAATTTGGAACGACCAATTATGCGCTTTTTGCTGAAAACATTTTTCAAATCGGAAAACGCCTGAAAATAGTCCCTGGAATTCGTTTAGAGTACATTGAAAATAAAATGGAGGGCTACATCAATACTACACAGACAGGTGTAATCAATCCGGATAAAAGAGTGCGTAAATTTTTGCTCTATGGAATTGGCAGTGAATGGATGATTACTGAAAAGACAAACGTCTATGCGAACTATTCTCTTGCCTATCGACCGGTTACCTTTTCAGAGCTTACTCCTTCAGCAACCACTGAAATAATTGACCCAAATTTAAAAGACGCTAGTGGTTTCAATGCCGATTTTGGTTACAGAGGAACGGTAAAAAAATATTTGAGTTTTGATGTGGGAGTATTTTACCTGCATTACGATAACCGTATAGGTACACTAATTGAAAACGGAGCGCTGTATAAAACAAACATTGGCACTTCCGTAAGCAAGGGAATTGAATCTTACATTGAAATAAATCCGATTAAAATTTTCACCGAAAGCGTCAAATTTGGGAGTGTTAGTTTATTTGCTTCTAACTCATTCATTGATGCAAAATATGTTGAATGGAATAATCCGCTCATTAGTAACGACCCAACTAAATCTATTGAAGATAAGCGAGTAGAAAATGCCCCGAGGCAAATTCACCGTTTTGGCGCAACGTATTATCTGAAAGGATTTTCTGCAACTTTTCAATTAAGTAGCGTGGGTGACGTGTTTACTGATGCAGCAAATACGGAAGCACCAAACGCTGCCGGTACTATCGGTAAACTTTCCGCTTATAAGGTGATGGACGCTTCGTTTACTTACAAATTTAAAGAATACTATAACTTAAAAGCAGGTGTGAATAACCTGGCAGATGTAAAATATGCCACTCGCAGAGCAGGGGGTTATCCCGGTCCGGGAATTATGCCAGGAAACGGTAGTACTATTTTTGTGAGTTTTGGCTTTTCATTTTAAAGATTAATTTCTATTACTTTTCTACTTTACTTTGAATAGTCCACCCAATAAGCGCCGCTCTTTGTTTGGCAGCATCAGCTTTTTCTCCGATAAATAGGGTATCAATGGTTTGGTTGAAATACTTTAACCAAGTACTGAAATGTACTTCTTTTAATGGCATGTGTAGGTGTTTTTCGACTACATTGGTGGTGTACCCGGGTTCGTCAAGCAGAGCAAAGCACCAAAAGTGAATCATCTGTGGTAAGTGTTTTTCCCAATCTAGGTTAGCGAAAAAAGGGGATAGGCTTGGGTCTTGAGCTACTTTGCTATAAAACAAGGTGATGAATTCTTCAATATCGGCCTTTGTTTGGATATCTTTCATTCTTTAAAAATAAGCACGAATTTCCATGTTTCCACTATGAATCGTTCTGCTTGCCTCCGATTTTCTACCAAGGTATTGAATCGTGAGCTGTAAATTTTTTGATATGGTGCGCTGGTAACTAAGGTTCCAAGTGTAATTAATCCCTGGTTTCAACGATTCTAACATTTCAAATCCCACGGCAGAGTTTGCTAAACCCACAAATTCCATTGAAATAGCTTTGAGAGAGCCTTGTAAACTGCCTTTTTCTGTTTGATTGTATTTAAATCCCACGCCTATTTCTTTTAATAAACAGCTTTCTGTCCCTAAAACAGGATTGTTTTTCTTGTTGACCATCCTCCCTTCTAAACTTAATCGGTAATTGGTAGAGGGTTGGTAAATAAAACTTGGTTGTATGGATTGGTAGCCGATATCGAAATTTCTTCCTGTTGTATAATCTGCTAAGGCATATTTCATTCCTGTTTGTGCCTTTAGTTCAATGGAAAAAATAGGAAGAACGTTCCATCGGGTGAATAATTCATGATACCGATTTCTTTTTGAATCAAATCCGGATGCAAGTAAGCTCTTATTTTTATTGTCCTGATAGGTATATTCAGCATTGACTACGTTGGAGGTTCGATTAAAGTAGAGGGAGTTTCGAATTAAGGAGCCGGTACTTATTAAATTTATTTCTTCTATGGTAGTCGCGAAGGGATTAAAAAATGTCGTTGGTTCAAATAAACTGGTTTTTCGATTAATCCGAATCCTAGTTTGATTTGAAAACTTTGAAAGCAAGCCTAAAACGCCTTTTTTCTTTCCCCAGATTCGTTCTGGCCTCCAAAATACGCCTTGGTTCAATTCGTTGGAATAGGTCTTAACATAGTCGTTGCTGGGTGTAAAAATACGGACGTAACTCGCTTGATCGATATATTGTGCCACTTCGAATTCGTTGAGATCTTTAACGCCATCTCCGTTATAATCTATCCAGGTATAGACGCCTTGTCCATCGTTGACTTTTATATAAATAAAGGTCCTTTTTTGCTCTAACCCTGAGCCGATTTCATAAAACGTGCTCCAATTCAATGCGTTTTTGAACCACCTTGCTTCATATTCAATTCGCCCGATTAACGAGTTTTCTGGTGTTTGGGTGATCAAGGTGCTATCCGATATACGTAAGGATCGGTATCCGCCGATGAGGGTTAGTTTTTGGTCTTTTAATTTTTTTAGGGAAACTTGTCCCCCAACGGTTGTCGCTTTGGCAACTGGTCTTAATCGAAGACTATCGGCTCGTTGATCATAACGTTCTCGGTAATAAAATTTTAAGAAGGTTTTTGATGTATCTGCATTTGCTACATAGGCTTCATAATCAAAAAATTGATAGCTATTCTTGGTTATTTGTTGGGTAGAATCCCGAAAGGTGTTTTTTTCAAAATCGTCTTTGAAGCCTATTTTTATGGAACCAATTTTTTTATTGATGTCTACACGATGCCGTAAAAATTGATTGGCGCCGTTACTATTTGACGCCAAGTAACTCCCATTCCAAGTAGCGGACCACCCTTTTTGGTTCCACACACCGTCTGAATAAGCTCTGTTTCCTAGGTAATTCGATCCAATGGCATAGCTTTGGCCAGCTAAGTTTATGTAGCCGTATGATTTTTGTTTTATTTTTGAGCTAATAATTCCAAAAAGCTGCTGCCCCTGAAAGCCTTTGTTTCGGGTGTTCCAATCACGATCAAATTCAACGCTTCGATATTGTTCTATAGGTAAGAAATTGGCGTGCAAATACTCAAATTCTACTTTGTTTTCAATTTGCCAGCCTTTACTGCTGTCGCCCAAAATACTCGAGTGAATTATCTTTGTTCGTTCCGCTAATCCATTATTGTCTTGGTTGTCAATGGATGAAAATGTATTAAGGTCATTGGTTGACAGCGCTATTTCACTCTCTATTTTTATATTTTTGCTGAGTCGATATTGAAATCCGGTACTAAACAATTGTTTTTGTTTTGGTGTGATAATTAAGCGAGCCGCTTGATAATCGCCTTGTGGCACCCCACCAATTGGTTCTATCCATCGGTAAACTTTTCCTAGTGCATTATAGTTGTTAAGTACATAATCTCCTTTATTTGATCCCATGTATTGAAAAACAGCCCTGTATTTGGCAGAATCTGGGTTGACACTAAATACTAAAACGGAATCATATCCTAAAGAATCGATCATCTTATACAAAACTTGGTTGTCGAAGTAGCCAATTGAATCGACACTTGAAATTTGTGCTAATTCAAGTTGGTCGCCAATGCCACTTAGAAAAAACTTTTGACTGGGACTTAAATTCTGCTGGAGTGTTTGGTTTTTCGCGTCTTGTTCCGAATACGCATTTATCCAAAAATCAAGTTTGTTTCCTTGATACATGGTGGAGCTCTGTATCAATGATCGCGCATAGTTTTGATCGGAATATTGGAATTCAACGACAATGCGCACATCTTTGGTGATAAGATTACGCGCTGTAAAGACAATTTCCGAGGTGTTGTAATCAATGACGTAATCAAATTCCTGCCCGCGGCTTAGTAATCGCCCATCTATATAAACGCGTTCGGTTCCTGCCAACACTAAGATAAATGGCTCATTTTCGTTTCCGCGAAGTCGGTACGGCCCTTGGTTACTTTCTATTCCTGCGATTATTTGCCGATTGAATTTTCCTTTTGATAGCGCCGCGCTTGCTTGAGTATGCCAGGAGGCACTGTCCTTTAATTGCCATTTGTTTTCTATGGTTAATCCTTGGGCTCTTTTTTTATAGGTCATAAAATAGCCAGTAGGTTTCCCCAACCAAAAATCTCCGACGGTTAATTTGAATTTGTCATTAAAGACCTGAATAAAAACTTGGTCAAACTCTTGTAATTTATTCGTGTTCCCATCTGGCTGAATTGGAATATTTGCATCAGAAACAGCGGCAAGTATTTTTAAGTTGGGGGAAAGATTTCCTGATAATTCAAGATTTAAAGCCGAATTAATTCCTAAATCCTGCTTGTTTCCGAAGCTAACACCCCGTGAAATACTTCCGTTTTTCGACAACTCCTGCCCACCAAAGACATCATTAACGGAAAAGGAATTAACAATTTTATATTTGTCTCTTTCGTCTATGCCTTTTTTTGTGAGTAGGGTGGAATCATAGCTTTTGTATTTCAGGGACAAGTCAAAGGGAAGTACCCGGTATATTAATTTGAGCGAGTCCACTTTTACAGTTGTTAAAAGTTGAAACGTAGCACTTGCAAAATCTAAAGAATAATCGTTTTTCGACAAGGTGTCTCCATTATTAAGCACTAAAAATGAATTGGGGTAAATGCTTAAGGAGTCTATTTTTATTTTATTCGGAGATGGTTTAATATAGAACGTCCTTAAATTTCCTGTTTGAGCATTCAAAAGGTTAGTGGATAAAATAAAAAAGAAGAGAATCGGTCTCATGCTCATTTCTAGGCGAAGATAGTGGATATCAACAAAACGTTAACTAGTTATTTTGATTGCTATAATTCTATTAAATCAGATATATCTTTCTTATTTTTATGCAAACTTAATTGCCGAAATTATGAAACAGGTATTATTGCTTTCCTTTTATTTTCTATCATTCTTTATCAATGCTCAGTTAACGCCTTCTTTATGGCAAATTAATGACACGAAAATCACGACGTGGTATTACCATTTCGGTGATGAGTTTACAGGTCAGGAAGTTGACGATAATAAGTGGTATGACAATTATCCTTGGGGTGGATTGTCTATTAAGGATGGCATATATGCCGTTCCAGAAAACACGAGGTTAGAAGGAGGCAAGGCCATTTTGAAAGTGGATACAGTGTCTTCCTATCGTACATTTCCAGATTGGATGTTGGAAGAGGAACTAAAAAAAAACAATCCTTTAATTGTAAATAAGGCTGTAAAATTGAAGTATGCAACCGCTGTCTTGTGGAGTAAAGAACAGTTTAAATACGGTTATTTTGAATGCCGTTGTTTTATTCCTGCAGGCAAAGGATTATGGCCAGCATTTTGGCTTTATGGTGGCAAACCAAATGACGAAATTGATTTTATGGAATCAAAAGGGGAAAAAAGAAACGAGTTTCATGTGGATATTCATTGCCCTAATGCATGTGATAAAATTAAAGTGCCACCATTTAACTATACAAAACCATGGGGGAAATGGATGAAAACGAAAAATTCGTTAGTGGGCGAGTGGGCTGTTTTTTCAGGTATTTGGCAGCCCGGACAAGTTACTTTTTTTATGAATGGCAGACCTGTCGCTAAATACATGGGTGATTTTTCAGCCGACATGAACATGATCGCAAATCTTTCCGTAGCGGTTGATGGTGGACCGTTTTCACCAGGACCTAATTCAAAAACAGTTTTTCCAAGCGAGTTTTTGGTTGATTATATGCGTGTTTGGAAATTGCCAAGTGAGTCTACTCCTCCCTCCACACATAAAGGTAGATTCACCGAAGGGAAGCTAAGTAATAAAACCATTTCCTCTAATGATGAGATTGCAAGAAAGAATAAGCTTCACATGTTCCAACTAGAAGGCACAGAAGGAAACTTCTTAAACAGAAAAAGCAAGAAGCAAGTAGCGAAAGATTTAGTACAAAGTGAGCAGGGATTTATTAGTTTAATGCCTGTGAACGATGAAGAGTTTCAATTGCATTTTAATGGTATTGAAAATTCTAATGTAAAAGTTGAAATTATAAGCGATCGAAAAGAGTTGGTGAAATCATTTGATGTAAAGGGTAAATACCACTTTTTTTCAACGAATGATCTAAAGCAAGGAGGCTATAAATTAGTAATATCAAACGGAGAGGCGATTAAAACTGAAATCCCTTTTACGAAGCCTTAACTTTTTTTAGAATTTCCACTTCAAATAATTTCGGCCAAAATTTCCCGGTCATATAGGTTTTCTTGCTGATGCCGTTGTAGGCTATTCCGTTCAACACTTCCCCATTTCCCTTTCCTTTTGTCGCTAATTCGGTGGCATCAATTATTGCAATGACTTTTCCTTTTTTAGGCTCAATTACAGCGATTAAGTTCTTCGTCCATATATTAGCGTAGATATAGCCATCAATAAATTCTAACTCGTTTAGTTTGGTAATGGCTCCTTCGTTGGTGTATACTTCAATTGTTTTTTGAACTTCAAAGGTCTTTGGGTCACGGAAGGTTAATCGCTCTGAGCCATCCGACATAATTAATGATTTTCCATCATTACAAAGCCCCCAACCTTCGCCTGTGTACGAATAGGTATTTGCTTTTGAGAAATCTGCTTGATTATAGACAAAACAAGTTTGGTTGGTCCAGGTAATTTGAAATAATTGCTTATCCATTATGGTAAGGCCCTCTCCAAAAAAGCTCGCGTCAAGTGTTGTTCTGCGCTTTATTTTTCCTGTTTGTAAATCAATTTCACCCACCAAGGTGCTCCCTGTTTTGTTGGGATCTCCGGTGCTTTCAAAAAAGTCGTTGCCGCTAAAAGCAAGTCCTTGCGTAAAACTAGAGTCCAAATGTGGGTATTCAGCATTTATTTTCACACTCCATTGTTGTGGGATAATATCAGACAAAACTTGAATGACACGCTCGTCTTGAATTTCTTTCCCTTTCATGTCTTTTGCTATAAGTACTATAGAAACAGCACCCACCCCTAGTGAGCTAGTTGATAAAATATATTGTGTCTTTTTTGTCGGATTTTTCCAGCTTGAAACTATACTATCTCCTACTTGAAGCTCCAAGCTCTTAATTTTTTCGTTGGATAAGATGGAGATGCTTAATTCTTTTCCATGTGTTATGGTGAGGTTTTCCTCAAGACTAAAATAGCAAACCTTGTTATCTTCTTCGGTGGGCGACTCATTATTTGTGTAAAGAAAAAAGGCGATTAGACCAATTCCTATAACAACAAGTGCATAGACCGATATTTTTTTTTTCATGGCTTTAGTAAATCAAGTTGATTAAAAATATGTTCGGGTTCAATTTGTTCGTGCGAAGCATTATACACCGCTATTTTATTATAAATAATTATTAGTTGTGGCGATTGATGAGGGACTTTTAGTGACTTTTCAATTTCATTGGATAGGTTTCGAAAAGCTATTAAATCCAGTAAATACCAATCGGCACGAGGGTCTTCAAAAGAACTTTGGGTATTTTTTAGCACCCTAGATGAAATGTAACATCGCGTTGAGTGCTTGAAAATCACTTGTGGTTTATGGCTACTTTTTGCCATTAACTCTAGTAATTCATTTTCTGTGTTGATTTCTTGGTATGACATTGTCTACTTAAATTGTTTTAAAAACCGCATATCATTCTCAGAATACAGGCGTAAATCGTTGACCTTATATTTTAGTTGCGCGATACGTTCAACGCCCATACCAAATGCATATCCGCTATAAACGCTGGAATCAATGCCACTGGCATCTAAGACGGCGGGATCCACCATTCCACAGCCAAGAATTTCTAACCACCCACTGTATTTACATACATTGCAACCCTTTCCTTCACATATTGAACAAGACACATCTACTTCCGCACTTGGCTCCGTAAAAGGGAAGTAAGAAGGCCGGAGCCTGATCTGCGCATTTTCACCAAATACTGCTTTTGCAAAGTATACCAGCGTTTGTTTTAAGTCGGCAAATGAAACATCTTTATCGATGTATAAGCCCTCTATTTGATGAAAGAAACAATGTGCTCGTGCGGATATAGCTTCATTTCGATAGACTCTTCCTGGGGAAATTGTTCTAATCGGTGCTTGGCTGTTTTCCATTACACGAACTTGGACTGAACTAGTGTGTGTCCGAAGCGCCATTTCCCGCTCGCCCTTTTCTATGAAAAAGGTATCTTGCATATCTCTTGCCGGGTGGTTTTTTGGAAAGTTTAATGCGGAGAAATTATGCCAGTCATCTTCTATTTCTGGTCCTTCTGAAACATCAAATCCAATTCGATTGAAAACTTCTATGATTTCATTGCGAACAATTGATAGCGGGTGATGTGACCCTTGTGTGATGCCTTCACCTGTTCGGCTTAAGTCTTGATCAACGCTTGTTTTTTTGATGGGAGCAAGCGCCTCTTTTTTGTCATTATAAAAAGCTTCCAATTTCATTCGTACCGCATTAACTTGCTGCCCAAATTCCTTTTTGCTTTCGTTGGAAACATTCTTTAATTCATTAAACAATTCCTTCAACTGCCCTTTTGATCCAAGGTAACTTATTCTAAATGTTTCAAGTTCTTCAGCTGTACCTATAAGTGAGCTATCGATCTCGAATGCCGAAAGTAATTCGTTAATTTTCTGAATCATTTTTTATCGCTTGTAACTTTTTATTAAGTCAAATTGTTTAACTTAAACAATATCCTATATACAAAGGTAAAAGGATTTTGAAATAAAAGAATAGAGCGCAACTTTTTCAGTAATACAAGGATTATTTTTTCTGCAAAGGCAACATCTTTTATGTCTAAGCGTAAAGACTTTGATTATTGGAAATTTAACTTTAATTTTGGAAGATATTAAATAAGATGAAAAAAATAATTTTTGGGATTTCTATCCTTTTCATAGCGGTAATTGTTGGGTCTTGTAAGTCAAAAGATCCAGCTATATTGAAGGTTTTCGTGCGATCATCTTCTAACCAATTAATGAATGGCGCGAAAGTCGTTATTATTGGCGACCAACAATCCAATCCTGCTACTTTAGATTTTGTTGACACCTCTTACACCAACAGTTCTGGATTTACCGTAGTTGATATGGATCAATACTTTGATGTTTCTGGCCCTGATAATACTACAGGATATTTTGATATTGTTGTAAAGCATAATACAAAAACAGCTGCGGGATATACGAGATGTAGAGTTCATACTACCTCTGTAGAAACAATTTATTTACCAAATTAAATTTTTGCAATGAAAAAATTAGCGTTTTTTGGAATCGTAATAATGGGTTTAATCGTTATAGGTTCTTGTGTTAAAAAAGAAGATACAATTGCGAAAATTGAAGTTCGTGATGAAAATAATGATGTAGTGGAACAAGCAATGGTTGTATTACATGGTACATCAACTTGTAATTGTCCATCACAAGTGGCCGTTTGGGATACAGCTTATACCAATGCTGCAGGGATCGCAACATTTAATTATAATGAAATCTATCAATTAGGACAAGCTGGCGTTGCTGTTTTGGATATCAATGCTTACAAAGCAAATCGATTTGGCCAAGGCATCATAAAAATTGAGGCTGAAGTAACCAATGAGGAAACTGTTATCATACAGCCTTAAGCACAAATTTTTCTTACAGAACGAAAGTTGGCAATATCAAGTAATGATATAGTCTTGTTTTCTAATGAATTTGTGTCTAATTCGTATTCTGTTCCGTCTGGAAAAGTAGTACTGGTAAACATAGCACTTATTTCATCGCTTGGATTGAGTCGCTGTAAATGATTTATTAAGCGATTCAAGTCTGCTACGTTAATGACAACAGAACTTTGGTACTTAAAATTACCTGTAGTTAGCTGGCCAAGTATTTCTACATCTTGCTCGCATGAAGCGATTTTTACCTTTCTTATTTCCATGTGATTTTCCATATTGTTCTAATTTATGAAGCAAAGCTACAAGTGTAGAACGTAATCAATTTACGATGTACTACGATGTATATAAATTTTAAAGGAATCTTTTATTTTTTGGTAAATTTGTAAAATGGAGAATTCTGGAAACATGTCTTTTTTACAGCACCTAGAGGAACTTCGATGGCGCTTGGTTCGATGTGCTATCGTTATCCTACTATTGGCAATTGTAATTTGGTATTTTCAAGAGGAAATCATGGTCAATTTATTTTTATCGATGAAGGATAAGGATTTTGTGACCTTTCGTCTTTTATGTCAATACATTGGGGTTTGTGTAGAAGAAATCCCAGTGAAAATGCAAAGTATGACGGTTTCAGGTCAATTTACGTATGCTTTAATGATGAGTTTTTTGGGTGGCTTAGTTATATCGTTTCCTTATGTTTTTTATCAAATTTGGAGTTTCATAAAACCGGGACTTAAACAACGCGAAAAGAAAATGGTAAATGGGCTAGTTTTTTATGTCAGTTTATTATTTTTCTTAGGAATTTTATTTGGTTATTTTCTTGTTGCACCATTAAGCGTTCAATTTTTTGGGTCGTATCAAATAAGTAATCAAATCGAAAACAACTTTACGATTGGTTCTTACATGAGCACTATCTTTTCTACAGTTTTTTATTCAGGGTTATTTTTCTTGCTCCCTGTGGTTAGCTACCTTCTTACAAAAATTGGATTGATCAATGTCTCTTTTTTAATTAAATACCGCAAGCATGCCATCGTTGCTATATTGATTTTAGCAGCTATAATTACCCCGCCGGATATCGCCTCGCAAATTATCGTTTCAATCCCCATAATTATTTTATACGAAATTGGGATCTTAGTTTCTAAAAGAGCAGAAAGATTAGCTAAGAAAGAGGCACAGGCGATTCAAGAATGAGGTGGCTGATTTTTTTAATTTGCTTCTTTCCCGCCCTGTTTACGGCACAAAAAACAATCGTTTCTGGTAAAGTAGTCGATGAGTCTAGCAAAGAAGGTATTGCCAATGTAAAAATTCAATTTTTTAATTCTAAAATTGGGGTGTTGAGTGATTCAATGGGTTATTATAAGTTGGAGACCTATTATGCTACAGATTCACTGCAATTTTCATTTCCTGGATATGCTACCGTACGATTCAAAATAAAGCTTGATCAAACTCAGGTTTTAAATGTGAAATTAGCCGTTAAAATAGCAAATTTCGAAGAGATTACAGTTCGTCCACCAGATGAATTACCTTCAACTAGGCTTCATAAAAAAGTAATCGCACACAAAAAAGTCAATAACAAGGAAAAGTTGGATGCATACGAATATGAGGTTTACAATAAAATTCAACTAGACGGGAATAACCTTGGGGATAAATTTAATCAGATTGGAGTGGTGAAAAAACTTGACTTTGTATTGAATTATATGGATACTTCAGCTGAAGGAAAAACTTTTCTACCACTCGTATTAAGTGAATCCGTCTCCGATTTTTATTTCTCTAATAACCCGAAAAATAAGAAGGAAGTGGTAAAAGCAACAAGGGTAACAGGGATAGAAAATCTAAAAATCTCTCAATTTCTTGGAGACATGTATTTAGAAATAAATGTTTACGATAATATTATTGATTTATTCGGTAAATCTTTTATTAGCCCAATAGCTAATTACTCGCGTTCGTATTACAAGTATTTTTTAGAAGACTCCACCTATATCGGAACGGATTGGTGTTATAAGTTACGCTTTATTCCAAAACGAAAAGGTGATTTAGTTTTTGAGGGGGAAATGTGGATTCATGATACCACCTATGCGGTCAAACAAATTAAAGCGAACATCGCTGGGCTCGCTAATTTGAATTACATACAAGATTTTTATTTTGAACAGGATTTTAATCAAATTGAAAAAGAAGTTTGGATGCTTACCAATGAAAAATTAATTGCAGATGTTCGTTTAACCCAAGACACTAAATTAATCGGTTTATATGGCCGTAGATCTAGTTCCCGAAAAAACTTTGTGGTTAATACTAAGCGTCCGCCTGACTTTTATAAATCAGATAATACCGTCGAAATAATGGATGGTGCCACTAGTAAAACTAAAGAAGAATGGAGCGAATTAAGGCATTCTACGCTTAACCTCAATGAGAAAGGGATCGAACTAATGATCGACTCTCTTAATAAAGCCCCGTTATTTGTTAAATTAAAGAAGCTTACCTATTTTGCTTCAACGGGTTATTTCCCATTGGGAAAAGTAGAATTGGGGAGTGTTTTTTCATTGTTAAGCTCCAATCCTGTAGAGAAATATCGTGTTTCTTTGGGACTTAGAACTTCTAACGATTTTTCAAGGCGCATTGAGTTAGGTGGGACATTGGGGTATGGTTTTTTAGATCAACGCTGGAAGTATGGCGCACTAATACGCTATAACGTAAGTCCAAAGAAACGCGCTTTGCTGATAGGATACTACAATTTTAATATTGAGCAAATTGGCCAATCGCCAACTGCCGTAGCACTGGGGTCTACTTTTGCTACCGTATTTAGCACCGCTCCATTTGATAAATTAACCTTCGTAAAAAAAGTGGGTCTTAACTTTGAAAAGGATGTAAAAAAAGACATTGTCATTTTTACAGGGATGGAGTGGAAACAATTTAATCCATTGGGAGTAACGAGTTATTTGTGCTATAATCCTAGTTCACAACTTATAGATACAATAAGCCAAATCAGAACGGCAGAAATTACGGCAAGATTTCGCTGGACTAAAGACGAGGAATTTATCAGCGGTGCTTTTGACAGAACGAGCGTAACCTCAAGTTTTCCCATCCTTTCTATTCAGGCAATTTTTGGCGTTAAAGGTATTTTTGGAAGCCAATATAATTATCAAAAACTTGAATTTCAACTCGAGCACAATACCCAAGTGGGGGTTTTTGGTAGAATGAGGTATGGAGCTACAGCTGGGTATATTTTTGGAATGACGGCTTACCCATTCTTGAAAGTTCATGAAGGCAATCAGTCTTTGTGGCTGCTAACCTCCACATTTAATAAATTAAATTTTGTGGAATTTGTTTCTGATCGCTACGTTTCGGGTTTTATTGAAAACCATTGGGAGGGATTATTTTTTGATCGCATCCCGCTAGTTAATAAGTTAAAGTTGCGCTTGGTTACCACAGGTCGCATCATGTACGGTGCCGTTAGTGAGCGTCACAATCAAGTAATGCTAATGCCTTCTTTTGTAAAGAAATTTGGAAATATTCCTTATTCGGAACTATCTATTGGTATTGAAAATATTTTTAAAGTAGGACGGGTTGATTTGGTTTACCGAATGACTCATAATACACCCGGAATAAGTCCCTTGGGTGTCCGAGCTCGTTTTTCCTTCAATTTTTAGTATTTTAGCGGGGTGAAGTTATTTACAACAAGCATCAAAAAAACATACAGAGGTCGGCCGGTGGTTGACGGTGTGTCTGTAGAGGTAAATCAAGGTGAAATTGTTGGTTTATTAGGACCGAATGGTGCCGGCAAAACAACTTCTTTCTACATGATTGTAGGATTAGTTAGGCCAGATCAAGGACAAGTTTTTCTTGATGAGCTTGAAATCACAAAATTACCGATGTATAAAAGGGCTCAATTAGGAATTGGGTATCTTCCACAAGAGGTTTCTGTTTTCAGGAAGCTAAGTGTAGAAGATAATATCATGGCAATTCTTGAAATGACCCCACTGTCATCCGTTCAAAGATCAGAAAAATTAGAAACGCTATTGGAAGAGTTTGGTCTTGTCTCTATTCGAAAGAATTTAGGGAATCGTTTGTCTGGCGGAGAAAAAAGACGGACCGAAATAGCACGCGCACTTGCTACTGACCCCAAATTTATCCTACTTGACGAGCCATTCGCAGGAGTAGATCCTATAGCAGTGGAAGATATCCAAAGTATAATTTCTGAATTGAAGAAACGGAACATCGGGATCTTAATAACGGATCATAATGTGCAAGAAACACTTTCTATCACGGATAGGGCTTACTTGCTTTTTGAAGGAAAAATATTGAAGTCAGGTACAGCAGAAGAACTGGCTGCTGACGAACAGGTAAGAAAGGTTTATCTAGGTCAAAATTTTGTCCTGCGAAAGTAGACTTACTTCAATAGGTTGACAGATCCTGTGATTAATTGCCACGCACTTGGAATGTTGCAAGGCTTGTATTTCAAAACGTAGGCATAAATTCCATCAGGGCAAATCACTCCACGGTATTTTCCATCCCATCCCATTTCTTTGTTATCCGTTTTAAAAACTAATTCGCCCCAACGATTGTACACACAAAACTCCCAATCAATAATTTCAAAATCAGTAATGGGTTTGAAAATATCGTTTTTACCATCCTCATCAGGAATAAAGGTATTGGGTATGTAAAGTGTAAATGGACTTACTTTAACCGTACAAATGGCGGAGTCTTTACAGCCAAACGCGTTGGAAACTAACTGAATTGGGTTGTCGGTCCCTGACACAACGTATTCATGAGAAAAATTGGCTAGAGTGGACGAAAAGCCAAGATGGTCGAAGTAGTAAAGGTAGCTGGAAGCCCCACTAGATTCATCGATAAAATTAACGGTATTATCGCAAACATCCACTTCAGTTGGATTAACACTAAATCCTGCAATAGGTGACGGGTGAACAGTTACTAGATCTTGTTGAAGCATGTAAAGGGTGTCAATACATCCTTCGAGAGTAATTAAGGTTAATCCGACACTATAGGTTCCCACTTGATAATAGACATGGGTAGCATTTTGAGAAGTCGCCGTTCCCCCATCGCCAAAGTCCCACGAGTAGATTGTGTTGCCGTCTGAAGTGCTCGTATTGATAAAGGTTGCAGTGGATGGAGCGCATTGCAAGGTGTTTAAGAAAACGTAATCAATAGTAGGCTCAAAATACACATATACTTGTTGAACGACTGAATCTATGCAATTATCAAAACTACCGTAAAGTGTAACGGGATGAAAACCAGCATTTAAATAGGAAACATCGTTTACGTCTATACTGGTTGAGTTGGATGGGGAAGCACTTGTACCAAAGTCCCACCAATAAGTACTATTGGGTGGCCCGCTCACCGTTGCATCAAAATCGTATAATCCGCCATTGATGCAAAGTGAATCACTGTGAGTAAAACTCAAAAGCAGGGGTTCGTATACTGTAATTTGCACATCGCTTGTATCCGAGCAATTTAAGCCCGAACTAGCGATTAATTGTACAGTATAGTTACCGGGACTCGTGTAGGTATAGCTTGGAGAAAAGGCCGCACTAACATCTGTATTTATGCCCGGCACTCCAAAATCCCATTGATAGAGAATACTATTACTGGAGGAGTTCCCAAATGGAATGGTGTAGCCAAGGCAAGAAAGATCTGGAGGAACAAGAATATTGGAAACTGCTTGCCCAAAAATATATACGGAATCTGTAAAGCTGGTTTGACATTCTCCATTGTCTCCGTTAAGCGTTATGGTGTGAAAACCTGGCGTTGTATAATTGATAGTTGGACCAGCTAAACCATTCGAGCTTGCTTGGGAAGCATTGGCATCAAAAGTCCAATTATAGGTGCCGATATTGGGAGAACTAGAGATTCCAACGAAATTAAATTCGTTTCCAATAATGCACAACGAATCTTCAGCAGTCCATGAAATAGAGAAAGGGTTATTTACTATTATTGAAATATACGCCGTATCTGTACAAGGCAGCCCTGGATTAACAATTAATTGTGCTTGGTAAGTTCCCGGTGCAGGGTAGGTATAGTTCGGTTCAAAATTACTGCTAACATCAGCATTGGTGCCGGGCACGCCAAAATTCCAGGCATAGCTGGTTCCTCCGTAAGAATTATTATCAAATTGAACATTTAATCCTTGGCAATAGGAAATAAATGTCGGCAGCTGTTCTTGTGTAGGAAGAATCGCTTGCATCGTTATATTACAGTTGAAAACACGGAATAAAAAATCACGGACAGTTTCCCCAATGATAACGCCATTTCTAATTTCTTGGACGCGAACTCCTACCACAAATAAGCCGATCATAGAAGGGTTAACATTTAAGATCCCTGTCACTGGATTTATGGATACGGATGAACCGGGTCCTAATGGTGTAGCAGCATTGAAACCCCCCGCCCAATTTACAGGTGGATAAGGCGGAGGAGGGGCTTGTAAAGGCATTGGATTTACTGAACTTGCCCCTGAGTTTGGGGTAACTAATGAATACACTAATTGATCACCATCGGGGTCGGTTGCAACATGGTTGAAAACTAAATTGTCGTTGTTGCAAAGTAGAATAGGGGGGTAATTTACAAAGCGTGGACTGCTGTTTTGATAGTAATTAGAACCTGAGCCAGGAATGGTCGTGCTTAAGGTAATGCCCGTATCATCGGGATTGATTAGGTTAGTGACATTTGGTCCCCGGCAACACCGTTGGTAGGAGATTGTATAACCATTTGGTGATGGGGGCAATGTAACTACAACCGTATAAATGGCTCTTTCGACACAAATATTTGTCGGAGGGGTGGCACAAGGATTATTAAAGATTACAGGTAAAACTGTGCTGCCGGGAAATGGCACATCGATATTTTGGTACAATGAGTTTCCTCCTATATAGATGGATAACTTTAAAGGATTGTCGTATTCTGCCCCTGTGGAATTGCAATCGCGGTAAAGGGTAATAAAAAAACGGTACTGATTATTTCCAAGGTAATTATAGTAAATATCACCACCAATTATGTGCGAAGCAAAAAATGGTTTCGAGAACAAGATAAAACAACAAAGAATTAGTATCCTCATAGGTTGGTTAGACGTAAAGTTAAGGCAAATGTTTGCTTTAAAAAATCATTTAATTTGTTCAAAATTGAAAATAGAAGAGTTGTAACAAAAACCACCCCAATTTTCTATGGCCGAACCATCAATTTTTTTTACGTTTCCGTCCTCTAGAAATGACAATTCCTTGCCATAAAAATAGTTGGCTGCTTTATTATAATATTCCTTTCTAGTGGGGTGTTCCGGTGAACATAGGTTAAATATTTCCCCTGTTATTTTTTGATTAATTAGCATTGAAACCGCCCGAATCACGTCTGTTTGGTGGATTAAATTCACAGGTGTTTCTCCATCGCTAATTGGCATTTCTTTTTTAATAAGTTGATTAATAGGATTTCTCCCCGGACCAATTAAGCCACCCAATCTTAACACACAATGATTTTTTTGTTTCAAAACGAACTCTTCTGCATGAACTAATGGGTGCTCAGCTTTTAGTGGGCTCTTTTCATTTAATAACCCAAGCGTATCCGCATAAACACTGGTTGAACTAAGAAAAATAACTTGGGTGCTTGATGGAAAATAAGCAATTAATGAAGAAATAACAGCAGGATAATTACTAAATTTAGTGGGTGGTAAGCCGATAATTAACACGTCTGTTTCGAGTGATTTATTGTCCAATAAGTTTATGTTTACGGAGCTTTCTGCGAATTCCAGTCCTATTGGAGACCAATTTCTACTTTTAAAAAAAACTTGTTTTTCTACTTTTCTAGAGGAGATAACGATTTTAAAACCCTCCTTATGTAATGATTCTGCAAGGGGAATTCCGATCCATCCTCCTCCAATAATTGTTATTTTTTCTTTCATTATCTGATTAAGTCTTAACTTTGCGATTATAAAGATACGAAGATGGGTAGTTATGACGTAATTATTATTGGCTCTGGACCTGGCGGTTATGTTTCTGCCATTCGATGTGCTCAATTAGGAATGAAGACAGCAATTGTTGAAAAATACAATACGCTTGGTGGTACTTGCTTGAATGTAGGGTGTATTCCATCAAAAGCACTACTTGATTCTTCTGAACATTTTTTCAATGCGAAGCATAATTTTTCTACGCATGGAATTGAAGTAGAAGGATTAAAAGCAAATATGGAACAAATGATCCACCGTAAAAATGAGGTGGTAAGTCAAACATGTTCAGGTGTTAAGTTTTTGATGGATAAAAATAAAATCGATGTGCATCATGGCTTGGGTTCTTTTGTCGATAAGAATTCCGTTTTAGTGAAAAGTGAGGACGGTTCAGAAACGGTAATCACTGCAAAAAACATCATCATTGCTACTGGATCAAAACCCAATTTCTTCCCAGGAATGGAGCCGGATAAGAAGCGGATTATTACTTCTACGGAAGCACTAAACATGAAAGAAATTCCCAAAAAAATGTTGGTGATTGGCGCCGGCGTTATTGGCTTAGAATTAGGTTCTGTATTTAGTCGTTTGGGAAGTGAAATTGAAGTAATTGAATTCGCCGCGTCTTTATTACCTACGATGGACGGAACGATTGGGAAAGAATTTTCAAAAATTTTAAAGAAAGAAGGATTTAAGTTTCAAATGGAACACCGTGTTCAGAAGGTTGTGAACAAGGGAAAATCAGTGGTGGTTACCGCCTTAAATAAAAAGGAGGAAACAGTAACTTTTGAAGCGGATTATTGCTTGGTGGCGGTTGGAAGAAAAGCATACACAGAAGGCTTGAATCTTGCTAATGCGGGACTTACCGCTAATAATCGGGGACAAGTAGAGGTGAATGAAAATCTACAGACTGCTGTACCTACTATTTTTGCTATTGGCGATGTCGTAAGAGGCGCAATGCTTGCTCATAAAGCGGAAGAAGAAGGCGTGTTTGTTGCTGAATTTTTGGCGGGACAAAAACCACACATTAATTACAATTTAATTCCAGGAGTTGTCTATACTTGGCCCGAAGTGGCTGCCGTTGGAAAAACGGAGGAAGAAATTAAGGCGATGGGTATCGAATATAAAGTCGGAAGTTTTCCAATCAAAGCACTCGGAAGAGCGCGTGCTAGCATGGATACAGCCGGACTGATAAAAATTATTGCCGATAAAAAAACCGATGAGGTCTTGGGCGTACATATGATTGCCCCACGTGCAGCTGACTTAATTATGGAAGCGGTGGTGGCAATGGAATATCGTGCATCTGCCGAGGATATAGTTCGGATTTGTCATCCACATCCAACGTATTCTGAAGCGATGAAGGAAGCTGCCATGGCGGCAACCGATAATCGCGCAATGCACATTTAATTAGTTATTCCACAAGGACCAGCTTTTCATTGCTTGCGCTTTCAACATACCTTCTCCATTCATTATGGTGGCCCCTTGATTTTCTGCTTTTTGAAGAAACATTGATTTTATTGGGTTGTAAATTAAATCGATGACCAAATGGTCTTTGCCAATGCCTTCGTAGGGGAGGGGTAAGTAATCAGAACTATTCGGAAAAGTCCCCACCGGAGTACAATTAACCATTAATTTACAAGCATTTAGCATTTGAAGATTAACTTCTGAATAGTTAAAGTGTTTATTCTTCCCAAGGGGATTACGACTGATAAAAATCACATCAACACCAATTTCTTTTAAAACACTTGCGACTGCTTTTGCCGCGCTTCCCGTCCCAAAAATAAGGGCCCGCTCATGTTGATTGTTTAGAAATGGTTTGATGGCCTGCTTAAATCCAAAAGCATCGGTATTGTAGCCAATTTTTTTATCCCCATCGAAGACAATGGTATTCACGGCGCCAATCTTTTCAGCAATGGGGTCGAGCTCATCTAAAAATGGAATAACACTTTCTTTGTATGGAATGGTCACATTAAGCCCGGCAGGTTGTAGGTCAAATACCGATTGAATATCTTCGATAGTTTTCAGTTCAAAGTTTTGGTATTTTGCTACAATATTTTCATTTACAAAGTAATCTGAAAAAAAGTTGGCAGAAAAAGAATGTTGCAGTGTTTTTCCAACTAAACCGTATACTTTCATTCTCTATTGCTTATTTGCTTATAACAATTCTGGTCGATATTCGAAATGCATAGTATCAAAATGGGACCACTTACCTCCCCAAATAAACCCATGTTTTTCAAAAATATCAACGATTCCTTGAGGAATTTTATTTTGATATTTTGGCTTCGCTTTCTCATCGGTGCAGCCACAAGCCCATTGCCAGTAGTTGGAATAGCTCGTATTCAAATCAATGGTAATTCCAAAGGAATGATTGCTTAGTCTTTTTGTGCCGTTAATGTATCGCCAATTGAAAGTTCCACCAATATTAGTCAAATATTTTTTCCATTCTGGATGTTTATCCAGTTCATCAGAAATGGCTTTTAGTTCTAAATGCGCATTGTTCACTTTACTAAATTGAAAGGTTTGATTTACCAATTTGGGGCACCACACCACATTTACTAAATTCTTAACAACGGCCTCTCTTGTTGCACCATACATTTTTTTGAAAAACGCCTCATTTCGAATTCTCCCCGCATCGCTAAGTTGATTTTCAGTAATGGTGCCTTTTGTATAGGTATAATAAAATTGGTCTTGAATATCAGGTTTTTCTAGCAGTTCAGCGGTACCTTTTGCTATTTTATCATCATAAATTAATTTTGTGCCATCATGAAAGTAAACATAGTTTTCGCTAATGTGATGTATAGAAAATGGGTAGGCCTGAACTAGTTTATCAGCCGATTTTTTCTCGGGAGACAGGGTAAATGAAAGTGAGAATAGGAAAAATACAGCTCTCATTAATGGTTAGTTTTTAGCCGCGTCTGTTAAAATCGCCCGTGGAACATTTGGGAATCGTTCTGAAAGTCCATAACACCAGAGGTCAGTTGGAAATGTTGCCCCTTCTAGGATGTGCCATTTTCCATTTGTTTTTTTAAATAAAGCCCCACAGTAACAGCAATCGCCATAGTCTTCTGGCATCCTTAGCACTTTACCATCTTTTCGTTGTGCCTTCCCTTCGAAGAAGGCATAGTCATTCATCACTTTAAAATGATCTACAACAAACACAACATCTTGCTGTACGCGATCGTAAACTCTTTCCCTCATTAAATCGAGCATCTGCGTTCGTTCCGCGCTGTTTGCAGTTGATTTAGTTTTAAAATCTCGCAGGCTTTGTGCCGTGCCGATAGTTGTTATGGCAACAAATAAAATAAGTAAGATGCTTTTTTTCATAAAAATCAGTTTTATGGATAAATGTACGAGTTTCTTTAATAAATGGGCCACTATTCGAAGTAGTAATCTGTGGGCCTCACTTTCTATGTTGGGTGAATGAAAGTAAGTATAAGAAAAAATACTGATTTTTTAATCGTTAATATTTAGCAGCTTCTGATAAAATCGCCCGTGGAACATTTGGGAATCGTTCTGTAAGTCCCGAACACCAAACATCGTTAGGAAATGTTGCTCCATCTAGGATGTGCCATTTGCCATTTGTTTTTTTGAATAAAGCACCACAATAACAGCAAACATCTACATCCTCCAGAAATAGTGATAGATCCATTGATTTTCCATCTTTTCGTTGAGCCGTGCCTTCAAAAAAAGCATAATCATTCATGACTTTAAAGTGATTCACCACAAAGACAACATCTTGCTGTACATGGTCGTAAACTCTTTCTCTCATTAAATCGAGCATTTGCGTTCGTTCCGCGCTATTTGCAGTTGTTTTTGTTTTGAAGTCTCGTAGGCTTTGCGCCGTTCCGATAGTTGTTAAGGCAACAATTAAAATAAGTAGAATGCTTTTTTTCATAAAAACTATATTATGGATAAATGTACAAATTTCTATTGTTAGCACAGCCATCTTTTTTGTTTCTCCCCTCTCAAAGGAGTAATGAATTGATGTGTTTATTCGTGGGCTTTGTCTTCTATTTAGAAGAAAATGACACGTCATAACTCACAATATTTTAACTTTGTCAAGTGGAAGAAGCACTCGTATTAAAATCTACTGGATTATGGTATACCTTGGAATTGGGAAATGGGGAGGTTGCACAGGCCCGAATTCGAGGAAAGCTAAGATTAGATGGACTCTCTACCACCAACCCAATTGCTGCGGGTGACAGGGTCTATATCCGTGATGAAAAAGATAGCGAAGGAAATTATCTTATAGATAATGTGGTGGCGCGACATAATTACATTGTCCGAAAATCTACTAATTTGAGTAAGCAGATGCAAATAATGGCTGCTAATATTGACCATGCCTATTTAGTAGTCACCTTAAAATCACCGGTTACACAACTTGCTTTTATTGATCGTTTTTTGGTGGCAGCTGAGTCGTTTAGAATACCAACTACCTTATTATTTAATAAAATTGATTTGTATAGCGAAAAAGAAGCGGGTCTTTTCGAAGTGTTAAAATCGATTTACACAGATGTTGGCTATGCGGTTGAACCGATATCAACCTTTAATTCCGATTCCATTTCCTTTTTAAAAGAGGAAATCAAGGGTAAAAATGTTATGATATCAGGTAATAGTGGCGTTGGAAAATCATCTTTGGTAGCCGCATTAGATCCAAATCTAAATTTGCGGATTGGAGAAATATCACAATCTCACGAACAGGGTAAGCACACCACAACCTTTGCTGAAATGCATAAATTAGCAAGTGGCGGCTATATTATTGATACCCCAGGCATCCGTGCTTTTGGATTAATTAATCTCGAAAAAGACCACATCGCTCATTACTTTAGAGAAATGCGGAGCAGGCTAGGGGAATGTAAGTTTCATAATTGCTTGCACTTAAATGAACCTCATTGTGCCGTAAAACTAGCCCTTGAAGAGGAGAAAATCGCTCCCTCCCGCTACCATAGTTATGTGCAACTCATGGAAGATGACGCTAGTTCTCCTTATCGGTATGATTGAAAAACGGTTTCAAAATCACCTAGTTTTCCAAGGATAAAAGCGATTTTTAATAATGAATCTAATGAAACATGACCACTCGTTTCAAATCGTTTGTAACTCCCAAGCGAAACATTGGCACGTTGAGCAAGTTCACTCTGGGACATTTTAAGTTCTTTTCGAAGGGTTCTTGTTCGTTGAGCAAGTTCCTTCAGTATGTCTGTTGGATTTTTATCAATGGAAAAAGGATTCATTATAGATAATATATTAGCTTAAATATTTTTGAGGTGAAGTTTAAAATGCTGCTATTGTAAACACAGACAAGTTCCCGACATTAAAAAACGAAAAAGCCCGCTTCATTTTATGAAGTGGGCTCCTTTTGTGATCCGCTCAGGAGTCGAACCTGAGACCTATCCGCCGCGGCGGATTGCTCTCTATCGATCTAAGTTTTTCTTATAATTGTTGGTTAATCCATTCTCTTCCCACTCCAGTTTTATACCACTTTTCTCGTTTCGTAGCTTCTGCACGAGTATTAAATGATTCAGATAAAACCAATTCCCAAGGAGTAAATTTGGAGGTAAAAGTCACTTTCCCAAGATTGTGGACTGTAATCTATTTTGAATGTTTTGGGTAGAACCTTTGTATAGTATTTCGTTTTTTAAGGAACGAATTACATAGGAATAATAAGGCATTTGAAAAGTTGAGTTAAAATAAAAGAGGCGGTGGAAACTGCCTCTTAGTGATCCCGTTTGGATTCGAACCAAAGACCTACTGCTTAGAAGGCAGTTGCTCTATCCAACTGAGCTACGGGACCTAAATCTTATTAATAAAAAAGGGGGATGAATTTCATCCCCCTTGTCGGGGCGGCAGGATTCGAACCTGCGACCTCCTGGTCCCAAACCAGGCGCGATGACCGGACTACGCTACGCCCCGAACTTATTGACCTTTTGTTATTGCTGTAAGTTTGATCGTTATCAAACTCGTCTCACTATAATCAACTTACGCGGTGGGAGCGAGATTCGAACTCGCGGTACAGTTACCCGTACGACAGTTTAGCAAACTGTTGGTTTCAGCCACTCACCCATCCCACCTCCGTGTTATCGGACGGCAAAAATAATAAATCCTTTTGTTTTTTTAGAACTTTCAGCGAAAAAAATGTACTTATTCGTAAACAAATTCTCCGTGGACTCCTTTTATGGTGACTTTACGGCCTTTATTGGCTTCCACATGACCAATAACTTTAGCGTCAATCCCAAATCCTTTCGAAATATCGATGAGGTCTTGAGCAATTTCTTTTGGTACGTATAATTCCATGCGATGCCCCATGTTGAAAACCTTATACATTTCTTGCCATGGTGTTTGCGATTGCGCTTGAATTAACTTAAATAATGTGGGCGTGTCAAATAGGGAGTCTTTGACGATGTGCAAATCATCAATAAAATGCAATATTTTAGTTTGTGCACCGCCAGAACAATGAATCATTCCATGTATTTCCTTTCTGAACTTAGCAAGCATTTCAATTATAACTGGTGCGTAAGTGCGAGTAGGTGAAAGTACTAATTGCCCCGCATTAAGCGGACAATCTTCAATCGAATCTGTTAATGACATGCCCCCGCTGTAGATGAATTCTTCAGGAATGGCGGCGTCATAACTTTCTGGAAATAAGTTTGCCAAGTTGTGTTCAAAGACGTCGTGTCGCGCACTTGTCAAACCGTTACTCCCCATGCCGCCGTTGTAAGCATGCTCATAGTTTGCCTGGCCATATGAAGCGAGTCCAACGATGACATCACCCGGTTGAATGTTGCTATTTGAAATAACATCGGATCGTTTCATTCGACAAACAACCGTTGAATCCACTATGATTGTCCTCACAAGATCGCCTACATCAGCTGTTTCTCCTCCTGTCGAATGAATGTCTAAGCCATAATTTCTCAGTTCTTGTAAAAGTTCCTCCGTTCCATTAATAATTTCAGAAAGAACTTCGCCCGGAATAACATTTTTGTTTCTTCCAATAGTTGATGAAACCAGTATAGGACCAATGGCTCCCACACAAAGCAAATCGTCAAGATTCATTATTAAGGCATCTTGCGCAATCCCTTTCCAAACCGATAAGTCTCCGGTGGTTTTCCAATAGATATAGGCCAGCGATGATTTTGTTCCCGCTCCATCTGCATGCATAATGATACAATGGTCTTCTTGGCCTGCTAAATAATCTGGAACTATTTTACAAAACGCCTTAGGGAACAATCCTTTATCGATGTTTTTAATCGCATTATGAACATCTTCTTTTCCCGCTGAAACTCCTCGGGCTTGATATCGATTGTCTGACATTTACCTTAAAATTGAAATACAAAGGTAGAAAAAAGCCTTAGTTATTTTCTGTAACGTCATCTAATTCATCCAGAATCTTTTGAACGTCAAGCTCCGTTGCTTTTAATTTGGACTTGCAGATTTTTATAAGTTCAGCGGCGCGCTTTACTTTAATGGCTAATTCATCAATGTTGATGTTTCCGGTTTCCATTTCACCAACAATTTCTTGTAATTCCTCGAAAGCTTCTACGTAATTTGATTCATTCATGCTATAAAGTTAGTTTTTCTATGTAAAGATAAGTTGGATTATTTCAATTCAAAGAGCAATTCCACGCGTGGATCGATTTCTATTTGCTGGATGGCTTTGTCAAAATGTTGAATCTTCCATTTGCTATGCTTTTCTGAAATTTCAATTGTTTCAATTGTATGACTTCCATCTTGAAAGAGGATGTCAACTGAAATAGGAAAGGTAAAAAGTGGCTGTTGAATTTGGGAGAATTCGATGGTTAAATCATTTTTAGTGATTTGTTTTTCAATTTTCAAAATAGGATGTCCAACTTGATGGAACCATTGATTAAAGAAAACCTGTAAGTTCGCAGTTGGATTAAGTTCAATGGCAATTGAAGCAAAGTCCTCACTAGAGGCAATTCCTAAGCGATATTTTTGGTAATACGCCTTGATGGTTTCATGAAATTTTTCATCGCCAATTTTACACCTCAACATATGTAAGACCCACCCACCTTTTTGATACGAGTTTGGATTTAACAAGTCCATTAAGTTGTCGTAGGTGTTGTCTACTAGCGGATGTTTATAGGAATTGCCAAACCTAATTACCTTGTCTCTATCTTGTTTCATTTGCTTAAAAAATGCCACTTGTCCTTTCGTTTGTTGGATGTAATAATTAGTAAAATAAGTTGCAAAGCCTTCGCTTAACCAAATGTGTGGCCAATCTGATTCGGTGGCAGAATTTCCAAACCATTGGTGTACAATTTCATGGGCAATTAAATTCTCACAACTTCGTGTGCCATTAATCGAATTTTCATCATAAAAGATGCACCCGGCATTTTCCATCCCACCAAATCGAGTCGTTGATTGAACATTCGCTAATTTCTCATATTCGTAAGGGGAAAAATATGCGCTATAGAATGCTAAAATACCAGGTGCAAGATCAAAATCGTAAAAACCTTCCTTTTCATTCTCTGGATACACGCAACTATAAAGTGTCACATCGTCTTTGTTGCGCTGTTCTTTGATCTTCATTTCCGCGATTCCCACCACCATTATTTTTGTTGACAAAGGAACAGAGGAAGCATATTCAAACGTATTAGCACTCATTCCTTCTGTTTTTCTAATTAGTTTTCCATTTGCCACCACTTCATAGTGTTTTGGCGCAGTAACAATAAAATCTACGAGCGCTTTGTCGCTGGGGTGATCGTGACAAACAAACCAGTTTTGTGCCCGATTTGGCCAATTATCGCCAAACATGGTCCGAGAACCATATTTGTTTTCCCCGATAACTAAGCCGTCTAATGGAATTCCAGAAAAACTAATTTGAATGGAATAAAAATTTTCTTTGGAAAGCGTCATGTTTTTAAGATAAAGCGAATCATTTCGTTGAAGAAAAGCTAGTGCTTTTCCGTCTTGGGTAATGGCTGTTACCAACATGCCTTTTTTATCGGAATTCTGTTGAATTAAGTTAAATACAGGGAATGGTGTCCCTGTGGATTTAGCCCACTTAAAATCGATTTGTTGCGAGACAACTATTTCATTTGATTTATCCGAAACGGCCAATTCAATGCGGTATTTTTTTACATCTAAACCGACAATTTGGCCTTGAATAAATACGCAAATGAATTGAGTAAAAACGAATAGTAGTAGCAAATTCTTCATTGAGTAAATATAGCAAATTTGAGAATTGGTGGTATAATAAATCAGAATTGTATCCCATTCTTTATAGTTTGCAGGCTGATAAGTCTTTGTCTTCGCGAAAATAAACTTATCTTTGACAACGAAAATTGTTTGATTATGTGGAATATAATGGCCAATATTATACTGAGAAACCGATTTATTATCCTCGGGATAATAACTTTGTTGACTGTGTTTTTTGGTTTTTACACGACATCAGGTCTTAAAATAGACAATAAATACGGCAATCTCCTACCTAAAGATAATGAAAGCCAAATAACCTATTTAAAGTTCAAAAAATTATTTGGTGAAGATGGATCCACATTAGTTATTGCTATAAAAACGAAGGATTTATACACCGAAAAAAAATTCTTAAAGTGGAAGGAATTAGCAGATAGTATTTTAAAAATTGATGGTGTTACGGCGGTAATTTGCGAAGCCAAATTGGTAAAATTGATCAATGATACGCTAAGAGAAACCTTTATTCCACAAGTAATTTACACCGGTCGCAATCACAATTTTGATACCTCCACGGTAGATGGGAAAAGCATTGGGGAAATAAAAAATGAAATTAGAAACAACCCACTTTACGCCGATTTGCTTTATAATGCAAGAGAGGATGTGAGTTTAATGCTAGTAAATATTGACGAAAGTTATTTAATAGACAAAAAAAAGCAAGAGGTTGTAATTAATGTTGAGAATCTGGCAACGGCATACAAGCCTGTTTTTGGAGACATGCATTTTGCAGGTTTACCCCACATGCGTGTTCAAATTGGTAGGCGAGTGTTAAGTGAGATGTTTACGTTCATTTTTCTGTCCGTATTAATTTCCTCACTTTTTATGTATTTCCTTTTCCGTTCATTACGCGTAACATTTATTAGTGTTGTGGTGGTGATGGTAACTGTTGTTTGGGCTTTAGGGACGATAAGTTTGATGGGCTATAATGTATCGTTGATGATGGCCTTGATTCCTCCTTTAATGATTGTTATAGGTATTCCAAATTGTATCTATCTCTACAATAAGTTTCATTATGAATTCCGAAGTCATAATAATAAGGCAAAGGCATTAAGTAGGATGATTCGTAAAACGGGAACAGCGATGTTCCTTACCAATGTGACAACAGCACTTGGTTTTATGACCTTCTTGTATACTAGTTCGGAGAAGTTTTTCGAATTTGGGGTGATTTCATCCATCAACATTATGCTTTGCTATGTAGTATCTGTTTGTTTGATTCCCATCTTTATGTCCCTTTCTAAAAATCCTTCTGAAAGACATTTAAAACATTTAGACAGAAAAGCGGCAATAGGCTTCTTAAATCGTTTAGTTGTTCTAACAAGTAACTATCGTCCCGCTATTTATATAGTTACGATCGTTTTAACAGTGGTGGCGGGCATCGGAATTTTTCAGATGCGTGTTACAGGAAATATTACAGGAGACCTTCCTCCAAATGACCCAATTCGAAAGGATATCAATTTTATGGAGAAAAACTTCGGTGGCTCCGTTCCATTCGAGGTGTTAGTGTATTATAAAAAAAGAACACGCTTATTCGACAAAGTGACACTTGGAAAGGTGGAAGATGTTCAGAAAATGTTTGCGAACGACACCTTGTTTGCAAAAAGTATTTCGGTAGTAGATCTGGTAAAATTTGTAAATATGTCATTTTACAACAACGACTCTACCATGTATACCAACATTAACAACAATGACAAACTCCGCCTTAAAAAATACGTTGATAAATTCAATACAAGTGCTTCAAATTCGGCCTTTTCCTTAAAAGATTTGGTCGATACCAGTAATAAAATAATTCGTATTAGAACTCAAATGAGGGATTTAGGTTCGTATCAAGTGACCGATGAGGTTGATATGGTTCGTGGGCGCATAGACAGCATCATGAATCCTGAGCGAAAGCACATTGAATCCTTATACGCTATTGCTTTAAAAGGAAAGCAAGCTTATTATGACTCTTTAGTGTTTAATTATACAGGGATTTTTAATAATATGATTCCCCTTTTAAGTAAAGGAAATCCCGAATTAGAGAGTAAACTTAATGAAGACCCTGAATTCATAAAGTCTTTCTATGGTAAAAAAACATTTCTTCCTTTTTTACGATCAGCGATTGATAAAGACTTTTATGATGTGAAAATAACAGGGACTTCAGTAATAGCATCTGAAGGGACTAAATACCTCTTAAATAATCTTTGGCAAAGTATCATTTTTGCTATTATTTCTATAGCTGCATTGATGTCAATATTATTCTATTCGTTTAGAATGGTCGTGGTATCCATGATTCCTAATATTATTCCGATGATCATCACAGCCGGAATCATGGGTTGGTTTGGTATTCCATTAAAGCCATCCACACTCTTGATTTTTTCTATTGCGCTTGGAATTACGGTGGATAACACCATTCATTTTCTGGCACATTATCGCCATGAATTAAAATTAAAAAAGTGGGATTTAAAAGAATGTGTGGCTATTTCAATTCGGGAAACAGGATTGAGCATTATATATACCTCCGTGATTTTGTTTTTTGGATTTATCGTTTTTGTATTTTCTGATTTTGGCGGCACACAGGCTCTAGGGTATTTGTCGGCAATCACCTATTTCGTGGCTCTATTTACCAATTTGATATTACTACCGAGCTTATTGTTAAGTTATGAGCGGAAGCTAACAACCAAATCTTTTGAAGAACCAATGTTCGAAATTTACGAGGAAGGCGATGATACCAATTGGGATTTGTTAGAAGTTGATACCAATCAAGAAAGTAAAGATCAATAAAAATCTTTTTTAGTCCTTACATTCCATTAAAATCAGGTCGCCTGTTTTGTGTTCGATAGTTACCATCCCATCGTTTAAAACATGGTTGCTATTGCCCATGCGGTAACCGCTATCAAGGGCTTCATTCTCCAAAGGATAACATAAGTTTTCCGTGACTATCCCAGTCACTTTACCCAAAGGAATTAATGAAATTATGGTGTTGGCGGCAAACCATTTTTCATATTTTTTATCAAGTAAATATATTTTCGAGTAATCATCCATCAAGGTGATCTTTAAGCTATTTCGATATTTAACGAGGCAGGCGATGTTAGCAAAGTGATGATCGCTCCGTCGACCGGTTGCCCATAGCACCTCTACATTTCGAATTTTTTTCTCAATCAAAAAGTCAAAGGCTTTTTCTAAATCTGTTTTGTCTTGGTTTACGATATGAATAATCTCAATTTCCGGGTCTTTTTCTTTATAAATGGAAAAGTTAAATTCACGATCAAAATCTCCTAATAACACAGTCGGTTTAATGCCTAATTCCACCACTCTTTCAATGGCAGCATCCAAAACTACCACCATGGTCGCCTTACTTAAACTAGTGTTAAGTAGTAGCTCGCTACAAGCCGCTCCATTTGCTATGATGACTCCATAAGGTTCAACATCCAACTTGTTTTCTTGTTCTGACAAAGGCATCGTATTTTTATTTTTTCCAGATAAAAAATTTCAGGAATTGCACCTGTAATTATCGCGCAATCTAATTTTTATGAATAATTAATACCCGCGATGATTGCAAATTATTTATGCTAGGAAACAATTTTTACGTCACAAATATATAGAATTAGCTTTTCAATGCTCATAGAATTAGTATCTTTATTTTTGTTAACTGTATTAGATTCAAATGATTTTTATTCCAAGTATTTCCACATTTTTTTTAAGTTTTAAGAAAAAATTTATTTCAATTTCTTCTTTATTTCTCCTCTTCTTTTTACTGAATTGTTCTTCGGGAGATAATGCGAATAGTCCCAAGGGCGTCACTAAAAAAACAATTAGTTATGAAACTTCTTTTGAAGTTCCATCTCAAGCTTGGATTAAAAAAACGAATAAAATCATTGACACCTTCTTCCAAAAAACAATCTATACTGCGGAATTTAGTGGTCAATTTCTTGTGGCCAAGAACGGTCACGTAATCTACCAGCGGATAAATGGCTATGCTAACAAAGCAAGTAAATGGATAATGTCAGACACGACCTCCATTCATGTGGCCTCGATTAGTAAAGTGGCCACAGCAATCGCTGTCTTGCGTCTCGTTGATCAAAACTTGATTCGATTGGATGAAAAGATCACCCATTATCTACCAAAATTCCCATATCAAGGTATAACAGTACGGATGTTATTGAACCATCGTAGTGGCCTTCCTTATTATGGCTATTTCACAGAAAACTGTTGGCCGAAAAATCAAGTGTTGAAAAACAAAGATCTAATAACGCTTATGCAAGCTTATGCCATTCCATTAAACAATTCTCCTGGAAAACGTTTTTCGTATTGCAATACCAACTTTGCTTTTTTAGCCTTACTAATTGAGACAGTGACAAAGAAGGAATTTCCAACGGTAATGCGTGAACTTGTCTTTGAACCATTAAAAATGAAACACAGTTTTATTTTGCAAAACAAAGATCAATTTAATAAACATGCCCAATCCTATAAGGCAAATGGAGAAAAGCACCCATATATGCATTTGGATGGGGTTTATGGGGATAAAAACCTTTACACAACTGCTAAAGATTTATTATTGCTTGACAATGCGATCTACACGAACTTTATAAGTGACTCGCTTAAGAAGCAAATGTTTAAAGGGTATAGCTATGAAAATCCGGGTACGAATAACTATGGTTTGGGGTGGCGCATGAAAGAAGCTGAAGGAAAAACATCTTATTTCTTTCACACTGCTTGGTGGCACGGCTCTACAGGAATCTTCGCAAGATTAGAAAAGGAAAAAATGACAATCATCGCTCTTTCTAATAATTATTCTAGACGTGTGTATATGATTGCCCCGCTAGTTTTGGCCTTTGGTAATTATCCCTTATAGAATTTAACAGTGAATGATGTTTCCTTTATTTGTTTTAGGGGAGTCAATTATTTATGATAACACCGATTAAGTTTAATCCGTAATAAATACAGGTGTTCCAATTTGAACATTGGCAAATATAATTGGGACATTGGCTGGAGGAATATTTACACAACCATGGGAGCCTCTGTTTTCAAAAATTGTTGCCCCAAAGCGCCCCCTCCAATTCGCATCATGAAGTCCATATCCCTCAAAAAAGGGCATCCAATAAGAAACTGGACAAGCGTATCCTGGACCTCTGAGAGTAACGTCCCGAGCCTTTGCCTTTATATTATAATCTCCTGTAGGCGTAGAACGACCAAGATTTTTGTTGCCGGTAACTACATCGGTCTCAATAATTAAATTTCCGTTTTTAAAGAGCCAGAGCTTTTGTTCTTTAATACTTACCTCCACAAAATTCAGCAGTCCTTGCTTAAGGCCTTTTGGAATACCTCTTGTTAGAAATATAATGTTTTGACTCTTATGTACGCCTGTAGGAATTATTTTTATCAGGGCATTGACCAATGCATTGATATTTACCCTTGTGAAAACAATCTTATCTGCCATTGATGTGGTATCATTTTCAGGGATTTCTTTTAGAATTTCAGCCAGCGGCACCTCGATTTTACTCGCGATTACCTGTAAGCGTTTTTGTATAGGGAGAATATCAATTTTAACTTTCATGGCCGTGTCTAATTGCAGGCCTGAAGCAAAAATGGACTTGTCTATTGAATAAGTCCCTTGACTACAATTTAAGCTAATTACTGACTGTAGACATTTTTCTAGCGCGAGTTTTCCATCCTTTGCCTTTTGCGAATTTAGATCATAAGGCTTCATGTAGAGGCTATCTTTCACTAAATTGATTAATTGTATATTGTTCTTTTTTGCATCAGTAATCAAGACTCTAAGCGCTGCGGTATCAATTTTTGTCCCCATTATTGGATCAATTGGGATAAATCCAATCCCATTGTATTTAAAATTCACGCTTTGTGGTTCAATAAAAGGAACTTTCATTAGTTGTTTTAAAAGTTCTGTAATGGCAGCGTATTTACTTTTACTGGTGAAAGTGCTGTCCTTATATAATTTTGAATTTGACGAAAGGTTTAATTTAAGCACCCATTTTTGTTGATTAGTCGTAGGTTCTTTAATACTAAAAATGGCAGAAAAATTAGTTAGACCTACAAGTTGGATTTCATCTTTCTGGCGTTGAATAATGGTAACTTTTGGTTTGTTATTCTTTTTTGTTGGTTCATCTGTACATCCTGAAAAAAGGATAGTTAACATAGCAATCAGACCTAAAAACAATAATTTCATGTTATTTTTTTATGTAAAATATTTTGAAAAAAATAAGCCATATTTTAATCTAGCGTTGAAAAAGCGCATTAACATATTGATTTACAACTATAAAATTAAGCAATAACAAACGATAAAAAAAAAAAACAAGGGGGTATAATAGACCCTATTTTCGCAAAAACAGGTTGAAAAGGGATGGTATTTTAACTTCTATAATTCAAAAAATAGATTTTCTGAATGTATGAAGCCTTATGGAATAAGGGTCAATCCTATAAAGTTTGGAAAAGGATAAAAAATGCTGTTCTTTTTATAAGAATTTTTATCGGATCCAAAATTACCAACCTGCTGGATTTTATGGTTTGGTGTGGATACAATAAGATTAGACCTAGACCCACCTTCAAGATAAACGGCATTGATTAAACGCATAGGTAAATTGGTTAAGTTTACAATCATCTCGTTTTGGGTGAATGGTGTCTTCGAAAAAACAATGTATATATTACTGTCTCTATCTTGCGCGATGATTATCATGCTGCATGATTGCAAGCGATCTTTCCAAAAGACGGGATTGCCTTTTCCGTCGATCATTCTCAAACCTTGAATTATGGTGTTGTAAGATGTATCGATCATTTTCCAGTCGCTTTGAGTGAGGTCATATAATCCAAATTTAGGAACGGTTTCATTTTTGGGATTAAAGGCAATAATTCCATTCTCTGTAACAGATAAGTTCGAATTATTTTGATGCCTAAAATTTCTCATGTAGTAACGATGGCTTCGCCCGTCTGTTAAATTATACATACCGGCATTAAACAGCATATTTAGGCCCATTGATTCCACCCAATATTGCCCAGGCTTCGTACGTTTGGTTTCGGTAGAGCTGATTAATTGAAAGTCGAAATGTTCCGGTTTTATTCGAATAATGGTTAATTTTCCATCATCCAAATAGGAATTGGTATAGGCCTTAATTTCTAGAAGATCGATACCACGTGAAATCTGAACCCAACGTTGGGGTATGGAATCCTTTTTGGAAAAATCTGGATTGCTAGTATTAGCCCAACAATCATAGCATAAAAAGGATGAAATCACTATTAATACAAGTGACTTAAATTGATAATTGCTATGTTTAATCGTCTTCATCCCAGCTCTATATAAAAGCAAATAATCAATTATTGAGTTATCGCTATTTTAGAATTGATTCAATCAGCAAGTCCGCTTGCATCATTCGCTTATTACGTAAATTTAGGAAAAATCACGGTATTCGCAACGTGATTATCATGTTTGTTAATTGATAATCACTAACAATCTAAGGCATTTACCGTTTCCGCGAACTTGTGGCACTTATCGCTAATGCTTGCGGTATCGTGCTCATGGATCGCTAAAACCACTTTGTTATATGAAATCGTAATTTCAGGATGGTGCTTTTGTGCCTGCGCTATCTCCATGACTTTATTTACAAATAGAATCACCAACGTATAGTCGTTAAAGTAAAACTCCCTAACCAACTCCCCATTAATTATGTCCCAACTAGTTGTTTGTTTCATGGTATTGTCAAATCTAGCAATTAATCTACCCGTCTCAATTATTAATAAAAAGCAAGTTGGCTTACGGCATCCATTTCTCGTAAAATTAGGAAAAATGATAGTATTTGCTACATGAAATAATATAGTTCAACTAATGATGAAAGAAATAGTGTACCCGTTACTTTCTGTTTCGTTATAGGAGCAAATCATTAAGAGTTTCGCCTAAAAACGAAAGCCAACCGATCTGAGAAGGCACGGTGGAAAAGCAATGAGGAACGAAGGTTCAAAAACAACTGCTCCCCTCATTCATCTTTCTTTTAATGCTAATTTGTTTAACCTTTAAAACTCATTATCATGAAAGTTTTTCTAGAATTACCCGGCTATCGCCATGTTGTTAGCGCTGTTTTTGCCAGTGTTTTATGTTGTAATTCGTGGAGTCAAGTTCCAAGTAAGTATGAACCCGCCCCTGAGTTTAGAAAAATAGTGAATAAAGATTGGACTACTTATTTAGGTCAAGTTGAAAATGGTTTAGCAGCGGGAATTGGAACGCTAACAGATTTGAATGGAGATAAAAAAACCGGTTATTTCCAAGATGGAAATTTTTTAGGTGAATATATCGTAAATCCTTGTTGGCATATGGTTGATATTTATTATGATTTTGAGGATTCGCTGTTAATGGAATCATTTTCAATAGACATTACCATTCAGGATGATATTCCGGAAGACATGTATTTGTATCTCTGTACACAATCCTCCGACATCAACCAAATGAGTTTTTATAATGGCATTCAAACACATTGTGGCGGTTATCGTGGGGTAAACGGGGAGAATAATTTTGGAAATTTCGTTGATCTAGGACGTGCTTCTATCTTTTCTAGATGGTCGGAACGATTAGGATCGGCCATGAAAATTCAAAAGTCGGGTGTGGGGGAGAGTGGGGGCTATGAAGGCGATTTTATTAGTGTCCGGAATGCACTGCCTTGGAAAAAAGGGAAATATACCGTCACCTTGCGCAATACGCATGAAAAAGTAACGATAGATGGTGTCGTACATACCTTTGTCGCTATGCAGGTTTTTTCTCACGAAAAAAAATCCCTCATTTAAACTGGCAGTCTAGCATTTCCTGGCGAACAACTATTTCTTGATAAGAATCAAGCGATTTTTGTGGAATTGTATTACAAACGCCTTCCTGTATCTAAAATTCCATATTTGCGCTTTCAATTTGATGAAATCAAGGTGAATGGGGAACTAGAGCCCCCCTTACTTCCTATCGCTGTTTATCCATTTAATGCCCCCCAATATGCAAAAGCGACTTTTTCAAATGGGAAATTTGATGTCCAAATCGGAAAACCCTTTGAACGCACCTCCTTCCGCTTTTATAAAAACGAAGTAATAATAGAAGACCTGGAATAAGTCAAAATTGGTAAAACATACACCAGTAACCAACCCTTTAAATTCAATAACATGACCTATTTATTTATCCCTCAAGCGGGCGATCGTGAAGCAATTGAAATTCGATTAATCGCCCTTGAAAATGCTACTAAAGAAGTATTAATAGCCACTTACAATAAGTATCAAAAAACGGGAATTGTGGGTGTTCGCGCCCAGATTCATGGTGTTTTGGCGCTCCATTATCGCTTCAATGCAGTGTTTGGCTCCTCACCAATAAGTATCAAAGACCAATTTGAAGTGGCGCTGCAAACTCCCATTGTCCCTGTAGGGGATCATTGGGAGTTTGAGATAGAGGATTAAAATTGCTACGAACCGCTAAAAATAACCTCTCCGTATTTTTTATTGTAGTATATAGAGTAAATCAATAGCAAAAGCACAAAAGTTTTTCATTTTAACTTTGTTAAAGTGCAAACCCTATTTTTCATATCGGAGATCTTTTCGTAGTTGTCTTTACAAAAATTTGATTTACCGTCAAATTCAATCAACAGAATATTCTACTATATTAAGTGTTACTTTTTTATCAATTGCCTTTCTTGAATAGTTGTAGTTACTATCGGC
>JAIPAL010000072.1 GCA_021740085.1 Crocinitomicaceae bacterium
ATGCGGTTTTGTTTGGAGCTATTGGAGATCCAAAATATGACAATCCCGAAGCGAAGATTCGACCTGAACAAGGATTATTAAAATTGAGAAATGAATTGGGTTTATTTGCTAATATTAGACCTATTAAGCCATACGAAGCATTGTTAGATTCTTCTCCGTTAAAAAGAGAAATTATAAAAGACGTAGATTTTGTTATTTATAGAGAACTTTCGGGTGGAGTTTATGTGGGTGAGAAAAGTACTAATTCAGATGGAACGATAGCTTCTGATTCTTATGAATATTCAGAAGAACAAATTAGTAGAATTTCGCATTTAGCATTTAAAGAAGCTCAAAAACGCAGAAAAAAAGTAACTCTTGTAGACAAAGCAAATGTGCTAGAAACTTCAAGATTATGGAGAAAAGTAGTTCAAAAAGTAGCTAAAGATTACCCAGATGTTAGTCTGAATTATCTTTATGTAGATAACGCAGCAAAACAACTAATGCTGAATCCAAGACAGTTTGATGTCATTTTGACCGAGAATATGTTTGGAGATATTTTATCAGATGAAGCTAGTGTAATTTCTAGTTCAAGTGGTTTATTAGCCTCTGTTTCTATAGGAAATGAAAAAGCACTTTTTGAACCTATTCACGGTTCTTATCCTGAAGTAAAGGGTAAAAATATAGCTAATCCAATCGCTTCAATTTTAGCAGCTGCTATGTTATTAGAACATTTTGGATTAAATGAAGAAGCTAAAAAAGTATATGAAGCAGTAGAAAAAGCATTCGAACATAAAATTGTAACGGTTGATTTGAGTTCGATTTCAAAATTTGGAACCAATGAAGTTGGAAATTTCGTTTCAAATTTTATTTTAAGTAAAGACGACTTATTATATTTTAATAATGATAATGTTCATATAGGTCAGTCAACAATCGTATAAAATTATAAGCCAAATTAATTAATAATTGAAAGAATAATGGAATTAAATAAATACAGCAAAACCATCACTCAAGATGTAACTCAACCAGCTGCTCAAGCCATGTTGTACGGAATTGGACTTACAGAAGAAGATTTGAAAAAAGCACAAGTCGGAATTGTCAGTATGGGATACGAAGGAAATACCTGTAATATGCACTTGAATGATTTGGCAAAAGATGTCAAAAATGGGGTTAATAAAGCTGATTTAGTGGGATTAATTTTTAATACCATTGGTGTTAGCGACGGAATTTCTAACGGAACAGAAGGCATGCGATTTTCATTGGTTTCTCGTGATGTAATTGCCGATTCTATTGAAACCGTAATGGGAGCACAGTGGTATGACAGTTTAATTGCTATTCCGGGTTGTGACAAAAATATGCCTGGTGCTGTGATGGCAATGGGTAGAGTGAATCGCCCAGCGATTATGGTTTATGGAGGTACGATTCATTCTGGAAAATGGAAAGGAGAATCATTAAATATTGTTTCTGCTTTTGAAGCCTTAGGAAAAAAGTTTAATAACACCATTACTCCCGAAGATTTTAAAGGAGTAATTCAAAATGCTTGTCCAGGTGCGGGTGCTTGTGGAGGTATGTATACAGCAAATACAATGGCTTCGGCAATTGAAGCGCTTGGAATGAGTTTGCCATACAGTTCTTCTAATCCAGCTTTGAGCGATAATAAAAAGAAAGAATGTGAAGAAGCTGGTAACGCCATTAGAATTCTTTTGGAAAAAGATATTAAGCCGCGAGATATTATGACTCGTAAGGCTTTTGAAAATGCGATTACCATTGTGGCTGTATTGGGTGGTTCCACTAATGCTGTAATGCATTTAATAGCCATGGCACATTCAGTTGATATTGAAATTACCTTAAAAGATTTTCAGGATATTAGTGACAGAACACCTGTTTTAGCTGATTTGAAACCTACCGGAAAATACATGATGGAAGACCTTCACGAAGTGGGTGGTGTTCCAGCAGTAATGAAATATTTATTAAAAGAAGGCTTGCTTCATGGCGATTGTTTGACTGTAACAGGTAAAACTTTAGCTGAAAATGTAGCTAGTTTACCTGATTTGCACGACGGTCAAGAAGTAATTCACGAAATTCAAAAGGCGTTAAAACCAACTGGAAACATCCAAATTCTGTACGGAAATTTAGCATCAGAAGGTTGTGTGGCTAAAATAAGCGGAAACGAAGGAGAATTTTTTGAAGGAACTGCTGTCGTTTTTGAAAGCGAGTTCGAGGTAATTCCGGGTCTTGCCAAAGGTTTAATCAAACCGGGTAACGTGGTGGTGATTAGATATTGTGGTCCAAAAGGAGGGCCAGGTATGCCTGAAATGCTAAAACCTACTTCTGCCATTATGGGAGCAGGTTTAGGAAAAAGTGTTGCTTTAATCACCGACGGACGATTTTCAGGAGGCTCACACGGGTTTGTGGTGGGGCACATCACGCCCGAAGCTATTGATGGCGGTGGAATTGCTCTAGTCGAAAACGGAGATACCATAACAATCGATGCGGTAAACAATACTATAAACCTAAAAATTCCAGATGCAGAATATGCCGAAAGATTGGCCAACTGGGTAAAGCCTGATTTAAAAGCCAAAAAAGGGGTTTTATTAAAATATGCAAGATCTGTTTCAAGTGCCTCAACAGGTTGTGTAACGGATAAATAAGCCCCACCCCAGCCTTCCCCAAAGGGGAGGGAGTTGAGCAATAAATAAAATATTGAAAAATAAATAAAAAATCCCCCTTTGCCTGTTTCGGCTCCCCCTCCTTCGGAGGGGGCGGGGGGGAGGAAAACAATAAAACTATGAAAATATCAGGAGCAGAAGCCGTTATCAGATGCCTTTTAGAAGAGGGTGTAAATTTGGTATATGGTTACCCAGGTGGTGCCATCATGCCAGTGTATGACGAGTTATATAAATTTCAAGATCAATTACAGCACATTTTGGTGCGTCACGAACAAGGCGCGGCTCATGCTGCGCAGGGATTTGCTCGAGCTACGGGTAAAGTAGGTGTGGCAATCGCTACTTCTGGACCAGGAGCAACCAATTTAGTGACTGGTATTGCCGATGCACAAATCGATTCAACGCCTTTGGTTTGTATTACTGGTCAAGTGGGTAAGCATTTATTGGGTTCTGATGCTTTTCAGGAAACAGATATTATTGGTATTTCTACTCCAGTTACGAAGTGGAATTATCAAATAACCGAAGCGCATGAAATTCCAGAAATTATCGCCAAAGCTTTTTATATAGCACGTTCGGGTCGTCCAGGTCCAGTTTTGATTGATATTACAAAAAATGCTCAGTTCGACGAAATGGAATTTAGCTACACAAAATGTACTAAAATTAGAAGCTACAATCCAAAACCGACTTTGAATCATGAAAAAGTGGCGGAAGCGGCAGCCTTAATTAACGCAGCAAAAAAACCTTATATTATCTTTGGTCAAGGTGTGATTTTGAGTGAGGCAGAAGCTGAGTTAAAAGCACTAGTAGAAAAAACAGGAATTCCAGCTGCTTGGACTATTTTAGGACTTTCAGCAATGCCAACGGATCATCCTTTGAATGTGGGAATGTTAGGAATGCACGGAAATTATGGACCCAATATTTTAACCAATGAATGCGATGTTTTAATTGCTTTGGGAATGCGTTTTGACGACCGAGTTACAGGAAGTTTATCGACGTATGCTAAACAAGCAAAAGTGATTCACTTTGAAATTGACCCAGCCGAAATTGATAAAAATGTTAAAACTACCGTAGCTGTTTTAGCCGATTTAAAAGAAGCTTTGACCGCTTTGATTCCTTTGGTTGATAAAAATTCACATGAATCTTGGCACAATGAATTTAAAGAAAAATATAAAATCGAACTCGAAGCTGTTATAAACGAAGAATTAGCACCCACGAATGGTAAAGGAATTTCGATGGGGGAAACTATCGAAATGATTAACAAACATTCAAACGATAATGCTATTATGGTTTCGGATGTGGGACAACATCAAATGTTTGCTTGTCGTTATGCTAAATTCAAAACAACCAAAAGCAATGTTACTTCTGGAGGGTTAGGAACTATGGGATTTGCTTTGCCAGCTGCAATTGGAGCCAAAATGGGAATGCCTGACCGTGAGGTGGTGGCAATTATTGGTGATGGTGGTTTTCAAATGAATATACAAGAATTGGGAACTATTTTCCAGTCGAAAGTGCCTGTAAAAATAGTCGTGTTGAATAATGAATTTTTAGGAATGGTTCGTCAGTGGCAAGAATTATTTTTCGATAATCGATACGCTTCAACAATTATGGTAAATCCTAATTTTTGTGCTATTGCCGAGGGGTATTATATCAAAGCAAAAAAAGTAACCAAGCGAGAAGATTTAGATGCAGCTGTTGCCGAAATGATGGCTTCAAAAGAAGCTTATTTCTTGGAAGTAATGGTAGAAAAAGAAAATAACGTATTCCCGATGATTCCAACAGGAGCTTCGGTTTCGGATATACGATTATCATAAGGAAGTGTAAAAGTTTAAAAGTTTAAGAGTTTAAAGTTTAAGAGTTTAAACAACCTTAAACAATATTGAACAATTTTAAACAACATTAAACATAAAATTAAAATGGAAAATAAAATATTCACCATTTCTGTATATTCAGAAAACAACGTTGGTCTTTTAAATAGAATATCAGGGATATTCTTAAAAAGACATATTAACGTATTGAGTCTTAATGTGTCTGATTCCGAAGTAGAACACGTTTCGCGTTTTATTATTGTAGTAAAAACGACAGAAAAATGGGTTCAAAATATTGTTGGACAAATAGAGAAACAAATCGAAGTAATCAAAGCATTTTATCATATAGATGAAGAAACTATTTTCTTAGAAAGTGCCATTTTCAAAATAAACTCGGCTTTGTTGTTCGACGAGCGTCAAATTCAAAACATCATCAAAGAAAGTCATTCTGAAATTGTAACCGTTTCCAGAGACTTTTTTGTAATTTCTAAATCAGGAAAACGAACAGAAATCAATGATTTATATAATAAATTAAAGCGTTATGGAATCATGCAGTTTGCCCGTTCAGGAAGAATTTCGGTTTCTAAAGAAAAAATGGAAGTAACGAGTCTATTAGAACAATTAAAATCATAAAATAATTCAATCTTTAAATTAAATTTCAATAAATAAAAAACAATGGCAAATTATTTCAATTCATTATCACTTAGAGAACAATTAGCTCAATTAGGCGTTTGCGAATTCATGGATCAATCTGAATTTACAGACGGAATCGAAGCATTAAAAGGGAAAAAAGTAGTAATCGTAGGTTGCGGTGCTCAAGGTTTAAACCAAGGATTAAACATGAGAGATTCTGGTTTAGATATTTCGTATGCATTGCGTGCCGAGGCAATTGCACAAAAAAGAGCTTCATTTATGAACGCAGCAGACAATGGTTTCAAAGTAGGAACCTATGAGGAATTGATTCCAACTGCCGACTTAGTTTGTAACCTTACACCAGACAAACAACATACAGCCGTAGTGGGTGCGATTATGCCTTTGATGAAAAATGGTGCTACTTTAGCCTATTCTCATGGTTTTAATATTGTGGAAGAAGGAATGCAAATTCGTAAAGACATCACCGTGATTATGTGTGCTCCTAAATGCCCAGGTTCTGAGGTTCGTGAGGAATATAAAAGAGGTTTTGGTGTGCCAACATTAATTGCTGTTCACCCAGAAAATGATCCAAATGGAGTTGGTTTGGCTCAAGCCAAAGCCTATGCAGTGGCAACTGGAGGTCATAGAGCAGGAGTATTGCGTTCGTCTTTTGTAGCTGAGGTAAAATCAGATTTAATGGGAGAGCAAACCATTCTTTGTGGATTGTTACAAACTGGATCTATTTTGTGTTTTGACAAAATGGTAGCAGAAGGTGTTGAAGCAGGGTATGCTTCAAAATTAATACAATACGGATGGGAAACTATCACAGAAGCTTTGAAACACGGTGGAATTACCAATATGATGGATCGTTTATCGAATCCTGCAAAAATTGTAGCTTTTAATGTTTCTGAGGAATTAAAAGATATTATGCGTCCGTTGTTTCAAAAACACATGGATGACATCATTTCTGGTGAGTTTTCAAAAACGATGATGGAAGATTGGGCAAATGATGATAAAAACTTGTTGTCATGGAGAGCAGCTACTGGAGAAACTAATTTTGAAAAAACACCAGCTGGAAATGTTGAAATTTCAGAACAAGAATATTTTGACAACGGAGTATTGATGGTTGCCATGGTAAAAGCAGGAGTAGAATTGGCTTTTGAAGCCATGACCGATTCTGGAATTATTGAAGAATCAGCTTACTACGAATCATTGCACGAAACACCATTAATTGCGAATACTATTGCAAGAAAAAAATTATTTGAAATGAACCGTGTTATTTCTGATACTGCAGAGTACGGATGTTATTTATTTGACCATGCTTGTAAACCACTAATCGCTGATTATGTGAAAAATGCGCCAAGTAATTTAGTAGGTCGCCCTTTTGGTGGAGGAAATGGTGTTGATAATAAAGAATTAATCGAAATTAATTTCATCATCAGAAATCATCCAGTAGAAGAAGTAGGTTCTTGGTTAAGAGAATCAATGACTGCTATGAAAAAAATTGGATAATTAGTCTAATTTTATAAATTAAAAAAAGCGAGATAGGATTTTCTATTTCGCTTTTTTGTTTTTACTTTAACATCTTGGTTTATTCCTTGAAACTATTATTGCTAATTATAGAACTTTTTAAAACCACAAAATGAGAAAATATTTTCTAAAAATTAATTATCCACTTTACATTTTATTTTTGTTGTTGGTTTTGTTTTCAACCACAGTTGTTGCTCAAGAAATTAAACAACCAAACGTAATTATTGTAATTACAGACGATCAAGGCTATGGCGATTTGGCGTGTAATGGAAACACAATTATCAAAACTCCTACTTTAGATAAGTTATATGAGCAGTCCATAAGATTAACTGATTTTCACGTGAGTCCCACCTGTGCACCCAGTCGTTCGGGATTGATGACTGGTCGTTACGCCAATAGAGTAGGCGTGTGGCATACTGTTGGAGGTCTTTCTATTCTTCGTAAAGATGAGGTCACGATGGCAGATGTTTTTCAAAACAACGGCTACGAAACGGCAATGTTTGGCAAATGGCATCTAGGGGATACTTATCCTGCAAGACCACAAGACAAAGGGTTTAAATATACTTTTATGCACTTGGGCGGTGCTGTTGGGCAAACACCAGATTATTGGGGAAATGATTATTTTGATGATACGTATTTAGAAAATGGAATCCCTAAAAAAGTAAATGGCTATTGTACCGATGTTTGGTTTGACAAAGCCATCAAGTATATTGAAACCAACAAAAACAAGCCTTTCTTTTGTTATATCTCTACCAATGCACCTCACGAGCCTTATAACGTTCCTAAAAAATATTTTAACAAATACAAAAAAAGTGATATTCCCGACCAAATGAAACGGTTTTACGGGATGATTACTAATGTGGACGATAATTTGAAAAGACTGCAGGATAAACTAAAACAACTAAAAATTGATAATAATACCATTGTTATTTTCCTTACAGATAACGGCACTGGCGCAGGTTACAAAAAAACTGACGGTAAATGGTATGGTTTTAATGCCAATATGAGAGGCGTTAAAACCAGTGAATATGAAGGTGGTCATAGAGTGCCATTTTTTATTTCCTATCCCGATAAAATTAAAGAAGCCCGAAACATTGCCACACTTACCGCCAACATTGATGTATTGCCTACAATAGCCACACTTTGTAAGTTAGAATTGCCTAATATAAAACTAGACGGTAGCGATATTTCGCCTTTGTTATTAAACAAAAATGCTGTAGTAGATCGGGAATATTTGGTAACCGATTCCCAGCGTGTGCAAGTTCCAATAAAATGGAGAAAGAGTGCTGTAATGTCT
>JAIPAL010000073.1 GCA_021740085.1 Crocinitomicaceae bacterium
ACCGATACCACTTTATAATTCGCATTGGTGAGGCCATTGGCAATATGATTCCCAATTTTTTTCTTTTCTGATAGGATGCAGATGTCTGCTGGATCGTAGCCATCAGCTATACATTTTTCGATTATTTCAATGATTGGGTCAATCAAATCGCCTTCAAACGATTCTTTTGACTGGGAAACAATCCGTACAAATCCCTCCTTCGTTGATTGCGGGGTTTGATGCAGTGAAGAATAGAATTGAGCAGACTTTGGAGACAAATTTTCAATGAGCTTTTTAAAAAACAGGTTGTTAAAGTTCACAATCTGATAGGCGGATCGATAATTATTGGTTAATGTATCGACGCTACCTCGAGATAAAAAGTAATCCGATTGTGATTGCGTTAAGGCATTGTTTTCAGGGTTATAAATAGCTGGCAAAGCCACAAATTGATCCGCTAATCCATTGTTAAATCGATAAATTGATTGTTTTGGATCACCAACTATGAGGTTTTGGTTGTTTTTGGATAACGATTCGTGAATTAATGGGATAAGATTCAGCCATTGTAGCCTTGAGGTATCCTGAAATTCGTCTAGAAGAAAATAATTTAAGCGATTCCCTAATCGCTCATAAATGTAAGGCGCCTCTTCATCCCTTACCAAAACACTAATCATTTTGTTGAATTCCGATATTCGAATGATTTGCTCCTCTTTTTTGATGGTCTCCATTTCACTGGCTATAAACTGAAGCAATGCCATATTGAAAAAGTTGCTTTTAAAGGCTTTTAATAATAGAAAACGTGGCACATTGGCTTGAAATTCTTCATCGATTTTCAGCAAATCTAAACGCAGATCATTTGGAATAAAATTGCATTTTATTTCATCCTTTAATATCTCGTCGACTTTTTTGCTAAATAAAACGCCCTTGCTAGAAGGAAAGCTGACAAAGTTTCCAAGCGCAAGTACTTGATTGTGAAAAGTTGATTTCTGCGGTATTTTGTTAAAATCAATTCCTAATTCAGCATAGCTTTCAGATAGTATTTTTGCTGTTTGTAAAAATGGACCTTCGATCTGCTTTATCTCTTCTTGTAAATTCTTAAAAGCCTCCTCATCTAATTTCATTTCGACAAGTTTGCTCACGTGATGATGGTATTTTTCATTGCTTAAAACACTCGCAAAGGAAATGAGTTGGTCTCTAAAATTCCATTTTTGACCATCTTCAAAATTGTATTTTGCGTAGCGCTTTACTAATGCTGTTAGTTTGTCATGACCATCAATTCCCAGCTTGTTTAACATGGCATCTACCACATCAGTCAGGATCTGATTTTCATTTAACACCACCTCAAAGTCCCCTTGAATTTCTAAATCTCTACTAAAAGGACGTATTAGCTTTAGATTGAATTTATCAATCGTGGAGACATGAAATTCTTCATAGCCATGCAGAATTTCATGCAATGCTTGTTTTGCTCTAGTAGATAATTCTTCCGGTGAAATAGGGAGAATTTTCAGCAAGTCTTTTTGCATGGATAGAATTTTTTGGCTGGTAAGAAGATTGGCTAGGCCATCTAAGGTGTCAATTATCCTTGTTTTCATTTCCAATGCCGCTTTATTGGTAAAGGTCATGGCAACAATTGACTTGTATTTCCCGACACTATTCGTGTCCTTGAGTAGAATCGATAAATATTCTAAAACCAATTTATGGGTTTTTCCACTACCTGCCGAAGCGCTCATTACAAGCAATGGCTTTTCATCTCTCATTTTATCACCCATTATTAAATCTTTTTTTTATTATAAAGGTACTAAATTCTCATTGCTTTCAAGTATATTTACCTCATGAAAACAAGCCGTTTTTTATTTTACCTATTCCTTTTGGCAGGTCTTTTTTCTTGCAATAAAGACAAGCCTACGCCAATTGAAACGCCTAAATCTTACGTAGAGATAACGGTTCAGCCCACGTACAATTCATCGAATCTTTTTCTTGATTCGGTATACGTTACAACGGAAGGGTATAAAATTAAATTTACAGATTTAAAATTCTTTGGTACCACCTTAAAAAATGGCCAAAATAGTTTAGCGCAAGTTGGTTTTTTTGATTTTGCTCTTTCTGGTAATAATTTTTTGAAAGTGGAACAAGATGTTAATCTATTTTCTGATTTACAATTTTTTTTAGGGGTGGATAGTCTTATCAACCATAACGACCCATCGACATTTTCAAATGATAGTCCATTGAATATTAGCAACGCTGGCACGATGCATTGGGGCTGGAATCCGGGATATATTTTCATTAGTGTAGAGGGTAAAGCAGATACTTTGCAGGATGGCATTGAAAACTATGACCATAACTTTAGTTTTCATGTTGGCACGGATGACTATCTTCAAACAAAAACTTTTTCAGCGATTAATTGGGTCAAAACAGCTTCGAACACGCATACTTTTGCGCTTCAATTAGATTTGTTTGATGTAATTTGTAATGCAATAGATCCAATCGATTTACGGAATGAGTTTTTAGCGCATTCTTCAAGCTTACAAACAGCCCTTACCTTAAAATTTGGAAAGAACTTCAAATCTGCTCTTACACCCTATTAATGAAAAAGTGGCTTTTTTTTAGTTCGCTCATTCTTTTGATTTCTTGTAATAAAGATAAGGCAAGTTATTTACCAACCCCCACTTCTGTTTCTATTCCATCACACTTTCCTCAAATGCTTATTCCTTCTGATAATCCTATGACGGAAGAAGGCATTGAATTAGGGAGGTACTTGTTCTATGAAAAAAGATTGAGTGCTGATAATACGATGAGTTGTGCGACTTGCCATTCTCCGCAAAACTCATTTTCGGATAACAATCAATTCTCCGTTGGTATTGACGGAATACAAGGAAATCGTCAATCCATGGCTCTTATTAATTTGGGTTGGGATGATTTTTTCTTTTGGGATGGTAGGGCAACATCCTTGGAAGAACAAATACTGGAACCGATTCCAAATCCTATTGAAATGCACCAAAGCTGGAAGGCTGCAGCGGCAAAGTTAAATGCAGACATGGTTTACAGAAATAGATTCTTTAAAGCTTTTGGCTCTCCAATTATCGATTCTACACAGGTTACAAAGGCAATTGCTCAATTTATTAGAACAATGGTTTCTGGTGAATCAAAGTATGATGTAATGTATAAATACGAGAATGGTTTGTTACTAAATGCTGCTGAACAGCAAATTTTTACGACTATTGAAGTAGATGAATGGGCTGGATATGATTTATTTAAAAGCTTAAACGGCGCGGATTGTTTTCATTGTCATAACGGACCCTTGATGCGTGTTAAGAAATTTAGCAACAATGGACTAGATGCTACGCTAACGGATTTAGGTCGTGGCGCAGTAACAGGAAATTCAAATGATAACGGAAAATTTAAAGTGCCAACGCTTCGAAATATCGCACTGACGGCTCCATATATGCACGATGGCAGATTCGCAACGTTGGATGAGGTGATTGATTTTTATTCTACTGGCATACATGCTAGCCCAACCATTGATCCGCTAATCGAATATGCCAATCAAGGTGGCGTTCAATTAGATCCTCAAGAGAAGATGTTGTTAAAAAAGTTTCTTTTAACGTTAACGGATTTGAACTTTGTTAATAATCCCAAATTTCAAGATCCTAATTAGTATTTTAAAATGACTATAGATCGATTAACCACGGAAGATAAAGCATTAAAAATAAACCTTAAACAGGATATTTATGGTTGTTTCGCCGAAATTGGTGCAGGGCAAGAGGTAGCAGCTAATTTTTTTAAAGCTGGAGGGAGTTCTGGAACTATTGCATTTACTCGGTCTGCTTATGATATGAAAGTATCAGATTCCATGTATGGGCCAACTTCAAGATATGTGTGCGAAGAGCGCTTAACAACGATGTTATCAGCGGAATACAATCAATTAACAGCGGTGCTTCCTGAAAAAAATAAAGATGCCCGTTTTTTTGCTTTTTGTAATACGGTTGAATCATTGAATTATCACAAAACAAATCAAGGGCAAGGTTGGGTAGGAATTCGTTATCAGAATACTTTAGGTGGAAAGCCAAATGATATTGTGCTGCATGTGAAACTTCATGATTCCGGGCATAAATCTCAGCAAGAATCATTGGGCATTTTAGGCGTAAATCTTATTTATGCGGCGTTTTTTGAAACAGAAAAGTTAGATCATTTTATTGATGTTCTTGTTGCTCGATTGCCAAGAGACAAAATGGAAATTGATATGCTTCGATTCTCTGGTCCAGCCTTTGAAAATGTCGATAATAGACTGGTAGCATTAAATTTAGTTCAACGTGGAATTACAGACGCCACCATGTTTGACCTGGCAAAAAATGTCTTGCAGCCCGCAACAGCGCTCTATAAAAAAAATGTATTGTTGATGAGGGGAAGGTTCCGGCCTGTTACTAAGGTTCATATTGATATGATTGAGAAAGGAAAGAAAGCCTTTCTCCTAGAAAATAACGTGGATGAAGGAAGCTTGGAGGTTATTTTTGAATTGACGCTCAAAGATTTAACAGCGGATGGTAAAATTTCCATTAAGGATTTTATGGATCGGGCTGAATTGCTAAGTTCTTTGGGATATACGGTGATGATCTCTAACTATTTGAAACACTATAAAATGTTAGAGTACCTTTCCACAATAACAAATGGGAATCAAATGGCAATTGTGGTTGGTATCTATAATTTAAACACCATCTTTGATGAACGATATTATGACAATCTACCCGGTGGACTTTTAGAAGCATTTGGTCGTGGTTTTGTTCCTTCTGTAAAAATGTATGTCTATCCAGCGGTTAATGTGGAGGATGGATCGCTGTATGATTTATCCAACATAGTAATTCCAGCGCAACTTCAAAGTTTACTCCAATTCATGAAAGAAAATGGAAGGATAAAAGCGCTTACGGAATATGATAAGTCGCTTCTTCATATTATGTCGGATGATGTGCTCAGTAAAATTAAAATGGGATCGCTAAACTGGGAAGAGGATGTTCCCTATGAAGTTGCTCAGGCAATCAAATACTTTGAGTTGTTCGGGTATAAAAAAAAAGTAAGCAACTAATTTATGCCGCATATAAAAAATGCTTTAATTCGCTTCCGTATCATTGATAGAATGCTTCGGAATCAGTACAAGCCTTTTCCTTCAAAAGGAGATTTGAGAGAGGCGTGCGAAGAGGCGCTTTATGGTGCTTCTTTCGGAGATAACATCTGTGATTCCACGATTGAAAAAGATATGTTCGCCATGAAAATGGATCACGATGCCCCAATTAAATACAGCAAAAGACATGGCGGCTATTATTATTTAGAACCTGATTTTAGTATTAATGACATTCCCCTATCTGAAGATGAACTAAGTTCAATTCGATTTGCAATCAAGACCTTACAGCAATTTAGGGAAGTCCCATTTTTTCAAGAATTCGGTAACGCCATAGATAAAATTGTTGATCGGGTCGCTGTTGGTTCAGACCCGAATAATGACATGAATCAATTTATTGGCTTTGAGTCAAGTGTCTCTGTTGGAGGAAATGAATTTTTACCTCAACTATTGAAGGCGATACAGGAAAAAGAATTGGTCTTGTTTAGTTATCAAAGTTTCATTTCTGGTCTGGCTAAGCAACGAAAAGGAATGCCACTCTATTTGAAAGAGTATAGAAATAGGTGGTACGTGCTGCTTTTTGATTTAGAAAAAAAAGACATCATTACTTACGGCTTGGATAGAATGTCTGATTTAGAAGTCCTCGAAGAATCCTTCTCCTTGCCCCTGGAATTTGATCCAATGGTCTATTTTCAAGACGCTATTGGTATAACGGCATTTAAAGGATCGGCAGAAAAAATAATTTTCAAAGCAAATAAAATTGCTCAACGATACATTGACTCTCAACCGTTTCATCCTTCTCAGCAATTAGTCAATCAGACCCAGACACACGGAACGTTCGAATTAAAAATTCTCATTTCTGAGGAGTTTATTCGTCTATTGCTAAGTTATGGCGGAGAGGTGGAAGTTATTGAGCCCGCGCATTTAAGAAAAACCATTGAAGAACGAATAAAGTATCACATTGAAATTTATTCTTCCCTAAAAAAATAAAGTAGTTTTGTACTAATACTATTCGATATGGAAATAATACGTACTGATATTATGGGAGTTTGTACACTGGCTTTAAATAGACCAGAAGTATACAATTCATTCAACAAATCTATGGCGCTTCAACTTCAAGGTCATCTTGACGATTGCGCCGCTGACCCAGCTGTTCGTCTAATTGTAATCACAGGCTTGGGAAAAGCTTTCTGTGCAGGACAAGATTTAGCTGAGGCAACTGACCCTGAGGGTCCAGGTCTTGAAACGATAGTTAGGGATCATTACAATCCAATCATCTTGAAAATACGAACTATTGAAAAACCAGTTATTGCTGCCGTTAACGGTGTTGCAGCTGGTGCAGGTGCGAATATTGCTTTGGCTTGTGATATAACAATTGCGAAACAATCCGCTTCGTTTATTCAAGCATTTTCAAAAATTGGATTAATTCCAGACTCCGGCGGCACATTTTTTCTCCCTCGTTTAATTGGTATGCAAAAAGCATTGGCTTTAATGATGACAGGTGATAAAGTGTCTGCAACTGAAGCGGAAAAATTAAATATGATCTATAAAGTGGTGGAAGACGATTCTTTTGATGAGGAAATAAAGACCTTTACTGAAAAACTAGCCTTGATGCCTACGAAAGGATTGGGTTTAAGTAAGAGAGCGGTGAATTTAGGCTTGTTTAATTCGTTGGAGGATCAACTTGATATGGAAGTCATTATTCAAGTAGAGGCTGGCTTGACCGAAGATTTCACGGAAGGTGTAGATGCCTTTTTACAAAAACGAACACCACTATTCAAAGGGAAATAAGATGGAAAAAACGATAGGAGTATTGGGCGCAGGCACAATGGGGATTGGAATTGCACAGGTAGCAGCTCAATGCGGTCACCAAGTGATATTGGCTGATTTGAATACCAATCAACTTGATAAAGCGAAAGCTACTTTAGGCGCCACGCTTTCTAAACTTGTCGATAAAGGAAAAATAGATGCATCCGAGAAATTAGCTATTGAAAATAGGATAAATTATGCAAGTGAAATAGCCGCTTTTGTAAATTGTGACTTCGTAATTGAAGCCATTATTGAAGACTTGGAAATAAAAAAATCCGTTTTTCAAGCCTTGGAGAAAACGGTTTCTAATCATTGTGTCTTGGCGAGCAATACGTCCTCCTTATCTATTGCATCTATCGGTTCGGCACTGACTAATTCTGAAAGAATCATTGGTATTCACTTTTTCAATCCAGCGCCAATCATGCCCTTAGTTGAAATTGTTCCGGCTATTCAAACAAGCGCGGAGACACTAAATTCTTCCATAGAATTAATTCGAAGTTGGAATAAAACGGTGGTGGTTTGTAAGGATACCCCTGGATTTATTGTGAACAGGGTAGCTCGCCCTTTTTATGGTGAAGCCTTGCGAATATACGAAGAAGGGATAGCTGATTTTGCCACAATCGATTGGGCAATGGTGCATCTCGGTGGATTTAAAATGGGACCATTTACATTGATGGACTACATTGGAAATGATGTCAATTATTCGGTAACGGAATCCGTTTTCAATGCCTTTTATTTCGACCCTAGATTTAAGCCTTCTTTTACTCAAAAACGGTATAAAGAAGCAGGTTTTTATGGACGGAAAACAGGACGTGGATTCTATGATTATTCGTTGGAAAGCACCGCACCAATGCCAATAATGGATGAAAAACTAGGACGTGAAATTTTAGATAGGATTCTTAGTATGCTAATTAATGAGGCAATTGATGCCGTATTTTTGCAGATAGCCTCCGTTAAAGATGTTGATTTAGCCATGATTAAGGGAGTAAATTATCCCAAAGGAC
>JAIPAL010000074.1 GCA_021740085.1 Crocinitomicaceae bacterium
GGTGTGAAAGTGGAAGGTCCATTTAAATCAGATAGCTACCGCTATTAATTAAACATAGAAGTACTAAAAAGCGAGGGAAATTCCCTCGCTTTTTTTTTGTCTAATTTTTCAATTGAAAAGACAGAGAGAAGAAATAAATACAAGTCCTACTTACCTCATAATCAAATTAATAAAAACACATAATTGTAGCTGTGAAACCTTAATAGAACTTAAGCGTTAAAGACCACCATACAAAAGAATATGAGAAAATTTAGTTTTATTATTTTTAACATTGTTTCCTTGGCTGCCTTCTGTACGGAACCATTAGAAACAAGTAAATTACAATACAAACAACACTATCAGTCGATTGCTATCGAACAAATGCAATTATATAAAATTCCAGCAAGTATCACCTTAGCGCAAGGAATTTTGGAATCTGGAAGTGGAAATTCATCCTTAGCAAAAGAATACAACAATCATTTTGGAATCAAATGTCATTCAAATTGGACGGGAGAAAAGGCCTATTTTGATGATGATGCAAAAAACGAGTGTTTTAGGGCCTATAAAAAAGTGGAAGACTCCTACAAAGACCACAGCACGTTTTTGACAAACAACAAACGATACCAAGGTTTATTTAGTTTAAATACAAGCGATTATAAAGGATGGGCTAAAGGATTAAAAGAGGCAGGCTATGCCACTAGTCCATCGTATGCTACTTTATTGATCACCATTATTGAGGAACTTAAACTTTACGAACTTGATAATAATACGACTCCAAACAATCCTATTTTCTCCAATGCATTACTATCTGAAAAAATAATGCATAGTAATCACGTGCCATTTGTAAAAGCGAAAGCGGGTGATTCTTATTACAAAATTTCGAAGCGACATGGTATTACCCTTCGACAACTCCATAAATACAATGAACAAATTCCAAGCATAGACATACTAGAAGAAGGAACTATAATCTATCTAGCTCCTAGGAGAAATCATTCAAGAGTAAAAAAATACATTGTTTTAGATGAACCAAAAACATTGCGTGAAATAGCGCAAGAAGAAGCTGTAAAGCTTAAACCTATTATGCGGAAGAATGAAATTTCTTCTCCAGATGAACAACTTCCTAAAGGAGAAAAAATATTCCTTCGATAATTCATTCATGAAATAAGAAGGTGATTGCGTTTGTTGTTTGTTTGTTAGAAAGCCTCGTTCGCGGGGCTTTTTAAGTTAACAAATTTTTATAGCGACTTGATAATAATTATTTACACCGCCTAAAACCTCATAGTTAATGTAAAAAGATTTTGTCCATTCATCGAATGCCTTAAACTCGTGCATGGGAACATTGAATTCATCAAAAAATAGTATGTCGCCTTTCTTAAGATATGGGGTAAGTAAGGTTAAAACATAAAGCGTTGCCGTGTATAAATCAGCATCCATATGAATTATTTTACGCTTATTATTTTCAAATGAAACTAAAAACGGCAATAAGGATTGTTGAAATAAGCCGGTATGAAATTGATGTCTGTCCCCTACTATTTCTGGAAGTTCTTCCCCAGAACTCATGTCACCCTTTTTAAATGGTCCCCAATCTTCGGGGAGTCCAGTAAAGGTATCAAAACCATGGAACCTTGCGTCCTTATGATCTATACGTGAAGTCCACCACTTAAACGAATCACCTTTTGAAACACCAAATTCTAAGTAATCAATTGGATTGTTAAGCGCTTCTTTTTCGATGACATAATTAAATAACTTTTCGCGATTAGCGTACAAAAATTTAAAAGAATAGAAATCACTCATCCCTTCGTTTTTATGGATAGAAATCCAACGAGAAAGTTTAGATAATTGTCCAAGGAAAGAAAAGTAATGCGCTGGAACGATATGATGTAGGCGAAGCATAAAAAATACCCCCTTTAATTTTCCTCTAAGGAATAACAATCTCTTCATAAAAATCAACTGATAATTTGACCAAAAATACAATTTAATGAAGGAAAATAAAAACAAATTAGCCCTAGCGGTGTATTTTATTAAATTGGCGACACGTATTTTTATTTGTAAATTCGCTCATCAAAAAGTAATATGCGAAATTTTTATATTTTCATGTCTTTGTTCATTTCAGGATTTGTCTTTTCGCATGATTATTATTTTTCGTTTGCAGAAATACAATATAACAAAGAAACCACTTGCCTAGAAATAAGCATTAAGGTTTCAAGCCATGACTTAGATAACTATTTCAGAAAAAAAGTAGTGGATATTAACATAGAAAAAGCGCGAAAAATAGATAGCCTATCAAGCAAAATAAATCAGTTGATATTAAATGGCTTCGTTATTAAGCAAGAAGGATCAACTATTTCTCAACGCATCGAGGGATACGAAAACACATTAGACGGATTCACTTATTTTTACCTAATCTCTGAGCCGATCCAACAAGGAATTCCCATCCAATTAAAGTATGATTTATTCATGGATTTATTTCCTGAACAGCAACAAAAAGTTACCTTAATCGGCGACACAATTTCAAGTTATCAATTTATGCTTTTTCAACGTGAACAAACAATTAATCTCAATTAAAATGAAATACATTCTAAGCCTCTCCTGCCTACTAGCTTTCTTTAATGGCCTCCATGCGCAAAAAAAGTTTGCTCAATTAGATCTTGAGTTACCGACTCCAAACACCTACAGAAATGCTGCGGGGGCGCCCGGACATGAGTATTATCAGCAACAAGCTGATTACAAAATGAACATTACCATCGATGATAAAACACAAATATTATCGGGCACCGAAACCATTACCTACACTAATAATTCACCCGATCAACTATCGTATTTGTGGTTGCAATTAGATCAAAATATTTATGCTGAAAATTCAGATACGAAACTCATAGAAGTGGAGAAAATGGAGGATTTTAAATCGTTGGCTGATCTCGATGCAAAAAACTTCAAATACGATGGCGGATTTAAGATTGAATCTATTTCTACAACGCAAGGAATAAAAATGAAATACGCCATCAATAAAACGATGTTGCGAATTGATCTTGAGAAACCTTTGGCCGCTCATTCTTCTATTTCGTTTCAAGTGAAATGGTTTTATAACATAAATGACCGCATGAAAGTTGGAGGTAGATCAGGTTTTGAATATTTTGAAAAAGATAAGAATTACCTGTACACCATTGCTCAATACTTCCCAAGAATGTGCGTGTATAATGACGTGACAGGCTGGCAAAACAAACAGTTTTTAGGAAGAGGTGAATTCACCTTACCTTTTGGTAATTACGAGGTATCTATCACAGTTCCTGAGGATCATATTGTTGCAGCAACCGGAGTATTGCAAAATGCCACCACGGTCCTAAATGCCACCCAACGAAAGAGATTAGAGTTAGCGAAAGTTTCCGACATCCCCGTTATTATCGTTACACAAGAGGAAGCGATTAAAGCAGAATCGAACCAAACTAGCAAAAATAAAACTTGGATTTTTAAAGCGACAAATGTCCGTGACTTCGCATTCGCCTCTTCAAGAAAATTTATTTGGGATGCACAAAATGTGAAAACAGCCAATAATAACGTGCTTTGCATGTCCTTTTACCCTAAAGAAGGAAATCCACTATGGGAAAGATATTCTACAAAGCTTGTGGCACATACTATAAAAACATATTCAAAATATACGGTTGATTACTCCTACCCTGTTGCCATCTCTGTTCATTCGAAATCAATCGGCATGGAATACCCAATGATTTGTTTTAATGGTGGACGTCCAGAGGAAGATGGAACGTATTCAGAAGAGACAAAATATGGAATGTGGGGAGTTATTATTCATGAAGTGGGACATAACTTTTTCCCCATGATTATTAATTCGGATGAACGACAATGGACATGGATGGATGAGGGTTTAAATACATTCGTTCAATATTTGACAGAGCAAGAATGGGAAAGAGGTTATCCTTCTCGCAGAGGACCAGCCTACCTTATTGCAGATTACATGCGCGGCGATCAGAACTTTATTTCCCCCATCATGACCAACTCCGAATCTATTTTTCAATTTGGAAATAATGCCTACGGGAAACCTGCAACTGCCTTAAATATCCTTCGTGAAACAATAATGGGACGAGAACTTTTTGATTTTGCTTTCAAGACGTATTGTGAAAGATGGAAATTTAAACATCCATCCCCTGCTGATTTTTTCCGTTCAATGGAAGATGCCTCAGCGGTAGATTTAGATTGGTTCTGGCGTGGCTGGTTTTATGAAACTCAACCCGTAGATGTAGCTATAAATGATGTGAAATGGTTCCAACTAAACACGCAAAATCCCACCATAGAAAAAGGCTTTTTACTTGACAAAAATCTAAACAAAGATCAATTTATTGGTGATGATTTATACAAAACAAGTATCGTAGAAACAATCAACGAAAGAGATAAAGACATTAATGATTTTTACGCAAAAAGAAATAAATATGCCGTTGATGCAATGGATATTAAAGAATACAATGAATTTATTTCAAAACTAAGTCCAAAAGAACTGGAAATATTAAATGCAAATAAACAATTCTATGAAGTCTTAATTGATAACATCGGAGGACTTGTTACTCCCTTAATTTTCGAATTCACGTTTAAAGACAATACGGAAAAAATTATCCGGATACCAGCAGAAGTGTGGCGACTTAATGAAAAGCAAATTAGTAAGGTCTTTATATTTGATAAAGAAGTTACTTCAATTCGTTTGGATCCATTTCTAGAAACAGCCGATGTAAATCTTTCTAATAATTCTTGGCCAGAAAACAAACAACCTTCACGTTATCAATTATTTAAACAACAAGGATTCAAAGGCAACCTAATGCAGCGACAATTAGAAGTAGATAAGTTGAAAAAGGATTAAATATTTGGTTTACACAACCATAATGATTAATTTCCGTCTGATTTTTGTTATTAATGAAGGGAAATAAATGATTAAAAAGTTACTTGGTTTCGTTTTCGTATTGCTCAGCCTTGAAATATATGCTCAAGCGGAAGATTGTACCACGGCAACAACTATTTCAAACGTTATTAATTTTTGCTCTGGCAACGGATTCTATACCAATGTCGGTTCCATTCCAAGTGCCTACTCAACACCAACTTGCTGGCCAGCTACAGCAACCGAAGATGTTTGGTTTCAATTCACCGCAATAGGAACCGATGTGCTTATTTCTGTAAATGGTTCTGGAAATGGCGGTAGTCTTTTTCAACCAAGAGTAGCGATTTATTCCGGCATTTGTGGAGGTTTGTTAAATGAATTAGGTTGTTCAAACGGAACAGCCGGTGTTGGCACGACACAATTGTACGAAGGGGCATTAACCCCAGGAGTCATTTATTTTATTAGAGTGTCTTCTCTTCAAGCAAATGAAGGCACATTTGAATTGTGTTTAAATAACTATACCCCTACTTCTAATCCTGGTGCTGATTGTGGCGGAGCAGCTTTTCTTTGTAGCCAAAACCCGGTGAGTGTTGCCACATTAAGTGGAGGTGGATTAAATAACGATGAACCTGAACCAGGAACATGTTTGGATGTGCCTGGAGTTGACGAAGGAAATTCTTCTTGGTTTTATTGGACGTGTGCTACAAGCGGGCCATTTACCTTTGATATAATTCCCATCAACTCGAATGATGACATTGACTTTATATTTTATCAACTTTCTGGTAATGACCCTTGCGTTGGAAGAACGCCTCTTCGATGTTGTTCGTCATCTTGCTTAAATGCAACAGGTTCAACAGGTTTAAGCACAACTGAATTCGACCTAAATGAATTTCCCGGATGTCAAGCAGGATATAATGCCTATGTTCAATCCGTTAATATGGTGGCAGGAACCTCCTATGCTATGTTGGTCAATAACTTTAGTGCGAATACTGGATTTACAATTACCTTTAATAGCAATCTGCCTAATGGCGCAACGTTTGCAGGTCCAAATCCAAATATTGTAGCCAATCCATTATCAATCTGTTCAGGTGGTAATATTTCATATAACGGTTCCACCTCGGTAAATTGTGCTGGCGGTCTTCAATGGAATTTTTTAAGCGGTGGAACTCCCACATCAGCTGCTGGCGCTGGACCACATGTTGTTACCTATGCAAATCCTGGAAATTACGTCGCTATTCTTAATGGCCTAGATAACCAAGGATGTCAAACAATTGAATATGTAAATGTTGTAGTCAACCCACCCATTCAAGTAATTATCCAACCATATGATACCATATGCAGCGGTGCAAATGCCATTATCCCAATAAGTGGCAATCCGGCAGGTGGACTTGCTTATACTTGGACTTGTTCGAATAATCCAGCAATTACTGGCGCTTTCAATGGTTCTGGCGGCGTAATTAATCAAGTAGTAAACAACACATCAAATTCAACTCAAAGCGTTATGTATACAGTAACTGCTTCCTTGGGTGGGTGCACAAGCTCTGATTCTTGTCAGTTAACAATAAATCCATTAATTGAACCCCAGTTTTTTCCGGAAGGCCCTTTTTGTTTAGGTCAAATTCCATCTCCGGTTCTCCCTATTCAATCCGTTAATGTTCCTTCTATCGCAGGCACATGGAATACACCAACAATTAATACACTACTTTTAGGACCAACTACTTATTCATTCACCCCTACTCCTAATCAATGTGCTGACACGAGCACAATGGTAGTTCTTATTTCAAATAACGGTGCTGTTACTTTCACGGCTGACACTACAATTGGATGTAGCCCCTTGAATGTTACATTTACTACCGCAGATGTTCCAGGTGCCACCTATACATGGTTATCAAACGGTAGTTTAATGGGTAATACCCCCGTCATCACGGAACAATTCACTACGGCTGGGTGCTATGATATTGAATTGCAATTTAACTTGAATGGTTGCTCAGCAACCGCTCTTATGCCAGACTATATTTGTGTTGAACCTGACCCAATTGCCGAATTCAGTTTTCTGCCAGGCGTGTTTGGAAATCCAACAGAATCGATTTATTTTCAGAATGGAACAGTTGGCGCCTCCACCTATTCTTGGGACTTTGGGGATGGCAGCAATTCTAATCTAAGTGACCCAACTCATATTTTCAGTAATACATTCGGGGGTTATTCGGTAACGCTTTACGCCTATTCAAACTCAGGTTGCGTTGATTCAGTAACGAACCCAATCGCCTATGAAGAAGGGCTAATCTATTATATTCCCAACACCTTCACTCCTGATCAAGATGAATTTAATCAAACATGGAAGCCGATTTTCACCAGTGGATTTGATCCTTACTTTTATGAACTTAGTATTTATAATCGCTGGGGAGAAATTATTTGGGTAAGTAACAACGTGAATGTTGGTTGGGATGGATCGTATGGAGAATCCTATCACTGTCAAGAAGGTATTTACACTTGGAAAATTAACTTTAAAATCAAAGGGCTAGACGACCGAAGATTAATCACTGGGACCTTAAATTTATTAAAATAATTAGGTAATTTTTATCAAACTCAAATTTTCTGTTTGATCTCCTTTTCGAATACTTACTAAATAATGTCCCTCCGCTAAATCTGCTGATTCACATGGAATATGATGAATTCCAGCATTTAAATGAGTAGAAAAAAGCCTTTTAATTGTTCTTCCATTCAAGTCGAGAATATCAGCAGCCACCGTTCCTTCGACAAGATTATTGAATTTTATAGTAAAATTAGAAGGCGTTGGATTTGGGTACAATAGCGCTGTAGCTTTACCACTATCGATATCATCTAGTCCAACATTACATCCAGCAATAATTGAATAATAATTTATTTGATGCTCAAATAAAGCTTGTACTTCCTGAGGAGGCACACCAAACCAATCTTTGAGAAGCGATGCGTAAATATTTCGAAAATCAATATTCATAGGTACCCCAGCTTGCGCGTTCGGTAAATTAGAAATTTGAGGATTAGGTCCTATA
>JAIPAL010000019.1 GCA_021740085.1 Crocinitomicaceae bacterium
CGATGGTTACAGATTAGTTTAACACAAACTAATGTTGAATTAGTTATCTTTACAGCCATGAAATGAATGGTAAAAATAGTAAGCTGGCCTTTAATCGCCATAATTCGTTTTTATCAATTAGTAATTTCTCCCATTTTGCCGGCTAGTTGCCGATACACGCCAAGTTGTTCGCAATATACCTTAGAAGCAATAAAAGTTTGGGGGCCAATACGCGGCTCTTGGTTAGGGATTAAACGAATTGCATCTTGTCATCCAAAAGGGGGGCATGGGCATGATCCCGTCCCTGAAAAAAAACAATAATCGCCCATTTAATTCACAGATAATTCCCAACCACGAGATTTTAAGGTTCTCGCGATGGTGAGAATGTCGCTAGCATTCGATGATAGTTTTGCCCAATTGTCACAGCTCAATTTATTTTTGTTTTGCGAAAGTGCTAAATCAAAAGGAAACACGATACTACTCTTTTCTAATTGTTTACTTTCTATAAATTGAAACCACTTCCAAAGTAATCGCACTGAATTATTGCTTGATAAAGAAAAATCATTTGACGTGACCGAAGCAAAAAAGTCAATGTTTTTTCGAGCTCTCGAAAATAGCACGTTCAGCCGTTTAGCACCACTTTTTTCATTGACAGGGCCAAAACGCATTTCAAATTTCCCATCTTCATTTTTTGCATAACCAAAACTGATGATTAATCGATCGCATTCATCTCCTTGTATTTGTTCTAAGGCTTTAAAGAAAATCGTATCATTATCGATGCGCGTCATTAACTGCAATTGATCTGGAGCGGAAAGTTTATCAAAAATACAAGCTAGCTGCGATTCTGAAAATGCTACAATACCAATTTTTTCTTTCGAGTTCGGTAAAAACGATGCGATGTGCTTGGCTATTTTTTCGGCTTCATTTTCGTTTGTACGATTGTTGTACGTCCCATTTTCTACGTAATGGAATTTTATGGGCTGATGCGCTTGATTAACAGATGGAAAAGCAATCAACTCATTGTTGTAAAAATATTCATTCGAATAAGCGATTAACGAGGGATGTTCACTTCTAAAATGAAAGTGTAAATAAATATTTTTAAAATAAAAGCTGGCTTTGTGAAGTAAGGTAAGTGAGTTTTCATCCTTTGAATTAAAATAATTGCTCGGCGCCATTTGCTGGCTATCTCCAGCTATTAGTATTCGTTTTGACCTGTAAAGGCACCCAATAGAATTGCTTAGTAACAATTGACTCGCTTCATCAATAATTGATAAATCGAAATAGTTTTTTTGTAATGGAATGTTACTTGCGAGTTGACTAGGATTCGTTAACCAAATTGGTTTAAGTAGTTGAATCCATTCTGATGCATCGCTACTAAGTAATTCTCTGATTGATTGGTAACTGCGTTTTTTTGCAAATTCTTTTACCAGTATTGATTTCCCCGATTTTAAACGCCGTTTTTTTTCTTTTTGTGCAGGGCTTAATTTGTGTGCTGGCGTTTGCAATAAGGCATGAAAAGAATTGAATTTTTGTTGCTGCTGTATCAGTATCAACTTTGCTAATGAGACAGCTTCAGCATCGAATTGTTTGTTTATTTTAGTAATTCGAGTCAATAAATTGGTCGCTTCGTGAATAGAAAAAACAGGAAACTTCGACCTAAATGTTGTCCATGCACTGTGAAAAAGTTGATTTTCAAGTTGGTCAAGGTCAAGGGTATTTTGGTAGCAATCAATCAGATCTTTTGGAATGTTAAGCAGAATGGAACTGAATGGAAGAATATAATCTAATCGGGCTAATAATTCACTTAGGTAGGCAACACAATCTACTTCATTTGTAAAATTAAACTGCGTCTTAAATTGTGTGACGAGCTGATTAATTGTCGCATAGTGGGTAATTAGTGCTGCGCGATCTTCTAAACTTATTTTGCTAAAAAGCTCCCAATCATTTTGATCTTGAACCTCAATTAAGGAGGCAATCATATCGAGATCTATTTTTAAATTTTCTATGCCCATCTCAGAAAATTTAAGTTCTAACTGCAGCACCTCGTTTTCTAATTCATGCCACTTTTTCAACGTTTTTGCAGCATCGCTAAAGTTTACCTCAGGTGTTCTTAGCCATTTTTTTGCTTCATTCTTCCAAGAATATCTGTTGAAGATGCCCTTTAACTGTTGTTTATTCTCCAAATAAGCTAATTCAATGGGGCTAGGAATTTTTACCCAATGCTTTTGATTTACTTGAGTTTTATCCAATAAAAGCAAGGCTTTTGTATATTTTTTTTTAGAAGCTAAGAAATCCTTACTTTTCGTTGTTATGGCTTGTTCAAACTTCTTGAAGTAATCGGTAGAAAACCGATGACATATCCTCGCCTTATCAAATAGGAGTTTAAAGTCTCCAAAATTGTCAATTGCAAAAAACTTTTGAAGTTGATTAGCCTCTTTTAACCAATTTTTTAGAACATTATCAAACTGATGAATCGTTTTAATTTGTTGATGAATGTCCTTGATGTGGCGAAGTAACTGCATCAACTCGATGGGTAGTTTTTCCAGTTGATCTTTGTGTTCAAGCCAACTGCTTATACTTGGAGCGTTACTCCGGTATTCGTTGCCATTATATTGCAGCCCCTTACTCAGGGTAATAAAATCGCTAACACTAAGTCCTCCGACTAATCCTGCTTGGTTTAAGATCATTAATTCTTGCTGCAGCAATTCAATTTCATGTTGAACAAGGAATGGATGGCTTTCTTTATGTAAAATTTCATTCTCTAATGATACCCAATTTTTTTTAAGGTTGTTAATCAGGGCTCTTGAAGAATAGTGGGTGGTGGTAATTACACTCAAGGTGCCTAAACCAATTGTATCTAATTTCTGTTGGATAACTTCTAATGCCACTCGTTTATCTGAAAGAACTAATGCGGTATTTTGAGAATGCAATAATTTTCCGATAACATTACAAATCACTTGCGATTTTCCCGTCCCTGGAGGCCCTTGCACGACGCAATTTCCATCTTTCAACTGCTCAAATACTTCAAATTGTTTTTGATCAAATGGAAATAAGGTTTCTACGGGTAAGGCTAAAGAAACTTTTTCTGAGCTTATTTCTTCCCCAAAGATTTCCAAAAGCGGATTCGACCATTCTTTTTGTTCAATGATCTGTTCTATTTCACCAATCAATGCTAATCGATGGTGATGGAAGTTACCAATATAGGTTGCTTCAGTATCTATTTTTTCAAATCCCAGCTCCCGAAGTAAATCGATAAATGTTGGCGTTACTTCAAATCCATTGGGTGTTTTTATATGAGGAAATTCTTTCTCTAATTTGTGCGCTAAAAATGGGTTGACGATAGCCTCTTCCGGAATTTCTGTAAAGGTGGCGGTTTTGTTTAGTCTATTAACTTGAACTTTTAATGGTGTTATGAAAATGGGCGTTATAACTTCTTTGTTTTGATTGGTAAAGCGTAGTACACCGGAACTTATACACAAAGGAAACACGCCTTTTTCTTTGTCAATTTTCTTTGCTTCGCCTATTATTTTCTCAAGTTCTTTGGTAAGTTCGTGCTTCCCACTACCCATTTTTACGCATTGTTTTTCGCTGAGGTGAACAAGAATGTCATCTCCTTTGAACAAACTTAATTCACTTAGTTGTTCTTGTAATTGCCCAATAAAACTATCACGTTCCACTTTGTAAAGATAAGGCGAATTCCTTTTTTTTTAATTATTCACTAAATAAAGTAACTTTACCCTATATAATTCTAAACTATGTTGCGATCGATTCTTTTTATTCTTGCGCTGCTGCTTGTAGGTAACAGCTATTCTCAAATTACCTTAACCGCCCCTAGTTTTCCTGCTGCGAATGATACCATCCGAATGAGTCAGGCGACTGACCCAGGCCTAGACTTTGTTAGTACAGGCGCTAATTATAATTGGGATTTCAGCGCATTAGTGGCGAATAGTCAGTATTTGAAAGAGTATAATCCGATTGGTTTTGCATCGATTTTGATTTTTACAACCTATGGCCCATTGGCATCTACTCCTTATCGCGCAAGTTATTTTAATACAACCCAGGATTTACCACTGGATCAACTATCACAATTCTTACCTGTGTCATTAAGTGATTTAAATCAGTATACGAAATCTACCAATGATTCAATCACATCAATTGGATATTCGATTTCTGTTAATGGGCAAGGGGTTCCATTCAAATCAGATACAATAGAAACTAGGTATAAATTTCCATTAAATTTTAATGATCAACATTATTCACGTGGTTATTCATACATTGATTTAAATCCAATTGTCGATATAAAATATAAGCAGTATAGACAGCGAAACACTACGGTTGATGGTTGGGGAAGTTTAACTACGCCAAAAGGCACTTTTCAGGTGTTAAGGATTAAGCATGATATTAACGAAATAGATTCTATATATCAAACTTTTTTCGGAGCAGGGACTTGGTTTGGGACGCCACAAATAGTGCGAACAGAATACGAATGGTTTAGTATAAATAACACGGAGTGGTTATTAAAAGTGGTAACTACAAATAATAATGTAACGTCCATTGAATACCAAGAGGATTATTTAGGATTGGATGCAGGAATTACTACTACTGATTTCCAATTTAATGTGTATCCAAATCCAACAACTGATTTTATTTATTTTGACTCCGAAATTCTAGTAAATAGCGCGCAATTAATCGATGCACAAGGTGCAACGCTGGCAAATTTTACGGAAGAAGATTTAATAAATCAAAAGATTGACATCTCAACTTATAATGCCGGATACTACCTGTTAAAGTTGAACAATAGCCAATCTTCTAAAATTATTAAGATAGTTAAGAACTAAATTAACTACCTTTAACCAGGCAAATCGGTTTATCGCTGTTTCGCTTTTGCGAAAGAGAGGAAAGTCCGGGCAGTATAGAGCATCGTACTTCCTAACGGGAAGGGCTAATTAGGGAAATCTTTTTAGAACAGAAAGTGCCGCAGAAAGGAAAACTACCTTCTTCGGAAGGAAAAGATGAAAAGGCGGGGTAAGAGCCCACCGCATAGTTGGCGACAACTATGGCAAGGTAAACCTTACGAACTGAAAGACCATGTATACCGAGGCTTGAGGGTTGCTCGCCCAATCTCGGAGGGTAGGTTGATGGACCCCAATTGTGAAGTTGGGGCTAGATAAATGATAGACAGCTAACTCTATTTTAGAGGAGGTGAACAGGACCCGGCTTACGATTTGCCCTTTTTATTTTCATATAAATGATAAATACATATATCGCTCAATTAACTTCTGAGCTGGAGCGCCAACAAGACAGGGAAAAAGCACCTGGGATGGAAGCATATATGAAAGGCTTGTTTCATTATTATGGTGTTTCAAGTATTCCCAGAAAGTTACTAGTTAAGAACTGGAAATCGAATTTTAAATCTCCTATATCTGAAGAATTTAAATGGGAGTTAATTCGAGAGTTATGGGAAAAAGATCAAAGAGAATACCAATATATTGCGATTGATTGGATGAATTCATGGCCTATTTCTGACTTCAAGGAAGGGGATATAGAAGAATTAAAGTTCTTGATTTCAAATAAATCATGGTGGGATACCGTGGATTTAATTGCGTCTAATTATTTGGGGAAATACGCCCTGAAATTTCCCGAAATTATGGATCAAGTTATTATCGATTGGCAACATGAAAAATCAATTTGGCTGCATCGATCTTGCTTAATTTATCAGTTGAAGTTTAAGAAAACAACGAATCTTGAAAGATTAGCCTATTTGATTGACGTTTATAAATCGAACAAAACGTTTTTTATTCAAAAGGCAATTGGTTGGTCACTGCGCGAGGTTTCTAAATGGAATCCTGAATGGGTTAAGACGATAGTGGAGGATAAAGAGCTGGTAGGATTGGCGAAACGTGAAGCGATGAAACACATCGCCAAAAAGTGACAAATTTTAAAGGATTACTTAGTAGTTTCTCTTTTATTTTTAAATTTACTCCTGAAATTAAATTATGACGCGTCTTTTTATTCTCTTCTCCCTTTTTTTAATAGCTACAAATAGTTTTTCCCAATTAGTACCTTCTAATGGTGTCGCGGATTCAAAAGTTGTCTATTATGCGCTGCAACATGTAAATGTTTATGTTTCTTCCACCGAGTTGGTAGAAAATGCTACGGTACTCATTAAGGGGGATAAGATAGAGAAAATAGGGAAGCTTATTAATTTACCTAATGGTTGTGTGGAAATTGATATGGAAGGCCAAACGATCATTCCATCTTTTATTGAATTATACACGAACATTGCACTTCCTAAACCTACTAGTTCTGGGGGTTTTAGACCTCAAATTGAATCGGCAAAACAGGGAGCCTACTATTGGAATGAATCTATTCATCCAGAGCTTGATGCGGCAACCCTATTTCAAATAGATAGCAAAGCAAATGAGAATTTTATTAGTATGGGTTTCGGTTTTGCAGTAACTCATGTTCAAGACGGAATTGTTCGTGGATCTGGTGCCTTAATTTCACTGGGAAATGAAAACGTAAACAAACAACTTATCAGCAGTCATGCAGGTAATTTTTATTCTTTTTCAAAAGGAATCTCTTCCCAATCTTATCCTTCATCTCAGATGGGAGCAATTGCTTTGTTAAGACAGAGTTTGTATGACTTAAGTTATTATCAAAGTAATAAATTAAATCAGGAAAAATCTATTTCCTTGGATAGCTGGGCGAAAAATCTTCATGGACCCTCATTTTTTAAGGTAGATGAGAAGTGGGAAATACTTCGTGCAAATAAAATTTCAAAAGAATTTGGACTTGATTTTATTTACATCGCTTCAGGAAACGAATATGCAAACGTAAATGAATTAAAAAAAATCCTTCCCAAATTGATTGTTCCAATGAATTTCCCATTGGCTTATGATGTTCAAGATCCTTATCTGGCTCGTCAAATTCCTCTAAGTGATTTGAAGCACTGGGAGCTGGCTCCCTACAATCCTAAATTCCTTATCGATAATGGCTTAACCGTCGCGTTAACGAGTTCAGGGATAGAATCCCCCAAAACTTTTTGGAAAAACATCAGGAAGCAAGTTGAAGTTGGCTTAAGTGTTCAACAAATTTTGGAAGCTTTAACGGAAATACCTGCAAAAATGATAGGTCAAGAAGCTTTAATTGGATCATTGCAAGATGGAAAATTAGCCAGTTTTAGTGTGTTTGATGGAAATCCATTCCTTGCTGAGGTAACGCTATTGGAATCATGGCAACTAGGGGAAAGAAGAATTCTTACCACCCCTCAGAAAAATAATTTATTGGGTGATTTCACCCTAATGTTAAAAGGGAAGAAATACGAGCTTCAAGTAACAGGTTCCAAAGAAAAACCAAGCGGTAAAGTGTACTATACCCAAGAAAAAATAGTAAAGAAAAAGACGGTAGTTGATACCATCTCATCCGATGTTACCATTACAATTAATCAAGCGGATATTTCCATGGCCTTTAATTTCCCTACTGAAAATAAATCCGGCGGTTATCAACTACATGGTAAAATTAAACGGAAAGGCGAAATAATTGAGGGGGATGCGCTATTGCCAGATGGAAATTGGTCGGAATGGGCAGCCATTAAAAAACAAAAAAATTCCAATAAGATCGATGAAGAAAAAACAAATGTAAAAGAAACGGTTATGGAACCAAAATCGTGGCTGCCTAATTTAGCGTTTGGACGAAATACCGAATTAGTAGATCAACCTCTTGTTATTAAAAACACTACTCTTTGGACGAATGAAGCGGAGGGTATCATGGAGAATGCTACCGTTGTTTGTTTCGATGGAAAAATTATAATTGTTTCTAAAAATAACGTAGTGATTCCCCCTAACGCAATTATTATTGATGGCAAAGGGATGCACTTGACATCTGGTATCATAGATGAACATTCGCACATCGCAATTTCTAAAGGGGTGAATGAAGGTGGACAAACAGTTACGGCTGAAGTAAGTATTGCTGATGTTGTGAATCCCGATGATATAAATATTTATAGGCAATTAGCGGGTGGTGTTACAGCCGCACAGCTACTCCATGGATCCGCTAATACTATTGGTGGACAGTCTGCACTGATTAAATTGAAATGGGGTTCCTCACCTGACGAAATGATAATTCCAAATGCCCCAAAATTTATCAAATGTGCCTTAGGGGAAAATGTAAAGCAATCTAATTGGGGTGATTATAGCACGGTTCGATTTCCGCAAACACGTATGGGGGTTGAGCAGGTCTTCTATGATGGTTTTGTGCGAGCAGAAGCCTATAAAAAAGAGTGGAATACCTTTTTGTTGAGTAAGAAAACAGAGAATTCAATTACTCCTCGAAAAGACTTGGAATTGGAGGTTTTGTGTGAAATATTATCAGGAGAACGAAAAATCACCTGTCATTCCTACGTGCAATCTGAAATTAATATGCTTATGAAGGTAGCAGATTCTATGGGTTTCACCGTAAATACGTTTACACACATTTTGGAAGGATACAAATTAGCGGATAAAATGAAAGAGCATGGGGTAGGTGCCTCTACTTTTTCGGATTGGTGGGCCTATAAATTTGAAGTGAATGATGCCATTCCTTATAACGCCTCACTAATGAATCAGCAAGGAATAGTGGTTGCGATTAATTCTGATGATGCGGAAATGGGAAGAAGGTTAAACCAAGAAGCCGCAAAAAGTGTTAAGTATGGCGGTATGTCGGAAATTGATGCTTGGAAGATGGTTACCTTGAATCCTGCTAAATTATTGCATTTAGATGACCGAATGGGAAGTGTTCGTGTAGGAAAAGATGCTGACTTGGTCCTTTGGAGTGACAACCCCTTAAGTATTAACGCGATTGTACAAATGACGGTTATTGATGGTAAGATTTTGTTTAGCTTAGAAGAAGATAAATTGTCGCAATCGAGAAATAAAGTAGAGCGTGCTCGCCTTACTTCGTTGATGCTATCTCAAAATAAATCGAACGGAGACACCCAAAAATTTAAACCAAAACGTAACAAACATTTCCATTGCAATACAATTGGCGAGGAGGGAAGTGAATTAGAAAACTCCCATTAAATATGAAAAGATTAATTTTTGTAATTTCTTTTATGCTGTGTATGTTGCCATCGTCTTTTGGGCAAAAAACACTTTTGATAAATGGCTTTCTACATGTCGGTAATGGAGATGTAATGCCAACCGCTGCAATTGGTATCATTGATGGAAAGATTGTGTCTATAAAAAATGCCATGACAACAAGGTATGAGCCATCAGATTGGGATACCATAATTGACGTGGAAGGACAGCATGTTTATCCAGGATTTGTTGCCCCCAATTCCACATTAGGTTTAACCGAAATTGATGCTGTTCGTGCCACTAGAGATTTTCAGGATGTTGGCGAATTTAATCCCCACGTTCGAACTCAAATAGCTTTTAATGCTGAATCCAACGTGATCGAAACGGTGCTCACGAACGGTGTGCTTTTTAGCCAAGCAACACCAAGAGGTGGAATAATATCGGGTACTTCTTCCGTGATGTTTTTGGCGGGTTGGAACTGGGAGGATGCTACCATATTGAAAGATGACGGAATTCATGTTAATTGGCCTCCCGCTACAAGCGGTGGTGGATGGTGGGCTGAGCCAGCACCGAAATCTATTAATAAAGAATACGCGAATCAAAAGGCTACAATTGAAAGTTTTTTTGAAATGTCTTTGGCTTATGCAACGAATAAAGGAGAAGATTTTGACCAACGATTAGAAGCGATGAAGGCGTGTTTTAAAGGAAAAAAACGGGTCTTTTTTCATGCGGAAGAAATGCAACAATTACTAGATGTGATTGACTTTTGTGAAAAATACGCCATCAAGTATCCTGTTATTATTGGTGGGCATGATGCATATTTATTGGGAAGTCGATTAAAAGATTCTCATATTCCCATCATGTTAGAACGCGTACATAAACTGCCAGAATTAGAAGACGAACCCGTTGATCTGCCTTACCAATTACCTTATTTACTTCAGAAGCAAGGCGTCTTGTTTTGTCTTCAAAACCAAGGGGATATGGAAGCGATGAATGCACGTAACTTGCCTTTTCAGGCTGGGACAGCCATGGCTTATGGTTTAACGGAAGAACAAGCTATTCAAGCGATTTCCCTTTCTACTTGTCAAATATTGGGCATTGACGAAAAGTATGGGTCTATTGAAATTGGTAAATCTGCCACGCTGTTTGTTTCTCAAGGCAATGCATTAGACATGCGTACCAATAAGGTGAACTTAATAATGCGTGATGGAAAGTTAATTTCAAGCTCTAATTTTCAAGAAGAGCTATACCTCAAATACAAGCGGAAATACGAAAAAAATTAATTATTTAGAACGGTAAATCGTCGTCCTCTTCATTAGTACTTGAAGCAGCTTTTTTGCTAGATTCAGCAGGGAAATCACTTGGGTCTAATGAAATGGCTGATGGGCCACCCGCAGGCATACCTTGACCAACTTTTTCAATGCGCCAAGCTTCCAAGGTATTAAAATATTTAATTTCTCCTTGTGGACTTGTCCATTCTCTACCACGCAAATTAAATGATACTTCGATTTGATCACTAACTTGAAATTGATCCAGTAAACTGCATTTATCTTGTGTTGATTGAAACAAAATATCTTGAGGGTATTGACTGCTTGTGTCTGACACTACAAATTCTCTTTTTGAAAATCGATCGCTTACCTGAACGGTTGCGTTAATCATTTTTATACTTCCTGTTAATTTAAACATACTCTTTTTTTTATCCGTTATTAAATGAAAGAAGGGTCAGCCATGCGTCCTTCAATTTGTTTTCTTCTAGTAAATTCTTTGCTCGTTTATGCAAAGCTAATTCTAATTCTTTAGGCTGCTTATCTAAAGATACAAATAAATCGCTTAATTCGATTAACTTATATTCATTTACTTCTGTTTCGTCTGGAATTTCCTCAATTCCAGCTAGCCTAGCTAGATGGTTTTTAGTAAACACCTCACTTTTAACAAAGTCTACCGGTAGATGATCAAATCCAATTCCACAACTTGTAATGGGTTTTGTGAGTTCAAACATAGCGTTAGCATCCGCTCTGCAATACCAATTAGCGCCCATTCTAGACACTAAATCTATTTTTTGTTGATCGATTAGTTGATTTTCGTCTAGCAGGTGTTCATGTATGTGGAATTTCAGCACTTCACAAATTATTAAATTTCCCGCACCCCCTTCAGTTCCTAACTCTATTACTTGATTTACCCTGCACTCAAATTGAACAGGTGATTCTTTCACTCTAAAAGGCTTAACAATATCTGACGGTATAGGAGTTAATCCTGCTTTGATAAATTCATTTTCGCCTACTGGATAAGGCGAACTTGCTAAGCTCATCTGCTCTACGATGTCAAAATTCACCACATTTATAACCACTTCAGGATGAACTTTCACATTGTTGTAAGTGTCTTTCGTGGTATTCGCTCTTCCGCTTCGAGCGGGTGAGAAGATTAATATCGGAGGATTCGCACTGAAAACATTGAAAAAACTAAAAGGCGCTAAGTTTGGCCGTCCCTCTAAGTCAATAGTTGAAGCGAAAGCAATCGGTCTTGGCCCGATTGAACTCAACAAATATTGATGCATTTTTGACACAGGAAGTTCATTCGGGGTAAAAGAAATCATAGTTGTAAAAATTCGATCAAATTTACCTAAAAATATGTCCCGTAATTATCCCCTAATAAATAAATTATGCACAATCAAGCTTGTCTAAAACTTAAAAGTTTAACTTTGAACATCATAAATAATTACTTGATGCGTCATTTTACTCTGTGCTTTTTACTTATTCTTTTCGCAGGAAGCCACTCGCTTTTTGCCCAAAACAAAAAGGATAGTAATGGTCAAAAACAAGGTAAGTGGATTTATTTAGGTTCGGATAAAAAATCATCGGGTTATGGCGCGAATGTCAAAGTAGAGGAGGGGTATTATATTAATGGCAGAAAAACAGGTGAGTGGATTAAATATCATCCCGATGGAAAGACGATTAAATTGAAAGGTAACTACCAAAATAATCGCCCAGAAGGTGCTTATAGCCGCTATTATTCTAATGGGGTCCTGCGAGAAAAGGGAAGTTTTAATAACAATGAATACAAAGGAGAATTGGTGCGATATCATAAAAATGGCCAGGTAGCTTATAGAGCCCAATTTAATGATAAAGGGGAAGAAATGGGCGTTGTAAAACATTATTATGCAAATGGCCAGGTTCAACTTGAGTACACTAAAATAGATGGGAAATTATCGGATAAGATCAAAACATATCATAAAAACGGAAATGTTAAATCTATTCAACTTGTCCAAGGTGGTAAACCTGGAAAAATGACTAAAAACAACGACCCTAATAAGCACAATATTGAAAAAGTATACCAAGATGAATATCCACCAAAAATCACCAACCCTAAGACTAAAGGAGTCCGCTTCATTCCATCAGGCTACAATACAATTTTTAATGATAATGATGAAATTTGGCAAGATGGTGATTTTAAGGATGGGCAATTATACGATGGTAAAGTGTACATCTATGGCTCGAATGGTTTATTAATTAAAGTGAAAGTTTTTAAGGAGGGAAAATTTCACTCCTTTGGTCAATTATAAAATAAAAATTACAGTATGAAAGCATATGTTTTTCCAGGTCAAGGCGCTCAATTTTCCGGAATGGGTAAGGAAATTTTTGAACAATCTTCACTCGCCAAAGAAATGTTTAGTTTGTCAAATGAAATTTTGGGTTTTGATATCCAAAAAATAATGTTTGAAGGAACGGATGAGGAACTGAAACAAACAAAAGTAACTCAGCCTGCTATATTTATTCACTCGACTATCTTAGCGGCTTGTTTGGGAGATTTGTTCCAACCTAACATGGTAGCAGGTCATTCTCTTGGAGAGTTTTCTGCTTTGGTGGCCAATAAAACATTACGCTTCGAAGATGGGCTTTCACTTGTCTATAAAAGAGCCTTGGCAATGCAAAAAGCATGTGAATTAGAGGCATCGACTATGGCCGCTATTCTAGGCTTAGAGGATCAGATCATTGAGGAAATTTGCGCTTCAATTGATGGGGTAGTGGTGCCTGCGAATTATAATTGCCCAGGACAATTAGTAATTTCCGGTTCATTATGGGCTGTTCAGCAGGCATGTGAAAAAATGACGGAGGCTGGCGCAAAGAGAGCCTTGATTTTACCAGTAGGCGGTGCATTTCATTCGCCCCTCATGGAGCCCGCTAGGGAAGAGTTGGCGGCTGCTATTGAGGCAACACACTTTTCTTCGCCTATTTGTCCAGTCTATCAAAATGTATCGGCTCTTCCAGTTGCTACCCCGGATGACATAAAGAAAAATTTAGTAATTCAATTAACGGCTCCTGTAAAATGGACGCAAATCATGCAAAATATGCTCGCGGATGGCGTAACTGAAGTCGTTGAAGTGGGGCCAGGAAAGGTGCTGCAAGGTCTCTTTAAAAAAATAGACCGTGAACTAATAACTTCTTCTGCCCAAATCAGTTAGAAAAAGACCTGTAAATAACGATGCTACTTGCCGTAATAACAAATAACAAGGTGATTGGAGGTAAATAATAGGGCCATTCTAATGGTGTAAACCATCCATGTATTCCAATAATACTCACATGAATTATGGAAGTTAATACGCCGATCTTTCCAAATTTATATAGAACACTTCCTGCTGGTAGCTTCTTGATAGTGGCTATAAGAGGCAAGCTAAAACAACTAATTGTTAGAATGCCTAAAATAATAAGTTGCCAACCATGAGAATTTAGGTAGTTTCCTTCAAATAACAAGGGGTAGTTGGTGGCATTTATCAAAATTATGTTTGCTGTTATGTGTAACAAACTAAAGCCGTAACCCAACAATCCAAATTGCTTTCTATAGTTTAAAGTGCTTGGGAACCATTTTTTTGGTAACAAGGTAAGGGCAAAACAAGTCCCCGCTGTCCAAGCAAATGCTTTGTTTACCACAAATAATATTTCTTCTTGCCCTAATCCCTTCCCAACATGATAACGAAGAACTGCATAGCTGTAGAAAAGTAAAAAAAGAAGCGCTATTTTTTTTAGCATTAGTAATTTATTTCCCATAAAAACAATCCTTGCGGTGGCACAGATAATGAAGCGGCCTGCCGATCTTTTACCGCCATTATTTTTTTAATATCCTCTGTCGCCAATTTTTCAGTTCCAACCTCTAATAAAGTTCCAACGATTGCCCGCACCATATTACGCAAAAAACGATTCGCACTAATTTCAAAAACAAGTTGATTCCCTTCTTTAAACCATTTTGCCGATGTGACTTCACAAAGGGTGTTTGTTACGTCTGAATGTGCTTTTGCAAAGGAGGCAAAGTCTTGTTTACCAAGTAACTGAGTGGCGGCCTTGTTCATGGCTGGTATGTTTACACTTTTGCGCATATACCAACTAAAATCATCAATAAAAGGATCTTTTGTATCGTGAATAAAATAGCGATAGGTGCGAGATTTTGCACTAAACCGGGCATGGAGCTGGTCATCTACCACATAAAAATCATGAATTACAATACTTTTAGGCAAAAGTAGGTTGAGCTTATTTTTAATGGCCTCTTCGCCCATTTTTTCTGGAAGATCTACGTGAAAAAAATAGGACTTAGCATGTACACCTGTATCTGTTCTCCCACATCCTATAATGTTATAATGGTTGTTGGAAAACAACTGTGTAATAGCATTTTCAATTGTCTCTTGAACTGAACTTGCATTAAGTTGGCTCTGCCAACCATGGAAATCAGTACCCTTAAATGATAACTTGCAAAAATATCGTCCCATAATTCTCGTGCAAAGTTTATTTTTTTTTTTAGTTTATCAATTTGTTGTGTAATTCTTTTACTAGCAACCAAAAGAAATTAGTTTCGTAAGTTGATTTGTGGTACTTTTTTTTATTTAATAAAAAATGTAACTTTACCGATGAATGATCAGTTAAATTAGTCGTTAAAAAATAATATGCAAGACATTTTACGAAGCAAATTTGTTTTCCTCTCCAGAAACATTTTGATTTTATTTATTGCTTTTTCGTTTCAGTTTTGCTTTTCACAATGCATTATTCCCGTTGTACCATCTGCAACGGTCACTTCTCAACCAAGCTGTATTGTTGGAACAGGAACAGTCAATATTACTGGCCTAACTATTAATGACTGGACTATTACTTTGACGCCCGGCGGAACAACAATCAACGGTAATACAAATTCAGTTTCTGTCCCGAATCTTTTGCCAGGCACATATACGTTCACTTACAGTGATACGAATACATGTATAGGTAGTTGTACAGCGACAATTAGCCCTGTACCGGCAAATCCATCGATACCAATTATAGACTCTATTCAACAACCAACATGTGCCAGTCAAACAGGTACCATTTTCTTTTCAGGGTTGCCTTCTAGTGGGGCATGGGCTATCGCAGCTTCTCCTGGATCTTTAATTTTGAATGGAACAGGAACTATTGGTGTTTTTACGGGCCTTTTACCCGCAAATAGCTACAGTTTTTCAGTAATAAGTTTGCTAACAGGTTGCCAATCTGCTTCTACTGCAGTTACTTCTTTGAATGCTTTACCGCCAGGTCCTAGTACGCCATTCCTAGGTTTAACAACGCAACCGACTTGTCTTGTTAATACAGGAAGTGTTCCCTTGTCAGGATTGCCTGCAGTTGGCTCTTGGGCAATTACAGCGACACCTGCTAGTGGTGCCCCAATTGTTTTAAATGGTTCAGGAACAAACGTAATTTTTACCGGTCTTCCTTTAGGAAGTTTTACATTTACAGTTGCTTTAACGCCGGGCGGATGTTCTTCATCTCCGACTAATCAAGCGTTTATAAATCCAGTTACCACGCCAGCAGCTCCAATTATTGGGCTGGTTGTGCAACCAACATGTGCCTTATCGACAGGGTCGGTTTCTCTTTCTGGTTTGCCAGCTGGCAATTGGACAATTAATGGTACGCCAGGTTCAATGACACTTTCTAGTACTGGAAGTACCGCACTTATCAATGGTTTAACGGCCGGAATAACCTATACTTTCACGGTGACGAATTACCAAATTTGCACCTCCTTGCCTTCTGCGAATGTGGTACTTGTGACGGTTCCTAATGCGCCTCCAGCGCCTGTAGCCAACGTTATTCAGCCTACATGTGCTGTTAATAGTAATTCGTTAACAGTACTTTTTCCTACGGGAATAAATTATTCGTATAGCATTAACGGAATCGTTTATCAAGATCCAGCAGTTTTCTCCAATCTTCCAAGTGGTAATTATACAATAACGGTAATTGATTCAAGTAATCTATGTACTTCGATAAGTTCAACTTCTTACACGATTAATCCAATTCCAGTTACGCCAGTCATTAGTTTTAATTTTGTAGATAATATTTCTTGTAATGGCTTCAATGATGGTTCTGCCTCTGTTAGTGTTATCAGTGGTGGTACAGCGCCTTTTTCTTATGCATGGTATACCACAGGAGTGCCACCAGTAAATTTAGGGTCAAACGATACCATTACGGGGCTCCCAGTGGGCTCTTTTAATGTGATTGTTTCAGATGCGGCCAATTGTTTGGTTGTGCAAAGTTTTAGCATAACGGAACCTACACCTTTAATTTTCAATGGTACGTCTACTCCGATTGATTGTTTTACCGGTGTTTTAGGTACTATTTCTACGCAGGCAAGTGGTGGAACAGTACCATATTCATATAATTGGTCTTCAAGTGCTCAAAATACGGATAGCATTGGTAATTTGACAATTGGTAATTATTCTGTTATCGTTTCTGATTCTAATAATTGTTCCGACACGTTGAACTTTACGATTGGAATTGTTGATTCCCTCAATATTATCGCGCTTCCTATTGATACGATTATTAATCCTGGTTTTAATGTGGATATCACGGTTACCGGTGGTGTAGATTATACTTGGACATCAAACACCTTAGGTTTATCTTGTGACGATTGTCCAAATCCAACAGCGATGCCAGATTCCAGTATGATGTATTACGTTACTGCTACTGATTCTAATGGATGCGTGGGTTATGATTCTGTTTTCGTGGAAATAAAATTAATTTGCGGTGAAATATTTGTCCCAACAATATTTTCTCCAAATGGCACTGGTCCTGAAGCAAATAATAAATTATGGGTTTTCGGAAAAGCTTCTTGTATTCAACGATTTAGTTTTCAAATATTTGATCGTTGGGGTGAAATGGTTTTTGAATCTGCTGATATTTCAATAGGGTGGGACGGGAATTTTAAAGAAAGACCTCTGCCTAATGGAAACTTCGTGTATAAATTGAGTATTCTATTGTACGACAATACCATCTATAATTCATCCGGCAGCCTTACTTTAGTTAGATAGTTATGAGCATAAAAAGATATAATTTATTGTTGCTTATTTTTATGGCGTTTATATCGTCACCAAAAATGTATGCGCAAGACGTTCATTTTTCTCAATCGGAATATTCGCCAATGACTTTAAACCCTGCATTAGCTGGTGCATTTTCCACTTTTCAGGGTGTTGCTATGTTCCGCTCACAATACGGTAGCTTCGCAACTCCTTACACCACGATGGCGGCTTCTATGGATGGGAAATTAAGCCCCGCTTCTAGTTTGCAAAAAGGAATCGTTGGTGGTGGAATAAATTTCTTCAATGATCGAATGGGAGAGAATAACTATAACCAAAGTCTTGTAAATATTAGCTTGTCATACCATTTGATGATCAATAAGTTGAGTAAATTGGGCCTTGGCTTATCTTCGGGATTTGGACAAGCGTCCGCAAATCCTGGCGCTGGACAATGGGGCGTTCAATACGATGGGATGAATTATAATCCTGCCATTGCTAACGGCGAATCATTCTACAAACAAAATTATTCTTATTTTGACATGGGAGCAGGAATGCTTTATACATTCAAGACCAATAATAAATCTTTTAATGACAAAGCTGACAAATCTTTAAATGTGGGGATTGCTGCTTTTCATATAAATCGGCCTGTATCGTCTTTTTATAATTCCAGTATTCAAAGAATGCCTGTCAGATACGCTGTATTTGTAAATGGTAGCATTGCCTTGCCTCAAGCAAATGGAGCAATTTTACCAGGTATTTATTATAATCGTCAAAAAACATACAATGAGATATTGGCCGGATTTTATTATAAGCAATTCCTAAAAGAAGCGTCACGATCAACTTCAATAGAAAAAGATGCTTCTTTTTCTATTGGTTTGTTTGCTCGATATAAAGATGCAATGATTCTAAAAGTTATGGCACAATGGGGAGCAGTTTCCACTGGTTTTTCTTATGATATCAACCTTTCTAGGTTATCAATTGTTTCGAATTTTAAAGGGGGAATGGAAGTGTTCGTTCGTTATGATTTAGATAAATTCGCCCGCAAAAAAATCAGAATAAAATAAAATTCTTTATTATTCTTTGGTAATAAAAGGATACGACATCTTGCTTAAATCAGCTTGAAAAACATCATAGCTAAAGTAATCACCATTTTGACAGATACTTGCAAAGACAGCTTGATTTGTTTTTGTGTTAAATTGAAAATGCGTGTCGTTATTTACACTGTTGACAGCCATTCCTAAATTAACGGGGGAACTCCAATTACCATCAATATTTTGACAATAATAGATGTCGTAACCACCATAGCCAGGGAGACCATTGCTACTGAAAAATAAAAATTTCCCATCGTTGGTAAGGTAAGGAGTGGTTTCATCTCCCAATGAATTAATGTTTTTTGGTAAAGCTTTGGCTGAGCCCCATGTACCATCTGTTTTTGGCACAAAAAACATATCCATTCCTGAATCTTCGGCTTTACGGTCAGTGATAAAAACCATGATTTCTCCTTCTCCTCCATTTGGATCCAATGATTGGGTCGCTGAGCCTTCAAAATAATCAGTATTTATAGATTTATTTTTTATGACATCCATTGCTGACCATCTGAAAGGGGTTTCACTCGTAATCTCGAAGATGTCTGAGCTTTTGGTAGTTTTCTCTGCAGCAGAGGTGTTAATGGTGCATAACCCATATAATCCATCTTCAGACACGTAACTTAAGGCATCAAAACCATTCGTGTTCAAATCAACAAATGTACTTGATTGTACTACCCAATCTTTCAGAGACTCATCCCAAATGGCATGATACATATCTTCGTAATGCTTTTGATCATCTGGATTTATGTTGTTACCTGTTGTCTCAGCTTTTCTTGCTGTAAAAAACAATTCTTTCCCATCTCGTGTAAGAATTGGCGCGTATTCATCATCAATAGTATTTAGAGTGGCAGATAATGATTTCCGTACATTAATAACACCCGCTTTTGAGTCTGCCAAGGCAAGTTCACATTGTTCGATGTACACTAAAATATCATTGTTCTTAGCTGCTTTCGCACCCATTATTTGTGCAGTTTTTTTGAAATGCATCGCCGCTGCATCAACAAGGCCAAGGCGGTGGTTAATATTCCCCAATAATTCGTTTAAACCAGCCTCAGCATCATCAAGACGGTTAATTAATTCAAAGGCTCGATTGGCACATTCCTCCGCTGCATAATACGACGTGAGGTCATAAAAACATTTCCCCATGCAATATTGTATTTTCCAGTTGGCAGTGTCTTTTAATTCAGCTTTTTTTAACAAAGCAATGGCATCGTTTAAACGTCCTAGATCATATAGCTCCATACTTTTAGAAACCATCAAATTAACGCTGGCCTTATCGATCGCGTTTGGATTGTCTTTTTGCGCATAGGCTAGTTGGCTTGAAAGTAAACACCCTAATGCAATTAATATGTTTATATGTTTTTTCATAGCTTTAAAATTATATATTATTATTTTCTCTGAGCGATTAGTCGATCATTTTTTTTAATAAATCCTAAAAATAAGGAATGAAGTTTAGTATAAATCCGATTAATTTATCAGCTATTTCGCTAGGATATGTAAATCTAATTTATTGATTATTTACTGTTATTTCATTGGATTCAAAGACATGTAATCCGCCTTCGTTTTTTTTAATTTCATGCAGTATTCTTTTGGCTATTTCGTTTGCAGAGATCCCTCGGTACTTTTTTAATGATCCTATTAGTAGTGGGTTGGTTAGCGACAAAATTCCTTGTGTAATATATTCTATGATTCTTGTTGAATCTCTTTTTCCCATCAAAACGGAAGGGCGATAAATAAAAGTAGATTTGAAGGGTAATTGGCTAACTAAGCGCTCTATTTCTCCCTTTAAAGCGGGATAAAATACAAGCGATTTCTCATTCGCCCCAATTGAACTAATCAAATGAATCTGTTCACAACCATTTTTTAATGCCATTTCCGAAGTGCTGAGTGTGTATTCTAAATCGATTTTTCGATAGTCTTTTTTATCCGGTGTGACTTTTCGAGTGGTTCCTAAAGTGCAAATTAATACCTGAGTTTTAAGGTCTTTAAGTTGATGAGAAAGGTCATCAAAATCGATGACTAGCTCATTTATTTTCGGGTCTTTATGTGGCAATGGGGACCTTACTATTGCATTAATTTGGGTAAAAAAGTCGTCTTCACAGGCTAGTTTTATGACTTGTTTTCCGATTAATCCCGATCCGCCTATTATGGTTATTTTCATAAGTTTAAGCAAATGTAAATTTTTCTATACGAATTTGAATTAATTTTATCGAAAGTATTTTTTATGAAATGTGTTGTATTGTGTTATCAAATAAATGAACTCTTTTCACAAGCCTTCGCGGATGAAAATCACGAAGGAAAACCTTCAACTGATAATATAAAGCATCATTGGGAAGACGAAATGCAAATTTCTTCTAATGTGTTGTCTGTGGAGGAGCTTGAAAATGAAACGTATCAATTGGAAGGTTCCTATGCGGACGGTAAAGAATTCAAATATGGCATTCCAGCAATGCGCTTAGTTAAAATAAGTTCTGATAACGCGCCCCTATGTTATGTTGGTGTATCAGAATCAATCTTGGAAAAAATTGAAATCAAGGCTTCTCCAGAGCAATATATAGTGAAGCTATTTTTGAAGGATTTAGAACCGATGGCAAATCCTGTTCCTGGAATTTATATTGCCACAAAAGAATTCCCTAAAGAATTATCCGTCTGATGCTACAAATTAAGGGGGTATCACTTTCTTTTCAAAGGCCTGTATTAAATCAGATAAACCTTACAATTAAGAAAGGAGAAATCATGGGCTTAGTCGGTAAAAGTGGGGCAGGAAAATCCTCGTTGTTAAAAATTATGGCGGGATTAATTGACCAAGACGCTGGTGAAGTGTTACTTGATGGGCAATTATTGCTGAAGTCGTCTTTTCGATTAATTCCAGGTGCAGAAGGAATAGAAATGGTAAACCAAGACTTTAAACTTGATCCATACCATACTGTCGAAGAAAATATTAGGGAATCAATTCTATCTTGGGCTACTGACAAAAGAAACAAGCGGGTAGAGCAAATGCTAACATTACTTGAATTGAAGGAATTAAGGCATCAAAAAGCCCACTTGCTCTCAGGTGGGGAGCAACAAAGACTCGCCATTGCAAGAGCAATAGCTAAAAAATCTAAGGTGCTTTTATTGGATGAGCCTTTTGCACATCTAGATACACGATTAAGAATTAAACTAACCAATTATTTGTTGAAAATTAGGACCCAAGAACAGCTATCTATTGTAATTGTTTCTCATGATGGGCAAGATATTTTAGGAATTTCGGATACAGTTTGTATACTAAAAAAGGGAAAGTTAAGCGCTAAGAAAAACCCAATAAACAGTTATTACAATTTATCGAATAAAGCAGATGCCTTGTTATTCGGGCCAATTAATGCTGTTTTGATCAATGAAAAAAGAGTCTTGTTTCGACCGGATGAATTCGTTGAAAATAAAAATGGAGCAATACATTTGAATTATATTGCCTCAGTTTTTCTCGGGTTGGTTTATTATAATTATTTTTATTCCCATAAGAATGAGGAGATAATCCTCTTGAGTTTCGAACCGCTAAAAAAAAATATTTGCATTGACATCCATAAAAAAACCCAGGGCTAATCGTTGGTACCTTAATTTTCAGATAATAAAGCTTGCTTTTGTAAATTATATTAAAGAAGGCGCCTTTTTTCATGGTGCTGCATTGGCTTATTATACTCTTTTTGCCTTGTTCCCCATTCTTTATTTATCCATTTCTTCGTTCGGAAAAATTGTTGGACGTGATAAAATGGTTTCTATCATTCAGCAATTATTTTATGAAAAAGTAGGCCTGTCTGACACGGATACAATTATTGAATACTTGAAGGTTATTGACCTAGATAACGGAAGTTGGTTAATGAGTGTGGTTAGTATACTTGTTTTACTTTATGCCTGCTCCGCATTTCTTGTTTCACTGAAAAGAAGTTTAAATGATTTTTTTGATGTGAAACACGATGAAAATGATAATATCGTCCTTAAATTAGTGAGCTTCCGGTTTTTATCTGTGCTCTTGTTGTCCGCTTTTGCTCTGGTGATTATTCTTTTTTACTTTTTTCAAATTTTTGTGGTTTCACTAATAGAGCATTCCGTTTTGTCTTACAATGGAATAATTAATTTTAGTATGTTATGTTTGGATCACGCACTTTCTATCATTAGTAATGTGATTATTTTTTGGGTGATATTAAAATATGTTAATGATGCAAAAGTATCCAATAAATTAGCCTTGAAAGGAGCTGTTCTTACAGCATTGTTATTATATGGAAGCCAATTAGCAATAAAATATTATCTACAAAATTATTTTTTTCTAGGTAAATCAGGTATTGCAGGCTCACTATTTATTCTATTGGCTTGGGTAAATTATTCAGCTCAAATCATCTTTTTTGGCGCAAAATATACACATGTCCTACAGCAAAAAACAAAAGCTGGGTTGATTTAATCTTTTGTTTTTTTTCTTGTCTTTAAGTAATTTTACCTTTATTTGTCCTGTAAAAAATAAATACGTGATTAGTACATCTTTATTCAATATTTGTTAATTTTAGCTCTATGAATAATTCAAACTTGATATTTCTTTTTATTTGCTCCCTTGCATTATTTGCTTGTAAAGACACCGGAGTGCTTGTAAAACCTAAGTTTAAAACAACTATTTTTCGAGGAGTGCAAGGTGAAACTGAGGTCAATAATTTTAATCGTAAGCAAGCTGAACGCGAAAAAAGCCTTGCGGCAACATTGGAAAAAGCCGATGAAGCATTGCGTCGATTGGATGATCAGAAAAAAATGTTTTATTCAATCGATAGTTCTGAAAGGATTAACGAGATAGATGTACAGCTGGATAAATTGATAGCAAGAACGAAGCAAATTATTGATTTGTTAAATGAAACAGATCCTTATTCGCCTGCAGGTAACGAAAAAGCGCTGCGTTTAGCGGTAGAATTAAATGATTTACTTTACAATTATGTCTATCCTATTGGTGAATTAATTGTTTCTAATAAAGAAATAAAAAATATCTCTGCCGATATTAGTTTTGATACTGGGAGTTCTATCTTAACTAAACCAGGTAAGGTCGCAATAACGCAATTAATTGAGACTATTACGAAGGATATTGCTGAATGGAAAGTATACTTAGATCAGCACAATGAGAATATCTTTGATCAAGAAGAGTATAAGACGATATTAATCATTAATGGTTATTCGGATCTTCAAGGAACAGGAAATGCGTCCGAAAGGTCTGAAAAAAACCTTGAATTATCCAAAAAAAGAGCCGCTGCAGTTGCGGTAGAATTTGAAAAACAACTGACAGAATTAAATACGAAATTGAAATTGACTTACAATGTTAAGTTTTATGGCCAGGGAGAAAATTTACCGCCTAAACAGGTGGAGAATGGAAAGGTTAATAATCCTGATCGAAGGATCACAACAATAAGTATGGTTGTTGGTCCCAAGATCCTGCTTTATATGGATTAATCTATAAGAAACTTGGCGGTTTACGCACTTCTATTTTTGCGTCTTTGAATATGGAGGAAGTGTTTCGTATGCTTAATAAAAAGCTTTTATTACCACCAATTGGCGTCCAATAAAACGATAGCGCCCAGCAATGTAAATTTCTGTTTAATGAAATATTAATGTTCGTTAACTGCTTAGTTTGTATATCAAAGTTGATATTGCTGGATAAATTCCATCGTTTTGTAAAACTAATATCCCCATTTATTACGATTGTTTGTACAAAAAGAAAATTGTCATTTTGTAAGGTAGTTTTGGAGGTATTCGCATTTATCGAATATACATGCGATAAATTTATTTTCCAGGGGATGTTAAAGTAAATTGCTTGCTCTGGATGTAAACTGAATTGATTGTAATCACTGTTCCAATTTGTTTTAACGGTTTCTTTGGTCTCTTCAATAATTTCCCGGCTTTTTTTGGAGGCGAGTGTGAGGGTAGTGGTTACGTTATTAGACAAAAAACGCCCCAAAGACTGACCCGCTTTAATGGCATATGTACCCTGGGTTTTGCCACTTAATGTACTCCAGCTATATGGACTAAAACCTGAATTAGCAACAATATTTAGCCATGAGAAGGGGCTAATTCTCAAATTTAGTTGAATGTTGGAAAGCTTCATCGAATCCTTGTTGAAATCATAATTCCCAGTTATCGAAAATTGGTCGATTAGTCTTATTTTTCGATAACCAGTTACCGTGTCCTTGTCTGATTTAACTTTTAACTCCAACGAATTATTAATACCAAAAGTTAAGAAGGATGATTTACTGGAATTTCCAACATTGTAAATACTTCGCTCATATTTTGAATAGGAAATAAGCGATTGGTTTGCTCCTGCATTTGCTGTCGTTAATGGATTTAGAAGCGGTACAAATCGATACCCAATGCTTGGTGTCATTAGGTGACGAATTAATGGCTTATTCTTGCCTATTAGGCGATAATAACTGTATAAAACTGTCGTAAGATTAACATTCATACTGAATTCATGCGCCATACCGAATTTAGCTAAGGTGTCGATTTCAGTGCCATTGCTTAATGAATTGTAATTTTTTTGAATTTGCTGAAAATTAATTTTATTTCCATAGGAAATACTTGGGGTTATTTTAACAGAATTCTTAAAAAAACCACTTGTTGTTTGCAATACGATCCCTTGGTTTACTCCATTCATGAATTCATTACCGATACCACGAAAATCAAAAACTGTTAGTAATGAATCGTTGAAAGTGGATTTGTTTTGACTCTCCATCGAATAGCTTAATCCTATGCGGGCTATGGTTTTTTGCCATTCTTTACTTGGGTTTTTTACCATGTTTTTAAATGGAAAAATACGTGTCACGTTGGCATTGAAGATCGGACTGGTTAATGAAATATTCTTTGCAATTGAATTTTGACGTAGGGATATTTTCATTCCCATTGTAACTGGTTTGCCTGGAAATGCCCTGTTTAAATTTATGTCAGAGTTAAAACTGTTGTTAAAATATTGGGGGTTAATTGGATCTAAATTGTTTTTCGTTTTGTTATCTGAAATAAAGTTGACATTGGATGAAAATGACCAATATGGATTCGATTTTGCTTCCTTTCTATGCGACCAAATTATTGAAACTTTGTTCTGTGCGGTATTGAAAGGAAAACCCTGCCTGAACTGCTGAAAACCTACGGATATCTTTCCGCTAAAGGCATATCGTTTAGAATAATCTAAATCATTTCTTAGTCCCCAACTCCCTCTGCTGTAAAGGTTTATATATGCGCTTGTTTGAAGTCGATCACTGATGGGGAAGTAATAACCCAAATTTTGAACCCCAAATCCATATTGTGAAATCGGAATGAATTCTGGGAATAGTAGGCCATGTGTCCGCTCTTTTTGCTGAGGGATAATAGCAAAAGGAAGACCTAAGGGCGTGGGAATACCTTTTACCCATAAGTTCATTGGCCCGGTTACAATGCGCTTGTCTGGAATCATAACGGCTTTTGATAAGCGAAAATGGTAGTGGGGCTCTTCTAAATCGCAGGTGGTTAAGCGACCATTTTTGAGGTGAATTTCATCGTTTGGGTATCTTTTGGCTTCGCCCATATGAAAATAAAACTCATCTTGTTTAATCGCTAACTCTTCAAGATACCCTTTTTCAGTCTTTGTGTTATAGCGCATCCGCAAACAAGTGACAAGTTCTTGACCATCAGTAAATGTCGGTAATTCAATTTTGTTGCTGTCTTTGTCATAGCGGTAGGATGCTTGAATTTCATTGGCATTTAAATCAATTAATATGTACCCAGCACTTAGTTTTATGTCTCCCATTTCTACCTTTGCATTCCCATACAAATGAACCTTTCTTTCTCTGATATCGTTGAAAATAGAATCGTTGGAGGAATATAAAATAATGTCGGTAATGCTAGAATCATTTAAGGAAATGGTGTCTTTTAAATTCGTGCTTTGTGCACTAACTACAAATGATACCTGCATTATTAACAATGTGCCGAAGATAAATCGATAAAGAGACTTATTTACTGTCAATTAATTAAAATTATATTTGTCAAGGTGTTTACCTTTATGCAAATCTACCAAAATTCGTTATGCACGCAATGAACGTTTGTTTTAGACCTATATTTATTTTCTTAACTAGTATGGTTTTGATGCAGGGATTTGCCTGTTTTTCTCAGACTAAGAACGCAGAAAAACAACTGATTCGAACGGTTGTTATCGATGCCGGACATGGAGGAAAGGACCCGGGATGTCATGGGTCTTTTGCACATGAAAAAGTGGTTTGTCTAGCTATGGCCTTGCGATTAGGGGAATTAATTAAAGCCAAATATCCGGATGTCAAAGTTATTTTTACTAGAGATAAAGATGTTTTTGTTGAATTATATGAGCGGGCAAATATTGCTAATAGGGCAAATGCTGATCTATTTATTTGTATCCATGCCAATGCCGGAAGTGCTTCTGCCTACGGAACGGAAACCTATGTTTTAGGATTGCATCGGACAGAATCACAACAAAAAGTAGCAGAAACAGAAAATGCCATTATTTCGCTTGAAGATGATAAAGGGGCGAAATACCTTGACTTTGACATGTCACCTGATGCCATAATTGGAATCCAATTGCAAATGTCTGTTAATCTTGATAATTCAATTCGATTTGCTGAATTGTTACAAAAAGAGTTTAAACGGATTGGTCGATATGATAGAGGGGTAAAGCAAGCAGGATTCCTTGTTTTGTATAAAACAACCATGCCTTCAGTGTTAATTGAAACTGGATTCTTACCAAACCTCGCAGAAGAAAAATTTATAGGAAGTGCTGAAGGACAAGAAAAAATGTCGCAAACAATGCTTGCCGCTTTTGTAGATTACAAAAACGAGATGGAGGGAAGGGGGGATAAAGTACCTATTGTTACCAATGTAGATCCGGTGAAACCTGTCGAGAATATCTCGGAAAATAATTCCAATGAAATTTTAGAAAAGTCACTTTTTTTTAGTGTTCAAATAAGCACGTCAGACATCAAAATCCCCTTAAATTCAAACATTTTTAATGGCCTAGATGTTAAGGAATATAAACAGGGAAATTTGTATAAATATTACACCGGATCTTTTGTGAAAGATATTGATGGTGCCAAGAATTTAAAAGTCGAATTACAAGAGAAAGGGTTCAAAAATGCTTTTGTTATCGCTTTCTTGGGTGGAGAGCGTATTAGTATAGAAAAAGCTATTAAATTAGCAGAAAATTAAAGCGTTGAAATATTCTAAAGAAATAAAAGCTGGCTTTTTTGCTGTTCTTGCAATTGTTATTATTGTGCTCGGCGTAAACTTTTTAAAGGGCAATAGCTTTTTTGGAGGTGACGATACCTATTATAGCTACATGGAAAATTCTGGGCAATTAATGGTAGCGAGTAATGTTACACTTAATGGAGTTATTGTTGGAAAAGTTTTAGCGGTTGATTATGTTCCTAATGGCCCTATTAAAAAACGCGTAAAAATTACCTTCTCAATTCAAAATTCATCCGTTGTCTTTCCGAAAGGCACCATCATTGAAATCGGTTCCCTTGACTTACTTAGTAAAGGATTGTTAATTCAAATCCCTTCAAATACGTCTGTTGGATATTATAAGCCAGGGAGTGTTTTGCCTGGCCGTTTATCAGTTGATATGGTATCGCAAGTGAAAGCATATGCGGATCCGATTTCTCAAAAATTACAAGCTATGATGGCCTCAATTGATAAAATGGTGGGTTCGTTATCTTCTTTTTGGGATGAAAGTGCCACGTCAGAAATTGAAGCAAGTTTAAAAGAAGTTAAAATTGCGATTGCTCGTTTTGGTGATCTTGCCAAGGAAATTCAAGCTTTTGTTGGAGAAGAAAAATTGCAATTTGCTCGAATTATGTCAAACGTTGAAAATATAACCTTGAACCTCCGAAAAAGCAATGAGCAAGTATCTAGCATCATTGGAAATTTAAAAATTGTCTCTGATGATTTGGTAACGGCAGATTTTAAAGGGGTGATTCTTGAGGCTCAAACAACCTTGAAAAAAATAAACTATATCTTGGCAGAAACAAGTGCTGGTAAAGGTACGCTTGGTAAATTAGTGCATGATGAAAAATTATATAATGAATTAGTCGAGTCGAATAACCAACTTCAAGAATTAGTGGATGATATTGAAAAACATCCAGAAAGATATATCAATGTCTCGGTTTTTGGAGCGAAGTCAAAAGGCATTAAACTAAATAGTACTCAAGAGAAAAAACTCACTCATTTTTTAGACTCCTTGCTTGATTAATATGTGGTCAACTTACGTTTTTATATCTTTATTTTTATTTTCATTCGGACTGTTCATTTTCAATTTGAACAGAGTTAGAAAAAACATTCTTTTGGGCAGGTCAATCAATCGTTCTGATAAGCCGCTAACTCGATTAAAAACGATGGCTTTGGTAGCCCTTGGACAAAAGAAAATGTTTACTAGGCCAATAGCCGCTTTCCTGCACTTAGCGTTGTATGTAGCCTTTGTCATTACTCAAATAGAACTCGTAGAAATTATTGCTGATGGCTTCTCAGGACAACATCGAATGTTCTATTTTTCTCTGGGTAGTTTCTATGTCTTTATGGTCAGTTTTATTGAGATTCTTACAGTATTGGCCTTTATAGCAACAGTCGCATTTTTGTGGAGACGTAATATGTTATCCATACCTAGGTTTAATAAGACTGAATTACTTGGTTGGCCTAAAAAAGATGCGAATCTGATTCTTATAATGGAGATTGTTCTCATTGTGTTCATTCTTACAATGAATGGAGCTGATGAGGTGCTTTATAACCGAGGTGGATCACATGTCGAATACGCAAAAGGAAGTTTTGGATTTTCTATTTCTTCCTGGCTCGGACCCTTGGTATTTGATAATTTCACTGTTGAAGCCTTGCGCATTTTTGAGCGAATTGGTTGGTGGGGTCACATAGGAATGGTTTTTTTATTTTTAAATTACCTGCCTTATTCAAAGCATCTTCACATTCTCTTAGCTTTCCCAACTACTTATTTTTCAAATCTTCAAGCAAAAGGTAAGTTTTCTCATATGAAATCGGTTGAAAATGAAGTTAAGCTAATGCTTGATCCTAACGCAGATCCCTATTTAGCAACAAATGCTACCGATACACCTGAGCGTTTTGGTGTAAAGGACGTAACGGATTTAACATGGAAAAATCTTTTAGATGCCTACTCTTGCACTGAATGTGGTAGGTGCACGGATGTTTGCCCTGCTAATATTACGGGGAAGGCCTTGTCGCCTCGAAAAATAATGATGGACACAAGGGATCGTATGGTCGAAGTAGGGGAGTTGAAAAAGGGTGTCGTGGATGGTAAAAGTTTATTGGGAGATTATATTTCTCCCGAAGAGGTTTGGGCATGTACTTCCTGTAATGCTTGCGTAGAGGCTTGCCCCATTAATATTGATCCGCTTTCAATTATTATTGATTTAAGGAGGAATTTAGTCATGGAGGATGCTGCAATGCCATCTGAATTAGCTGGTATGCTTACAAATATTGAAAATAATGGCGCTCCGTGGCAATTTGCACAGAGTGATCGCTTAAATTGGTTAAACGAAGAATAAGCTATGAGTTTTAAAGTCCCTACAATGTCTGAAATGATGGCCAGCGGCCAAAGTCCTGAAATTTTATTTTGGGTGGGCTGTGCAGGAAGTTTTGATGACCGCGCAAAGAAAATAACAAAGGCACTTGTAAAAATATTAAATCATTGTAAGGTAAATTTCGCAGTGCTTGGTGCTGAGGAAAGTTGTACGGGAGATCCTGCCAAAAGAGCGGGCAATGAATTTACTTTTCAAATGCAAGCGATGATGAATATCCAAGTGCTTGATGGGTATGATGTGAAGAAAATCGTTACCGCTTGTCCTCATTGTTTTAATACCTTAAAAAATGAGTATCCAGAGCTGGGTGGAAATTACGAGGTGATTCATCATACTCAATTAATCCAAGACTTAATTAACACGGGTAAATTAGCCTTGGAAGGAAGCCAAACTTATAAAGGAAAAAAAATCACTTTTCATGATCCTTGTTACCTCGGCCGGGCGAATGATGTGTATGAAGCCCCTAGAGCCTTAATAGAGAAGTTAGACGCTGAGTTAGTGGAAATGAAGCGGTGTAAATCAAATGGCTTGTGTTGCGGCGCTGGTGGCGCTCAAATGTTCAAAGAAGCAGAAAAAGGAATAAAAGAAATAAACTTGGAGCGTACAGATGATGCGCTGGAAACGAAGTCTTCAATCATTGCAACCGGTTGCCCTTTTTGTAATACGATGATGACAGATGGAATAAAACATGTCAATAAGGAAAATGAGATTCAAGTATTGGATATTGCTGAATTAATTGCCAATGCAGCCGAACTTTAATTCCCTTTTTTCTAATCTGCCTGATGAGAGCCGTGTATGGCTTTACCTAGCTGATCGACCATTGGACAAAAGTGAAGAAGAATGGTTCAACGCGGAGTTAGGCTTGTTTTTGAATTCTTGGTCTGCTCATAATAAAAAGTTGCAGTGTGATGGTGTCGTCTTGTTTGCACAGTATGTTGTGCTGGTTGTGAATGAAGGGGTTGAAAAAGCCTCAGGATGCTCAATCGATTCGTCAACGCATTTTATGAAAAAAGCGGGAACCGCTCTTAACATTGATTTTTTTAATCGCTTATTTGTGATGCAATTGGAAGGTGATTCTTGGATCAGAAAGCCATTCACGATTGCGAAAACAGGAACCTTTTTAACGCCATTCATTCAAACATTAGGCGAATTAAAATCGCTATGGACTTCCTTAAATTAAGCCATAAAAAAAAAAGGGCTTAAAAAAGCCCCTTTTAAATCAAAATAAATTCGTTTATTTTAGCTATTTCTGCCTACTATTATTATTGCATGGATAATTCCAGGTATTCCACATAATAAGGTCCAAAGTATATTATATACAATAGTTTTAACATCCCAGTCTGTAGCTAAACCAACCGCAACCCAAGGAATAAAAAAGCATAACACATACAACAAACCTGTTGGCACGTCATCTTTAAGTGCTTTTTTAACGATCTTAGTTGAAGCAATTGTCTTATTATCAATTGCCTCTTCCTTTGAGCCAGAAGCTTTAGTAGCACGTATTGCCTTATTAACCTTTTCTATTTTAGTTGTGTTAATTGCCTCACTTTCTTGAGAATTAACCTCGTTGTAAGTATTTTCCTCAACTAATACTGATGTTTCATTTGATTCACTTAAAGTAACACCATCTACTGAAATTGAGTTGTTATTGTTTACTGAGGGCGCCTTAATGGTTTTAGGACTTACAACAGCGATTTCTTCTGCTACTTCCGAAGTAACAAAATCTTGTTTTTGCTTCTTATCTTTTTTCAAAGATCCAAGATTCTTATTCCATTCTACGTTAAAGCCTTTCTGATGTAATCTTTTTTCAATCGAACATGAACTGATGGCAAAACCAACAACCAAAACAGCAAGTAATAATTTTTTCATAGTTAAATTTTTTAAGTTAGTACTAAAACAAATCTAGTAATTAATTTTTACTAAAACAATGTTTTTTAATTTCATTTATCCATAAAAACAGCAAAATCGGCAATACTAAAGCGACTAATTTATTGAAGTGCCAGGCTCTTATAAAGTCAAAATGTATAGCATGTTGGATAGCCCTAGTGATGCCACATCCATAGCATTCTTGATGTAACAATAACTTAGACAGGCAAAGGGATTCTCCCGTATCAAAATAGTTGGCCGGGAGAATAAAAAATGGGAGCGGTAAGACGATTAAAAAAACGAGGTAAATTTTTGAGAAAATCGATCTTTGCCTTGATTTCATTGTTGTTCTTTGTCAAAAACGAAGTTATTTTTTTTTGAGTATTCGCAATTAATTCCATTAAAATATGTTAATCTTAAAGACCAAGAATTCATTCGAAGTAAGCTTTATTTAGTGACTATTTGAGTCCGCCTCGGCTCTTAGATTTGCTCATTAGAATTATTTATAATAATTTCCGATTCAAAGGAAGGAGTGACAATTGTTCGCAACGAGTTATAAGTAGTTGTAAAAAAAGGATTGCGGACAAAATAGAAATTCAGAGCCTTGATTTTTCCGTTCTTTTGTACTTGTGCTGAGCTTGCCGTAGTATCAAGACAAAAGGACAAAGAAAATAAGGTCCGATTTTTTCCGCCTGGGTGGAGGACAATCGTGAAAAAACAGTGAGTGTTCGTAACACTAAAATAGGTTAATGTTAAAAATCACAATTGAGTTGGTCAATTAATTACTCTGCCTTTTTAGCTTCAATTTTGATAGAATAACTAGTAACAATTCCTCCAGTTAATCCTGAAATTAGTAGATCACCAAATCTATATTTAGTAATCACTTGGCATACTCCATCAGTTGGTGTGCTTAAGCTTGTTCTGCCTACAGGAATCGCTCCCCAAAACAACCAGAATTGTTTTCCTTTTGAATAGGTGTATTCCTTCCCTGGAGTTTCTGTGTATTTTCCCACAGGAGTTTTTGTCATCATACAGGAAGTAATTGAAATCATGATAATTGAAAGTAGAAGTAGTTTTTTCATATTGTTAGTTTAAATTTCAAGGTAAATCTAGTAAAATAGTTGGAATCAATGATATTTTTTTTTCAAGATTAAAAAAATAATTTCCCCAAGTGAATAATTATCGGTACCTTAATAATAAAAAGAAATACAGTATGAATAAAGTGTGGGGAATCAAGCCTGATCCAGCAATGGAACTTGTAAATAAATTATCGAAAGATTTAATGGTAAACAATAGAATAGCAGCCTTGCTTATTCAAAGAGGAATAAGTGATTATCAAAAAGCGGAAAGGTTCTTTAATCCGAAGGTGGAGCACCTCCATGAACCTTTGTTAATGAAAAACATGGGGGCGGCAGTTAAACGATTAAATACCGCCATCTCGAACAATCAGAAGATCTTGATTTATGGGGATTACGATGTCGATGGAACGACCGCGGTTGCTTTAATGTTTACGGTTCTAAAACCCCATCATGCAAACATCGATTTTTATATTCCTGATAGGTATAAAGAAGGATATGGCCTCAGTGAAATAGGGGTGGAGTTTGCTAAAGAAAATAAATTCGATTTACTAATAACACTGGATTGTGGTGTCAAAGCCGTGAGCCAAATTCAGTTGGCCGTGGATCTTGGGATTGATGTTATTGTTTGTGATCACCACGAGCCAGGAACCGTTTTGCCAAATGCCATTATCTTAGATCCTAAACAAAAGGATTGTAAATATCCATTTAAAGAATTGTCCGGATGTGGCGTTGGATTTAAACTCATGCAGGCCTTGTTTAATGATCAGAATTGGGATCGTAACGAATTATTACAACACCTCGACTTATTGGCATTAAGTATTGCGGCAGATATTGTCTCTATTACAGATGAAAATCGAGTCTTGGCATTTCTTGGACTTAAATTGGTGAATGAAAAGCCACGAAAGGCTTTCTCGGAATTATTGTATTTAGCAAATAAAAAAGGACCACTAACACTTACTGATTTGGTCTTTGTAATAGCACCTAGAATTAATGCGGCAGGTAGATTAAAGTCAGGTAGGGCAGCCGTGCAATTGATGGTGGAAGATGACGATGAGCTTATCCAAAGTTTGGCGAATGAAATTAATCAAGATAACTTGGAACGTAGGGTCTTGGATAAACAGATGACGCAAGAGGCATTGAAAATAATTGAGGAGGACGTGACCTTTAAATCAAAATCTGCTACGGTTGTTTTTAATCCAAAATGGCATAAAGGGGTGGTTGGTATTGTCGCTTCGCGGCTTATTGAAACGCATTTCAAACCTACGATTGTGCTAACGGAATCAAATGGAATGATCTCAGGTTCCGCAAGAACAGTAAATGATTTTGACTTGCACGAAGCCCTGATAAAATGCAGCGATTTATTAGTGCAATTTGGTGGACATACACATGCGGCAGGATTGTCATTATTGCCAGAAAATCTCGCAGCTTTTACTGAAATGTTTGATCGCGTTGTACGGGAGTCTATTACTGAAAAAGATAAAAATCCAATTCAGCTAATCGATGCGTATTTGAGCTTGTCAGAAATTTATCTTCCCACCGAATCACCTTTTACTATTCCGAAATTTTATAGAATCTTAAGTAAATTTGAACCCTTCGGTCCAGGGAATATGAAGCCGGTTTTTATGCTAAAAGAGGTGTACTCGGATCAGGTCGCTGTGTTGAAAGATGCCCACTTAAAATTAAAAGTGAAACAGGAAAATATTCCAGTTAAATTGGATGCCATCGGATTTGGCTTGGCGAAGAAAGAACCACTTGTTACTTTTGGATTGTCCTATGAACTAGCATGTACTTTTGATGTTAATGTTTATAAGGATGTTTCTACGCTACAACTTATTATTAAAGACATCAAATCAACTGATTCGCTCTAATATTTTTGTGAATTAAAGAAATGATTTTGTAACCCTTATTTGTAACTGCCGTATAGCTCGCTGTCTCAACTCACAAACATTGAGGCACAATAACTAAACAACAAACAAATAAACGGCAGTATGAAATCTCTATTTTTTAAAAAAGCTATTTGTCTTTTAGCATTATCATTAACAGCAAATTTTATCTTTTCGCAAGAAAGTAAATTGTGGCTACGATTTGACAATCCCGGATTCTTACCACACCTTAATTCAGATGGTCGCTTACTTTCTACAAGTGAGGACTTGAATGATTTGATAAGTGTGAATAACATGACTGGTTTTATTCAAGTCTTGCCCAACTCAAAATCTGAAAATTTACAAAATGTGTATGAAGTATCTTTTCTTGGTAATAGTTTGGATGTATCCAACTCATTAAGTAAGTTACCATTTATTGGTCTTGTTGAAAATGCTCCCAATTATCAGGTGCTTTATGCACCCGATGATTATACAATTGCCTTTGCAACAAATTATGCATTGGATTTAATTCATGCGCAAGGTGCTTGGGATCTTTCTCATGGAAGCGATAGTGTGGTAATTGCTATCAGTGATCAAAATTTTTACCAACACCATGAGGAATTAGAAGGTAAAATCGTTTATTACGATTCAACTAACCTAACAACCGCTACGCACGGAACAGCTGTTGCAATTATTGCTGCTGGAAACACGGATAATGGAGTTGGTTTATCCTCCATTGGTTTTGATAGTAAATTGGCTTTGTATAAAATGACATTCAATGAACTATTGGTCGCCTCGTATGCAGGCGCTGATGTGATAAACGTGAGCTGGACTTCTGGTTGTTTTTATAGCCAAATAGCGCAAGATGCGATCAATGAAGCATATAATAATGGTACATTCATCGTTGCTGCTGCTGGAAATGGAACAGTTTGTGGAGGAGCTGATGCCTTAGTTTATCCTGCCGCGTATGCAAATGTTTTTGCTGTAACAAGTGTGGGCCCAACAGATAATCATGAACGTATTATTAATGATCCTACTTCTACGCATCAACATAATTTAGCAGTTGATCTTTCTGCTCCAGGCTACGATGTTGCCATTTCAGCTGCATCAAATTGGTACCTTAATAGTTCAGGCACTTCATATGCTGCTGCGTATGTTTCAGGAACAGTTGGACTGATGCTGTCAATTAATAAGTGTATTACAAATGCGGACATAGAAATGATTTTAAAAAATTCTTCGCAAAACATTGATTCCTTAAATCCACTTTATGCTGGAAAAATAGGGCAGGGAAGACTAGATGCGCAAGCGGCTCTTTCAATGGCAAGTTTAATTGTGAATCCGATGAACTTAACTACTTCTTTAATAGATGGCTGTACTTCAAATGATGTTTCAGTGAGTGCATCTGTCTCTGGTGGACAATTGCCACTTTTATACCTTTGGTCAAATGGAAGCGCTGCCTTGGACCTCGATTCATTAGGGGCCGGAAATCTTGATTTAGTTGTTTATGATGCACACGGTTGTTTGGTGAATCAATCATTTGTGATTGCAGACGTACAAGAACCTGTCTTTACTACTCAGTCAGTAAATGTTTCTTGTTTTGGAGATAATAATGGTCAAGTTGAATTACTATTTTCGAATCCTTCTGAAGTTTCTAGTGTTACTTGGGACAATGGCGCGAGTGGAAGTGTTATTAATAACCTACCACTTGGGTCTTATACTGCTACCATATTTTATAACAATGGGAACTGTTCACTTATTCAAACATCATCTGTTCTATCTCCAACTGCATTATCCTTCTCCGCTACAACTCTTGATGTAGATTCCATAAATGCAGGAAGTATTGACATTACCGTGGTAGGTGGTACGCCTCCTTATTTGTTCAATTGGGACAACAATCAGCAATCGGAAGATATCACTAACTTAACTGCTGGCGTTTATTCTGTTTCTGTTACGGATGCAGCTGGTTGTAGCTTTGCTACTTTTTATGAGATCTTTGAAGATACCACGCAACAAAGTGCAGGCGTAGTTGAAGCGATTAACTTTGCCATTAACGCTTATCCAAATCCATCGAATGGGGATGTAACAATTAGTTGGACTGGTGAATTAATCTCGCTAGAGCTAATTAATGCTTCAGGACAGCTTGTGTCAAAACACCAAAACTTTCCAACCAATTCTATTCAATTAAATTCTATTGGAACAGGTGTTTATTTTGCTCGGTACTATGCCAAAGATCAAGTAGCACCTAAAACGTTAAAGTTGGTGGTCTTATAATATAATAAGCAGTCGGAAGACACCGCTATCCTAAGTCATCAAATGGGGATGTTTCATTTAGTTGCTCTGGTGAATTAATCTCGCTAGAGCAACTTATGTTTCGGTTCAATGTGTTTCATTTCACAAAATTTTTCCAACTAATTCAATTCAATTTTTAATAAAAAGACTTGAATTGGTTAAGTGCATTATTTTACAAATTAGGGCAGCAAACATTGCTGGTATAGCCAATTAAATATTCGACGGTTAATCGGCAAATATTCATTCAAAACCGCGAAATAATCAATTCACTATTAATTAACATAAAAGTTGAAACAATAATATTTCAAATCGAGTAAATTTGAATAAAATATTTAATTATGAAAAAATTATACGTAAGATTTTTCCCTTCTATTTTAGCTCTTTTGCTTTTCATTGCATTTTCTGCTGAAAAACTTTCTGCCCAAACAGCAGTCTATGATATTAATAGCTCAGGGATGTTAGTTAATATGACTAGTAGTTGCGGAAACGGTTCGTGGTATAATG
>JAIPAL010000075.1 GCA_021740085.1 Crocinitomicaceae bacterium
AGTATTTCAATCGAAGAAATAGCCCTTCATCTAGGCGAGGTTCCTCAAATAAAAAACGAAGCGACAGAAAACGGAATTGCCAGTGGGATGGTCAAGTATCATTATGCGCCAAGTACACCTCTGTACTTTTATGAGAAAGCTTCCACACAAATTGAACAACAAAACGGCTATATTTTCTTTAATGATTACCCAAACAATACAAAGATTGAAAACGCCATCGTCTTGAGCGAATCAAGTGACCTCCTAGAAGCGGCTAGGAAACTATACAGTATATTGCATGAGTTTGACGAAAGAGGATTCCAACAAATTTTCATTGAAAAATTTCCTGAGCAAGGATTAGGCGCTACCTTAAACGATCGATTAAATCGTGCTACTGAAAAATTTAAGGCATAAAAAAAGCCTTCCGAATTCGAAAGGCTCAACTATTAGTAGTTGGATTCACTTCATGTGACGACCAAAACGATTATTAAATTTATCAATTCTACCAGCAGTATCCACAAATTGAGCAATTCCTGTAAAGAAAGGATGTGATTTGTGAGAGATATCAAGTTTTACTAATGGGTATTCTTTCCCATCTTCCCATAAAATTGTTTCTCTAGTATTTGCACAAGAAGGACATAAAAATGAATATTCATTGGACATGTCTTTAAAAACAACTAGTCTATAATCTTCTGGGTGTATTTCGTTTTTCATTCTATTTAATTTTCAAAATGGATTGCAAATTTAAGTATTTCTTTTAAATTTCCAAGGTAATTGCTAATTATTTTATTGACTATTTTAACAAAACAAGGGTGATAACTACCTGCGATTTTTTTCTAGCAAAAGAACAATGTCCTTAAATTTGTTTTATAGCTCTACACCGTGAAACTAAACAAGACATATCGATTAGATGAAATTGCCGCCCTTATTGCCTGTGAATACGAGGGTGACCCTGCACATCAAGTGATGGGTATCAATGAAATTCACCTGGTTGAATCAGGAGATATTGTGTTTGTAGACCATCCTAAATACTACGATAAAGCGCTTAATTCAGCCGCTACCACCATCATTATAGATAAAAAAGTAAGCTGTCCCGTCGGCAAAGCACTTATTATTTCAGCAAAACCCTTTGATGATTTTAATAAATTAACTAAGCACTTCGCCCCCAAATTAGGTCCGAAAAATAATGAATCCGGATCGAAATCGAATTATCCCAATGTATATATTGGCCATCAGGTTACGATTGGAAAAAACGTACAACTGTATCCGGGAGTTTGCCTGCTTGATGGAACAATCATTCAAGACAATGTAATAATTGGCGCAAATACGGTGATTGGTCATGACGCCTTCTACTACAAAAAGAAAAATGGTCAATACAACGCCATGCATTCTTGTGGCAATGTTATCATTGAAGAAGGCGTAGAAATTGGCGCTTTGTGCACCATAGATCGAGGCGTAACAGGCACTACTACTATCGGAAGCGGGACAAAAATTGATAACCAAGTACAAGTTGGACACGATACTATAATCGGAAAGAATTGCTTGTTAGCCGCACACGTGGGAGTAGCTGGCTGTGTAGTAATCGAAGACAACGTTGTGATTTGGGGACAGGTTGGTATTGCAAGTAGTGTTAAAATAGGTGAATCGGTCATTATTTTAGCGCAAAGTGGCGTAATGAAAAATCTAGATGCTGGAAAAACCTATTTTGGTAGCCCTTGTGCAGAAGTGAAAGAAAAATTCAGGGAATTAGTTGCGCTCAGAGCATTGCCGGATTTTATGAAAAGCAAAAAATGACGGAGGAAATAATATCAACTCTCGACAAAAAAATAGCACTACAAGCGCTAAAACTAAACTCCTTGTTGGAAATTAGCTCCGCAATCAACAATAATCTTTCTACCGATCAATTAATCATAAATTTCTCCTTTATTTTAAAAGAGCAATTAAATTTTAGACGATTTGTTTTATTTATCAATCAGGAAGGATGGAGCTGCCTATTAAAAGAAGGATATAAAGGTAAAATTGATACAGAGAACAACATACTTGACCTACTTAGATTCAAGGAAACTACCCTACTAGCAGACTCAAATTCTAATTTATTACGAGAATTTAATGTGGTATTGCCCGTATTGCATTTAGGACATCCTCTCGCCTATTTATTGTTATCGGACAACCAATTAAAACCCGCTACGCTGCTAGATGCCGACTCTCATTTATCTTTTGCACAAACATTAACCAGTATCATTACCGTTGCTATTGAAAATAAGCGTTTGGTGAAAAGTAATGTGATAAAAGAACTGATCTCTAAAGATTTGGAAGTCGCTTCGGAACTTCAGAAACTGCTTTTTCCCTCGGATCTTCCTTCGGATAGAAAAATGGATGTGCATGCAAAATACATTCAACGGCATGCCATTGGAGGTGATTACTACGATTTTATTCCTTTAGGAGATGATGAGTACATTCTTTGTATCGCTGATGTTTCAGGTAAAGGAATTAGTGCTGCCATGTTGATGGCTAATTTTCAAGCAACCGTCCGTACCCTTTTCAAATACCAACGTTTCGAATTGGCTTTTTTAATGGAGGAACTAAATAAAAAAGTCATCTTAAATGCCAAAGGCGAAAAATTCATTACATTTTTTATCGCACATTTCAACGCTCATACACGAAAATTGAAATTCATCAATGCTGGACATAATCACCCCATCCTTTTGATGAATCGTAAAATACAACCCCTTGTATCCGGTTGTATAGGATTGGGAATGCTCGATGAATTACCAACCATAAATATTGGTTCGCTAACCTTAAATAGCAACGCTACCCTGGTGCTTTTTACCGATGGGGTTGTCGAAACAGAAGATGAAAATGGAGAGCAATTTGGAGTAGATCGATTAATAAAAGACATTAAAGCATACTCTAGCTTAAAAATGGAAGACATGAACAACATCATCTTTTCTCACTTGACGGATTGGTGTGGAACACAAAACTACGGGGACGACACAGCAATAATGAGCTGTAAATTCTTTTAACGAATAAGGTACATTTTTCCCAATCCTTTTTGAATAAATTTATCCGCGCCAGATTCTAATTGCTTAATGTTTTGACCATTAATTTTTGCTTGGACACGATACAAATAAATTCCATTGGCTAATTGGTCACCAAATTGATCCCTTCCATCCCAAGCATAATCAGTAATGTTTCTTCCAATTCGAATAGCACCTAATTCACCTTCTGTAATTTCTCGCACCACTCTGCCATTGATATTCATCACTTGAATTAATATATCATCGGGTAAGGCATCGCCAGTTACTGTAAACACAAAACGTGTGCTGGTTGAAAATGGATTGGGATAATTTAAGAATTCAGTTATGGCTGATTCATGAATAACCTCAAAATTAATTTTATACTCGAAATCACCCGAAAGATTTCCAGACTTATCACTGCCTTGAACGAGCAATGTGTAGGTGCCTGTTTTATCAAAAAAAGTGGGGTAAATGATTTTGAATTTCTTGTTTTGAATTTCTGCTGGAATCCATTGCATAACAACTTCACCATTCGCATTCATAAAAGGAATTTTTAGTTGAATCCCATCAGGATCAGTGATGTAGACACCAAACAAGGAGGTGTCCGCATCTTCACTCATCACCAAATATGGATTTTCATCTTTTAAACTCATTACAATTTCTGTAGTGGGTGCAATGATATCATTATTGAGAATATGCTGCCCATTGAAGGTGACATCCAAAATCGGATTGATATCTTCCGATTGCACCGTAAAAGGGAACTGTAATAGATTATTTATATGAGTCAATTCTGGTTGATCGGTAAACGCTTGAACCAAATCAACGTATGGATTTATTTCCATTCTAAGCCAGTTTTCGCCCACCAATCCCAAGGAAGAAAATTCAATCGTATCGCGCAATATATTTCCGGCTAAAAGTGGCGCTTGTCTTGGGTAGGAAATAGGATGAATCATTTCGTCTTTATCGACAATATAATAACTAACCAACAAGGAATCCATTCCATAATCACTGATGTTACGTACGTCCACAGCAAATTTAACCGATTGACCTTCTTGAAGTGTATCGTTTAATATCGTCCACGTAATCCCTGCACTTGCATCAATTGCTGCCTCCGGTAGCGGCGCAAAAACAACATGCCAGAAATCAATCTGAGCGGGAGTTTGAGTCACAGAATCGTAATATTTTGCCTCAAGTCGCATGTAGGGATATAAAGCCGGATCAATTAGATTTGTCAATTGAATAATTGAATCATTGGCGGTCATTAGCGTATCGATTGTATATTGATAGGCACCATAAGCATTGAACAATTTTATATTTAGCATGGTGGAATCTCCTACAGTTTGTTCCAAGGCATCTCTTTTCCAAAAAAGCGACTTCCATTCAGATACTGGCCCTATCAAAGGACTAGTTTCTATCCCAATCAATTGAGAACCAGAAATGATCGTGTCAAGGAAAATATTCTCGTTATTTTGGGAAACCAATTCTACCACAAAACTTGGATCACCTTTTCGCGTTAAAAATATAAATGGACGATTTGGTCTACCGGCATAAATACTGTCAGAACCAAGATTCAAGAATGTTGTGTACAATCCCGGATCATATAAATTCCACCAATCGTAACGAGTACTCATAGGCGTGTAAATCAAAATATAATCTCCGTTTTCCACGACATTTTCCACAAGATTTTGAAAGGCATCAATTTGCGCCGGAACATTTTGATGAAACGTGAAATACTTCATCGGACGAGGCTTACATCCTGTATTGTCATTTGCATTTCCAAAATTATTATTCGGATTTACAACGGTGCCATTTGGATAAATATAACGCGTTTCCCAAGGCAACAAGGTAGCTTTATCAATGATCGCTACATGAAATTTGGGAGTCAGATTGCAAATCTCATACTCTTGTTGTTCATCGTTCAAGTACCAGGCATTATCGAAAATAAATGGCGACGAAGTAGATGCTAAGGTTAGACAAGAAATCGTTTTTTGGATGGGGGTAAATTCACGGTGTTCATTAATTTGATTAAGGTTAACACCAACAGGCGTGTTAAAAGTAAACTGATGAAAATCATCCTGTCCCCACCCTTCCTTATTAATGATGTATTGAAACGAGCGAGTTTTCCACATTGGCATTGGTTCATCAATGGCAATGCGCCAATAATATACAGTGCTATCAACCATAATTACTGGTGAAGACATATTAGATACTCCCGAAATCCATTGATTCCAATTCACTGATTTCACACCACCAAGACCAGAAACTGTTGCATATCTTCGGAAACCACTGTTAAAAGTGTGAATGGTATCCAACTCAAAACGATAGGTATTCATAGGAGCCAAGGGATCAATTGTTGAACCAAAAAGCGCTATGGTATCTCTTGGAACAACCGCAAAATCCATGGGTAAAATTGGAACGATGCCGTCAATATTGATCATGAAATTTTTCAATACTTGATTATTCGTTATTTCATCATATTGCTCGGGGATGTCAGAAGGAATATCCGCGCTGATTGTAAAGCGATTCAAGCCAACACCAATCAATGGGTAAAAAGGGATTTTTACATTTAATGTTTTCTCATAATCTATTCCATTCACAATAAACACATAGTTGGAATCAGCCATTGAGCCTGGAAAATCACGTAGAATTTGAAGGGTGAAATCACCAGGAATGGATTGCCCCAAATTTCGAATCGTAACAGAAATATCAATTGAATCTGTTGCGAGCGTTATGTCATCCGGTCCAAATGTTATTCTCGGATCTGTTAATTCTATTTCCGGTTTATTGTGAGGATTTAATCGAAGCATTGGATCCCCGTGTAAGGTCATTTGGGAAAACGTTGATTCAGATATCAAATCTGAATTCACATTCATAACGGTATCAATTAGATTTCTAATGTGAGATCCGATTGTACCGCCATAATTATCTTTGGAAAACTGGCGGTAAAAATTATTAGAGAAATCATTAAGTGCCGATGTAAAACCATAATTAATTGTCCCTAAATAAGCAATCACCCCTGCATTCGGCGTTAGTACAAATTGCTCTGATTTAGTGGAAGCACTTTGAAAGATATTGCCGTTGTAACAAGAATTAGCAATTAATAAAGGGTATCGGCCTTGGTTATCCCAATTTTGTGGCTCATCAAGATTAACGTCAAAACCACTAATGGAAGAAGACGCATGTCCAAAAAAGTTCATCACTGTAACACCTTCTTGAATTCTATCTTGAATCGCCTGAACCTGCAAAGGCGTCAATGGATTGCCCGATTGTTTTGCTACCAAAGTTGTATTCCCACCGAAATAATCATCCTCGGCGATGATTGCCATTTGATTTAAATAAGCTTGGAAGAGATACTGTTCATTTGAATTATTACCTCCTGAGAAATGCAAGATTTGTTTTTGCCAATCCTTTGATTGTGAAGAATAAATAGAACCTGGATCTTGCTGTAATTCAAACTCCTTTACTTTTGTAAAGTAAGTCTGTAACTCGGCATTATTATTAACCGATATTCTTCCAGTAGGAATTAAAGGCGTCCATTTATCAGTTCCAGCTAAATTGGAGGTAATACATACATCGCAAGATGGCTGTCCGAATGAAGGAACTAGTGATAAAGCATAATTTGCGGGGGATGTTCTAGATCCTGGGCCAGAAGACAAGGCAGAAGTTACATTGGCTTCTCGAATACCTTTTCCTAACAAATACAATCCAACTGGTTTTTGTGTGGAAAGTGAATAGATGTAGTGAGCATATCTTCTCAGTCCATTGATATGCTTTGGGATGCCACCGCCAAATTGTTGGTATAATTCATCCACTTTAGATAATATCACGTTATAATCTCCGCCCAAAATGGAACTGCGATACGTCGCATAATCGATAACTGAATTTTCTAGTTTTGGGTGGTAAACAAAAAGCAAGGCTTTTTCTAAATTCGGAATCGTCGAGAAATTGGTGAAAAACCCTGTATTATTAACTAACTTAAATGTATTTATATTGTAGAAAGTACTAGCATCCTGAAGCACCACTTTTTGATTGGTACCATTGTTACTATTCGGAATGAGCACCTGATAATTACCAGGAGAAACCGCAATAACAGGAAGCTTTCTTGGAGTGTCACCAAGCACAAAGCAATAGCTATTCGGAATAGAAATCGCTGTCATATTAAGTCTAATTTTAGATTGAGAAGGATTATTCTCCACCAAAAAAGATGTTTTGTTGGCATTCAAAAAAGAGGGCGAACGTGGATAAACGAAGGACCAATAATTTAAAGATTGAAAATCAGACAGCGCACTTTGATCACCGATAATATTTACTTTGTAGTTCGTACTTCCGGCAGCTGGTAAGGCAGAAACCGGGAAATATTTGTTGATGTATATCCCCTGATACCCGGTAAAAATAGTGTCCATTAGGACATAATTATTGGCACCTATTGTATGCAGCGAATGATGGTTACCAATACCACCAAAAGCAGCATTAGATGCCCCAACTGTTACTGCGCGATAATTTACCAAAGGCGCATCAAGTCCTTGATACACATTTTCTAAAAGCGTGGAGGAAAAATTCCAGGTATATCCATTAATGCCATTTTGCACGGCACTCCCCCACCCTTCGCCGGACACATAAAAGGAACTTGCCGCTTCAGAAGATTTTTCCCCTTCAATATAAGCCTGTGCAAAAGACTGCCATTTTTCAGAAAACACATAATTCGAAGGAACATATGAATTAAAATCCACGTCATTTTCTACCACATAGCGCTTATTATTTTCACTGGAATTCCATGTGAAGAAATATTGAATAGTATCATTGTATAAACTAAATTTCGGGTTTCCCATCCACGATGGGTTGTCGTAAAGAGTAGAATCTAACCAACA
>JAIPAL010000076.1 GCA_021740085.1 Crocinitomicaceae bacterium
GATAATCGATGAAATCTATAATATTGTCTATAACGTCTAAGCTGGTGGTGCATTCGATCCCCTCAGGTTTGTTAATTGCCAAGTAAACAAGTTTTTCGGTTGTTTCATTGATTGATTTACCATCGATGCAAACATTGTCGCTAGGTGAAACTTTTGTTCCCATTTCAGGCACGATTCCATTGATAGTCACGCGGCCGTCTTCAATAAGTTTATCCGCTTCTCTACGTGAACAAATTCCTTTTTCACTAATAAATTTATTCAGGCGTTTTAGATTGGATTCCATGGCTCAAAGGTATTCAAATAGACTATGTCAAACAAATGGATTTATGATCCTTGTGTCAGACTTCTTAAATTCAATTGTTTTGAAATTTAAACAAAAAAAAATCCCGCTTCTAAAAACGGGATTTAACAACTAAATGATTTATAATTAGCTTAAAGAAAAACGTTTGAATTCTGTAATAGAAAGACCTTTCTCTGTAGCATTTAAAAATTGTTCAACGCTTAATTTGTTATCTCTAACAAATGGCTGACTTAACAAGGTGTTTTCTTGAAAGAATTTGTTTAGTCTACCCATTGCAATTTTCTCAGCCATTTCTGCAGGTTTCCCTTCTTGAATAGCCAATTCTTTTCCAACTTCGATTTCACGTTCAATTGTTCTTGCATCAACACCGTCCTTGTCTATAGCAATTGGATTCATTGCAGCAATTTGCATAGCAACTTGTCGACCTGCTTCTGCAGCAGCTTCAACATTATTGTTTAATCCAACTAAAGTAGCCCATTGATTTCCTGGGTGGTTATAAGCAACCACTTTCTCCGATTTGATAATTGCATAAGAAGACAATTCCAATTTTTCACCTAAGCGACCAATTTGCTCGATTATTTTTTCTTCTAATGTCAATTTATCATCATATGAAAGCGCTTTTAACGCATCAACGTCAGTTGGTTTTTGGCTTAATGCTAGATCAACAATTGATTGCACAAAAGAAACATATCCTTCGTTTTTAGCAACGAAATCTGTTTCGCAGTTTAATGCAAGTATCACACCCGTTTGACCATCAGCGGTTGCTTGAGCCATGATTAAGCCTTCTTTGGCCTCATTATCACCTCTTTTCGCAGCAACTTTTTGTCCTTTTTTACGAAGAATATCGATCGCCATTTCGATGTCACCATTAGATTCTACTAATGCATTTTTGCAGTCCATCATTCCTGCACCGGTTTGTTGACGTAAATTGTTTACATCAGCAGCTGTAATTGCCATGGTCTATAAATTTATTGGTTTAAAATATGTGAGATTAAGCTTCTTCTTCCTTGTTATCTTCAGCAACAGGCGCTTCTTCAACAACTGGCGCTTCTTCGGCAACAGGAGCTTCTTCAACAACTGGCGTTTCTTCAACAACTGGAGTTTCTTCAACAACTGGAGTTTCTTCGGCAACTGTCGCTTCTTCAACAACTGGTGCTTCTTCAACAACAGGCGCTTCTTCAGCAACTGGTGCTTCTTCAACAACAGGAGCTTCTTCAACGACTGGTGCTTCTTCAACAACTGGTGCTTCAGTATTCTCCATAGAATTTAATCGTTTTCTTGTCTTTGGAGCGGTGTTACCTTTAGCTTCAACTAGTTCTTCCGTACCTGTTTCATTTTCAGGCTTCATGTTCTTGCGATCTTCTAATCCATCACGAACAGCATCACAAATTTCATCTAGAATTAACATGATTGATTTGGTAGCATCATCATTTGATGGAATAGGAAAATCAACCATCTTAGGATTTGAATTAGTATCAACCATTGCAAAAACTGGAATGTTTAAACGTTTGGCTTCAGCTAAAGCGATGTGCTCTTTTAAAATATCAACGATAAAAATAGCCGCTGGTTGACGTGTCATTTCAGAAATTGAACCAAAAGTTTTTTCCAATTTATCACGTTGACGTGTTTTGAATAATTTCTCACGCTTGTTCAATGTTTCCCATGTACCATCCGATTGCATTTTGTCAATCATAGTCATTTTCTTGATTGACTTTCGAGTCGTTTGGAAATTTGTTAACATTCCACCTGTCCACCTTTCAGTTACGTAAGGCATATTGATTTTAGTAACTCGTTCAGAAACTATTTCTTTTGCTTGTTTTTTTGTTGCAACAAAAAGGATTTTTTTACCTGAGCGTGCAATTTGTTTCATGGCTGCACAAGCTTGATTTAAATGAACAATTGTTTTGTTCAAATCGATGATGTGTATTCCCTTCTTCTCTTCGAAGATATAAGGAGCCATTGCTGGGTTCCACTTTCTTTTTTGGTGACCGAAATGTACTCCGGCGTTTAAAAGTGTTTCAAAATTTAATTTAGACATATATAATTTATTTGTTTACGTTCCTTAATTAGTTCAACAGTTGAGGGATCTAAAAGATGGGTACTCAAAAGTTTGGATACTAAACCTCCAATATCGATTAACGTTTCGAGAATTGGAATTTCTTTCTTGCTTTCGGTTGACCTGGTTTTTTACGTTCTACCATTCTAGGATCACGTGTCATTAAACCATCCGCTTTTAATAAGGGCTTGTAATCAGCTGAGATTTCAACTAATGCACGAGAGATACCTAATCGGATAGCTTCTGCTTGTCCATTAATTCCTCCACCCATTACGTTTACTTTAACATCATATTTACCAACGGTTTCCGTTAAAATAAATGGTTGATTAATTTTTGCTTGTAGTACATCAATTGGAAACATTACGGCCATAGCCTTTTTGTTAATTGATATAGTGCCTTTTCCTTTGGATAAATATACACGAGCCACAGCCGTCTTTCTTCTTCCTAGAGCGTTTATAATTTCCATATTATTTAAGTGAATCTAAATTTAACAATTCTGGTTGCTGTGCTTCATGCTTGTGTGTATTACCTGAATATACTTTAAGGTTGGTAAATAATCTTCTCCCTAAAGTGTTTTTTGGTAACATCCCTTTGATTGCTTTTTCAACAAGTCGTTCAGGATGGTCTTTTAACATGTTCTCAGCAGAAGTGAAACGTTGACCTCCAGGGTAACCTGAAAACCGAACATATTCTTTTTGTGATAATTTAGCACCTGAGAAAGTTATTTTCTCTGCATTGATAATGATAACATTATCACCACAATCTGCGTGAGGTGTATAATTAGTTTTGTATTTTCCTCGGATAACTTTTGCTACTTTACTCGCTAGTCTTCCTACTGTATGTCCTTCTGCATCAACGATAAACCACTTTTTATTGGCGGTTTGAACATTTCCAGAAATTGTTTTATAACTTAATGTATCCACGTTATATTCTTTATATGAGCACTAAAAACCCTAAAATTAGGGGTGCAAAGATAGGATTATTGTTTTTATTAACAAAGGAATTAAATAAAAAATAAAAGAATTTTTTATCGGCTTTTAAAAGTGCTTATCGCCTCGCGTGTAAAATCGCTTAAAACCAACTTTCCACTTATGCTTGCGCGACTCACTAAAAGTGTATCCCAATCTTCGGTTCCTTCCCAAAATACTTGCTTAAGCTCTTGCATTGCAGCAGGATTTGAATTGGATAGTTTGAGGGCCAACGATTGAATGGCACTATCCATTTCTGAGGAAGTCTCATAGATTTCATTATACAAGCCTTTTTGCATGGCCCATTCAGCGCTTCTCCACGAGGTGGCATTGATGGCTAGTTCGCTCATAGCAGATAAACCAATTTTTCGTTGCACCGCAGGTCCAACAACAAAAGGACCAATACCTACGGCAAGTTCGGAAAGTTTTACAGCGGCATTGGTTGTGGCAAAACAATAATCTACGGCACTGGCAATGCCTACGCCACCACCAACAGCTTTCCCTTGAATTCTACCAATTATTAACTTACTCGATTTTCGGCAAGCATTAATAACGTTTGCAAATCCCGAAAAGAATGTTTTTCCAGTTTCAAGGTCTGATATGGCAACGAGTTCATCAAAGCTTGCTCCAGCACAGAATGTTTTATCCCCCAACGATTGTAAAATAATGACCTTTACACTTGCCTCTTTACTAAGATCAGTAATCGTGTTGGCGAGTAGTTGTAGCAAAGCTCCCGGAAGCGAATTGCTTTGTGGATGTCCAAATGTTATGGTTCCAATTTCATTGTTTAAAGAAATTTCAACGGTTCCTTTATCTTCCATAGATTGACGACTTACTTTAAGGTAATGCTATCCGTACCTATTACAATTCCATCGCAAATCACCTTTATCTTGTAATTTCCTTTTATGGCTTTTTCTGCCTTGAAATCATAATAAATAGAAACGTCGATGGCTTGATTTTGATAATCAATCTCTTTTTTGTCGGAGTAGGCTACATTTCCTTGATCGGTATCTACTGTGTTATTTGATCGAGCTTGAAGAATTCTACCATCTGGGCTAGTAATCTGTAAATAAACTGATTTTTTTCCAGCGCTTGCTAAGGGATTTTGCGAAACAGTAAAGCTAGACATTATTTGAACGGTGTTTTTTGCTTTTTCAGTTTCTTTAATAGTACTGTTCCATTTGGATTGCAAAGCGGATGAATGAAACGAGTAGGCATTAAGTTGAGCTCCTTTTTTTAGTTGTGTAGTCTTTTCCTCCACTTCTTTTTTGAACTCATCTCGTTCAGTTGTAGTCGTGTTTAATTGTGTTGACGTTTCATCCAGTTTTGAAGTTAATTCAATATTTAAGGTGTTGAGCGCATCAATTTGCTTAACATATCCTTTCATGATATTCCGTAAGGTTTCGTTCTCTTTTCTTAACTGAAAAAGTTGAGAAGCGGTAAGGTTTTTATTGGTATTTAATTGATTTAATAAATTTTGAATTTTGTCTTTTTGAACATTAAGACTGTCCGCCTTACTTTGATCTTTTTCAATTAGCTTATCATAGGAATCCAACATGTTTTTAAAATCTGTTTTCAAATCATTGGATATATTCCCCACATAGCCAGCCATCATTTTATTCATGCCATCCATGTCTGACTTTAGCACTAAATTCTCATTGCTGCAAGTGTTTAATTCGGCCCTTTTACCAGACCACATATACGTAATATAAGCCAAGGCGGCTAGTAAAATAAAGATGGTGATTAAATAAAATCCGTTGCCACTTTTTGTGTTTTCCTCGCTCATAGTTATAGTTTTATGTTGTTTTTATGTTCAATATTAAAATCAGCAAGTTTCAATGCTGAATCGGTAAGTTTCCATAATTTGATTAGCCAATAACTTTTTACAAGCATCGTTCACTTTCTCCTCAGCTGTTTTTAAATCAGCACAATTTATAAATAAACGAATATGCCTTCCAATTCGGACATTTTCAATTTCTGATAATCCAATGTTTTGCATTGTATTTGACACCGCTTTTCCTTGTGGATCTAGCAGGGCATCTTGGGGCATTATGTCGATTTCAGCTTTAAATTTCATTTGTTTTGTTTTGACGGTTTTCAATTATCGAAAGTAATAAGTACAAAATTACAATTATTGGGATTGCCCAAAGGAAAAAAACAATAAAACTTATTAATGATAATAGTAGTAATAAGTAACGGAATTTATTATCGGTCCAAGAAAAGTTTGAGAATTTCAAGGCGATGAGTGGAATATTAGCGATTAACAGAAAAGAAAAAAGGCCGGTTATACAAGCGACTGAATAGCAATCAAAGACCAATAACATGAGCGAATGCTGATTATTCCAAGTTGAAAAGTGATAACAAAAATAGAGTGGGAAAAATAGAATGAAAATGGTGTTAAGCGGTGTAGGCACGCCAATAAATCGATCACTTTGATTTTTATCTATATTAAATTTCGCCAATCGAAATAATGATAAAACGGGAATAATAAAGGCTATGAAAGGCAAGTACTTAATCGAAGCGTCAAAATGATTGGGAACATTATAAAAAATAGCTTGCATCCATGCTTGGATTTGAAACCATGTGTAGGAGGTTGCCTGATAGTTGTAGTCATGTGGAGCAATAGTGCCATCATGAACTCCAAGAATAATCATCACCATGACAATAATTCCTGGCGCTAATCCAAACGATACCATGTCTGCCAAGGAATCAAGTTGTTTCCCGAGTTCGCTTTGGATAGCTAGTTTTCTTGCCACAAAACCATCTAAAAAATCGAATCCCATTGCAGCGAATAAAAATAAAGGTGAAATATCTATTCTCCCTGCTAGCGTAGCTATTATTGAAATTATCCCACAAACCAAGTTCATTGCAGTAAGTAAGTTCGGGAGGCTAAACATTAGTGGTTCATTTTTTTTTGAAAAAAAAATATTTGTAAAATTACATATAAATAAAGTATATTTATCGCAATTATTTATTGATGTGCAAATAACACAATTTTTTGGCAATATTTGGGTTAATTAAGTCCAATTTTTAAAAATTATGAAGGTTTTCTTGATTCTATTTTCCTTTTTTGCTACGATTTTTCAATCTAGTTTTTATTGTCAAAAATATTCCAATGAATTTTTAGCGCTAGGTGTTGGTGCTGATGCATACGGAATGGGAAATGCGGTTGTCGCTTCTTCCGAGGGTGTTAGTGCCGCCTACTGGAATCCTGCTGGATTGGTGGGAGTAAAGAGTTGGTTGGAGGCTAGCGTAATGCACTCTGAATTTTTTGCTGGAATTGCCAAGTATGACTATGTGGGATTAGCGCATGCTATTAATGATCGCAGTGCGCTTAGCCTTTCTTTTATACGTTTTGGTGTCGATGACATTCCAAATACAACTCAGTTGATAGATAATAACGGTGTTATCAATTACGATAATATCACCACTTTTACGGCAGGTGATTATGCTTTTTTGGGCTCATATGCTTCTAAATTAAAGGTCGAAGGGATGAGTGTTGGCGGAACTGTAAAAGTGATTTATCGTAAAGTGGGGGATTTTGCGAAAGCTTGGGGATTTGGTTTAGATGCTGGTTGGAAATATCAAGTTAATAAAACATGGCGTTTTGGGGTGGTTGCCCGCGATCTTACCTCTACTTTTAATGCGTGGGTCTTTAACTTGGATCCCGAAATGCAACAGGTTTTCTTAGCCACAGGGAATGAAATACCGAGTAATGGGCTTGAGTTAACGCTGCCTAGAATTATTCTTGCTTCTGCTTGTCAATTTGATTTAGGAAAAAAAGGATTAAGTATTGGCGGTGAAATTGACTTTGATGTCACTACCGATGGGAAAAGAAATACGCTAATAAGTGCAGCGCCTTTTTCTGTAGATCCCCACTTAGGCATCCAGTTTGGTTACCGCGATATTGTAAAATTAAGAGGTGGAATCTCTTCTGTTCAGTCGTTTAGTAGAATGGATGGTTCCAATTATTGGGGCGTCCAGCCTAATATTGGTTTGGGGGTTGGTATCAAAGGCTTTCATTTAGATTATGCTTTTACTCGTCTAGGTGATGCGGATGCTAATTTTTACACCCATATCTTTTCAATTAAATTTAAATTAGCAAAACCGAAAAATGCTGTGAAATGAAAAAGATTTTTACTGTTTTAAGTTGTTTTTTCCTTTATTTTTCCGCTGAAGCACAAACTTTTGGGAATGAATGGATTAATTATTCTCAACAGTATTATTCATTTTCTCTTGCACAGACCGGCCTCTATAAAATTGATGTTGCTTCCTTAACGGCTGCTGGAATTCCTGTTAATTCCTTTACGGCGGGAAATGTCCAGATTTTCGGTCGTCAAAAAGAAATTCCTTTGTATATTCAAGATGGAGGAGATAATTTATTGGATGCAGGTGATCAGATCTTTTTTTATGCGGAAAAGAAT
>JAIPAL010000020.1 GCA_021740085.1 Crocinitomicaceae bacterium
TGCACGCGGCATGGCTGGTTCAGGCTTGCGCCCATTGACCAATATTCCTCACTGCTGCCTCCCGTAGGAGTCTGGTCCGTGTCTCAGTACCAGTGTGGGGGACCACCCTCTCAGGCCCCCTACCTATCGTAGCCATGGTAAGCCGTTACCTTACCATCTAGCTAATAGGACGCATGCCCATCTTTTACCGCCGAAACTTTAACTGATTATTCATGCGAATGCTCAGTGCTATGGGGGATTAATCCGAATTTCTTCGGGCTATACCCCAGTAAAAGGTAGGTTGCATACGCGTTACGCACCCGTGCGCCGGTCGCCACCATTAATCTTACGACTAATTATGCTGCCCCTCGACTTGCATGTGTTAGGCCTGCCGCTAGCGTTCATCCTGAGCCAGGATCAAACTCTCCGTTGTATAATAACTTTGAATTTTTCTGAGACTTAGAGATGTTGTTCTTTTCTTAATCGCTGTTTCCTTATTCCTCAATATTTCAATGAACTTCTTTTGGTAAATCTCAAAGTATCAACCTCGACATTCAAAAATCCTCTTATTCCCTATTATTACTTATTCTTTACGCACAATTTTAAAACGTTTTCATCAATTGCGGGGTGCAAAGATAAGTACTTTTTTTATTCTAACTAGTATTTATTGAAAAAATAAAAGAAAATAAACCGGACAATCATACTTATTTTCCTTGAATAGGTTACAAAATTCATAAGTATTCACGATGGTTTTATGAAATTATCTATTCTAACTATCTAAAATTCATTAAATTATGGTTTAATGATTGTATCGATGAGAAATTTGAGAATACCAATAATAAAACAAAACGAAAAGGATTGATGTTCGAATCAAAAAAACTTTACTCCATCTAAATCTGGAAAATTTCCTGTGCCAATTCCAAGCCAGTAAAGCATAGTTGGTAATAAATCGACGCTATTAGCCTGGCCTTGCTGAATAGGACTTGCAAGGAAGGGGACTCGAACAATTGACCAAACTTTACGCGTTTGAGTTAAATCATCCTGCCCACCATGTCCCGTTCCCTCTCCCCCATGATCAGTTGTTAATACAACCATCCACTCTTCTCCGTAATTTAATTCGCGATTATGAATAATTTCCATAAGACCTAAGATGTACTCATCCATTTTCTCAATCGCCTTGATATATTCTGTGGAAGTTGGGGAAAAGCCATAGGTGTGACCTGCATGATCTGGATCATCAAAATGAAGTAGCGTCAAATCAGGACAGCAAGATAATAACTTATCTTTACTTGCTACAAACAAAGATAAATCAGTTTCATAGCGCTGTGCAAAATCTTCATTACTTGTGATTTTTAAAAAATCATCCCAATGGCTCAAACTTACAACACTTAAGGCTGGCTTTATACATTTAGCTCTTTTAAATAAATCCGGGTAATTATCATATTGATTCTTTTTAAAAGAGTTCTCGGTTAAGCCGTGCTTTTCCGGCCATACGCCGTGAAGTATCGTAGACCAACCTGGCACGCTCACCGTATGAGGGCCGCGATCGGTATTCCAAGAAACAAAACTATGCTGGATTAGACTATCAATAGCAGGTGTAATAGCTAACTGAAGCGCGTCGGTTCTAACACCATCCAAGCCTATAAATAGCACTTTTCGGACAGGTTCTGTCCCTTGCTTACATGTAGTAATTATTTCTTTTCGGGGATTAAACCGATCTGCACACGAAGAAAATAAACATAATAATATTAAAATTCCAACTCTATTTAAGTGTACGTTGCAAGACACCATAAGATAAGAATTTTAACTAAATTTAGTTTATGATAATGTTTTTCGTGAATGGTTTGCCATTAATAATAGCTTGAAGAATATAGGTCCCTTTTGGATAAGAACCTGACAAATCAGCTGTAATTTTATTTTTACCAATTACGACTTGCTCATTTTGCTTAATGCTCCATGCCTTTCCATTCATATCAACTAGCTTAAGGTCAATTGAACCTTGTTGTAATGATTCAAATGTAATAGTTGCCAACTGAGTATCCGCTGCGTAAAAGAGATTGAATGCTGAAATATTTTCGACTTCAGTTAACCCCACACCTGATGAAGGGGCATTGATTACATGCTGAGAAAGATAGATTTGATCACCATTCGTGTTATTATTGTTGTTCGTTTTATTAGCTGCTATATAAAATGTTACGTTTCCGACATTCGTAGCAGGAGCAGTCCATGTCCAAGACCACAATGGAGTAGCGCTAGAATTACTTGTTGCTTTATGTTCAGCATAGTTACGTTGTGCTCCAGAAATTGTAGCATTAACAATTTGAGTGGTTAAGGCCGCGGTAAATGTCCCTGCCATTACATTTGATGAAGTAAGTACAGTAGATTGAAATCCTTTTTTAGCAGGATTAGACGTCAAGGCTAAATTAACGGTATAAGTTGCACCAGCGACATATGACAAAACAGGCATGTTATTAGCATCCAAAAGAACGAAGTTGTTTTCTGTAGCTCCATCAAGGGCTGATCCCGAATGACAACTAGTGCAATTCTGCTCTCCTGGCGCACCTGTCTTTCCTCCCGCAGGTCCATTGGATTGATTTGGCGATTTGTGGTATGAATTATTGATTGTTACCCCTTGATGAAAAGCAAGTAATAATAAACTGCTAGCAATAAATAAACTTGGTAAAAAAAATGATTTTTTCATAACTTATTTTTTATAATTTAGAACAAGATTAGATTTAAATTTTATTGGACAAATATATTGTTTTTGATGGAATTAATTGTTCAACTTACCTTGACTCACCCAACATTTTATAAATTGTATGGTTGAATCCGGAAGCATCGGGCCTCCCTGGGGCATCAGTAAAAAACCTTGCTCTTGCATCGCCCCTAAAATTGCTGACGATTGGTTCGAAATATTGGTGTGGTTTGAAAATGTATATCCTGTAGAGTTTCCAACATTATGGCACGAAATACAGTTTTGTTGAATAATTGGAAGTACGGTTGCATTAAAAGAAACGGTATCGATACAAGATGGATCCATTATGGTCGTAGGCACTTTTTCTTTAGAGCAAGAAAAGAAGGAAATCGCTCCTCCTACTAAAATAAGAAGTGTTGCGATTTGATTAAATTTTTTCATTAGGAGAAATTAAAGGGTAAAAAGTCAACCAAAATAATGGAAAGATGAAGTGAAATGGTATGGCGAAAACCGGAAAAAATTCGCCGTCAGCATGAGTAACTTGTGCTAGAATAGGAATACAAATAGTAAAAAAACAAATTAAACTAAGTGATAAATTAAACACCCATAGATTCCTGGCACGCGTTACTCTCACATATTGTACAAATAAAAAAGTGGCTAAAAAAGAAATAAAGCAATAGGTAGAAATTAATTTCCAACTAGGCAAAACCGAAGAAAAATCAAATAAAAAATGGTTAAAGGAAAAAAAATAAGCAAGTCCAAGTAAGTTAGACAAAAAGGCTATAAATAAAGCGAAGAAAAGCGGTTTAATTCGCATTATTTTTTTAACGCTGGAATGACATACACAACCTTCATTTTATCTGGAACAACAGCGCTTTTTTTACCCACTTTAAATGCCAATCGATCCACATTAAAAGTTCCGCTGAATACTATTTTATTTCCTGTTATCGTTTTTGAAGCCGGGATAGTATATTGTTTTGTTGTTCCCTTCATAGTTAAATCTCCGGTAATTAAATACCCGCTTCCATTTTTAGCAATTTTGCTCGATATAAATTTTATTTGTGGAAATGAAGGGGCATTGAACCATTCGGCTGTTTGCGCCTTTTTATTTTGCATTCCATTTCCTGTATTGATTGACGATACATCAATATATAAGTTAAACTTGCTATTTACTAGATCTTCGTCATTAAAATAAATATCTCCTCCCATTTTTGAAAAAGAACCAGATGGATCGCTTGATTTAAAATCCATTGTGTAACCAGCGCTAACTACATAATGTTCCACCGGCAAAAAGGTGAAGCTGGCTGAAACAGAAATTAAGAAGACAAATAACCAAAATTCGCGTGATTTATTTTTCATTTTCATATGTTTTAATTTGAGTTTAACAAAGGTGTTAGTATAAGGTTTAAATGGTTATTCTTTTGTGAATTTCCTGCCTATGCAAAAACCTAACCTAAATTGGCCCAGCGACCACTTTTCTGTAGTATAAGGAATAAATTGAAGTTCACCTATTCCCGATGAATTGGTTATATTGATGGTAAAATTGTGACCGAATGTAAACCATTCCAGCGCAATCCCGAGACTGCTTTTGGAATTAGTACGCATGTTGGATGAAGCAAAGGCATGGTAATATTCCCCTATCACAGCAAATCTTGAACTAATTCGAAAACGAATACCCGAGCCCACTGCAAATAATTCATTTTGATCATCTGCAGCAACATAATTGCGGTGAACATATGTCGGCATAATACAAAGACTTAAACGGTCATTGAAGCGCCTTGCTACATTAAGTTGCGAAACATAGGAGAAACGGTGAGAAAACTTTGGGAAATTACTTACTAAACTTTGATCATTACTAGCTGTCATATAGGTAAACCCGGCCGTTCCTATTAGACTCATCGACACGAATGACTTTCCCTTTTTTTGTTTTAAAATACTATATTTCACATGGCCATCTAACAATGATCTATAGGGCCTTCCCGCTCCCTTACATCGACCAAAACCAAGCATCAATTTATCAGTAACTCCGTATTCCAAGGCAATACGCATGTCTGATAAATTATCAAATCCAAACATACTTTGAATCCCTCCATTTGTTCCTGCTATATCACCAAATTTATGTTCAATTCTAAATTCCATTGTGCCTTTTGGCAACATGTCTACAGAATGTCCATTAATAACTCTAGTGCCAGTAAAGGTGTAATCCAACTCTTGCTGTTCAAAAATCGTGTCTGGAATAGTTTGAGAACAAAGGGAATTATAAAGAAAAACCAATAAAAAACCAGTGAGGAATTTACTCATGACAACAAGTTAATTTAGAACACAAAAGTATGAAATAAAACACAATAATAAATTACAAAGTAATTGTCTTTAATTCGTAAATTTGAATAATAAATGAATAAAAAACAACTTAGATCAGCTTATTCCGAGAAACGGATGGAACTCGATGGTTCTATAAGAAAATCATTTATTGATAAAATTATACTAGAACTGTCTAAATTTGACTTGTTCCAAAAACATGTTTCCGTCTACATAACAATCGCGCATAAAAATGAAATAGACACCCAGTTAGTAATAGCATATATTCAAAATCTAGGAGGCATACCCGTTATACCTAGAGCAAATTTTCAAACGGGGGAACTAACTCATTATATATATGAAGGAACTGAGCAGCTTGAAGTAAATGAATATGGAATTCCTGAGCCAAACTTTGGAGAAGTTGTTAATACTAATCAAATTGACCTTGTTATCGTTCCGCTTCTTATTTTTGATCTTCTTGGGCATCGAGTAGGTTATGGCAAGGGGTTTTATGATCGACTTCTTAAGGGCTGTAATCCTTCTACATTAAAAATAGGCCTTTGTGATTTTGAACCCGTTGAGCAAATTACAGATGTGCATGAACAGGATATAGCATTAGACTTTTGTATTACACCAAAAAAGACCTACGCCTTTAATAAATAAAGGAAAGATCACGCTGTCAAAATGAAAAATAAAGTAATCGACCTCTTATTATTTCACACCGCCAACTGCATAGAGGCCGGATGTGATGAGGCGGGAAGAGGGTGTCTTGCTGGTCCAGTTGTAGCTGCAGCCGTAATATTAAAACACCCAATCGTTGGTCTTAACGACTCCAAACTACTTACCGAAAAAAGAAGGGATGAATTGCGAATTGAGATCGAAAAAAGTGCTTTGGCATTTGCTGTGGCCATTGTCCCTCCTGAACAAATTGATAAAATTAACATCTTAAATGCGAGTATTGAAGCCATGAAAATAGCTTTGGATAAACTTGCCTTTACTCCCCAACACATCCTCGTTGATGGAAATATTTTCTCTGACTACAAGGCAATAAAATATACAACTATCATAAAGGGAGACACCAAGTTTCAATCAATCGCTGCAGCTTCCATTTTAGCAAAAACCTATCGAGATGAAATTATGGAATCTCTTCATCGCGAAAATTCCGCCTACAAATGGGATAAAAACAAAGGCTACCCAACGAAAGAACATCGGGAGGCAATTCGCTTAAATGGAATTTCAATCCACCACAGAAAGTCGTTTCAACTATTACCCCGATAAGTTAATATCCTCTTAAAGAGATTGAACATTACTTTGTTCATTTAATTTACAAGCAAGTATTTTTAGTGTGTTAAAGCGGTATACTTTTACACCAAAATTTGATCATGGTCAAGAAAATTATTGGACCCCTTATTGTTTTTCTTTGTCTTTGTTGGATTGTTTTTGTTGTAAGTCAAATCCTACAAAAGAAAAAAGAAAGTAATTTCCTTTGTTACTTTGGCAAACAGGATTCATTAGTATTGGTTATTCACCATATAAATGAGTTTGATTGGGAGACGGTTGGATTCAATACGCTAGGGAGTAACAAAGACTTGTTTTACGAAATCACCCGCAATTTAGACAATGATTACAGCGTTTTTATAAGTAAAGAAAGGCCACTATTGGTGATTGAAATAAATCAAAATTGGACAAAGTCTGGTATAAATCGTTTGTTGGAAAAAGGACTTCGGAAATTTCAATTAACTGGACTTAAGTCCTTCGAATACGGGCCTTACATTGGTAAATACGAAGGGAAACAATTAATGATTTATCCCAAAGATTATACCATTGAACCGCTTAGAAAGTCCCCGTTCAGAGTAGACAAACAAGCCAGCTATTCGACCATAAAGTTTGTAGAAAAAAGAATGCTAATACAAGACGTCTATTTAAAGGATGACTGCAAAGTGATTTATGAAACACAAACAAGCAAAGCAACTAAGACAAATTTAGTCGATGACAGGTCGGTGTTTTCGGAAAATATCCCCTCCAATTTTTCGTCTTACACCTTTTACGAGAAAAATTATTTAAAAGAAGTAGACCCTATTTTCAATAAAAGCTTATTCAATAATTGGATAGAAAATGGACTCGTTGAGTTAATTATCGACGATCAAAAAGTAATCGTCTTTGATGTCAAAGAAGGACAAAGCCCTATTCAAAATCTAAATGAAGCATTAAATAAAGAAGAGGAGAATTTAGCTAGTAGTTTCTTTGTGGGAGTTCCTATCAAAAGTGGACCAGAATCATATAAGGACCTTGGTTTCTATATTACAGAATCGAATGGCTTTGCTTATCTCTCCCTTAATAAAGAAGCGATTGACAAGGTCTTGACAGAAATCGAAATGAACCACACACTTTCCAGTGACAATAAGCAATTATTCTCTTTGGCAAATTACCTTCCCTTAGTTGTTTCAGAGCGCATTGTAAATAAAATGACGCAGCAAAGTATTAGCAGGATCAATCGTAAAACAATAAAAACGAGTGTCTATTTTTTAAACAATCAATCAGAAATTAACGAAGCGGAAACAAACGATTATTTCTCCATGAATCCAGGCAGTAGAATTACCGCTTTTTGTGCATTAGCGGGGAGAGGAAATACGATTGTTTTTAGTGAAAATCAAGAATTACATGGGTATAAAAACGGCACAAAAATATGGTCTAGAAAAACACCTAAGCCATTAATTTCCAATCCTATTTTATTGGCATTTTCACAAAATGAACGAGAATCAATTGCATTACGCTTTACCGATAAAATAGAAGTAATTGATAAAGTTGGGCGTGTTACACAAAGTATTCTTGGGACCTTCATCGCGGATCCAATTCGGTATGTATTAAATGATAAATTTCAACTTTTATGTGCTTCAAAAAGAACCGTTCAAGGCTTTAACGAACAAGGCAAAGTAACTTTTAGCCAAGCCATTACAGAAGATATCCAACAAATATCGGTGTACTATGAAGGCAAGAAAGCCATTTGTGCCATACTTAGCGCTGGGCAATTACAACTAATTGATTTAGGTAGCAAAAAACTAATACGAAAAACAATATTTCCTGAAAATGCTTCCGAAAAAAAGATGGTCGAGAATGGGGCTTGTATTTTTCTAGAAAATCAAATGCATATGATTTTAGATAATAAGGGAATAAAAACAAAATTAAACCTTGACAATTCATGGAAAATGACTGCCCATTTTGTTTTTCAAAATGTTCCCTACATGCTATTTACAAAACTAAATCAATGTGCATTAATAAAAAATGATGGGTCCAAAATATGGACTAAAACATTCCCTTTGAGGGAACTATCTTCCATTCATATCGCCAATATTAACGACGCTATCATCCTTACTGTTTTTGACAATCTAGAAAACAATGTTTATCTTTATAACTTGAATGGATCTCCTTTGGACCAACTTTTAAGAAATGCTGATGGGCCTGCACAAACCACTTCATTCGGAACTTTAGGACAATCAATAACAACGCTACTAGGAAATGTCTTAATTCAATACACAAAATATTAACTATGAAAAAAATAATTACCCTACTTCTAATTACCTCATCCATTTATGTATCAGGTCAAGCTTATTTAGGATTGCACAATAGCAATTATAGTGGCGTGATGGGCACCCAGATCCAACCTGCGAGTTTTGTCGATGGGCGCTATGCTTTTGACATGAATATTTCGAGTATGAATTTCAACACGTATCAGAACTTTGGTTATTTCGATGCTGACGCTATGCGCGATGCACAAGGGAACGGTGGGTTCTGGTGGGCAAAATCATTTGATAGTGTTCAGAGTAATATCTGGCCGAATCCAGATTCTACTTTTATGGATCGATTTGTTGGCCGTTTGTTTGATGAAAACTCGAAAAAATCATTGGGTTTTTATAATAATGTTCAAGTTGACATATTAAATTTTGCATTTCACATTTCACCCAAAATTGCAGTGGGTTTATTTATAAAGGGTAGAACCGTGACAAACATCGATAACATGGACCCAAAACTTGCGGTATTGGCAGAGAATGGCCTAGATTATCCATCTCTTTGGAACCAGAAATTTAATGAGTCCTTATTAAATATTAGCCATTTAGCGTGGACTGAATATGGCTTTAATTATAGCCAAGTAGCACTTGACAAAGGAGAACATTTTCTAAAGGTTGGCGGTAGCTTAAAATACTTAGCCGGATTTTCGGCGGCTTATTTTTACACGGATAATTTTAATTACAACATTAAAAACACGGACACCTCTTATAGTTTACAAGCAGATTTCAATTATGGCTACTCAAACAATCTTGATGAGCTTACCTCACCGAATGTTCAAATAGATGGAACCAACTGGCAAGATTATGCCAAAAAATCTTCTTCATTTGGAATGGGAGTTGACCTAGGTGCCGTTTATGAATGGCGCAAAAATTACAAGGATTTTAAATACGATATGGATGGCAAAACTGATCTTTGGATGCGAAATAAAAACAAATATACCTTGCGTGTAGGAGCTTCCATTCTTGATATAGGTGGAATGAAATTTCAAAAAGGGGGATTGAGTAGAAATTTTAGCGTTAATTCAACGAGTTTATTTGATTTGACAACTTTTGAGTCCGCTTCCAGTTTATTGGGTTTTGATCAAGTAATCGATAGCTTAATTCAACAGCCAAACGATAATAGCTGGACAGCATCACAAGATACTTCAAGTACATTTTGGATGAAAACACCTGCCGCTTTTAGCTTACAAGTTGATTATCATATATGGAAAGGATTTTATATCAACGCAACAAGTATGATAAATCTAAGAGCCAATAAGAAAGATACCAAGGTTAAGATTCCGAATCAGTTTTCCATCACGCCAAGTTTTGATGTGGCAGGATTTGGATTGTATTTACCACTGTCAATTAACACATACAGTGGCTTCAAGGCGGGTATTGCAACACGCTTAGGACCATTGACTTTTGGAATAACTGATTTTTCCTTGTTGTTAGCACGTGGTAAAATAAGAGGCGCAGAATTTTATGCGGGATTACGATTGCCGATTCTTTACATGAAAGTAAAAGATAAGGATTTAGATAAAGTATCCAACAAGAAAGATGAATGCATCGATGTCCCAGGTGTTTGGGCATTTAGAGGATGTCCCGATACCGATGGTGATGGAATTCAAGACAGTAAAGATGATTGTCCAACAGTTGCTGGTATACCAGAGTTTAACGGTTGTCCAGACAAAGACGGCGATAAAATAATGGATAAAAATGATTCTTGTCCAGATGTTGCCGGACCAATTGAATTTAATGGCTGCCCAGATACTGACGGAGATAAAATCATTGATAAAAAGGATAGCTGCCCAACTATTGCAGGAGTTCTATATTTACAAGGATGCCCAGATCGTGACAAAGACAGCATCACTGATGCGGATGATTTATGTCCCGATAACTTTGGCCCACGCGAAAACAATGGCTGTCCTGACACTGACAAGGATGGTATTTTTGACTATTTAGACGACTGTCCATTAATTTTCGGCCCTAAGGAAAATAATGGCTGTCCATGGCCAGATACGGATGCGGATGGATTACTTGATAAAGATGATGACTGTCCTCTTTTAGCTGGACCAAAAGAAAATAAAGGTTGTCCATATAAAGATTCGGATGGGGATGGATTGCTGGATAAAGACGATGATTGTCCGAATACACCTGGACCTAAGTCTAACAAAGGCTGTCCTGTAATAGAAGTGGAAGTGGAGGAAATTTTAAAAACAGCATTTGATGCCTTAGAATTTCAATTTGGAAAAGGAATTATTTTAGATATTTCCAAACCGTCTTTGATAGAATTAGCAGGTGTACTAGCAAAAAAACCTACCTGGAAACTTGAAATAACAGGACACACGGATAATGTGGGAGATAAACAAACTAATCTAATCTTGTCAAAGAAACGGGCAGAAGCAATTCGTGAATTCCTAGTAGGACAAGGAATAGATTTTACACGTCTGAACGTACTATACTTTGGAGAAACGAAGCCGATTGGTGACAATAATACATTAGAAGGTCGTCAGAAAAATAGACGAGTTGAAATGAAAATTATGTTTGACTAAAAGCTCGTTTACAGGGTAATGTTATTAATTTAATAAACTAACTTAACATTAATTTAACGTTGGATTAACTCCTGAATTACCTTTGAAGCGTTACTTTGCCGATGAATTTAAAACTTTGTCTGTGAGATTAACTCTACTTCTTTTTTTAAGTGTTTGTTTTATTAAAAACGTTCATTCCCAATCAGCAATCGAACAAGCATCGATCAATGGTATGGTAACAGATGCCGTAACAAATGAAGCACTTTTTGGCACCAAAGTGATTGTTCAAGGCTTAAGCAAAGGTGCCGTAGTAGACGTAGATGGAAAGTACACCATTGAAGGATTAACTGCCGGTAAATACACCTTAGAAATTAAAAGTCAAGGGTATAACAACTTGTTGCTCACTGATGTCATTGTCAAATCAACTGAAAAAAGAATCCTTGATATTAAATTGGAAAAAATGGTGGTGGAATATGGTCCAGTAACTGTTGTTGCCAAAGTGAACAGAGAATCTACCACAGAATTACTTCGAATGCAAAAAAACAGCGCCTCTTTTGTGGATGGAATTAACGCTGAAACATTTAAAAAGACACCAGATGCAAAAGCAGCTGATATTTTGAAGCGTATTTCTGGTGCAAGTGTTCAGGACAATAAATTTCTAGTGATAAGAGGACTTAGCGACCGATATAACTTTGCTTTACTAAACGGAGCTCCTCTTCCTAGTACTGAAAGTGATAAAAAGGCTTTTTCATTCGACATTTTCCCTTCAAATATGTTGGATAATTTGCTCATTATGAAAACGGCTACCCCTGAACTTCCTGGAGAATTCGCTGGAGGAGTTCTTGATATTAATACGGTAGAACCTAAAGATAAAAATTATCAATCTGTACAATTAAGCCTTGGATACAATACACTTTCTACTTTTCAAAATTTTAAAGATTCTGAAGATTCTAAAATTGATTTTTTAAGCCTTGGTGGAGCAGACAGAAGTATTCCAGATGGCATCCCATCAACAATAGCTTTTGCTTCTTTAAATAAAGATGACAAAGCAAGATTGGCTCAAAATGTCGTGTTAAATTGGAGCCCTAAATCAACCTTGGCGTTACCTAACTCAAGTATTCAGTTCGCCTTAGGAAGAATCTATAAATTAAAAGACAGTGTAAGGTCAGTTGGGTTTTCTTTTGCTTATTCCTATTCTAATACCTCCACCTATAGTACCAATATTCGTCGTGAATTTGAGGGCGATACAGATCCTTCAGGAAATAATGCGGTAATTGATCCCAATAACATTATCAAACGAATGGAACTAGTTGACTCCATGTTTACTCAATCCGTACTCAACTCTGCGATGTTTAATGTTAAATACGTACTTGGCCCAAAAAGTAATATTCAATTTAAAAATATATATTCCCTAAACTCCGAAGACAAAATCAGCATCAGAAATGGGGTACGTGAATTGGATAATGATCCACATCAATATGAAAAAGCAACAAATTTCTTATACAATCAAAACAATTTATACACAGGACAACTAATTGGAAAACATTCATTTGAAAAATTTAAAATTAATTGGAATGGTGGTTATAGCAACGTGACTAGAGTAATTCCTAGCCAAAGAAGGGTTGTGTACCGTAAAAATGCGCTGGATGTAAATGACACCACCCAAGAGTTCATCGCGGTAATGCAAAACAATGGTACACTTCCAAGCGCTGCAGGAAATATGTTTTGGTCTACCGCGAATGAAAGTGTTTACAGTCTAAAGTATGATATCGTCCTGCCTTTTGAAGTATCGATTCTTAAAAATGAGTTAAAAGTAGGTGGTTTTCATCAATATAGATCACGCGAATTTACTGCCCGTAATTTTGGTTTCTCCAAGTACACCCCTACAGGAAGTAGCTTCTACGATCAACTACTTTTATTGCCAGAGAACGAGATTTTTGCAGCAGAAAACTTAGGGTTGATGGCAAGTGGTCTTGGTGGATTCAAATTAGAAGAAGCCACGAACGTTGATGATAGCTACCAAGCTTCTGCACTACTTAATGCAGGGTTTGTTAGTTTAGACAGTAAAATAGGCGAAAAGTTTAGAATTATAGGCGGCGCAAGATTAGAAGCATATAATCAAGTTTTTGAATACGTTGAGTTTGGATCTAACTTAGAAAAAAGGATTGATTCTACCGTAATAGACTTATTGCCATCGGTTAACCTTATTTATTCAATAAACAAGAAAATGAATGTAAGAGCCAGTATCTATAAAACAGTATCAAGACCTGAATTTAGAGAACTCGCTCCTTTTGCCTTCTACAATTTTAGCCTTGACAATATTATTTCTGGAGATCCAAAATTGAAGCGAGCAGTTATTACCAACCTTGACTTACGTTATGAATATTTTCCTGGTGAAGGACAAATTATTAGTGTTTCCGGATTTTACAAAGATTTTACAGATCCAATAGAGTTAATCAACAGAACCGGAACCTCAGGAGCACCAGAACTTTACTACACGAATGTGCCCAAAGTAACAAATTATGGCGTTGAAGCTGAATGGAGAATGAAGCTTGGCTTTTTATCAAAACAAGAAAACCACCCATTATGGAGCAATATAACGCTTTATGCAAACGCATCCATTATTCGCTCAAAGGTAGATCTTAGTAATACAATTGGATCTGGAATCGCAAGACCTTTGCAAGGGCAATCACCTTACATTGCAAACGCTGGTTTATACTATGCTAAAAATGATTTTTCAATCAGTTGTTCTTACAACATTGTTGGTCAGAGAATCTATATTGTTGGAAATATTCAAGAACCTAATGTTTGGGAAAACGGACGACACATAATTGACTTGCAAGTTGCTAAAACTTTTAACGAGAAGTTCGAACTGAAATTAAATGTTAAAGATTTACTCGCACAGAAACTGATTTATTTCCAAGATCTAAACAACGACCGAAAATATACGGCTGAATCTGATAATACTTGGCAAGAGAGTTCTTTTGGCCAGACAGTATCATTGTCCTTAAAATACAACTTTTAAAAAGTCGTAATTCATTCTTTTAATAAGATTTCCGTTTGTTAAGCCGAGGTTACCAATCCTTAACAAATCCTTAAAGAAAACATAAGGGGGCTTTAACATGGCCATTAGATTATCATATGACCTTTGCATCGTATTAAATTTAAAAAAAAAACCATGAAAAAAATTTATTTAAGCTTGTTAGCTATTGCTATCGTAACTTCCTTCAGTGCACAAGATGCATTTTGGAACGTTACTAACTACAGGGGAGCATTTCCCATAACGGATAATACTCCAGCGACAGACTGGACCTCAGGCTGGTCTAACTTTGATGCTGAGAATACTAATTATCCACCAACTACTACCACCGTTTCTACCAACATACTAACCAATACAACTTGGAGTGGGGTTATCAGATTAGAAAACAAAATTTACATTAAAAATAACGCTACATTAACTATTCTTCCTGGAACAATTATCCGAGGAGATAAGTTAACACAAGCAACATTAATCGTTACAAGAGGTGCGAAACTTTATGCAAACGGTACTGCAGCAAATCCAGTTGTTTTTACATCCAACGAAGCGATTGGAAATAGAAATGAAGGTGACTGGGGTGGACTTGTAATCCTTGGACTTGCTAAAAATAACCAACCTGGAGGAGTAGCGAACATTGAAGGAATTGTTCCTTCAACTGATACTCAATTTGGAGGTAATTTTGACAATGACAATTCAGGGGCATTAAACTATGTTCGAATCGAGTTTTCTGGTATTCCGTTAGAGCCAAACAAAGAGCTTAATGGACTTACTTGTGGTTCTGTTGGTTCCGCAACTGTAATTGATTATGTACAAGTTTCACATTGTGGTGATGATTCATTTGAGTTTTTTGGTGGTACAGTTAACTGTAAGCACCTAATAGCTTATAGAGGATTAGACGATGATTTCGATACAGATTTCGGATACAGAGGAAAAATACAGTTTGGACTTGCCATTCGCGATAAAGACTTATCTGATGCTCCAGGAGATTCAAACTGTTTTGAATCAGATAACGACGCTGCAGGATCAACAGCTCAACCTAAAACAAGACCAATTTTTTCTAACATGACTATCGTAGGTCCAAAAGGAAACGGTACAATTGTATTGCCAGTTGGAGAGAAATTTGAAAAAGCATTCAGATTAAGAAGAAACACTTCTACTTCATGTTTAAATTCACTTGTAGTTGGATGGGAAAAAGGATTGTCAATTGAAAGTGCAACCACTGCTGCTAACGCTACAGGTGATAGTTTAATTTTTGCTTCTAACACAATGACTAACTTTACAAATGGAACAAATGTAATTACTTCTGCAGGAGTTTCTGGCGCATTTTACGCTAGTTTCTTTGGTGTTGATGGTAATGATTCAACAGTTACTCTTCCTCTAGTTAATTGGGTGAATCTTTTCACTCCACTAGGTACTGCACCAGATGCTCGTTTAATCGCAGGATCAACGGTTTCTACTACGGCAAACTTTACTAATCCTAAATTCTTTAGTGTACTTGCTCCAGTTGTAACAAACGCTGCTACTTATTGTCAAAATGCAGTTGCATCTGCAATTAACGCAACTCCACTTGTTGGAAATACACTTTATTACTATACAACTGCTGTTGGTGGAACAGGAAGCATTACGCCTATCGTACCAAGTACTACAACACCGGGTATTTATACTTACTATGTAAGTCAAAAAAATGCAGCAGGTGACGAAAGCCCAAGATCAATGGTAACTGTAACTGTAAATGCACTTCCAACTACACCAGTAGTAAGCGCAAGTGGTTCAACTACATTTTGTACTGGAGGATCAGTTGATCTTACTTCTTCTGCAGTAGCAGGAAATTTATGGTCAAATCTTGCAACAACAGCAACAATTACAGTAACAACTTCTGGTGCATATTCAGTAGTGGTAACAGATGCTAATGGTTGTTCTGCAACGTCAAACACGATTAACGTAAACGTAAGTAATTCACCAATCCCAACAATTACAGCAACTGCAACTGCAGCTTGTAGTGGTGATACTGTTGCATTAACTGCATCAAACGCTACTACTTATTTGTGGTCAACTGGTGCTACTACCGCTTCAATTAATGTTACTTCAACAACAACTGCTACAGTAACCACAACTAATTTAAATGCTTGTGATGGTGTTGGTTTATCTCAAAGTGTTACGGTAACGTTTACAGCATCCCCTACAGCGAATGGAGCGTTTACTTCTAATGGAAATGTAGTTAGCTTTACTAATACATCTACAGGAGCAAGTGCTTACTCTTGGGACTTTGGAGACCAATCTAACTCATCTGCAATGGCTCCTTCTCATGCATACGTTGGAAATGGAGTATATGTTGTAACATTAACCGCTATCAATGGCATATGTACAGATGTAATCACTTTTGATGTAACATTGTCAGTAGGAATAGATGAATTAACAGGTCTTTCAAATGTTACTATCTACCCTAATCCAGCAAATGATTTCTTAAACATCGATTATAATAAAAATGGAGACGATGTAGTTGAAATTTCAATTATTGATCAATTCGGAAGAGTTATTAATTCAATAAATGGATTGTCTAACGGATTTAACCATAAGGCTATCAACGTTAGCAACTTACAAAGTGGTGTTTATTATGTGCGATTTACAACGAATGGTTTCAGCAAATCTGAACGAGTAGTAATCCGATAATAATAAGTATTAATAATTACTTGAAAGGGATGATCGTTTTTTAATAACGATTATCCCTTTTTTAATAAAATAAAAAATGCAAAATAGCAAAGGACATACCATACTACTTGTAGATGATGAAACTGACATTTTAGATTTTCTATCCTACAATATTCGTAAAGAAGGGTATAAAGTTTTCACCGCAACAAATGGCGAAGACGGAGTAAAGCTAGCTCAGCAATTGAGCCCCTCTTTGATCATCCTAGATGTTATGATGCCCAAAATGGATGGAATAGAAGCTTGTCAAATCATCAGAAAAGACTTGAATATCTCCCAACCGATTATCGCATTTTTAACCTCGAGAGCAGAGGATTACGCTCAAATTGCTGGATTTGAGGCCGGTGCTGATGATTACATTTCAAAACCCGTTAGGCCGAGATTGTTGATGGCTAAAATTGAGTCCTTATTAAAAAGGTTAAACAATAAAGGAATAGAAACAGAAAAATTAGTACAGCCATCTTTACTTATCGACCGTGAAAAATTCATGGTTGTTTGTGATGGGAAATCATTAATTCTTCCAAAAAAAGAATTTGAATTACTTGAATTACTAGCGAGCCGTCCCGGTAAAGTTTACAATCGGGAACAAATATTAGCCATCGTATGGGGGAATGAAACCATCGTTGGAGAGCGAACAATAGATGTTCACATAAGAAAACTTCGCGAAAAGCTTGGAGATGACTATATTCGTACCGTTAAAGGAGTCGGATATACCTTCAACGAAAATGAAAAACCTTAGACCTAGTCTCTTAATCTTAATTGGTAGCATCATATACTTAGTGATAAGTGCCATTGCTATTCTTATATTTCATTATTCTGTAATGACCATAAATATATTGGTTATCATTTTTGCCCCACTTATTTCAGGGCTTATTGTTTTTTTATTATTCTATGGTTTATTGAAGATCTTTATTCAAAAAAGATTGCATCTAATCTATAAATCTATTCAAACCAATCAAGATTTAAAACCCATAAAAGGAAAAACAATTGATCTACTAATCAATAGAGTTGAAACCGATGTGCAAGAATGGAAAATAAATAAAAACAAAGAAATTTCAAAACTGAAAGAACAAGAAGAGTTTAGAAGAGAATTTCTAGGCAATTTAGCACATGAACTAAAAACCCCTGTATTTGCAGTTCAAGGTTATATATTAACGCTGATTGAAGGAGGTATAGAAGATCAAAATGTAAACCATCAATTCCTTAATAGAGCAGCCAATGCAACCGATCGAATCGTAAATATCCTTGAAGATTTAGATCAAATTAATAAATTAGAAGTCGACAAATTAAACATTGAACTCCGATCATTCGAAATAAAAGATCTAATCAAAGAAATCTTTGATTCCTTGGAAATGCAAGCGAAAGCAAAAAATATTTCAATTCAATTTAAAAGAGATTACTCTCCCATTCAAGTTTTTGCCGATCGTACTAAAATTAGCCAAGTTCTTACCAACCTAATTTATAATGCCATTGTATATGGAAACGTAAATGGGAAAGTGACCATCTCATTAATACCAATAGATGACATCGTCACTATAGAAGTGACCGATAACGGAATAGGTATTGAGGAAGTAAATCTACCCCGCTTGTTTGAACGTTTTTACAGAGTTGAAAAAAGCAGAAATAGAAATGAAGGTGGTTCTGGATTAGGCTTAGCCATTGTAAAACACATTATTGAATCCCACAAGCAAACAATCCAGGTTAGAAGTACGCCAGGAGTTGGAAGCACCTTTAGTTTCAGTCTGCAAAAGAGTCCCCACAATGGTCCGGTAAGTTCACGAGGAATCCCCTTAAAATAAGCCCGGTTCTATTATTTTGGGTAATTTTGCGATATGGAAATTCCAGCTGCTAAAAAGTATAATTTATTTGTGCGTTTGTTGAACATGGCTAGGCCATATAAACGTTACTTTTTTATTGCTTTTTTGTGTATAATTACGCTTTCATTTCTCGGGCCATTAAGACCTTATCTTATCGGTAAAATGGTCGATAATTACATTATCAATTCCCAAAATAAAGAGAAGCTGTTAACATGGAGTTTGATCATTGCAGGAATATTAGTTTTAGAAGGAATTTTTCAATTAATTGCGACCTATTTCTCAAATTTATTGGCGCAATCTGTCATCAAGGATATAAGAACGAAAACCTTTAATCATCTTTTATCATTTAGGATGCGGTATTTTGACAATACGCCTGTCGGTGCCTTGGTAACTCGAGTGGTGTCAGATGTTGAAGCAATTACGGAAGTTTTTTCGGCAGGACTTATGGAGATTTCGGGGGATTTACTATCCTTATTTTTTGTGCTTACATTAATGTTTTTAGCGAATTGGCAACTGGCATTAATGACATTGATCCCCGTTCCCATATTGATTATTGCGACCCGTATTTTTGCTAAAGCGATGAAATCCTCCTTTCAATTTGAAAGGCAACAAGTCACAAAACTAAACACATTTGTGCAAGAGCATATAACAGGAATGGGTATTGTGCAATTATTTAACCGGCAAAAAATTGAATACACGAAATTTGAGGAAATCAATAAAGGACATCGACAAGCACATGTGAATGCTGTTTGGGCGAATTCCATATTTTTTCCTGTTGTTGAATTATTGAGTTCCTTATCCATTGCCTTTTTACTCGTATGGGGAGCCCTAAAAGCGGGCGGAAAAACAACGCAAGAAATTAAAGCCATGTATGGGCAAATTATCGCCTTCACTCTTTGGATTAATCAATTATATCGACCGATACGTCAACTAGCCGATAAGTTTAATATTCTGCAACGAGGTACCGTAAGAGCGGAACGAATTTTTGAAATTTTAGACCAAGAAGAGCATGTACAAGATGTGGGAACAGTCGATGTTTGTGATTTCAATCAAGATATTCACTTTAAAAATGTTACTTTTTCTTATGTTCCAGGGCAAGACGTGCTAAAAAATATCAATTTAGTACTTGAAAAAGGAAAGACAATTGCTTTCGTTGGTGCAACGGGATCTGGAAAAACAACCCTCACCAACCTATTAGGTCGTTTTTATGACTATGAAAAAGGGGCAATATATATCGGGGAAACCGAGCTTAAGACGATACAACTAAATCTTCTCAGGGCCAATATTGCTATTGTGTTACAAGACGTATTTTTATTTTCAGATACGATTCATAATAACATCACTTTAGGAAATAAAAACATAACAAGAGAAGAAGTAATTTTAGCTGCAAAAGCGGTAGGTGCTGATGACTTCATTTCAAAATTGCCAGACACTTATGATTATACCATTGGTGAACGAGGAGGAGTGTTGAGTGTGGGGCAACGGCAATTATTAGCATTCATTCGAGCCTATCTATACAACCCTGTTATCCTAATTCTTGATGAAGCTACCTCCAGCCTAGACACCGAATCAGAGGAATTAATTCAAAAGGCGACAGATAAACTTACGCAAAACAGAACTTCCATTATTATTGCTCATAGATTATCAACCATTCAAAAAGCTGATAAGATCGTTGTTTTAGAGAAAGGCGAAATTGTCGAACTAGGTTCACACAAAGTCCTCCTAAAAAAAGGAGGGTATTATAAAAACCTTTTTGATAAACAGTTTCAAAATAATGAAACCCCCAATACGTAAAAGGAATGAAACGATTTAAAATCGGTGGCGTACCGGAACATTTTAACCTTCCTTGGCGATTAGCTATTGAAGATGGAGATTTTAATAAAAATGGCGTAGAATTACATTGGGCTGATATGAGCGGTGGAACTGGTCAAATGATTAAAGGATTACAAACAGGTTCCATAGACATCGCGGTTTTATTAACCGAAGGAATTACCAAAGCAATTTTACAAGGTCTTGATGCAACAATTGTCGCCGTTTATGTGCAATCACCACTTACGTGGGGGATTCATGTGCCTTATTCATCTTCTTTTAACAGCGTAGAAGACCTAGAAAATAAAACATTCGCCATATCAAGAGAAGCTTCTGGATCTCATCTAATGGCCGTTGTAAACGCTTATCAGAAAAATTGGGATTTATCTAAGCTTACATTTAATGTTGTAGGTGATATTTATGGTGGGTTGTGGTCCTTAAACCAAAATGAATCACAAGGATTTCTTTGGGAAAAATATACCACTCAACCTTTTGTCGACCAAAATAAATGCAGACGCGTAGACGAAGTAAAAACACCTTGGCCCTGTTTTGTAATTGCCGTTAACAAAAAAATAGCCCGAGAAAATCCTGAGCTAATAAAAAATATTTGTGAAACAGTTCAACTAAAAGCAAGTGAGCTAAAGCAACATAAGGATTCCGCAACAATTATTTCTTGGCGGTATAACTTATCGGTTTCACAAGTTTCAATGTGGTTGTCCGATACAGAGTGGAGTACCGATGGGCAAATCAAGCTGTCTGATTTTGAAATGGTTATTCACTATTTAAACGAAATGAAGCTAATTAGTGAAGAAGAAGCTGTTAATTGGGAACAAAAACTTTTTTCATGAAGTCATTTACCCTTCTTGTTGCTATACTATTCAGCCCAATTATTTATGGACAATTTGGTTGCAACGATTCTCAAGCAACGAATTTTAATGCTTCTGCCACTATAAATGATGGGTCATGCTTGTATAACCCAACCAATTATACACTGAATTTAGTGGCTAATTTAAACGATACCTTAAGTGAAAATTCAGGACTCGTTTGGGCGGATGGTAAACTTTACACGTTTAATGATTCAGGTAGTGGTACCAAAGTCTACGAAGTCATGGCGAATGGAACAATAATTAGAACCATTCATATAGCCAATGCTACCAACGTAGATTGGGAAGCAATGACGGCAGACTCCACGTATTTTTACCTTGGCGACTTTGGAAACAACAATGGAAACAGAACAGATTTATGTATTTATAGGCTCTTAAAGTCTGAGATGATCAATACTACCATCGACACTGTTATTGCTGAAAAAATGAACTTTAAGTGGGGTGACCAACTCGATTTTACAAGTGCTTATAATGCGAATAATTTTGATTGTGAAGCATTTTATGCGACGGAAGATTCTCTTTTCCTTTTTAGCAAAAACTGGGTGGATCTTCAAACGAAATGTTATGCTTTACCTAACTATTGGACAGACACCTTAAATGCGGCATTTCTTTCTCAGTTTGATGTGGATGGCTTACTAACGGATGCCTGCAGAGATACAATAAATAATAGAACCTATTTGTTAGGGTATAAAAACAATGGCAATAATTTTTATACCAGCTTCATTTGGTGTCTATGGGATCACACATCGAATTTGATTTTTTCAGGTAATAAAAGAAGAATTGAAATAGGAAATGTACTTACGGTTTCTCAAACGGAAGGAATAACAGTAAGCGATAATGGAACCGGGTATGTGAGTGCGGAAAAAGTGGTAAACATTATTACCATTCCTGCCAAATTATTTACTTTCAATTTCACTCCTTATTTTGAAGAAACAAATGGTTTAGAGCCTTTATCAAACGATTTCCCGTATCAATTGAGCAACTTATTAATCAATGAAGGAATTATTGAATTAGGGATTAATGTTCCGTTCAGAAAAGTATTTATTGAAGATCTCCAAGGCAAAAGAATCATGGAAATTGAAAACAACGTTTCCCGTTTACCAATTAATGATTTTCACGGACTCTATTTTTTACGAATCGATAACAACACCTATCCGATTCTATTTTCATATTGATTTATGAATTACGGTCGCACTCGCTTGCGCAGTAGGCATGATGGTTATATCATTTAAATTCACATGTGCAGGTCGAGTTGCCGCGAATACGATTACCTCCGCAATATCATCTGCCTTCAATGCTTCAAAACCAGTATAAACCGCTTTTGCTTGTTCAGCATCACCTTTAAAACGAACAATTGAGAATTCGGTCTCTGTGGCTCCGGGAGCAACATTGGTCACTTTTACATTATCGTGCACCAAATCAATGCGCATTGCTTTTGACAAGGCATCTACCGCATGTTTCGTGGCACAATATACATTTCCGCCTGCATACACTTCTTTACCTGCAATACTTGACACATTAAAAATGTGGCCTTGCTTATTTGATTGCATGATCGGAGCAACGAACCTACTTACATACAACAAGCCTTTAATATTCGTGTCAATCATTCGCTCCCAATCGTCGATAACACCTTCGGAAATCACCCCTCGACCAACCGCTAAGCCAGCATTATTTATTAAAATTTTTAAGTTCGATTTTACAACGTTTGATAAGGAGTTAATCGCATTAGCAACCTGAGATTCATCTCGCACATCAACACTAAAAGTTAGCACGTTTACACCGTCGTTATCTAGTTGATTTTTCAACGCTAGCAGCCTATCTTCTCTGCGTGCAAATAAAATTAACGAATATCCTAGTTTGGCAAATTGAAGAGCGCACGCTTCCCCGATTCCAGAAGTTGCGCCAGTTATAAGTGCGTATTTATCCATTTAATAAAAGTGTGATTGGTTAGTTTTACTGAGATTGATTTTAGCTTTATTATAGAAAGTAATCCAAAAAATAAAAAAGGTAAGGCCGGCATTTTATAACGAACTAATGCTCCAATTACAGGGGTGGTAAGGCCAATTATCGTGAACAAAGTTAGCATGAAAATTAAAGAGAAAACAATAAATTTCATGCTTGATTTATTCGGTTTCTCAAAGTAAAAAATCGACAAAGGAATCAACGAGAAAAAAATCAAATTCTCAAAAATGGAGAATAAATACAACGGAGATTTCACATGGGAAAACCAAGGCAATGTAAAAACATGAAATAATGCGAGCGGAATAGCTTTTAGTATAGACCAACTGTTATTTCCCAAGTAGTCCATGTGAATAGCACTTCCGGCATGATACGTTTTAGACAAATTAATAAAGTCGTGTTGCTTACCAACCAACAAGGAAATAAAATCAACGTTTGGATGTAACAACGTTACCCCGAAATATAAAACAACACCCGCAATAAGAAATGTAAGCAGTGATTTCCAAAATAGTTGAAATTTCATCCAAATAAACCAAAATAGCAGGGCAGGTAATAAAGCAAAAAGGACATAGATTTTTAACGATGATAACAAGCAAAAACCAACTAGTAATAAGCATAAAGTAGACCAACTAAAAGCCTTCGCTAATTTATATACCGCCCAACAAAATATTCCCAATGCAAAAATTAACAAGGCTTCTTTTAACACCCCTGAAGACCAAAAAAACACAGAAGGAATTAAAAATGCCGCAACATAGGCCTTTATTTTACTTTCTGAAATATCATAAAATAATTTCGCCATGAAAAACAAGCCTAAGAAAGATAAAAAAATAAAAATGAGCGCATGTAGGAAATAATTGCCGAAACTTAGAATATGTAAAACAGCATTTATTCGAATCACGATTCTATTATCATTTCGCAAGCCATGGTCATACGGCCTAAACCAATAATCCATTTTATTGAGGTATTGATCCTTCAGATATTGATCCTCTGCACCAAGCATTATTTTAATAAAATCAATAGGGTGTTTTGTTGCAGCATTTCCTAAAATTTCCCCGTCATCATAATACTTAAAAACATCAGCTGTTTGCCTATCCGTATAATAAAAGGTATAAATTAAAAATAATAAGATGCCAGCAACTACTTTTAATGAAAAAGCCACTTTTAAAGACAAGGTACTGAAAGGTGAATTCTTAAAAAAGGATGCTTTATCGATAAACCTATAAACGCCCCATAAAAATAGCAAAGCAATAAAAAGCTTTATACCTAAAATCATGCGCAAATTTAGTGAAATTAATAGCTAAGTATGGACAAAGCGTCAAAATATCCGTGCTTATGCGACAAGTTGTCAGAAATAGTCACTTGGCACATCGATTGTCAATAGTTTGAAAAATTATAAAATGAAAACAGGACAAATTAACGTACAAACGGAAAATATTTTTCCAATTATTAAGAAGTTTTTATATTCCGACCATGAGATTTTCCTTAGGGAATTAGTCTCCAATGCAGTAGATGCCTCTCAAAAAATGAAAGTGCTTTCCGCCAATGGCGAGTTTAAAGGCACTTTAGGTGACTTAAGAGTAGATGTCATTTTGGATGTAGCTGAAAAAACCTTAACGATTAGAGATAATGGGATCGGTATGACTTCCGATGAAATCGATAAATACATTAACCAAATTGCCTTCTCAGGGGCAGAAGAATTCGTTCAAAAATACAGCGGAAAAGAAGGCGCTGAGCAGATAATTGGTCATTTCGGATTAGGATTTTATTCCGCGTTTATGGTGGCCGAAAAAGTTCAAATCCGAACCCTTTCGCGCACAGAAGGATCACAAGCAGTTCAATGGGAAAGTAATGGTTCAACTGAATACACCATAAGTGACATTGAAAAAGAAAGTAGAGGCACCGATATTATACTCTACATTAATGAGGAATCAATCGAATTTATTGAAAAAGCTCGAATTGAAGGTGTCCTAAATAAGTATTGTAAATTTTTACCGATTCCCGTCTTTTTTGGAATGAAAACCGAGTACATCGATTCACCAGAAGGAGAAAAAGATGATAAAGGGGCGATTAAACGTGTAGCCATTGAGGTACCCAATCAACTCAATAATACGCAGCCCGCTTGGACGAAGGCACCTGTTGATTTAACAGAAGAAGATTACGATTCTTTTTACCGAGAATTATACCCAATGACCTTTGAAAAGCCCTTGTTCAACATTCACTTAAATGTCGATTACCCATTTAATTTAACAGGAATCTTATATTTTCCGAAAATAAAAGAAAATGTAGAAGTACAACGAAACAAAATTAACCTTTACAGCAATCAAGTATTTATCACCGATAGCGTAGCAGAAATTGTTCCTGAATTTTTGACATTATTACATGGTGTTATTGATTCGCCAGATATTCCATTAAACGTTTCAAGATCATATTTACAAAGTGATAGTAATGTAAAAAAGATCTCCTCTCACATTACTAAAAAAGTGGCCGATAAATTAGCAGAAATGTTTAAAAAAGACCGGAAAGATTTTGAGCAAAAATGGGATGATTTACAAGTTTTTGTTCAATATGGCATGTTGTCTGAAGATAAATTTGCGGAAAAAGCGAACGGATTTACCTTACTTAAAAATACCGACGGCGCCTACTTTACCATTGAAGAATACAAAGAGAAAATTAAAGCCTTACAAACAGACAAAGACGGCAAAACAATCGTTTTATACACTAATAATCCCGAGGAACAATATAGCTATGTAAAAAATGCAAAAGAGCGCGGATATGATATATTAAACTTAGATGGCCCTTTGATTTCTCACTGGTTACCCAAGTTAGAGCAAAGCAATGAAAACCTTAGTTTTGTGAGAGTGGATGCCGACACGTTGGATAAAATTATCCGTAAAACAGACGAAATTCCTTCTAAATTATCGAAAGAAGAAGAAGAAAAATTGAAAGTCTTATTTGAAAATTCGATCAACAAGGAAAAATATAATATCCAATTTGAGAGCATGAGTGAAGAAAATGCGCCAATTGTTATTACGCAGCCAGAATTTATTCGAAGAATGATGGAACAACAGAAGCTTGGTGGAGGCGGTGGTTTTTATGGCGCATTTCCAGAAATGTTCACCATGACCATTAATTCAAATCACCCTGCGGTTTCAGGATTAACAGCTAAACCTGAGAAAAAGCAACAAGCTATCATTAAGCAATTAACCGATTTAGCCTTATTATCGCAAGGATTATTAAAAGGAGAAGCATTGAGTAGTTTTATTGAACGAAACTTAAAAGGAATCGCTTAAACTTATTACTTTTGTCAAGGGAGCTTGCTCCCTTTTTTCAATCTTTGAGTTTTGTATAAATTTATTTTTGGTATTGGTGCATTTTATTTAACTAAGAAAATCAGTTTCGGTATTCTTGGTTTTATTATTGGTGGTTTTATTGATCAGTTACAAAACAACAAAGGGAAATCTGATAATAGTCAATCGGACCCATTCCAACAATTTCGTGGACAATCTTCACGTTTCGATTTTCAAACGATGCTTATGGCGCTTTCGGCAGCTGTAATGAAAGCAGATGGAAAAGTGCTGAAAGCAGAACTAGACTATGTAAAAATATTTTTCACGAATCAATTTGGAAATAAATTTACACCACAACACCTTTCATCATTAAAGAACTACATTGACTCTGGACAAATTCCTCTTCAGGAAATTTGCACTCAAATTAGACAGGCAATGCCCATGGAAATGCGCGTTCAACTTTTACATTATTTGTTTGGTATTGCCAAATCAGATGGCAATGTTTCGCAAAGTGAAATGAGCGTCATAGAACGTATTGCTAGTCAATTAGGCGTCTCTGCGATTGAATTTGACAGCGTAAAGAACATGTTTTACCGAAACGTTGATTCCGATTATAAGATTTTAGGATTGGATGCTAATGCTACTGATGAAGAAGTAAAAAAAGCCTATAGAAAGATGGCTATAACTTATCACCCTGATAAAGTAGCGCAAATGGGAGAAGAATATCAGAAAGGAGCCAAGGAAAAATTCCAAACAATTCAAGATGCTTACGAAGCACTGAAAAAAAGACGAGGCTTTAAATAAATTAGTGGGTACTTGTCATTGATTCCGTAACACAAATAATAAAATCTGCTTTCCCAAGGTGTTCTTTTTCCAATTTATTAACCTTTAATTGGCTAACAGTTGAAATGGTTGTCACCTTAATCAATGGCTTACTTTGCTGTACATACCACAAAATCCCTTGATAATAATCGCTGTGATAAGCACCATTATAGTGGATAAGTTGATTATCGTCTTTTAAAGCTTGTAAAATATATTTTGCCATCGTGGCATCCTTGAGGGCTTGCGCCTCTAGCATATTCCCCCCACCCATATGCGCGGCCATTTCGTTTAGACTTGCATATTGACTTAGCGTGGTATCGATTGGAAATTTCAAATCTGCCATTTGGCTCTTTTTTAAAGACGAAATAGTATCCAACGCAAGGCGCCCACTTTTAAACAGTAACGACGCATACCTACGCTCAACATTGGAAGCTATACATGCTAATTTGTGTTCTTTAGCAAACAATATAAGTGGTTTATAATCAGTAGAATAATTTGGCCATAGGCGCAGTGAATCTTTTAACTGTTTATCAGTGATGCCACCATGAAGGTACCTATCTAATGCGGCTTGTTGATCCTGCTCAAACATTTCGAATCCTAGGCTTAGCTTATTGCCCTTTTGAATAAATAACTCCTTAAGTAATTCGAGTTCCAACCAATGAGAAATAGGATTGTCATGAAACTCCCCGAACAAAATTAATTGAGATTCAATTGATTCTTTGGTCATTTTAGCTATACTTACTTTCTTCCCTTTGGCATTATAGATAACAAAAGCTTGTTCGGTTTGGGAAATAGCAAAAAACGGTAATAGCAATACCAGCAATAGAATTTTCATTGTTGAATTTTTTATCATGAAATTAATCGCGCCTTTAGTCCTCTCCTTGCAAATGCAAATTGAAGCGAGCTGCTAATTGCTGATAAATATAACTTTTTAAATCATTGGATGCTACTTTTGAAAGCACATCAGTCATAAAAGCGGCAACCACCATACTGCGTGCTTCTGTCTCTGAAATCCCGCGGCTACGTAAATAAAAAACAGCTTCCAAATCCAATTGCCCGGTAGTAGAGCCATGAGAACATTTCACATCGTCAGCGTAAATTTCCAACTCTGGTTTAGAATTAATCGTGGCATCATCACTCAACAATACATTCGCATTAGATTGAAAGGCATTAATTTTTTGTGCATTAGGTCGTACGAATACCTTACCATTAAATACCGCCGTCGATTTATCATCCATTACGCCTTTATACAATTCATACGAATTACAATTCGGAAAAATATGATCTACCGTAGTATGGTTATCCACGTGTTGATTTTCCTTCATAATGTATGCACCGTTAAGATGGGTTTCACAATTCTCACCTTCCACATGCACCAATACGTCATTTCGAACAAATGCACCATTTAGCGTAACGGTATTTAAGGTAAAATTAGAGTCCTTTAATTGACTAATATTTTCTGTTGAGAAATGAAAATTTGCCTCTCCATCATTTTGTATTTTTGTCATTATCAGGTGACTATTTTCTTTTAAAAAGACACTCCAATGCACATTTGAATAGGAATCAATCGCATCTTTTGAAAAATAACCAATGTGAATATTAGCCTTTGCCCCTACCTCTATATTCAATTGATTTCTCCAGAAATTTGGCTGTTTGGGGCCATCAGTAATATAAATAATTTGAATGGGTTTATCGACTTGAATTCCCTTCGCAATGTTGATTAAACAGCCATTTTGCGCATGAGCCACATTTAATTTAGCAACATGACTTTCATTGATTGAAGACAGCCAATCTGTAGTTGCAATTTCATCTCCAATTTTGATGCTTAAACCATCAGGTAGATCATTAGAAATATAGATACAAGTTGTGTTTTGAAAGACAAAAGTATACGCATCTTTGACCATATTGAAATCTTCCCAATCAATTGGTGCAGCGATAGTGCTTTCTAATTGAATTTTCGCCAAACGACTTAGACGGGTATATTTCCAAGCTTCATGTCGTGAAGTCGGAAAGTCCATTAGCGAAAGGTCGCCTTCATTATTCGCTATTAAAACGGAAGGCAAGGCTAACTTAGCAGCGCTAAGATTGCTTCTAAACGATTGAAGTGATGCTTTTGTGGATTGCTCCATTGTGTTAGTTTTCAATTGACTTTATTTTCTTTTATCCAGTCATATCCTTTTTCTTCCAATTCAAGCGCAAGCTCTTTTCCAGCCGTTTTTACAATTCGACCGTCATATAAAACATGCACAAAATCAGGAATAATATAATCTAATAATCGTTGATAATGGGTAATAATAATGGTCGCATTCTGATCGGTTTTTAATTGATTGACCCCGTTGGCAACAATTCGTAAGGCATCGATATCTAGGCCAGAATCCGTTTCATCCAAAATGGCTAATTTGGGATTCAGCATGGCCATTTGAAAAATTTCGTTTCGTTTTTTTTCACCACCAGAGAAACCTTCATTCACAGAGCGAGAGGCCAATTTACTATCCAATTCAACGAGTGCAGATTTATCTCTAACTAATGCCATAAATTCCTTTGCTGACATGGCTTTCTCGCCCTTGTGTTCTCTTATTTCATTGATAGCGGTTCGAAGGAAATTAACATTGGAAACACCCGGGATTTCTACCGGATATTGAAAAGCAAGAAACAAGCCTTCGCGTGCTCTTTCCTCAACAGATAAATCCAATAGATCTTCTCCATCAAAGTCAATTTCACCAGCTGTAATTTCATATTCTTCCCTCCCTGCTAATATAGATGCAAGCGTACTCTTTCCTGCTCCATTTGGCCCCATAATCGCATGTACCTCACCCGCATTAACGGTCAAGTTAAGTCCTTTTAATATTGGCTTTCCTTCTATGCTTGCATGTAAATTTTTAATCGTAATCATACGTATATTATTTTTTTATCATTGTGTTATCCAACACTTCCTTCTAAGCTAATCGTTAATAATTTTTGAGCTTCAACAGCAAATTCCATCGGTAATTGATTCAACACTTCTTTACAATACCCATTAACGATTAAACCAATTGCTTTCTCTTCACTGATACCGCGTTGTTTGCAATAAAATAGTTGATCCTCCCCAATTTTCGAAGTAGTTGCCTCGTGCTCAATTTTTGCGCTGCTATTTTTACACTCAATGTAAGGAAAGGTGTGAGCACCGCATTCACTCGACATTAATAGAGAATCACATTGCGAAAAATTACGCGCATTGTGTGCGTTTTTGTGAATTTGAACCAATCCACGATACGAGTTTTGAGATTTTCCTGCGGAAATACCTTTCGAAATAATGGTCGAGGTTGTGTTTTTGCCTAAATGAATCATTTTTGTTCCTGTGTCAGCTTGCTGATAGTTATTAGTAACCGCCACGGAATAAAATTCACCTACCGAATTATCCCCTTTCAAAATACAAGAAGGATATTTCCAGGTTACTGCTGACCCAGTTTCCACTTGTGTCCATGAAATTTTTGCGTTTTTTTCGCAGATCCCTCTTTTCGTAACGAAATTAAAAATCCCCCCGAGTCCATTCTTGTCACCTGGATACCAATTTTGAACGGTTGAATATTTTATTTCGGCATTTTCCAATGCTATTAATTCTACCACGGCAGCATGCAATTGATTTTCGTCACGTTGTGGAGCTGTACATCCCTCTAAATAAGAAACGTAAGAGCCTTCGTCAGCGATGACTAGTGTTCGTTCAAATTGTCCTGTTCCCCCAGCATTTATTCTAAAATAAGTGGAAAGCTCCATTGGGCAACGAACGCCTTTCGGAATGTAGCAAAATGAACCATCGGTAAAGACCGCAGCATTTAGCGCTGCATAATAATTATCTTGAGTTGGAATTACCGTTCCCATGTATTTCTTTACCAATTCAGGATGGTTTTGAACTGCCTCCGAAAAGGAGCAAAAAATAATACCTAATTCACCTAGCTTTTCTTTAAATGAGGTTGCTACGGAAACAGAATCCATCACAAAATCAACAGCTACGCCGGTTAATCGCTGCTGCTCCTCCATTGAGATGCCTAATTTAGTCATCGTTGCTTTCATCTCAGGATCTACATCATCCCAAGACTCATATTTTTTTGTTTGTTTTGGTGCCGAATAATAAGCAATGGCCTGAAAATCGGGCTTTTTATACTTCACATGTGCCCATGATGGTTCATTCATCGTGGACCAAAGTTCTAAGGCGTTAAGTCGGTAGTCAAGCAACCATTCCGGCTCCTCTTTTTTAGATGAAATTAATCGGACAATATCTTCATTAAGTCCAATAGGAATAGTGTCTGTATCTATATCACTTACAAAACCAAATTTATATTCTTGGTTTTTAAGTTCTTCAGCTAATTCGTCCTCGGTATAGTTTGCCATTTGTTTAGTTCAATTGTATTTATACAGAGAATGATTCTCCACAACCACAAGTACGATCAGCATTTGGATTTTTAAAAACAAAACCCTTGCCGTTTAATCCTCCTGAGAAGTCTAAAACGGTGCCTATTAAGTATAAATAACTTTTCTTGTCTACGACAACCGTAACTCCATTATCTTCAATATTGGTGTCCCCTTCAAGATGTTGATTGTCAAAAGTAAGCTGGTACATAAGTCCCGAACACCCACCTCCTTGAACGCCTACACGAATAAAATAACCAGACTTACCATCTTCTTCCATTAAACGAATAGCTTGGTTTTTCGCTTGATCTGTAACTGTTATCATTTCATTTTATTTAGATTAATTATAAATAACAACTAATTAAAGTACAAAAATACCTTATTTAAAGGATTGCCACAACTATTTTATAAACAAGTTAAGTAAATAGTTGTTTAAATCTAGAACTTAAAAAAAACGACATGAATCATTTAATAATTGGGGGCAACAGCGGAATTGGAAATGCCGTTGTGGAAGCACTAGGCGAATCCAATTGCATTATATTTTCAAGAAGAGGCGATGAAAGCGCCTCTAATCATTATAAAATCAATGTTTTGACAGATGAATTTCCTGAGCTACCGACTTTAAAAAGTATAGTGTATTGCCCGGGCACCATACAATTAAAACCCTTTCATCGGTTGAGTGAAGAGGATTTTCTAAACGATTTGCAAACCAATGTAATTGGCGCCATAAAGGTCTTGCAGTTTTACCAAAAAACACTCAAATCAAATAACGGCAATGTTGTATTATTTAGCACAATTGCTATAAGTCAAGGGATGGGTTTCCACTCTTCCATTGCGGTTTCAAAAGGTGCGATAGAAGGGCTGATGAAAAGTCTTGCTGCTGAATGGGCGCCTTTTGTGAGAGTAAATTGTATTGCTCCATCATTAACAGATACCCCTTTAGCCCAAGATCTATTAAATACGGAACAAAAAAGGGAGGGGGCGAATAATCGTCACCCATTAAAACGAATCGGTACACCAGTTGATATTGCTCAAGGCGTACAATTTTTAATCGAAAACAGCTGGGTAACTGGACAAATAATCCACATTGACGGAGGTCTTTCGTCGATAAAAATGTTGTAAAAAAAAAGAGGGCTTACACCCTCTCTTTTCATTCTTTTGCTTGGAGATTATCTGTTTACTTCAATTGTCTTTGTGTATAAAATAGATTCATTCGATTTAAATACAATAGTGTAAGTTCCATTGATTAAATCGTTCAAGTGTAATTCTGACGCACCCATAACAGGAATGGTTGGCATAAACTGACCATTTGAAGAAATTATCTCAATAGTTTCAATTCGACTGTCCTTCCAATTTATTCGTGCATTTCCTGTAACTGAATTGGTAACAACCTCTATGACATCATCATTAAACGATTCCTTTTTACCATTAAAGGAAAAGACACTTGAAGCAAGTAACATAGAAAAAGCTAAAACCAGCGAGTTTAAATTTAAGATTGTTTTCATGGCGTTTGTTTTTGTTTGTTTGTTTGTAATTAGTTGTTTTGTTTGTCAAAATTGAAATAAATAACATTATTTCACATCGTATTTAACTCAATACGTGATTAAAATACAATTAGTTACATAATAATTACTAGGTATAAATACGTATAACGAAATGAGATAGCAATAAAATAATAATTATAAAACAATCAATATTCAACATTAGAAGACTTTCAAACATCTACGCATAGGATAACGAACAATTTTCAATAGTTTTATTTCGAAATAATAAGGAAAGAAGGCAGGACGCTTATTATGTTGGAAATTGATTTCTGCTTGGAGAGGCAGTTTATTTTCATAATTAAATAAATTAATTTTATCAAACAACGTAATAAGTACCTGTCCTTTTTATTAAAAAGAACCACTCAGACTTTAATCGGTCTACAATTGAAAAGGGCTACGGCCCTTTTCTTATTTAACTTGATTTATTTTATAAAGCACAGGCCTACTAGGACTAGCGTCGTTTTCAAAAGGAGCGACTTGCAACTCTAGAATATATTCACCGTCTTGGATCTGTTCATCCACAAAAATTAATTCTGTGATTGTTCTTTCTATTCGATTAATATGAGGTACCTCCCAAAAAGCATGGTGAAAAGCTAGCTCTCCCCCATCTTTCTCTTTGTCAACGGAAGGTAAATCAATTAGCAAGTGTTTAATATGAAAATCATTCAACACCTTAATTCCATCCAATGATAAAAATGGTGGATTTGTATCTGCATAATTCAAAGACTTTTTCGAGGAACTATTCGGCAAAGTTCGTATTATCAGCGCTTCAACATTAGTTTCTTCAGGAAGGGTGGGAATAGAAATTACCCTATCGCCATTTGATTTTTCTTCAGGTGACAAGGAAATAAGTAGGGCGCGAAAAAAATAATTTTTAAGAACCTTGTTGACAGACAAAATTTCCTTGGTAATATGCCCAGATGATTCCGTGTGCGTTCCATGGCCATGAGGATTAAACCAAATTGATCTAAAATTCACATCTCCCCCTTCTTCAACACTTCCTAGAAAACCATTTTCACGGACAACCTCCATTTTTGGAGGAGAAACGTACCAAGCGCTTAAGGTTTGGTTGTCAGATAACTCAAGAGATAAATCCATTGGAGAATCTGTTTCAATAAATTCTTTTTCATTTAAATAGAAGCGCATAGTCATCAAATTTATTAATTATGATTCACTTAATTCAATATACATTGTTGAAATTGTTCCCAATGATTAAATAACCGCAAAGATATTGCACGTATCTTTGAGCCATGGAACAACAACAGGATTTATTAAAAGACATTATTTCCCATTCAAAAGAATACGGATTTATTTTTCCATCATCTGAGATATATGATGGCCTTGCCGCTACCTATGATTATGGTCAACTTGGCGTTGAGTTGAAAAATAACATTAAAACATATTGGTGGAAAGCGATGGTTCAAATGCACACTAATATAGTTGGCATCGACTCTTCGATCTTTATGCACCCAACTATTTGGAAAGCTTCAGGCCACGTAGATGCTTTTAATGATCCCTTAATTGATAATAAAGATTCAAAAAAAAGATATCGAGCAGATGTGTTAATTGAAGAACACATAGAAAAAATAAAAGTAAAAATTGAGAAGGAAGTAGATAAAGGCAAACTAAAATTTGGAGAAGCTTTTAATGAGGTAGAATTCCGTCAAACAAATCCGAATGTACTTCGAAATGCTACGAAAATCACTGACATTGAGTCTCGGTTCAAAGAAACATTGTCAAATGATGATTTGGAAGGCGTTAGGCAGTTAATTATTGATTTGGAAATCGCATGTCCCATTTCCGGTACTAAAAACTGGACAGATGTTCGACAATTTAATTTAATGTTCTCAACAGAAATGGGGTCTGTCGCTGGCGAAGCATCCACCATCTATTTGCGCCCAGAAACGGCACAAGGAATTTTTGTTAATTTTCTAAATGTTCAGAAATCTGGAAGAATGAAAATACCTTTTGGTATTGCTCAAATAGGGAAAGCCTTTAGGAATGAAATCGTTGCCAGGCAATTTATTTTTCGCATGCGCGAATTTGAACAAATGGAAATGCAATTCTTTGTTGAACCAGGCGAAGAAATTGCGTGGTATAATAACTGGAAAATAGCACGAGAAAAATGGCATAAAGCGCTTAATTTAGGCGATGCTAACTATCGTTTTCATGACCATGTAAAACTGGCTCATTATGCCAATGCAGCATGTGATATAGAGTTTAATTTTCCTATGGGATTCAAAGAATTAGAAGGTATTCATTCTCGGACCGATTTTGATTTAAAACAGCACGAAACCTTTTCAGGTAAGAAACTTCAGTATTTTGATACAAATACGAACAAAAGTTATGTGCCCTACGTGGTAGAAACATCCCTTGGTCTTGACCGAATGTTTTTATCTATCCTGAGTGCTTCATATAAGAACGAAACCCTTGAAGATGGAAGCTCACGAATAGTCTTAACCATCCCGCCGGCTCTAGCACCCTACAAAGTAGCGATTCTTCCCCTGTTGAAAAAAGATGGCTTACCCGAAAAATCGCGGGAAATCATGAAAGAATTGCAATTCGATTTTTCCATCCAATACGATGAAAAAGATTCGATAGGGAAACGATATAGAAGACAAGACGCCATTGGGACTCCTTATGCTATCACCATTGATCATCAAAGTTTGGAAGATAACACCGTAACCATAAGAGATCGGGATACAATGGAACAAGAACGGGTTGATTTATCTACCATACGAAACTTTCTTCTAGAAAAAACTGGGTGGAATTCATTGCTTCTAAATCAATAGTTCGCTTTTGAGAATCCTGCTTGTTGTGTTTATCATCTGTTCGCAAAATGTTCGCGGGCAATTTATAAATAACAATAGTGGCGGTGCTTTTTCAGACCAAGGCTTTTTCAATCCCGCCTATATTAAAGCATTAAGGATTCAACGTTTAACGGCGACCATTTCGATAAAGAAAAAAAATGATGGTATCCGTCTGACAAAAGATGAATTGATTTATCATTTTGATACAATAGGGAATTTAATCCAACTTGAACAAATAAAAAATAGTAATGATAAATTGGAAACAACCAATCAATATTTCAACTATGATTCCTCCGCACGATTAATCGAAACGAAAAAAGATAGAGGGGCTAACTGTTTCGTTACCCATTTTAATTATGATTCATTGGGGCGAATTCATGAAAGAATTGAATCCGTCATTAGTAAAGAAACACAAGAACTTCACTCCATCATTAACTATGAAAGAATTGAATATACGATATTAGAGGATGGTGTACTTAAAAAATGTTTTGATGAGAATAAGCAAGAATTTAAAGAGCAGCTAATTATTTCGAGTCAAATAGACCTAATTGAAGAGACCGAGAAATGGAAAATGAGCATTCATCCTACTAGAAAAGAATTTTTACTAAAT
>JAIPAL010000077.1 GCA_021740085.1 Crocinitomicaceae bacterium
ACAACTGCTTTAGGAAGTAAATACCGTTTATTACTAAGGGATTATAATATAATAGATGGCGAGTATAAATCACTACAGAAATCTTTTGATAAATTAAAAAATCTGAGCGCTAGAGAAACAGCAGAATTACAGAACCAATTAGAAGCAAAAAATAATGAGTTACAGATTAAGGAGGATGCTTTATTGAAATTAGACCAAGAATTAAAAGAAAAACAACGCTTACTTCTAGAGCGAGAAAAACGTGTAAATGAACTTGAAGAAGCAATTCGTAAAAAAGAAGCCGCAGTTCAATTGCTAAAGGCGAAGGTGGCAAATGCGCTAAGAGGATTTGAAAATCAAGGCTTATCCGTAGTTCAAAAAAACGGTAAAATTTATGTTAGTTTAGAAGCAAAATTACTTTTTAAATCAGGAAGTACATTTGTTGAAGAAGAAGGGGTTAGGGCTTTAGTTGAATTAGGGAAGGCGCTAGAATCTGAAAAAGATCTTGAAATAATTGTTGAAGGACATACCGATACAGACAAATTAAATAGCAGTGCATCTCCAAAGAATAACTGGGAACTATCTGTTTTAAGAGCAACATCTGTAGTTCAAATTTTACTAAACAACTCTAGTATGACTCCATCTCAAATTATGGCAGGAGGGCGTGGCGAATTTTTGCCTGTTGATGAGTATGATAAGTCAAAAAATAGACGGATTGAAGTAATTATTTCACCGAATTTAAATGAGTTATTTGAAATTATTTCTAACGAGTAATTATCTAATAACATTAACGTGTCCACTTATTGTTTCGCTTTGGCCTTTGATTGTTACATAATTAATGCGCCAAGAGTAAGCTCCACTTTGAACATTAGTATTTCCGTATTTCCCATCCCATTCAAAATTTAAATCGGCAGCCTCAAAAATCAATTCTCCCCAACGATTATAAATCGAAATTTCTAAAGATTTAAGACCAATAAAACTTCCATAAAAATAGCAGTTATGCTCGTCATCATCTGGGGTAAATGTGTTAGGTATATAAATGTATAATTCTTCTTTAATTGTTATTGGTTTTGTAATTGAATCTTTACATCCTTTGTTATCAGTGGCTATTAGCGTAACATAATAGGTGGAATCTATGAAGTATGTAATTATAGGGTTCACCATACTAGAAGTTGTTCCTTCACCAAAATTCCATGAATAAAATGAAGCATTAGTGGATGTATTTTGAAAAGCAATTGGCAATCCTATCATTAAAGTATTACTACTAATTTCAAAATTTGCATTTGGTTCAATTACAATAACCGATGCTATTGCGGTGACAGAAAAAGTTTGACATTCATCTGACACATTTACGACATAATTTGTTGTAGCAGATGGATAAACCCAAAGAGAATTTACAGTTGTGTTATTGTGAGGCCATACGTAATAGTAAGATCCATTTCCTCCACTTGCTAGTGCTGATATCAAAGCACTATCTCCGGGACAAATCTCAATAGCTGGACTTGAAGTTACAATCAAAGGAGGACTTGTTATTGTATATATCACGGTCTCTGAAGCAACTGATCCGCAGTTGTCTGTAACAGTAGCGACAAAGTTCGTACTTACTGAAGGACTAACAGTTACGGTGTCAAGTGAGCTTATTAGAGTAGTATTTTCTATCCATTCAAAAGTGTAGATTCCAGAACCACCAGTTGGAGTTATATCTAAAAGTACCGGGATATATGGGCAGATTTCCGTAATGTCATTATTTACACTAATCGTTAAAGGTTGAAATACAGGAACGGTTACCGTTATATTAGCAGAACTTGGTTGATTGGAACAAGTCCCTGAAACTTCAACGGAATAAGTTGCACTTACTGAAGGAGTGAAATTAATCGTAGGTGTCTGAGCTCCGGTATTCCATAAATAGGAAAAGGGTCCTAGACCTCCAGAAATACTTGTTGTCAAAACAATATTTTCTCCCGGGCAATTTATTGTTGTTGCATTAATTTGTACAGTCAATGGAGGAATATCTTGAATAAATAAATCTAAAATCAAGGGTGTCACATTTCCGCAGGGATCTACTAATGGAAAAACCAAACTAATTGTCTCCAAGCCTTCTGTAAGATTATCATAAAGAGCAGTTAAAGTAAAGCTAACAGAACTTTGACCAGGAGCAAATAGTATACTTGCAGGCACTCCTGAAAAATCAAGCCCATTTGTTGCAGTACCAGCAACCTGTATTGGAATTGTTAATTGTGTCGAAAGATTTGTTTGACGGGAAAGAGTAACGGTAGCATTAACACAACCTTCAGCAATCCAGTCAGGATTGGAAAATAATGATTGAGATATGGTATAATCTAAATCAACTGGTGTTTTGGATGTTAAACTATTTGCTTCAAGGAAAATGCCTGAGTCATAATCACCATCACCAACGTCTGCAAGAGCCAATATTAAGTGATATGTCTCTCCGCATTGAACACTTGAAACTGCCTCTAAAACATCCGTGAAGCCATCGTATTGAATATAAAAGGGAGATGCATTGTACGGAGATGAAGTCCCATCCCCATTAAAATTAAAAAATGAGGGATTGGTTATAGCATTTACATTATTAATCGATACAATGCTTCCATTATTTGGAAGACGTGCAATATTTTGTAAACCAGTGATTCCAGGACCAGCAATAAAAAATCCAAATACATCATTGAACATATCATCATTTGGTGGCGCAAATTCAGGGTATTCATCGGAACCAAATACATATTTAAAACGAACAGTATCTGCATAAGGAATAAAGTCAAATTCTAAAATTGCGGCATCATAGGTTTGCCCTCCACCAATTATTCCAGAAAGTAACGTTGACCCTGCACCTCCATTTATTTGACCAGCATTAGCTTGATTATTTGGACCGTGGGGGCCATTTCCATTGTCTATAACTGTTCCAGTAGTAATTATAATCCCATTGGCAATCCCTAGATTAGTTCCTGTTCCAGTAAATGAACCAATTGAACTTGGAGAGCCATTAAATGTAATATTGGAAACGGTTACACCTGGTCCAATTAAGGTATTTTGAACAAGTGCTTGTGGGTTGGTCCCTGTATTCGTAGTTAATTGGGCAAAGCTAATTCTTGAGCTTATCAGAAGCAAGGAAATAAAAATGTGTTTTATATTAGTTTGCATAATTAATTATTAAACGAAATTAAGCGAAAAACGTTGTTTTTTTAAGCCTTTCTTTTGAAAAAAAACTGAAATTAAATCTATTTTAAAACTTTGTTACTCGTATTTGGATTTTTAGGCTTTAGGATCAGCTTTAAAAAGGACTTTGAGACTATTATTTCTTTAAAATTAACGGAATGTTAATATCAACATTTTGTTGCCTATATTCTAATTTTAATAGCTTATTCATAGATTCATTTATTATTAATTTTATAAAAAAAGATGTTGAAAAAAGAAAAAATATTTGTGCTTGACACCTCTGTCCTTTTGCACGACCATCAAGCCATAACAAATTTTAAAAACAACAATGTTACCATTCCAATAACTGTATTGGAGGAACTTGATAAGTTTAAAGTTGGCAATGAAACTAAAAACTTTTGTGCCAGAGAAGTAATTCGATTCATTGATAAACTTTCAATTAAAGGCTCACTTCAAGAATGGATTTCATTAGGAAAACTCCTTGGGAAATTTAGGATAGTTATGGATAGTCAGCCAAAATTGATTAACGCAGAGAATGTTTTTTCAGCGGAAAAAAATGACCATAAAATCATTAATGCAGCATTGTATTTAAAAGAGCAAGAACCAAAGCACATTGTTATTCTTGTCACAAAAGACATTAATCTTAGAATTAAAGCAAAGGCATTAGGATTAATGGCTGAAGATTATGAAACAGGAAAAGTTAACATTGACGATTTAAAAGGAGCTAGCTCATATGGAATTGAAAATGTAGATTCAGAAATAATTCGGGATATTTTTATTAAAGGCGCCATCGATGAAAATGGTATTTTGGGAGATAAAAAAGAAATAAATGGTTACTACATTTTAAAAAATGGGAAAACCTCTTCATTAGCTTTTTACAACCACCTTACAAATAAAATCGAGCGAATAGAAAAAGAATTTATTTATGGTATTAAACCAAAAAATGCCGAGCAAACTTTTGCATTTCATGCACTTTTAAATGATGATGTAAAATTAGTTGCGCTTCAGGGTGTCGCCGGCACAGGAAAAACTTTACTCGCGCTTGCAGCAGCTCTGGAACAACATAAAAGCTACAATCAAATTATTCTTGCACGGCCAATTGTTCCGCTTTCAAATCGTGAAATTGGTTTTCTCCCTGGGGACGTTAATGATAAAATCGGGCCTTATATGGAACCATTATGGGATAACTTGAAGTTTATAAAGTCGCAATTTGGAGACAACGAGAAAAAAAATCGGGCTATTCAAGAAATGCAAGAAAACGGAAAAATTGTAATTACCCCACTTGCTTTCATTCGTGGAAGAAGTCTTTCAAACGTAATGTTTATAGTCGATGAAGCTCAAAATCTTACCCCACATGAAGTAAAAACAATTATAACTCGAGCTGGTGAGAACACAAAAATTGTATTTACTGGGGATGTTCATCAAATCGATTCGCCTTATCTCGATGAAAACAGTAATGGCTTAGCTTACCTCATCGATCGCTTAAAAAACCAAGCGTTATTTACCAATGTGAAATTAGAAAAAGGGGAGAGATCAGAATTGGCAAATTTAGCAAATGATCTTTTATAGTTTTTCTGCTTTATTGGCTTTCAAAACACTAAGTTTCTCAAATGCATCTTTGATGTGTTTAACAGGTTCAATTACTAAGCGAAGTTTTTCATTTTGCTGCACTAAGCGATAACCTTCTCCAATAGCTGTAATCTTGTTTAATAAATTAGAGAAAACCGGTGTTTCAAAGAATTCAGATTGCGAATTTGAAATAAAATACCCAACTAATTTAGTTGATTTAATAACCAAGCGTTCTAAGCCTAATTCTTGAGCAAGCCAGCGCAATTGAAACGAAAAAAGCAATTCTTTCACTTCTTTTGGAATTGGTCCAAATCGATCTTTGAGCTGCAGGGCATACGTATCCAATTCTTCGGTGTTCTTTAAATTATCAAGTTCTTGATAGAGACTTAAACGTTCATTTACATTGTTTACATAATCATCTGGGATTCGGACTTCTAAATCTGTTTCAAAAATACAATCTTGAACAAAAGATTGAAAAGAATCAGTATTTCGATCATCAAAAAGCTCTTTGAATTCACTTTCTCGAAGTTCTTGCATTGCTTCGTTTAGGATTTTTTGATACATCTCAAAGCCAATTTCAGAAATAAATCCACTTTGTTCTCCTCCCAGCATATTTCCAGCCCCACGAATATCTAAATCTTTCATTGCGATATTAAAGCCAGAACCAAGATCAGAGAATTGTACCAAGGCCTCTAATCTTTTTCTTGCCACAGAGGTCATAACGCTAAATTTTGGCGCAACTAAATAACAAAATCCCTTCTTATTACTTCTTCCAACCCTTCCACGCAACTGGTGTAAATCACTTAATCCAAAGTGATGCGCGTCATTAATTATAATTGTATTTGCATTTGAAATATCTATTCCAGACTCAATAATTGTTGTCGCGATAAGAACATCATAGCTACCTTCTATAAAGTCCATCATTACTTTTTCAAGTTGCTTTCCATCCATTTGTCCGTGTCCAATTCCAACTCGTACTCCAGGACAAAGTCTTGAGATCATGCCAGAAATCTCACGGATGTTTGACAAGCGATTATTAACAAAAAACACTTGTCCTCCACGCGTAACTTCATACGAAATAGCGTCTCTTAAAACCTCTTCATCGAACGAAATAATTTCTGTTAAAACGGGTTGACGATTTGGTGGTGGAGTGTTAATGATACTTAAATCTCTTGCTCCCATTAATGAAAATTGTAGCGTTCTTGGAATTGGAGTTGCGGTTAGAGTTAGTGTATCAACACTTACACGAATTGTTTTAAGTTTATCCTTAACCGAAACGCCGAATTTTTGTTCTTCATCGATTATCATTAAGCCAAGATCCTTAAACTTTACTCTTTCTGCAACAATAGCATGCGTTCCAATAAGAATATCAATCTTTCCTTCTGCTAATTTTTTTAAGGTCTCAGAAGTTTCTTTTGTTCCTTTAAAACGATTAATATAATCAATGGAACAGGGAAAATCTTTAAGACGTTCCTTAAAACTTCGATAATGCTGCATTGAAAGAATTGTCGTCGGGACTAAAATCGCCACTTGTTTATTGTCAGCTACCGCCTTAAAAGCAGCTCGAACAGCAACCTCTGTTTTCCCAAAACCTACATCTCCACAGATTAGTCGATCCATTGGCCTTGAAGCTTCCATGTCTTTTTTCACATCTTGCGTTGCTTTGTTCTGGTCTGGCGTATCTTCATACATAAAAGAGGCTTCCAATTCATCTTGTAAATAGGTGTCGGGTGTATAAGAAAATCCTGCTTGACTTCTTCGTTTAGCGTACAATTGAATTAAATCAAATGCCAATTCTTTAATTTTCTTTTTAGTCTTATTTTTTAGAGTGCTCCATGCCTGCGTTCCTAACTTGTTCATTTTTGGAACAGCCCCATCCTTGCCTGTAAATTTTGAAATTCTGTGCAAGGAATGAATTCCCAGATACAAGACATCTCCATCCTTATAAACCAACCGAATTGCTTCTTGCGGTTTTCCATTTACATCAATCGTCTCCAAGCCAGAAAACTGCCCAACACCATGATCAATATGCGTAATATAATCTCCTTTTTGAAGGTTGTAAATTTCTTTTAATGTCAAGGCTTGTTTCGCCTGCCGGAAACCTTCCTTTAAGCGAAAGCGGTGGTAGCGTTCAAAAATTTGATGATCTGTATAACAGACTAATTTCATGCTTGGAGAAATAAATCCCTCTTGCAAAGCCAAGTGCATAGGAGAAAAAGAAACATCTCCACCAATGTCTTCAAATATTTGAAACAAGCGTTCTATCTGACGAGGTTGATTTGAAAAAATTAAATTCTCAAAATTATTTTCTTGTCGCGACAGCAAATCAGTTTTTAATAAATCAAAGTTTTTATTGAAATTAGGCTGAGGGGTAAAATCAAAATGAATAATATCTTCTGTTTTAAAATAAAAATCAGAACCCCATTCAATTGTCTTATAATTTTCTAGACTTTGTTTTAATTCACTTTCATTCAAATAGCGATTTGCAGGTATTGTATGCTTTACAGTGTCGCCTAGTTTGTCGAATATTGCCTCTGCTTTAGCATATTCTCTCGAAATAATTTGTGCCAAACGTTCATGTGAACTCAGCCATATTATTGCTGATTGCCCAATAAATTCAAAGAAAGAACCAATTCCTTCCAATGAAATTTGCCCTTGAATATTTGGAATTATGTTGAAGAAGGAGTGAGATTTTAGTGACAATTGTGTTGCAGCATCAAAGGTTCGTATTGTTTCTATTTCATCTCCAAAAAACTCAATTCTAAAAGGAGAATCATTAGCATAAGAAAATACATCAACAAGTCCGCCTCGAATGGAAAACTGCCCAGGCTCATAGACAAAAT
>JAIPAL010000021.1 GCA_021740085.1 Crocinitomicaceae bacterium
TCGCCACAGATGGACCAGCCAATACTGTAGAAAGATCAATTATTTTAAGTTTTTCTAACACCTAAAACCAAAGGTACTTGTTGGATATTAAAAATACTAATTTAATTTTTGGGCCAAGAACGAATCAAAAACCAACTATGGATCAATTTTTCGGAAAAAATATCGAATTTATGAAGTGACTCCTCGAGCAAAATTCTTAATTTTACTCATTATTTTTAAGAAATTAACGTATGGTTTTCGATATTGACATGATTAAAAGGATCTATTCCCTTTATCCAACAAGAATAGAAGCAGCAAGAAAATTAGTAGGGCGACCGCTAACATTAACAGAAAAAATTCTTTATACACACCTTTGGGAAGGCAACGCTACAGAAGCGTATTCGAGAGGTAACTCATATGTAGATTTTGCACCGGATCGAGTTGCAATGCAAGATGCCACTGCTCAAATGGCCTTGCTTCAATTTATGCAAGCAGGTAAAAAGAAAGTGGCAGTTCCATCAACCGTTCATGCGGATCATCTTATCCTTGCAAAACTTGGCGCAAATAAAGACTTACAAGAATCGCTTAATCAAAACAACGAAGTTTTTAATTTTTTGTCCTCTATTTCCAATAAATATGGTATTGGTTTTTGGAAGCCAGGAGCAGGAATTATCCATCAAGTTGTGTTAGAGAACTATGCATTTCCTGGTGGAATGATGATCGGAACTGATTCACATACTGTTAATGCTGGAGGTTTAGGAATGATTGCTATTGGAGTTGGTGGAGCAGATGCAGTAGATGTAATGGCAGCAATGGCTTGGGAATTAAAGTTCCCTAAGTTAATTGGTGTAAAATTAACCGGAAAACTAAACGGTTGGACCTCAGCAAAAGACGTAATTCTTAAAGTAGCAGATATTTTAACAGTGAAAGGAGGAACAGGTGCAGTAGTCGAATATTTTGGAGAAGGAGCACTTTCCTTGTCTTGTACTGGAAAAGGTACTATTTGTAATATGGGTGCTGAAATAGGCGCTACCACTTCAACTTTTGGATACGATGAATCTATGCGACGGTATTTGAATGCTACAGGAAGAGCAGAAGTCGTGAGTGCAGCAGATCAGATTGCAGAACATTTGACGGGAGATCCTGAAGTATATGAGAATCCATCAGCCTATTTTGATGAATTAATAGAAATAAACCTTAGTGAATTAGAGCCGCAAATCAATGGACCTTTCACGCCAGATCGTGGGACACCAATTTCAAAAATGAAGGACGACGCAGCAACAAATGCATGGCCAACAAAAGTAGAATGGGGATTAATCGGTTCATGCACGAATTCATCGTATGAGGATTTGGCAAGAGCAGCATCGATTGTAAAACAAGCCGTTGCCAATGGGATTATGCCAAAGGCTGAATTTGGAATCAATCCAGGTTCTGAACAAGTACGCTTTACAGCTGAACGTGATGGAATATTGGAAGATTTTGAAAAAATGGGAACCAAAATATTTACCAATGCTTGCGGTCCGTGTATTGGTCAATGGTCCAGAGAAGGGGCAGAAAAACAAGAAAAAAATACCATCATACATTCGTTTAATCGTAATTTTTCTAAACGTGCTGATGGTAATCCAAATACACACGCTTTTGTAGCATCGCCAGAAATAGTTGCTGCAATTGCCATTGCTGGAGACCTTGGTTTTAATCCATTAACGGACTCATTGATAAATAAAGATGGCGAGGCTTTTAAATTCGCGCCACCACAAGGTGACGAACTACCTCTATTAGGCTTTTCGGTAGAGGATAATGGTTATCAAGCACCCGCTGAAGATGGAGCAAGTGTTCAAATTATTGTTGCTGAAGATTCATCTAGGTTGCAATTATTAGACAATTTCCCCATGTGGGACGGCGAAAACATTACAGGAGCGAAATTGCTTATCAAAGCAAAAGGGAAATGTACAACCGACCATATTTCTATGGCTGGACCTTGGTTAAAATACCGTGGACATTTGGATAACATCTCCAACAATTTATTGATTGGTGCAGAAAACGCCTTTAATGGCAAAGCAAATTGTGTAAAAAATTCACTCACATTAAATTACGGAGAAGTCCCTGCGGTTCAACGAGCTTATAAAGCAGCTGGAATTCCAACAATTGTTGTGGGCGATCATAACTACGGAGAGGGTTCCTCACGTGAGCATGCGGCCATGGAGCCAAGACATCTAGGCGTAGCTGCAGTATTGGTGAAATCATTCGCACGTATCCACGAAACCAATCTCAAAAAACAAGGAATGCTGGCGTTAACGTTTCAAAATGAAACAGATTATGATAAAATACAAGAAGATGACACTTTCAACTTTATTGATTTGAAATCATTCCTTCCCGGAAAAGCATTGACATTAGAAATTGTGCATTCAACTGGTAAAACGGATGTTATTTCATTGAATCATACCTACAATAGCTCTCAAATTGATTGGTTTAAGGCAGGATCAGCCTTGAATTTGATTAAGTTAATGGAGAACTAAGAACCTAAGCAATAGCGCATAAAAAAAGCCATCCGTTATGCGACGGATGGCTTTTTATTTAATGCATTAGTTAGAATTTAGCCGAAACACCAAATTGAATGGTTCCTCCGCCAAAACTACCCAGTTCAACGTGACCACCAAAATTTCGATTGAAATAAAATTTAGCGCCTAATGCCAAACGAAAACTGAAAGGGAAAGGGAACAAAACCTCATCAACAGAGTTCAAAAAATTTGCACTTGAAGGATCATATGGAGTAGTAGTGAACGTTCGATTAACGCCATAATAGCCAATACCCATACCTCCATAAAAATTTACTTTCTCATTACTTGAGAAATAATAATTCAACCTTCCCATTGCACGGTATCTTTCGGCCGTATACTTCTCATTATAAGGCATAAGCAGCGCCATACCATTGGTGTCAAATAATTGATTATTAAATTCATCGTATTGATAACCGATATAATCCGAAGAATAACCCGACTTTACGTAATTAAAATCTGTACCCAAGCCTAATTTGTCAGTAAGCATGTACTCTAAACGGAACCCATACGAGAAAAAACCACCAACAAGCTGGTAATTATCAGCTTCCTGCGTATTAATTGAAAACAGTTGAGACACACCCAAATTTGGATAATTTGGTATACCAACATAAGGATCAACTAGTATATCACCTCTAAGCAATTGTGAATTAAAACTAAGGGAGTTCACCAGAAAACAAATGAATATTATTTTTTTTAGGGACATAATCTAAATTTGTACGATTAATAGTTAATTTGGTATAAATCTAAGTCTTTTTTATGACCAATTCGAGGAAATATAATTCTACCTTCTTTCTATTAGTAATGATAGTTCTTTTTGGCTGTAAAAAAACCGAATCTAGTAACATTAAAGTACACATAGAAAGTATTCCTGGGAGTAAATACCACGAACAAAATGGGACCTGGTGGGGATACAACCAGCAAAAAATTGTTCGATTTGAAAACAAGGTCTTCATGACTGTTGTCGATAATGATAATTTATCAAACGGTTTACCCAACGCAAACAATCCCTCAACCGTTTACCTCTATTGTAAGACAGGCAATGGTCCTTGGGTAAAAGGTGCAGGAATTCCTACTTCACGACCCGCAAATATATTGGTCGATTCTAAAGGCTGCATTCACTTAATCGTTTTTGAACCCACGGAAACTGATCCCACAGAAAATGGATCGCTTGGAAAACTAAAACACTTTTCTTTTCCAAATGCTAAAAGTGGTGACATCTTTAACCACACGATAGAATTAATCGTTGATCATACGCCTGGATCCGCTGAAACTGTCAACATACGCATTGGAGCATCCATCAGTGCTGACGATATACTGTACGTTTCATTTGGATTGTACCAAGACCTTAAACTCTACAGCAAGCAGGTCGATGCACCCAATTGGACCGAAGAAATGGCTGGCCAAAATTTGGGTAATTCCTACTACTACCCTTTTGTTTTAGGAACGCCTAATGGACCTTGTGTGTTGGCTGTGCAAGATGATTATGTTGGTCCCGGTTTACCCGCCATTTATTATAAAAATAAATTATTTCATCGATTTAATGGCACATGGACCAACCAAACCATGTGTGATTTAAGTGCTCACCCCTTGGCAGCAACTCGGAACAGATTAGTAGACAATTGCGAATTATTTCTGAGTTCCTCCAACAAGGCAATAGGTATTTATCAAAAACTCCTTGATCCCTCAGCGGAATGGAAATCTAGCTTCTATCAACTAGAAATAGATGCAAGCGGACAAACTACCGAAACACCTATTCCATTAGATATGGATGATATTAATCGAATTAGACTGATTGAACACCAAGGAACCATCTATTACCTGTGTATCAAGTACAATGGTTTATTTATAAAGAAAGGAATCGATGGAAGTCTCAGAGAAATCAAATTGCCCTCTTTTGTTTCAGGAAACTATATGTACTTGAGCAATGCGTCTAATGGCAGTTCCATAAATTCAAACTACATAGACATTCTGTTACTTAATGGGAATGCACAAGATTATCCCAATGGGACCAACCATTATGTGCGCATAAATAAATGTGAGTTAGAAAAGCTATGATGAAATTACTATAATTGTCATCGGTCAAAGAAATAATATAAATCAAGTATTTACAAAACATTATTGTACTTTTAACAAAAAGAAACCAACTACTATGAAAAAAACGCTATTCTTATTTATCATAATCGCAGCGAACACCTGTTTATCGCAGAATGGACCGATATCATTTGAAACCGGTGGATACGGAACACTTTGGACATGGACCGTATTTGAAAATGACAATCAACCACCATTAGAAATCGTTGCCAATCCATCAGTTGCAGGAATAAATCTTTCAGCGCAGGTGGCAAAATTTACTGCAAAACAAAATGGAATGCCATGGGCTGGATGCGAATCACAGCATGGTGCCGACATAGGAACTTTCACCTTAACTGCGAGTAATTGCATTGTAAAAATAATGGTCTACAAACCTATTATTAGTCCTGTTGGGATAAAGTTTGCAACTCCTTCAGGAGCTTCTACGGGAGAACTATTGGTTAGCAATACACTCATCAATCAGTGGGAGGAACTTACTTTTGATTTCACCGGCATCATTGGAGCGCCTTCATCTTCAGGCATCGATCAAATCATTATTTTTCCAGATTTTCAACAACGGAACCAAGACAACATCTGTTATTTCGATAATATCAAATTTAGCAATCAGGGTCCACCCCTAAACGAACCTATGGTAGCGGCACCAACACCAACTTATAATGCTTCAAACGTTATTTCCATGTTCAGTAATCCTTACACGAACGTTACCGTTGACACCTGGCAAGCCCCGTGGTCGCAAGGCACACTAAATAATTTACAAATTGCTGGAAACGACACTAAGAAATATACTAACTTGAATTATGTGGGCATCGAAACATTAGGTTCGAATATTCTAAATGTAAGCGCAATGACCCACCTAAGAATAGATGCGTGGACTGCCAATATTACTAATTTAAAAATTAAACTGGTTGATTTTGGGGCAGATATGGCCTATGCAGGGGGCGATGACAGCGAGCACGAATTGTCTTTTGTCCCTACATTAGAACAGTGGAACACTTACGACATTCCACTGAGTAATTTCACTTCATTGAATAGCACCCAACACATTGCGCAGCTGATTATTTCTGCCGCTCCTGCAGCATCAGGTGTTGTCTATATTGATAACGTATTATTCAGAAATGACAACAATATTGGTTTGGGAGAAAATAACAAGATCGAAATGGAAGTCTTTCCCAACCCAACACGCGATGAATTAATCATTCGTCATTCAGAGCAAACCACTCGAATTCTACTCGTGGATTGCTTTGGACAAAGGCTAATGGAGATTATCCCTACCTCTTCGGAAACGACCATCGACCTTTCTAACTTTCCAGCAGGATATTATCTTCTACAAAGCGAGCAATCTGAGCAGAAGATGACAAAAAGAATAGTAAAGCTGTAGTTCATACATCAACTAAACGCTTCCTTCTATTCTCAAAAGATCTCTAGAAAACAAGCTGTACTTTTAGCGCATAAAAAAGCCATCCGTCATTTGACGGATGGCTTTTTCATTAATTATATTATTTAGAATTTAGCTGAAAGTCCAAATTGGATTAATCCTCCTCCAAAAACCCCTAATTCTACATGGGCACCAATATTCTGAGTGAAATATATTTTCGTCCCTATAGCCAACCTTCCCGTTACAGGAATCAATGCCTTATCAACACTTTCATTTGTACTCATTGGATTAGATGGTTCCGTAGTGTATTCTCGTTTAGCACTTTTATACCCAGCAGCAAAACCAGAATAAACATCCACTTTATCACTTTGGAAAAAATGATAATTTAGACGAAACATGGCACGTAATTTTTTTGCTGTATATTCATCCGTGTATGGTCTATATTGAGGGTCTCCATTTACATAAATAACTGCTCCAGAAGCATCGTATTGATAATCAGTATAATCATAAGAAAAGCCTGAAACTTCATAGTTAATATCTGCACCTACACCAACTTTATCAGCGATCATATATTCAATTCTCCCCCCATAAGACAAGGCACTTCCTATCGTTTTATAATTTGACACTGTAGTACTAGATCCATCATATTGACTATACAATAAACTATTCGCCCAATTAGGAACCCCAATGTATGGGTCAATAATAAAATTACCTCGCATGAGTTGAGCATTCACAGTAACTAGACCAATTGAAAATCCAGCAATTAAAAGTAGTTTTTTCATCATTTTTTTTTAGATAAGTTAAAAATGTTATTTCCAAACTTTTTGGTCAACATTCCAAAATTTAGTGACGAAATTAATAATTATTTTTAAAGCTGAAGATTAGTTACGCAAAGTTTACTTGCGGATTAGAAGGTAGAAAGAAGTAATTAATACCTTAAACGCTAACGCTTAACTCTTCCAGATCGTTAAAAAAATTAGGATATGATTTCGACACGCAAGCCACATTATCAATGACAATATCAGAAGAAGCGATACAAGCGGAAATTGCGCCAGCCATCGAAATGCGATGATCATTATAGGTAGCGATTGTTCCGCCCTTAACCTTTCCCTTGCCTTCGATAAAGATGCTGTCCTCAACAATTCGATAATTCACTCCAAGAACATTCAGCATCTTGACAATACTAAGTTGGCGATTTGATTCTTTATTCTCCAAACGATGAAGTCCTATAATTTCACTCGTACCCACTGCTGCACATGCCAAAATTGCAAGAGGAGGAAATAAATCAGGGCAGTGGGTGGCATCAAAAATAAAGGAGCGTTTTTCATTTTGCTTCACCTTAATTTCCTGTTCATGAACTTCCACTCTGGCACCAAATGCTTCTAAGGCCTCCAATATACATTTGTCAGCTTGAGTAGAACTAATCGACAATCCTTTCATCGTTATTTCACCTGAAATTGCCGCGCCAACCAAATGATTTGCCGCACCGCTCCAATCGCCCTCTACACTAATTCTTTGAGGAGACATCAGTTGATTGCCACTGATATAAAATGTGTTGTAATCTTCATGACGAATACTTACGCCGAAATCGTTCAAGACATCGATGGTTAAATCAATGTAAGGCTTACTACTTAATTCCTTTACGTTCAATATACTATCAAAAGGTCTTTGCGAAAGCGAAATAAGTAACCCAGAAAGAAATTGAGAACTATCCGATGCATTCACCGACAAAGAAGTCTTGGTAATTTCACCCTCGATTACTATAGGAAGAAAATCATTATTGGATTCAACTTGCAAGCCTATTGCTCGCAATTGATATACCAGTGAAACAATCGATCGTTTCAGCAAAGTGCCTTCACCTTGAAGAATTAATCGCTTAGCAAACCCTAATCCAATAGTTGACATTAAGCGAAGCAACAAGCCGGACTCGCCCACATTCAGAACAAGTTCTTCCGAGCGAACCTTAAAAGCTGGAGGCACAAGTACACCATTTTGAAACGTTGCTCCCAATTCCTTAACTACACCAAGAGCCGCCTTCACATCCTCCGAAGGCATATCAACTAAAAGATCCGTATTCTCTTTGGCAAGAACGGCGCAGATAATTGCCCTTTGCAGGTAACTTTTGGATGGATTAGCCACCAGACTTCCTTGATACTTAAAGGGAAGAATTGTTCTATTCATTATTTTTGTCATTCAAAATTTGTGACTGAATATGAATTGATTCTTGATGAATAAGCTTAAACAATTGAGTTGAAAATTCATTAGATAGATTAAGCTTTACTGCCTTATCGACATTGCTCATAAGCAACTCCTCCCAACGTGCTTTCTGCAAGATCGCTAAATTGTGCTCTTTTTTAAATTTACCAATCAAACCAGAGGTAAACATTCGTTCGGTCAACAAATGAATGATAGCTTCATCCATTGCATTAATTTTCGCTCTAAACTCCAATAATTCTGCCTCCTCTATTTCCCTTCGATCCCTAAAATGCAATTTAGCTAGAAGCTCCGCTAGTTCCGCAGGCGTAACTTGTTGTTTAGCATCCGTCCAAGCTTCCCGAGGATTGCAATGCGTTTCAAGCATTAAACCATCATATTTCAAATCAATAGATTTTTGGGCAACTTCCAACAACATAGAGGCATCACCTGTGATGTGAGAAGGATCACAAAGAAGCGGGAGTTGAGGCAATTCCTGTTTGAGATCAATCGGAATTTGCCAATTAGGGTTATTGCGGTATTTCGCAATTTCATAGACAGAGAATCCACGGTGAATAGCGGTGACATCACCAACCCCAACGTTATAAAGTCGCTCAATAGCGCCGATCCATAATTTCAAATCGGGATTAATTGGATTTTTCACCATGATGGGCATATCGACACCCCTTAATGCATCAGCAATTTCCTGTACAGAAAAAGGATTTGTGGTAGTACGGGCGCCAATCCACAGCATATCAAAACCAGCCTCTAAGGCTAATTCCACATGTTGGGAAGTTGCCACTTCCGTGCAAATTTTCAATCCATGCAGCGCTTTTGCCTCTTTCATCCATTCCAATGCTGGATTACCGGATCCCTCAAATTCACCTGGACGCGTTCTAGGCTTCCAAATACCCGCTCGGAAATAGCTTGGTTGAAGGGGTACTAATCCCTTTGCCGTTTCCAATACTTGCTCTCGTGTTTCCGCGCTACAAGGACCTGCGATTAGTTGCAAATTTGTATTCATGAAAATAAACTTTATTTAACAACAAAGTTGACCACGAAAGGTTTCAATGTATTACTTTGCGTAATTAATTGATCTTTTTTCGCGGATTACTGTTACTTTAACTTGACCTGGATACGTCATTTCTGTTTGAATCCGTTGCGAAATGGTAAATGACAATTCTTCTGAACGTTGATCAGTTACTTTTTCTGCTTCCACCAATACACGTAACTCTCTTCCTGCTTGAATAGCATATGCGCTACTAACGCCATCATACGAAAGTGCTAAGTTTTCTAATTCTTTAATTCGTTTAATGTACGTTTCTACTATTTCACGTCTAGCTCCAGGTCTAGCCCCCGAAATAGCATCACAAACTTGTACAATAGGAGAAATTAAGGAAGTCATTTCGATTTCATCGTGATGCGCACCAATGGCATTAAGCACCTCGCCTTTCTCACCGAATTTCTCAGCGACTTTCATCCCAAGAATAGCGTGTGGTAATTCAGGTTCTTCATCGGGAACTTTTCCAATATCATGCAAAAGTCCAGCTCTTTTTGCCAATTTAACATTAAGACCAAGCTCAGCTGCCATAATTGCACAAAGATTGGCTACTTCACGTGAGTGTTGCAACAAATTCTGCCCGTAAGAAGACCTAAATTTCATTCTTCCCACCATGCGCATTAACTCAGGATGCAAGCCATGAATACCAAGATCTATACAAGTTCTTCTTCCTGTTTCTGCAATTTCTTCATCCAATTGCTTGCGTGTTTTTGCGACCACCTCTTCAATTCTAGCAGGATGAATTCGACCATCAGAAACCAACTGATGGAGTGCAAGTCTTGCAATTTCTCTACGAACTGGATCGAAACATGAAAGGATAATTGCTTCCGGCGTATCATCCACAATAATTTCTACTCCCGTTGCGGCTTCCAAGGCACGAATATTTCGACCTTCTCGTCCAATAATTCGACCTTTCACCTCATCCGATTCGATATTAAATACCGATACAGCGTTCTCTACAGCTTGTTCCGTAGCTACTCGTTGGATAGTTTGGATAACAATTTTCCTTGCCTCGCGATTAGCATTAAGCTTCGCTTCTTCCGTAATTTCTTTTATTTGAGCCATGGCTCCCGTTCTAGCTTCATCTGTTAATGCTTCCATTAACATTTTTTTAGCATCCTCCGGTTGCATACCGCTAATTTTTGAAAGTTCAGCAACACGTTTGCTTTGAATTTTATCTAACTCCTGCATACGAACTGCCAATCCTTGAAATTTAGCATCAAAATCATTTTGTAAACCCTCTGTAATTTTCTCTTTACGACCAAGGTCTTCCAGTTTTTGATCTATATTTTTTTCTTTTGCACGAGCACGATCTTCATTAGATTGAAGCTTTCTTTCACGGTCTTTAATCGCAGTTTCATGCTCCTCTTTCAATCGCAAGAAATTCTCCTTGGCCTGCAACGCTTTTTCCTTACGAATGATTTCAGCTTGTAATTCTGCTTCTTTTATTAAACCTTCGCTTTTGGTATTTACCAACTTCTTTTGAATGATAAAAGTTGCTGATCCGCCACCAAGTAATCCCAATAATATCCATAACACTTCCATTTCAACTTTTTTTAAAAATTAATACTACAAGTTGGACGAATGGAAAGAATTAATCGAGTTGATCTAACTCTTCTGAGAATTCTTGTAAAGCACGTTCAATAGATGAATAATCGATTGGTTCAATTTCTTTTTCTATTTTCTTCGAGGCTCCTTTCAACATAAATTGAAGGGAAGACATTGCTAATAAATCTTGCGAATCGCTTACCGCGTAATTCGTTTTCAAGAGAGCTACAGCTTTGTTAATGTCTTCAACCGCTTTAAGCACTATTTTCTCTTCACTATCAAGGACAGTGAGGGGATACGTACGTCCAGCTATTTCCACTTTCAAAGAAATTTTACCCATTTCTTATTTTTTTAGCGATGCTATACAGTTTTCTATTTCTTTCACCAATTCGTCAATTTGTTCATTGTTTCTGCCTTGAGAAACAAGTGAACTATTAACAACCTGTTTGTTGGCCGCTACAACTTCCAACTTAGCTTTTTCTAAGTCCGCTTCTAATAATGTTCTTGATTCTTCCACATTATTTAAAGCCGATTTAAGCTTTTCATTTTCTAAACTCAAGGCAGCAATTTGTTCTTTAGCACTAACTAAGTTTTGGTGGAGACCCATAAACTTCGTGCGTAAAAGAGTTATGCTTTTTTGAATTTGTTCCGTCATTGTAGCAACTTTTTACAAAGTTAATATACATTAGTTGATAACAATATTTTTAGGTGGGTATTTTTATCTTTTTTGAACGCTTAACTTTGTTTATGCAAAACAAACAACTATTCACAGTCATTTTTGGGCTCCTACTCTCCCATTTTTTCAAAGCACAAGTCACAGCGCCTAGCTATCATTCTCCTTTGGGAATACCCTTAAAACTATCCGCCTCCTTTGGAGATTTACGGCCCAATCATTTTCACATGGGTGTTGACTTTAGGACAGAAGGAAAAGTGGGGCTTTCTCTGTATTCGATTGAAGCGGGGTATGTTGCACGGATAAAAATCACCCCTCTTGGCTATGGAAGAGTAATTTATGTGAATCATCCAAATGGAGTGACGAGTGTTTATGCGCATTGCACCAAATTTGAAAAAAGCATACAAGCAATCGTTAAATTGTACCAAGAAAAGAACCAATTAAACGAAATAGATTTAGTTTTTGAACCGCAGCAAATACCCGTAACGAAGGGGCAACTTATTGCGTATTCCGGAAATTCTGGAAATTCTTTTGGCCCTCATTTACATTTTGAATTGCGAGACACAAAAACAGAAAATGCCTTGCACCCATTAGTACATGGAATCAATATTATTGACCAACAAGCACCCGTTCCCAGCAAATTATATATTTATGCAATAGACCAAAATGGCTACTACATCAATGATAAAAAAATTGCCTTTCCAGTAATTAAGAAGGGTACGGAGTACACCGTCGCAACGAATAAAATTATCATTCCTCCTGCCTTTATGGATGGAACGAATAAATTATTAATCGGTATTGAAGGTAGCGATAAAATTGGGGCCGATTTAAGCACCTGTGGATTATTTGAAAACCTGTTAATTGTCGCTAATGACACTGTTTTTCATAGCAGAATAGACACCGTGTCATTTTCACATGATAGATTGATTAATGATTACTGTGATTATCACGAATACAAAACAAACAATAAAAAAATCCATAAATTAATCCATAAAACCCATAATCATTTAGATGTCTATAAGTCTGATCCTCTCAAAATAATAAACTTAAAAGGCCACGATTCTATTCCGATAAACATTCAATTACTTGATGCAAAAAAAAACAGAAGCACCATCAAATTTGATCTAGTTTACCGCTACACATTAGGAAAAATAGTTGTGGACTCAAAACCAAGTGGACTCTATTTAAGTCCCGATTCCTCTTATTATTTTGAAGACTTTGGAAATTCAATTACACTGAACGCTTTATCACTTTTTGAACCTGTAAAAAAAGACATAATAATAACCAAAGATAAAATCCAACTCGGAAAGGCAAGTACCCCCATATTCGAAGGTGCAAAAGTTACCATGACCCCTATCGAAAACACGCCAATAACCAAGCAATACATCTATCTAGCTGGGGATAAGGATCAAAAAGAAGCCCTTAAAACGCAACTAATAAACGGTAAATTAGAAGCATCAATATCCTCATTAGGAACTTTTAAAGTGGGGAGTGATTTCACTCCACCAAGTGTCTCTCCAAGTAATTTTGTGGCCGGAGATACGAGTTTAAAGAAAAACAGTATTGAATGGAAAGTGAGTGATGCAAAAACCAACATCAGCAGTTATAACCTATTCATTAATGGAAAGTGGAAAGTACTGGAATACGACAAAAAAAATAAGTTGCTAATTCATGTTTTTGAACCTTCAGAGAAAGGTCTTATCAATTTCAAGCTACAAGTAAAAGATGCTTGTGGCAATGAAGCATTGTGGACAAAAAAAATTCGTGTTAATTAAGGGGTATAGAACTCTTTTCCATAATTAGGAACAAAATAAGCGATGTCTTCAAAATCTTGTGCCTTCAACTTTTGATTGGCAAGTATTCGTTGACCTTTTGCCGATGGAACTATGGAATCATCAAACTGAATATTTCTATTCCCCCACAATTCTTTTAGTTTATTTGTTCCATCACCCACAGCCAGAAACGGCTCCAAATCAACCATTGAATATTCATCAAGCACTTGAGGCCCTACTGAAACTAGTTCCACCCTATTTTCATCAACCACTTGCCTAAACACTTCCATTCTACGGGCATCAAACATGGCACAAATCGTTGTGTTTGGGTGACGCTCTTTCGCTAAAAAGATGAGCGATGATAGCGATGGAACAGCAATGAGCGGTATAGACAAGCCAAAGCACAAACCTTTAGCAGTAGAAACTCCGATGCGTAATCCTGTGTATGAACCAGGGCCCGATGAAACAGATACGGCTGCAATATTTTCAAGTTGAATATTAGCACTTGAAATAACTTCAGAAATATAGTTTGTTAACTGTTCTCCATGAATGAACTCATCGCTTGAGGATTCTTTACAAGAAATAAGTTCCCCATTTAACGAAACCGCCACAGAACAAACTTTAGTGGCCGTTTCAATGTGAAGAATATAGTCGCTCATTCTAAAATTTCAAGTTTAAACCCTACGCCATGAATATTCGACAAGGTAATGGACTCATCATCGCGCAAGTATTTTCTCAATTTGGTAATAAAAACATCCAAACTCCGTCCAACGAAGTAATCGTCTTGCCCCCAAACAGCATTTAAAATAACTTCTCGTGGTAATACCTGCCCTTTAAATTTATATAACAACTTTAATATTTGAGCTTCTTTCTTGGTCAATGACTTCTTGGTATCGTTGAGCATTAAACAAATATTCTCGGTATCGAACAAGAATAGACCCAATGGCAAAATTTTATCTTCCGGTTTATCCATTTTAATATTCACCCTTCTCAACAAAGCTTTTATCCGCAATTGAAGCTCTTCTACGCTAAAAGGCTTCGTTAAATAATCATCGCCACCCGACTTAAATCCTTGGACTTTATCTTCCGTCATTGTCTTTGCTGTTAAAAACAGAATTGGGATTTCACTATTAATTTTCCTAATATCACTCGCCAAGGTAAAACCATCTTTTTTGGGCATCATCACATCAAAGATGCATAGATGAAATTCTTTTTCATTAAAACGCTGCAAGGCATCCATCCCATCTGTAGCTAAAGTCACTTGGTAACCATCCAATTTAAGTTGATCAACAATCACGAAGCCCAAATTAAAATCATCTTCGGCCAATAATATATTTACATCCATTTTATATGTGTTACTACTTTTTTAGTTGAAGGAAACAAAATCGCTTACGTTTTCCTATGGCATTATAAACCAAAATAAAGGTAATCAATTTTAAGCGAAACTATCTACTTAAAAAAAGTGATTCAAGAATTAAACCGACATAATTAATTGATAATGAAAGAAACTTACTAATTTTGAATCATCATGGCAAAAATACTAATCGTAGACGACGACGAGGACATCCGAGAATTACTTATGTATAACCTAATACGGGAAGGACATGAAGTTTCATGCGCTGAAAACGGCTTAGTAGCTTTAAATATGATTGAGTCAATTATCCCTGATTTAATTGTGTTGGATGTAATGATGCCACAAATGGACGGCATAGAGTTTTGTGAACATTTAAAAGCAGACCCAAGCAAACAAAATATCATCATTTGTTTTTTAACCGCACGCAATGAAGATTATAGTCAAATTGCTGGTTTAGAATCGGGTGGTGATGATTACGTTTCCAAACCAATTAAACCAAAAGTATTAATCAGCCGGATAAATGCACTTCTACGAAGAAACAAAATTAATGAAGCTAAAACTGAAACGAAAGCCTTTGTAATTGATCGCGAACGATACCTAGTTTTGAAAGATGGCAAAGAGATAAAACTGCCAAGGAAAGAATTTGAATTACTTTCTTTTTTAGCTTCACGCCCCAATTCGGTGTTTAAGCGAGGGGTAATTTTAGATACTGTTTGGGGCTCAGACGTTATTGTTGGAGATCGAACGATTGATGTTCATATTAGAAAATTGCGTGAAAAAATTGGCGATGAATACATAAGTACCGTTAAAGGTGTGGGCTATAAATTCAACTTATAAGATCAAAAACATGAAAAAAATTATTTTATTTTTTTTTCTAGGTATTCTTCCGGTATCGTATTCTCAAGATGCCACGGTAATTACTTCAGCAAATCAGTCAAGTGTAACTGACAATATTTTGATTGAGCTGAAAGATTGGGATCCTATTCGAGGTCTTTGGTTATCCGAAAGCATAATGGCCATGTCAACTAATCAAGTTATTCCTGACAGAACTTTTGCTGAAGAATTGACGCCCTATGAAATGTTGAGCTTGTTACCTAAAGAAAAAAGGGAAGATTTGATGAATTATATTGAGACCAATAGCACAGGCACTCAAGAAATGAATAATTCCTTTGCTACTTTACTCTTAAGTCTTATTAATAATACTTTTTGCCGAACAATTCAAGGCCGCAGTTATGGAGATCCTCATTTAAAATCCTTTGACAATGCAACGTATTCTTTTCAAACAGTTGGGGAATTTGAATTGTCAAAGTCTTCCGATAAGAACTTTGAGATTCAAGCGAGACAAAAAGCACAAGGTGATAATTTTTCCTTGAACTCGGCCATAGCCATGAATGTTTATGGTGATCGAGTAGGATTTTATGCTGAAGATGCACCATCCAGGAACATCACCCCATTATTTTTAGATGGCGCACCAATACAATTGCGTGGAAGGACTTATTTTTTACCTCACGGAGGAACAATTAGGTTAAGTGGAAGCAATTATATCATAACATGGCCTTCAGGTGAAATACTAATTCTAAATAATAGATCCAGTGGTGGGTCAAATTTCATAAATGTAACTGTTACTATTTTTGAATGTGGTACGCAATCATATACTGGTTTACTTGGGAATGCGAATAAAAACATGAACGATGATTTTAATGGTAGAAATAACAATCAATCGCCACCTGTTTATCAAGCGTTTTCAACATTTGGTAATCCGTTAATGCAGCAGGCATCAATTTTTGCCGAAAAAGAATACTTAAGCTACCTATCACAAAGCTTTGCAGATGACTGGAGAGTTACGGACATGACTACATTATTTGATTATTCATCGGGATCAAACACCGCGTCTTTTACAGACCGAAGTTTCCCAAAAGTTCATCTAACGGTAGCAGACCTAAATGCTAATCAGCAATCAAATGCTAGACAAAGATGCGAAGCTATGGGTGTAAGTCCTGCTGAAATGGGAGGGTGCATCTTTGATCAAGGGTATTTAAATATTGGTCCGAACCCAGTGCCAACCCCATCTCCCGCGACGGAAGGTGTGGTTCTTAATAAATTGGAAAGGCCATTATTAAATACTAATACGCATCAAATTTTGGATCCTAAAAATCCAAGCGGAGAAGCGCTACCAAAAACACCCACTGATAATCCAATCAAAGAAAAACCAGGGACGTCTGATATTAAAACAAATGGAAATAATAATAACACAATTGTAAAACCAAGCCAACCAATCGAAATCAAGGTGCCAACAATCATTAACAAACCCGTTCCGATTAATACAAATAAGCCAAACAATACGTCACCAGTTACACCAATCAAAAATGGAAAACCAGGTAAAGGATAAATTCTCTTTTTTCTTATTAGTTGTTCTTCTCTTCTTTTTCAAAGGCACCCTAATAGCACAAAAAAGCAACAAAATAATTGTTGGAATAGTAATCGATCAAATGTGCTATGATTACCTATATCGTTACCAGCCGCATTTTAAAAAAACTGGTTTTAATACCTTCATGAAAAAAGGGGTTAATTGTCGCAATGTAAATTACAATTATGTCCCTACATTCACAGGACCAGGACACGCATCCATTTATACTGGAACAAGCCCAAACAATCATGGAATTATTGGCAACGCTTGGTATGATCGTCCATCAGGGAAGGTTATAAATTGTGTGGAAGACATAAGCGTTAATGGTATTGGAACTAGCTCAGCGGGAAGCCAATCCTCTCCAAAAAACCTTCTTACCTATACTATTACCGACCAACTTAAACTTAGTTATCCAACAGCCAAAGTAATTTCAATCTCAATAAAAAATCGTAGTGCCATTCTTCCGGGTGGCCATTTAAGCGATGGAAGCTATTGGTTTGATAGTGAGAATGGAACATTTACCACAAGTACCTATTTCAAAAATAAATTACCGGATTGGTTAGTTGAATTTAATGCCACAAAAAATGCCAAAACTTACCTAAAAGACTGGGATCTCTTATATCCTTTAGCAAACTATACCGCAGGAAATAAGGATGATAACGACTACGAAGGACTTATTAACGGAAAGACTAGCCCAACATTTCCATATAACTTTTCCACTTTGCCATCAAGTGATTTTTCCAATTTCACCATTTCACCATTTGCCAATTGTTTACTAACTGATTTAGCGCTTACCGCTATAGAAAATGAAAAGCTAGGCGATGATTCACAGACAGATATGCTTTGCATTAGCTATTCAACCCCTGATATTGCAGGACATGTTTTTGGGCCTTATTCCCTTGAGATGGAAGACATGTATGCTCGACTAGACCTTGAAATAGGCAAGCTTATTCAAGAATTAAACAAAAGATTTGGCAAAGACAACTACACTGTTTTTTTAACAGCAGACCATGCAGTTGTTCCAATTCCACAAATGCTTGTTGATCTAAAACTCCCCGGTGGCTATGTGAATATGGAAACAAAGAAGCAAGCACTGAAAAATTCAATAAATACCAAGTTTGGAAAGGTACTTACATTAAAGGAGATCAATCAAAACATATACCTAAATCGGAAAGAAATTGACTCGTTGAAATTAGATTTTGATGCGATTTGTGAATTCATTACACAAGAAATAAGAGAGTGGCCAGAAGTTAAAGCGGTATACACAGCTCAAGCGTTTTTAGATAATCAAGGAGACCAAGATAAATGGAAAGAAATGGTACGTTTAGGTTTTGATTCGAAAAGAAGTGGTGACGTTTTATTTATTTTACAGCCCGGATTTTTACCGATCCATGAAGAATCAGAACGAAAAGGAACCTCGCATGGCTCCGCTTTCAATTACGACACACATGTTCCACTCATGTGGTATGGAGGAGGATTACGTCCAACAGATGTCTTTCGACCCTTAGAAATTGTTGATATATCAGCGACCTTAACACACATGCTTTTTTTACAACGTTCAGGTGCGATGACGGGTGAGCCGATTATTGAAGTCTTAGACAATAAATAAATTATCCGATGTCATTCTGAAGATACCTTTGAACATTAGTAAAAATGCGCTCTTGAATATTTTCCGTATCCGATTTAACAAAATCTAATCCCGTTATTCTTTCGTACAACTCAATGTAGCGATCAGAAATAAGCTGTACAAAGTCATCTGGCATGGCAGGTATTTCCTGTCCTTCAAGACCTTGAAAACCATTTTCAATGAGCCATTGTCGGACAAATTCTTTTGACAATTGCTTTTGTTCTTGCCCCAAGGCCTGGCGCTCTTCATAACCTTCCGCATAAAAATAACGAGATGAATCAGGGGTATGAATTTCATCAATTAAAACGACCTCCCCGTTCAGTAAGCCGAACTCATATTTTGTATCGACCAATAATAAGCCTTGCTTTAATGCCATTTCAGTGCCACGTTGAAATAGTTGCCTAGTATAAAATTCCATTTTTTCATATACTTCTTGACCAACATGGCCGTGCAACAAAATATCTTCACGAGAAATATCTTCATCGTGCCCCTCCTCTGCTTTTACGGCTGGAGTAATAATTGGCGAAGGCAATCGGTCATTTTCAATCAATCCTTCAGGTAAATTCACCCCACACAATTGTCTTTTACCTGCTTTATATTCCCTGGCAGCATGACCAGCTAAATATCCTCGTATAACCATTTCAACCCGAATTGGCTCGCAGCAATGTCCAATTGAAACAGATGGATCAGGCGTAGCAATTAACCAATTGGGAACAATGTCCTTTGTGGCATCTAAAAAATAAGTGGCTACTTGATTAAGCACTTGGCCCTTAAAAGGAATTCCTTTTGGTAAAATATGGTCAAATGCAGAAATTCGATCAGATGCGACCATCACCAAACGGTTCTCTGTTAGCGTATAAACATCTCGAACTTTGCCATGATATACACCAAGTTGTCCATCAAAATGAAAAGTAGTTGTGGAATTTGTCATTTTATTTTTATTTATTCTAAAGTGGAATTCGCCTCCGATTTTTCGTAAGCTTCAATTATTTTACAAACTAATTTATGTCTTATTATATCGCTTTTTCCAAGCCTAATTATTCCTATTTCTTCAATATCTTCTAAAATCTCCAGGGCATAATTAAGTCCTGATTTTTGTCGATGAGGCAAATCAACTTGAGACATGTCACCAGTAATGACAAATTTAGCCGTCATTCCCATACGAGTTAAGAACATTTTCATTTGTAGGCTAGTCGTATTTTGAGCCTCATCAAGAATCACAAATGCTTTATCGAGCGTTCTTCCGCGCATAAATGCTAAAGGTGCTATTTCAATTATACCCGTTTCAAGCATGTTCGCTAATTTTTCCGGGGGTATCATGTCGCGTAATGCATCGTACAAAGGCATTAAGTAGGGGTCTAATTTTTCCTTCAAATCGCCTGGAAGAAATCCTAAATTTTCACCTGCTTCCACTGCCGGCCTTGTTAAAACTATTCGTTTTACTTCCTTTGCTTTTAGTGCGCGAACTGCCAAGGCGACAGCTGTGTATGTCTTTCCTGTACCAGCTGGACCGACCGCAAAAACCATATCGTTTTTGTTCACGGCTTCCACCAACTTTTTTTGATTAACCGTCCTTGCTCTTATTTTATTCCCACCATTTCCATGCACGATAATTTCATCGTCTTGATCACTTGAAAGTAAAATAGATCCATTTGCAAGCATTAAATTATCAATGTTGTTTTTGGAAATTGAATTGTATTTGTTGTAATGCGCTAAGATCAATTCGAATTTTCGCTCAAATTCATCCATTGTTTCAACATCTCCTTTTATGGTGAGCAGGTTGCCTCTAGACAAAATAGACAATTTCGGAAAAAAGCTTTTTATATGCTTAAAATAATCGTTGTTGACTCCAAATAAATCAGCTGGATTTATTTCCTCAATAACAATTTCTCTACTTTCTGACTTCAATTAAATTACATTAGGGTTATAACTATCAGTAAGAAATACCTTACTTTTGGTAAAATTAGAAATTAAAGCAATACTTCACCAAAAATCATCATGCAAATCATCACCCTTACCACTGATGCCGGACTTAAAGATTATTATGTTGCTTCATTAAAGGCGACCTTATACAGCCAACTTCCAGCCGCAGTATTGATTGATATTTCACATGAAATACGTCCTTTCGATAGCTCAGAAGCTGCTTTTCAATTAAGAAGTTGCTACAAAGATTTTCCAAAGGGGACCATTCATATTATTGGGGTTGATAGTGAGCCTAATTTATTGAATACCAATAAAGAAGCCTCAGTTAATGATTTTGTTCCGAGCTATCCTTCGATTTTGTTTTATGACGAGCAGTATTTTATAGCAACGGACAACGGTTTTTTTGGAGCTTTTTTGGGAGAGAATAAAGCAAGTGCTTTCTATCGGTATAAAGAAATAGATTCCCATCCGGAAATGCTGAAATTTCCTACAAAAAATTGTTTGATTCCACTCGCGGTAAAAATTATTCAGGGAGAAAAACCAGCCTCTTTTTGCGAAATCGCTGAAGACTATAAAATGTCATTATTATTGAACCCAATCCTGGAGGCAATTTCCATTCAAGGACACGTTATCCATATCGATTCATACGGGAACTTAATTTCAAATATTTCTAAGAGTGATTTTGATCGATTTGGAGAAAATGTACCATTTACCATCTATTACCACAATAAATCGTACCATTTGGATAAAATTTCCCCTACGTATAACAGTGTTGTTTTGGGCGACAAAGTAGCTATTTTTAACAATGCTGGCCTATTAGAAATTGCTATTAATCAAGGCGCCAATCGAACGTATGGTGGGGCAGATAAATTATTTGGCGTTCGGAAAGGCGATATAATTCGAGTCATTTTTGAGCCTGCTGGATCACACAAATCAATCAACACCTTGCAGTTTTGATCACTCGAATCGTCAAATTACAATTCCAAGCCGAAAAAGTAGCAGATTTTCTACTGATTTTTAACGAAACTAAATTGATGGTCTCTAATTTTGAAGGTTGTTTGGGGATGCAACTTTTACAAGATGTAAAAGATTCAAGTATATTTTTCACTTACAGCCAATGGGAAAGCGAGGATGCATTATTAAATTACCGGCAATCAGACTTATTTAAAACGCTTTGGAAATCGATAAAACTGCTCTTTGAAATACCCGCAGAAGCTTGGAGTACAAGTATTTATTTTGATGGTTTTACAGAAAAAGAGAAATAAAAAGTCTTATTGTTTGATAATTTAAAATAATTATAGTAATTTTACATAAATAATTAATTTAGAATTAGAATGAGTAAAGGAACAGTAAAATTCTTCAATGAGACTAAAGGTTTTGGTTTCATAGTTGACGATGACACGAGCAAAGAGTATTTTGTTCATGTAACAGGATTAATTGACAAGGTTAAAGAAAATGACCAAGTTGAATTCGAACTTGAAGAAGGTCGAAGAGGTTTGAATGCAATTAATGTGAAAAAAGCATAATCATATTCATCACCTTTAAAAAATTAAGTCCCTTTTGGGACTTTTTTTATTTATACCCATTTACAAAACACTTTTTACACAAAATAATTGTCTATAATTAGAATGAAAATTCTACTTTTGAGAAGCTAAATATTTTTATGTTATCACTCTATTTAAAAGAAGTTAGAAGTTTTTTAAGCTCAATAATCGGATATGTATTCATATTGATTTATTTAATCGCATCTGGCTTGTTTCATTGGATATTATCTTACAATACAAACTTGCTAGAGGGAGCTGAAGCTGATCTTATTCCGTTTTTTAATTTGTCGCCGTTAATTCTCTTAGTATTAATACCAGCGATTACTATGCGTTCGATTGCAGAAGAAAGGAGGACTGGAACAATTGAGTTATTATTTACAAAGCCAATTTCAGATTTGGGTATCATCTTAGCAAAATATTTTGCCGGAATTACCCTCATGTTGATTGCCATCATACCAACAGTAATTTATTACTTCTCCATGTATTATCTTGGCGATCCAGTCGGCATCATTGATTTAGGCGCTACCCTCACCTCTTATTTAGGATTGATTTTATTAGGAGCTGTTTTTGTTTCCATTGGCATTTTTGCTTCATCGCTGACAAGTAGTCAAATTGTATCGTTCATTTTAGCCATGTTTCTTTGTTGGTTTATTTATGATGGCTTAGAGCTATTAGGTGCCTTTGCTCAAGTGGGGGAATTAGACACTATTATTCGTTATCTTGGTATATCATATCATTACAATGCCATTAAGAAAGGAGTGATAGACACGAGCGATCTTATTTATTTTCTTTCGATCATCTTCTTGTTTTTGTATGCAACCTTGACAAGCGTTAAATCTTTAAAGCGTTAAGAAATGGGTGAAAAAAAGTTTTCTTCTAAAGGTTTATTTAATTGGGGCTTTCTAATTATTGCCACAGCGGCAATCGTACTCGTAAACATTATTGCCTCATTGGTTTATGTTCAATTCGACATGACCGATGATCAGCGCTATACACTCTCTAGTGGGACAAAGACATTTCTCTCGGACAAAGAAAGATTTAAGAACCGAATTTCAATAAAAATATATTTAGAGGGAAATTTACCCGCTGAAATAAAACTATTTAGAAATGCCATTGAGGATAAATTGAGGGCATTTAAAAAAATAAGCAACGATCGAATTGAGTATCTTTTCATAAATCCAAACAATGGTTCAGAAACAGAACAAAATGAGTTATTTCAAAGTTTATATAAACAAGGAAATGGCATACAACCGCTAGATCTTGCCTATCTTAAAAATGCCGAACAAACTCAAATAATGCTTTGGCCGGGTGCAGAAATATCCTATTCGGTAAACGGAATAATCAAAGAAAGCAATATTCAGTTCCTTCCTGGTACCAAGCCTGGTAATCCAATGAGCCTAAATGATATAACGGAACAACTAGAAAATGCCATTAATAATCTTGAGTATAATTTACTTTCAGCAATCAGAAATATTACCCAAGTTGAAAAACCACGAATAGCCTTTCTTCAAGGTCATGGGGAACTAAATTACAATCAAACAATCCGCGCAAGATCTCTAATTGCTCCCTATTATTCCTTAACAGAAATAAAACTGAACGATTCATTGGCTTCTCTAAACGATGTGGATGGATTGATCATTGCGGATCCTCAATTTCCTTTTACAAACAAGGACTTATACATTATCGACCAATTTGTAATGCGCGGAGGTAAATTAATGTGTTTCATGAATACATTGCATTTAGAGGAAGATACTTTAATGACACGAGGCTTAACGCATACTATTAGGAAGAATCTAAAGCTTGAAAATATGCTTTTTGATTATGGACTAAAAATAAACGAAAACTACGTAATTGATGTAGCATGCGCGCCAAAAATTGTTCCCTATGCGGAACAAACAATGATTCCTTGGTTTTTTCACGTACTAGCAACGCCAAGTCCACACCCAATCACAAGAAATATTGATCCTATTTCACTAAACTACGTCAACGAAATTCAGTTCGTTCCTTCTAAAACAACTAAAATAACATCGTTGTTAACTTCGTCGCCTAATTCAAACAAAACAGGACTTGCTCCAATGGTGAGTTTAGAAATGCCCCTTTCCTATGGCAAAAATCCGAAGCTCATCGAAAATCCAATGCAAGAAATAAATAAGCTGTGTTTGGCAGGAATGGCAGAGGGAAAATTTTCGTCCCACTTTCAAAACAGGATTTCACAAGAATTTAGCAATAATAAAAATTCAAAATACTTAAAAAACAGTACAAAGGAAGGTAAAGTACTTTTAGTTGGAAATGGGACATTTATTGCGAATAGCTATGACTCATTAATGAATGAAAAGACCGGGGAATTCATGTACAGACCTAAGGCATTTAATGAATTGAAATTCAATCAAATTCTCGCTAACAAAAAAATAGCCATGTATTATGGCAATCAAGATTTTTTTGAAAACCTAGTAGATTATATGATGGGAGAAAATTCTATAATCGACATTAGAAGTCGTCAAATCGATATAAAAAACATTGACAAAGAGAAACTTAAAACAATGGCCGTTACACTAAAAATCATCAATTTCACCCTGCCAATTCTTTTAGTGCTAATTTTTGCGCTTATTTGGAATTATAATCGGGCTACTAAATATAGATCACAGCAAAACCAACCTAAATGAAACGAAATATAATTACCCTGTTAGCGGGTGTTTTGCTCCTAACAATTTTAGCTTGGCTGAGTTTGAAATTGATGAGTAAAAAAGGGAAGTCAGATGCCGAATTAATTGAGTTTGCCATAAGTGACACCACTAACATTTCTCAAATTATTATTACAGATGCCCAATCTAATAAAATAACCTTAGTAAATAAAAACGGGTTATGGGAAGAGGATAATGGAGACTGTGTCAGCCAACAAAATGTTAGCTTTATTCTAGATGCGGCGAAAAATATTGAATTCAAAGGATATCTGCCGGAAAATTCAACACGGAAATTTACCGAGCTAATGGCTAGCCAACATACGAAAGTAGAATTCTTTGTGGACGGAGAATGGGAGAAGACTTGGTACATAGGACCATCATCTCAGGATCATTATGGACAAGTAATGTTGCTAGAAACAAAAGATGAAGGAAAAAGTACGAGCCCAGTTATGATGCGCATAAAAGGACTTAAAGGAATTATAGAACCTCGATTTTTTGCTGATAAAAGGAAATGGATGTGCACCAACATATTTGCGTTGAGTGTTGATGAAATTAATAGCGTAAATGTTCAATTTATTGACGAGCCAAGCAGAAGTTTTAGCGTAAAGAAAAACAAACAAAATTTCATCGTTAAACAAGGAATGAATTCATTGAGTGTGGTAGATACCGCAAACATATACCGCTATTTACAAGCTTACAAAAAAATACATTTTGCACTACCTAATTACGAGATGTCAGCACGTCAATGCGATAGCATAAAAAAATCGCTGCCCTTTTGTAAATTACAGGTAAATCAAACAAATGGTAAATCAACCCTACTGAAATTGTATCGGATAAAAGCAAAAGAAGAGGAACGTAATGAATTTGGGGAATTGGTCAATATGGACATGAATAATTTTTGGTGCATATTGCCAAATGGACAATTGGTTAAATGCCAATATTTTGTATTTAACCCCTTATTATTAGGGCATGTGTATTTTCCAGCGATGGTGTTGGAAAAAAAGCCACCAACAAAATAAAATTAACTACCCGAAATATCAAGTGAATTGCTATTTTTGTAATCAAAACTTTTTTTCATGAACTTTATTACCTCTAGCAGTCATTTACTTAAGCACTTACAAAGTATATCTGGTGTGTTAAGCACAAATAGCACATTGCCGATACTGGATAATTTTCTTTTTTCAATTGTCGGTAATGAATTAACGGTATGTGCTTCTGACCTTGAGACGACCATGATGACCAAGTTACAAGTGCAATCTGAAAATGATGGAAAAATTGCTATGCCTGCAAAATTAATTTTGGAGGTGCTGAAAAGCATGCCTGACCAACCTTGTACTATCAAAGTAAATCAAGCCAATTTCTCCATCGAAATAGTTTACGATAACGGTAAATCTAAAATGCCTGGTTTTAATGGCGAAGAGTTTCCTAAGCTGCCAAAAACTAACTATAATAGTTCTATTGAACTTACAGGTGAACTCCTTTCAAGAGCAATAAACAAAACTATTTTTGCAACAGGAGTAGAAGATATGCGCCCAACTATGACTGGTGTATATTGCCAATTTTCACCAGAAGATATTACTTTCGTTGCAACAGATGCACATAAATTAGTGCGATACAGAAGAAGTGACATCACCACAACAAGTTCGGCAGCTTTTATTCTACCAAAAAAACCATTGAATCTATTAAAAGCGAACCTCAAAGGAGAAGAAAGTGTAACGCTAGAATACAATGAATCAAATGCCCTTTTTACTTTCGGAGATATTATTTTGGTTTGCCGATTAATTGAAGGTAAATACCCAAATTACGAAGCCGTTATTCCAAAAGAAAATCCTAATGTCCTAACGATAGATCGTCTTCAATTCTTAAGCTCATTAAAGCGAGTAGCTATCTTCTCTAATAAAACCACACATCAAGTAAAATTAAAATTAGCTGGATCTGAATTGTCCCTGTTTGCAGAAGACATTGATTTTTCAAATGAAGCTAGCGAACGCTTAACGTGTAATTATGATGGAGACGACTTAGAAATTGGTTTTAACTCACGGTTTTTAGTTGAAATGCTTGCAAGTATTGATACCGAAGTTGTTAAATTAGCGATGAGCGAACCAAGTAGAGCGGGCTTGCTAATGCCAGTAAATGGTGAAAATGATAAAGAAGATATATTAATGTTAGTCATGCCAGTCATGATTAATAGATAGTTCGGACAAAGAATATGAAGCCCGAGGATAAAATTAACATCCGAAATTTATCCTTAGAGGAAATAACCGCCCAACTCCTGGATGCCAACTTCCCTGCCTTTAGAGCAAAACAATTATTTGAATGGCTCTGGAAGAAAAACATGACTTCCTTTAGTCACATGGGAAACCTTGGAAAAGAATTAATTCTCTTTTTAGAAAATACCTATTATATTGACGCATTGCTGGTAAGCGATCAGCAAGTTAGTAAAGACAAAACCATCAAATGTGCCTTTTCAATTGATGAAACGAAAATAGTTGAAGGCGTATTGATTCCTACTCCCAAAAGAACAACCGCCTGCATATCCTCACAAATTGGTTGCAGTCTTTCGTGTAAGTTTTGTGCCACTGGCCGCTTAAAATTAATGCGAAATTTATCCGCTGGCGAAATGGTGGATCAAGTTGTTCATTTACGAAATCAAGCTTCCCAACTTTACGGAAAATCCTTAAGTAATATCGTTTACATGGGTATGGGCGAACCCCTACTTAACTACAACAACGTCTTGCGATCAGTGGAATTACTATGCTCCGAAGCAGGCTTAGGTATTTCACCTAGAAGAATTACGGTTTCCACTGCCGGAATTGCAAAAATGATCCGAAAATTAGGCGATGACAAAGTAAAATTCAATTTAGCGCTTTCATTGCATGCTGCCAATGACGAAAAACGCAGTCAAATAATGGAAATTAACGACTCAAACAATTTAGCTGCATTGACAGAATCATTGATCTATTTTCATGAAGCCACCAATACAAGAGTTACTTTTGAATATATAATTTTCAAAGACTTCAATGATACCATTGATGATGCAAGAGAGTTAGCAATTTTTGCTAAAGCCATTCCATGTAAAATAAACATTATAGAATACAACCCGATAGACGGCGGGATCTTTCAACAAGCAGATCCAGAAAAAGTAAGCGCTTTTGCAGAATACCTAGAAGCAAAAAATATCATAGTAAACATTCGAAGAAGCAGAGGCAAAGACATTGATGCTGCCTGCGGACAATTGGCGAATAAAAATAAGGCAATCGCTGAAGAGGCGCGAGAATTAAAGTAAGAATAAAGTTACTGATTCGAATTCTAGCCTAAATTGAATTAATCAATTCATTTAAATCCGATGCTTTTCGATCATCACCGATATGTTGAAAGGATATCATTAAATCCTCAATCATTCTTTTTATTAAACTTGAATTAGAACAGGGCTCAAAATGCGATCTATTGGGATTTAGATTTCGTGATGATAAAAAGGCATCTATTTCTCGCGCATCTAAAATATCTCCTAAGGCTTTCGGATTAATGTAAAACAATACCCCAAAATCATTTTGTTGATTAATTATGAAATTTGATTGGTTATAATCCATAAATGCCAACACAAAACTATTTGGCAAATTCACCCCATATACAGGCAAGTCAAGAGATTGAGCTATAATACTATAAATCAATCCTATTGTTAAAGGAGCACCTTGTTTTGACTCTAACACTTTAGAAATGTCTATTTCCTCAGGACTATAACTTTCCTTATTTAGGCATTTGAATTGAAAAACGCCGAAAAATATTCGATTAAAAATCTTAATCTGCTCAAAACTTGTTTGGTAATCATTAAACTCTAACCAAATAGCCCGACGAAGCGATTGGATGGCATCATAAACAAGTGAATCTTCTAAATAAGTATCATGATGTTTTGAGACAATTATAGAACCCAATAACAAATCTTTTTCTTCTGAATTGATCCATTGAATTAATTCATCTTTCAAAACATTTCGTTGGATTTCATTAATTAATGAAACTACACGTTCATTAAATTCATCGCCAAAACAATTTTTTTGCGCTGCTTTCTCCAGAGAGGACATGGCATCGTCACCTATTTTAACTAATTCATTTTTCACCTGCTCAAAAACTTGATTATTAGGGTCTTCGTGCAATCGTATTAAAGCTTCGATCTTTGTCATTCGTATATTCACCTTGCAAATTTATTCGCTAATGCATTTGGTTTTCAATACAAAATCATTCTTTATCAATGTTCAAATGTTAATTCCGCTGTAACTTTTAGTAAAATCAGCCGTTAAGACATTTCGAATCAAATAAACTTTGCTACAGGTTGTTTGAAAGAAGAGGCTTTCGGGCCTAATTTTTTTTATCTTTGAAAAAAAAACAACATGAAAACAAGCTTCTTATTTCTTAGTTTATTGATTTTTTCTTGCAAAACTCCTTGCCATGTGAAACGGAGCAATTCAATTGAGAATAGAACAATTGGTATTGTTCACGTTGCTGAGAATAATTGTCCTTATTACATAGAAGTGGTGGAAGGTGTAAAAGACGATCTACATAAAAAACTATATCCTATTGATTTTAAAGACAATTACAAGAAAAAAGGCTTGAAACTTTCCTTTGTTTATACGAACAGTAAAGCAATGAGTCCTGAGAATTGTTCAATAGATGGTGTGGTAGTACTTGATAGCGTTCAAGTTATCCCGTAGGCAGTTAATTTCCAATAAAATCGCGCACTAAATAACTCAAGGCTTTGCCCACCTTTTTTTTGTCCTCATCGCTGATTGGGGCGGCTTCTGTTAAATGTAAATAAGCAATATTCAAGCTAGAATTTGCCAATTTTCTTACAACACTTCTAATTTCATCAAGTCGCCAACCCGAAGGGGAAATAGCCGAACTAGGCATATCGGCAATACAATCCATGTCTATTTCTAGTCCAATTGAAGTATGCTGTACTTGATCTAAGATCAATTTCTCAATATCATCAGAAAGATGACGGTGGCCATCCAAATAATCCTCATAAAAAGTGTATCTAGCCTGGTTATCGTTTAAATAGTGTAAGCTACTTGCATTTAAATATGCCTGATGCAAACCAAAAACATGGTATTTCTTGATCAATCCTTCCTGCATTGCGTAAGAAAACGAATTTCCGCTATGTCTACCCTCCAACGCTCGACAGTCAGCATGCGCATCGATGTTTAAGACATCTATTTTATCATTAAATAAATTGGCCCACCTAATTAATGGAAGCGCATTATTATGACCTCCACCAATAAGGATAGGAACTTGTTCCCGACGCAGATATTTTGTCAAAACACTTAACACAAACTCGTCTAATTCAACTACAAAATCAGTTAACTGCCCCTTGTTTATTGTTGAACCTATCCATTTAATGTATCCAATACAGGCACAATTATGTTGAAAATCTTGTGTATTTAAAAATGAAGAGCAAAAAGAGAGAAAAGCATTTTCCGCCCCTGGTAATCCCCCATTCGCCATTGGACCAATCGATTCAGAAATACCTAAAATTATATATGTTGCATTAAGAGGGTCATTCTCCGCAATCAAAGACTGCCCTACTCTATTTTCACCAGGGCGCGATGAAGTATAAATGGAAAAATCCTTTTCGGTAAAAGATACTAATTCAAAATTACTGTTCTTGGATAGCATACGATTGAATAATTGAAAGTAATTCTTTAGGGGGTGGTACTGGTTTTTTAGAAATAGCATCTATAAAAACTAGGATGGTCATTGCAGATGCTATTAATTTTTGATTATCGTTGTAAATAAAATAATCAAAATAAATTCGGACGCCTTCAATAGCCGTGATTTTAGTTTCAATCAAAAGCATGTCATCATAATAAGCAGGCGAAAAATATTTTATCTGAAATTCAGAAACAGGCAACATAATACCATTGTCCTCTAATGATTTATATGAAATCCCCAATGATCGTAAAGATTCAACCCTGCCGATTTCTAGAAAAGACGCGTAATTGCCATAATAACAGTAGCCCATTTTATCGGTTTCGGCATACCGCACCCTGACATAATGCTTATTCGTGTAATTTATCTTCATCTTAATTCAAAAATACGCTTTTAATGCGCTAAAATCATTTTTTTATTCCTTATATTTACAATTCCTTAATTATTTCAACTGCTTATTAATATTTTAAATACTTGTAAAAAATAGTTTAAAATCAAGACCCTTTCGGTTTTTTTTTTAACTTTTTTATACTAACCTTTGTTCATATTAATTTAATAATAGTCAAATTAAATTTAAAACAAATCTAGCTGGTAATAATCAGCACATATTATATATTGAAATAAGTAATGAATATGATTAATAAAGATCACGAAGGGACCTGGGAAAACTGCCTCAATGTTATAAAGGACAATATTTCAGCACAAGCATTCAAAACATGGTTTACGCCAATTATCCCCGTGAAAATTGAAAATAGCACCTTGACAATTCAAGTTCCTTCCCACTTTTTCTATGAGTGGTTAGAGGAGCATTATATCAATTTATTAAGCCGTGTAATAAAAAAAGAAATTGGATCTGAAGGGACCTTAGAATATTCCATCTTAATGGAAAGTAATCACAAAAACGCTATACCATATACTGTAAAACTTCCTACACAAAATAATAATTCAATTAGAAACTCACCTGTTTCTATCCCTCTTAATAATGGTGAAAAGCAAATAAGAAATCCATTTATCATTCCTGGTCTCAAGAAGATAAATATTGAATCGAATTTAATGCCTCAATTTACCTTAGACAATTTTGTTGAGGGAGAATGCAACCGATTAGCCCGTGCATCTGGTTATGCGATTGCAAACAAACCTGGAGGAACCGCTTTTAATCCTTTGTTAATTTATGGCGGAGTTGGATTAGGAAAAACACACTTAGCGAATGCTATTGGAATTGCGATCAAGGAGAAACAGCCAAACAAAACGGTTTTATACGTTCAATCCGAAAAATTCGCACATCAATTTATAGATGCAATAAAGAACCAAACAACCAATGATTTTGTGCATTTCTATCAAATGATAGACGTGTTAATTATTGATGATGTTCAATTCTTTGCCGGTAAAGAAAAAACGCAAGATGTGTTCTTTAGCATATTTAATCACTTACATCAGAATGGGAAACAAATCGTTTTAACATCTGATAAAGCGCCAGTCGAATTACAAGGAATGGAGCAACGCTTATTGTCACGTTTTAAATGGGGGCTTTCGGCAGATTTATCTGTGCCGGATTTAGAAACAAGAATTGCCGTTTTACATAAAAAAATGCACGGGAGTGGTATTGAACTTCCAAAAGAAGTGGTAGAATACCTAGCGTATTCAATTAACACAAACATTCGTGAAATTGAAGGTGCGCTAAATACCTTACTAGCACAAGCTTCATTAAATAAAAAAGCAATTACACTGGAATTAGCCAAGCAAATGGTTGACAAATTTGTGAAAAACACGGCGCGTGAAGTTTCAATAGAATACATTCAAAAAGTAGTGTGTGACTATTTTGACTTGCCAATAGAAATGTTGAAATCTAAAACACGGAAACGTGAAGTGGTACAGGCTCGTCAAATCTCCATGTATTTTTCTAAAAAGATGACGAAGTCATCCCTTGCAAATATTGGCGCTCATTGTGGTGGAAAAGACCATGCGACGGTGCTACATGCTTGCAGGACGGTTGTTAATCTTTCGGAAACTGATAAGCAGTTTAAAGTTTATTTAGAAGACCTAGAAAAGAAATTGACACTTCAATAGAATTGTTGTTAACGTACTGATCAATCAATTGATAAAATTTAGTTAACTCTCTATTTATTGTTGATAACAATTCTAAAATAAAGACTAAATTAAATAATTGGGTAGTATTTTTGTATAATGTTCTAGCCCATGAATAAAATACTTTTCTTTTTTATTTCATTGCCCTTACTGTTTTCCTCTTGTATAGAGTTAATTGATGATTTAACTGTCCACAACGATGGTAGCGGAACTTTTAAATACACCTTAAATTTAAGTGCTAGTAAAATTAAAGTAAATTCAATTCTTGCCTTGGATAGTCTTGACGGAAAAAAGGTTCCATCAATGGCTGAAATTAAAGCAAAGGCAAACAGCTTTGCAGCCAATTTAAAAACGCAAGCGGGAATTACAAATGTGACGATGTCTATTAACGATGCTGATTTAATTATTAAGCTTTCATTCGACTTCAACTCTATTCTTAATTTTAAAAATGGGCTAGAAGCCGCGGTTGCATCAATTAGAAGTTCAAATCAAGGGGAAGAATTAAACCACAATTGGATAAGTTGGGATGGAAAAACACTAAAAAGAAACAGCCCCCTTATGTCCCTTACCATATCAGAACAATTAAAGGAAACCGATTTGGATCTGTTAAAAACAGGCAGTTATACAACAATCAGTCGTTTCGATCGCGCAATTGATAAAGTGGAACAGTCAAATACTAAAATTAATCCTGCTAGAACGGCTGCCATGCTGAAAGTGAATACCTACGATTTACAAAAGAATAATTCGCTTTTAGACAATTGTATTTATCTAACTCCCTTAAAAAATAAATAATTTTTACCCTATGAAAAAATTTATACTTTTTCTGTTTTGCCTTAGCTTTTCGAATTTATTCTCACAATCAGAACTGTTAATTCCACGTGATGCCGTAACGGTTTTCAGCATAAACAACGTTAATTTATTGCAAAAAATATCAATGGATGAACTCGTTCAGTATGATTTTATGGAGGAAGTACATCAGGAGCTTTTCGATGGCTCTACCTCTGAGAAAACACTAAAAGATGCCGGTATTGATTTTAACCAACGGTTAAATGTATTTTATGGTAAAAGTGATGATGCTGAATTGTCTGGATTTACCTTTGGCATCAGCAATTCCAGTAATTTATTTGAGGTGTTTGATGACTTTGAAGAACTTCAAAGTAAATACGAAAACGTAAAGGTGTTTGGTTCTTTTTTCAACAACCTAATTATCAAAGACAACTCGGCTTTATTGATCCGAATTGAACCTTCAAGCGAATTAATTGACGCTCAAACAGATTCTATTTGGTACGCTAGAGGAAATTCGTACCCTTATGGTTATGACGATGGTGAATTTGACTTTGACGAAGAAATTTTTGATGAAGAGGGTTTTGATGAAGATGATTCATTAATCAGCCCTGAATCCGATGATTTCCCTATAGCAAATGAAGATCCTACTGAAAAAAATTATTATGAACTCAGGGATAGCGTTCAATTAGAATTACAAAAAGGACTGCTTTCCAAACTCCTTGATGAACTACTTATTGAGAATGCTAACTTAGTGACGAGTGATGTTATATTCAAAGAACAATTAACACATCCATGTGAAGGGACATTTTATCTTGACAACTCAAGAAGTTTGGGCCAAACAAATAGCCTTTGGTATTTCCAAACAGTAATGCCTTCATTGTATAAGGATATAAAAGAACTTTATACAGGGAATATTATTTTAGGTGATTTATTTTTAAAAGAGCAGTCGATTGAATTTTTAGTTGAAGCAAGATACGGAGAAAAACTAGGGTCTATTTATCAAGAAATGAATGATTCTAAATTCGATAAAAACATAACTAAATATATTCACGAAGGAAACTCCGCCTATTTTACATATAATGTAAATATGCGTAAAGCCTATGAGAAAGCTTATGAAGTAATTATGCCAATTATTTCTTCTGAAAAAAACTCAGATATTGCCATGAATGTATTGGCATTTGAATTACTTAATGAACTCGTTAATAAAGATGCCCTCTTCGAAACGTATAGAGGAAGTATGTTTGGAACCTTTAACGGCATTAAAAAAGTGAACACAAAAAAGATAGAATTTTATTACGATGAAGAAACCTTTGAATACGGTGAAAAAGAGACTGAGGCAACTGAAGACATGCCGATCTTTACCATTGGGTTTTCGATAGGAAGGGGAGATATTCCTGAAATTGTTTTAAAAAATCTTGGAAGAGTAACCAGTAAATTTGAAAAACATGACGATTATTGGGTTTTTAAAAATGCTATACTTGACGCAGCTCCGCTGTACATGATTAATAAAAATGACTTATTTATATTTACAAATGATGAAGATTTAGCCTTAAACCATTCAGATGGGTATGGTTCAAATTCACTACCAAAGAAAATAGTTAAGGAATTAAAAAAGGAAGGTTTTATGAATGGGTATATCGATATTGCAGGGACGCTTAATAGATTTCCAAGCGATTTATTAAATGAGCGAAGAAGTGAAATGATAAATTCATTGAAAGGGAAATCAGGTAAAATGTATTTAGAATCATCGAAGACAACCAACAAATCAACAAATTTTAAATTGACGTATGAATTCCGTGGAGAGGAGAATTCAGGGAAACACTTATTGGATTTAGTTAATACACTTTATATTTTCTCAAAGTAATTCCATATGCTAAAAAAGTCGCTTTTGATAGCTACTCTTGCGCTGTCACTTGGTGCTTATCTTTATTTACAACCTTTAATTTTTGCTAAAGGGGCAGCGCCAAGAATAATCGACCGATTACCTGATGCCGATTTTATCGGTAAAATGAATCTTCTTGATTTCATAAATGAATCAAACGACCTACTCTATTTCTATAAAACACCCTTTAGAGACCTCACAAGTTCCGATTATATTTTAGGTCAAGGGAAAACTTATGGATTAAATTTTCAAAAACCTATTTATCTTTTTGGAAATCAAAACGGAGAATGGGGAGCTATTATTCAAGTCAATAATCCTGAAAAAACAAAACAAGGAATTGAAAAGTTAATGCAAAATTTAGCTGTTAATGATTCAACTAAGAATAAAACGATCCTTTATTTTATTCCTAAATTAAAAATATACCTACATTATAACGCCAACTATTTGCTTGTTTATTCAGGGAATAAGGTCAATAAAGTTATTTCTAGGGTAAAAAATGCGAAATACAAAGGCATTTCAAAGTTATGGGAAGGTTTTCTCACGAATAAAACCTTTAAAAATGAGCACTTAGTTATTTATTCTAAATGGAAAGAGCTAAACAAGTACGGTATTGACTATGCAATGATTGCACATGATAGCGACTCCACAGATTTTAATATAAAATATTGCTTTCATAAAAAATCAAATTTTCCATTTTCAACGAAAAAAACGGGGCTAAGTTTTTCAGGGCAAGAATCGCCGATACGATCAATTGAATTACACTTGGACGCTGAAAAATTTAGGCAAGCAAAAAACGACCCCTTAAAAAACTTACTGATTGAGAAAGGGAAAAGATTAAGTTTTCCTACTCTATCCTTTCTTGAAGCGTGGGATGGCGTACTTTCATTCGTTGAAGGTGGAAAACAACAAGTGGCAGAACGAATTATAGTGTCCGAAATGGACGAAGATTTTAACGTGACACAGGTAGAAAAATATAGAACTGTAGAGGTTCCTGGTTATTCCTTGCTTTTTAACACCAACGATAAAGGTCCCGCATTTATTAACTCCTTGTTGCAAAAAGGAATCATGCGTAGCGAAGGCAATCAATATCGTGTTCTTTTCTCTCCACTTTTAACGATGAAAAGAAAAGACAACTATTAT
>JAIPAL010000078.1 GCA_021740085.1 Crocinitomicaceae bacterium
TTATGGGGATGATGGTCGATCCTAAATATGGAGGAAGTGGCATGGATACTTTATCCTATGTTTTGGCAATGGAAGAAATTTCCAAAGTGGATGCCTCTACGTCTGTATGCATGTCTGTTAACAATTCATTGGTTTGTTGGGGTATTGAAAAGTATGGTAATGAAGAACAAAAACAGAAGTTTTTAAAGCCTTTAGCTACTGGTGAAAAAATCGGTGCATTTTGTTTGTCCGAACCAGAAGCGGGATCAGATGCTACATCGCAGCAAACCACGGCAATAGATATGGGTGATCATTATTTATTAAACGGTACAAAAAATTGGATTACGAATGGATCGAGTGCATCTGTATATTTAGTAATTGCTCAAACGAATAGAGAGTTAGGACATAAGGGAATCAATGCATTGATTATTGAGCGCGGTATGGAAGGGTTCATAGTTGGTGCAAAGGAGGATAAATTAGGAATCCGTGGTAGCGATACCCATACATTATTGTTTAATGACGTTAAGGTTCCGAAGGAAAATAGAATAGGGGAGGATGGCTTCGGGTTTACATTTGCCATGAAGGTTTTGAGTGGTGGTAGAATTGGAATTGCTGCACAAGCATTAGGGATTGCAGCTGGAGGATTCGAATTGGCCTTGGCTTATTCGAAAGAAAGAAAGACTTTCGGGAAAGAAATTTACAAGCATCAAGCCATCGCTTTTAAATTGGCAGATATGGCAACGGAGATAGAAGCTGCTAGGTTATTGGTTTATCGATCTGCCTTAGATAAAGATAACGGTCGAAATTACGATCAGTCTAGTGCAATGGCAAAATTATATGCTTCAAAGGTAGCAATGGAACAAACGATTGAAGCCGTTCAAATTCATGGTGGATATGGTTTTGTAAAGGAGTACCATGTAGAGCGACTAATGCGCGATGCTAAGATCACGCAGATTTATGAAGGAACTTCTGAAATTCAAAAAATCGTTATTTCAAGAGGGTTGCTAAAATCATAAGGTTTTAAGCAAGTCTAAGGCTTTGTTTATGTGTCCATTGGGGTCTAACATGGAATTGTAGATTCCACTGACAATTCCTTTTTTGTTGATTACATAACTGACTCTGCCAGGAAGTAATCCAAATAAATTGGTGGGAACGCCAAAGAGCTTTCTAGCTATTTTATTTTGATCGGCTAATAAATTAAAGTTCAATTGATGCTTATTTGAGAACTTTTTATGTGAACTAACGCTATCGGAAGAAATACCAATTACTATTGCCCCGAGGTCTAAAAATTCTTGATTTGCATCTCTGAAAGAGCAGGCTTCAACCGTGCACCCGGGGGTATCGTCTTTGGGATAGAAATAAACAACAATATTCTGATTTCCAATTAAGGATTGAATCTTAACCAATTCCCCGTCTTGGTTAGGTAATTCAAATATGGGACAAGGATCGCCAATTACTATCATGCTATTTCGTTTAGTGCTGTTTTATATCTATTAATTACTCTATCTCTAGCAAAAGTATGTTCAATTATTGGTTCTGGATATGCTTTTGTTCCAAACTCGGGCACCCATTTTTTTATGTAGGCAAATTTGGGATCAAATTTTTGTTGCTGCAGTGTTGGATTAAATACCCTGAAATAAGGAGCGGCATCGCAACCACAACCAGCAGCCCATTGCCACCCACCGATGTTACTCGCTTCCTCAAAATCCAATAATTTTTCAGCAAAATAAGCAGCTCCCCATTTCCAGTCAAGTAATAAATGTTTGCAAAGAAAGCTAGCAACAACCATTCGAACTCTATTGTGCATAAAGCCTGTATTGTTGAGTTCTCGCATACCTGCATCAACTAGGGGATAACCAGTATTTCCTTCGCACCAAGCATTAAAATGAATTTCGTTATGCTCCCATTCAATCCTTTCGTATTTTACTTTAAATGCCTCCTTGACGGATTGTGGAAAGTGATGTATTATCATTTGATAAAAGTCCCGCCAAATCAATTCATTCAAATATACCGGGTTTTTAGTAGTTGCCACCTGCACTAATTTTCGGATACTTATCGTTCCAAATCGTAAATGAATGCTTAATTTACTTGTGCCTTTTATAGATGGGTAATCCCTTGTTTCGTGATAATTCTGTAGAATTTCATCTGGAATGGTTAGGGGTGGAAAATCTATTTTTTTATTTTCTTTAAAACCCATTTCCTCGAGAGATAAAAGTTGTTGGGCTGAATTAATAGGCGCTAAATGATGAAAATAATTTTCGGTTGGGAAAGGTGTATAAGATTGGTCTTTAAATTTTTCTCTCCATTTATTTGCATACGGTGTATAAATGGTGTAGGGTGATCCATCCCCTTTTGTTATCTCATCTTTCTCAAATATGACATGATCTTTTGCACCAATAAATTTAATTTTATGTTTGGCCAGAAGCTCGTTGATTCTGGTATCTCTCAGAACTGCTTTAGGCTCGTAATCTCGATTTGTGAATACCGACTCAGCGCCCATTTCAAGTGCTAGTTGGGGAATTAGTTCAATCGAATCGCCATATAAAACCAGTAAGTCAGCGCCTAAAGATTGATATTCGGCCTTTAAACGAGAAATTTCACGATAAATAAAAGTGATTCTTGCATCCTCATTGTTTGAAAGGAGGTTGAGAATATTACTATCAAAAATAAATACAGCTTGAATCTTTTGCCCAGAGGTTAATGCCTTAAAAAGCCCTGAATTATCCTCAATTCTTAAGTCCCTTCTATGCCAGAAAAGGTTGGTGGCACTTGAATTAATTTTATTATTCTCCATCATAGAAAACCATGTTGTTTTCTGTTTCCCATAATTTGATACTTATCTTGTATTTTGCATCAAGTACGTTCCGAAGGATTTCGTAAATAACAATCGCAATATTCTCTGCTGTAGGGATGAGAGTAGCGAATTCCGGACAATCAAGGTTTAGGTTCCGATGGTCAAATCGCTCTATAATTTCAGTTTGAATAATTGTTTTCAAATCTTTTAAATCAATCAGGTAACCGGTTGATTGATCAAGTTCACCTTCTACCCAAACTTCTAAGGTGTAATTATGTCCGTGAAAGTTAGGATTGTTGCATTTTCCGTAGACAGCATCGTTTTTTTCGTCGGTCCAATTTGGCTGAAATAATCGGTGAGCGGAATTAAAAGTGGAACGTCTACAAACTTTTAGCATGGTATTTTAATTTATTTATTTAATCCTGTTATTGACCAGGGAGATATAAGATTGATGATCTTCCTTCATCTATTAGTTAGAATGCGAATAATCTTCGAGTTCTGACATCAATTTTTTTCTTGCTATAAAAATACGGCTTTTAACTGTGCCAATTGGGATGTTTAGTTCATCTCCAATTTCTTGGTATTTATATCCATTAAAGTGCATTTCGAATGGGGTTTTATAGGTCTCTTCGAGAACTGCAATTTTAGCTTGAATATCTTTCGTTGAAATATAGTCTACTGGCGTTTCTTTTAAGCCTTGAATATTTGAAAACTGATCCAATTCTTTAGAGCTATCAAAAATCGTCCTTGATTTTACTTTTCTTCTATATTGATTAATGAAGGTATTTCGCATGATAGTAAATACCCAAGCTTTGAAATTTGTTTGGGGCGTGTACTGTTTTTTGTAGCTCAGTGCTTTTAGCATAGTTTCCTGAATTAAATCTTGCGCATCTGCTTTATTTCTAGTGAAATTCATAGCAAAAGAGCGAAGATTAAGTTCCAAATCTACAAGGGCTTGATTAAATTCCAGTGTCGACATACTATTTTGTTTAAATATTATGTAACAAAGTTAAACAAGATTGATTAATAATAATTCTTTTTTGGTTTTTTTTTTCAAAAAAAATCTGCTTCGCTTATCTAATCGTTAGCGAAAGTCATTTAAAAGTCTTGGTATCAAAAGAAATCTGGTATTAATTTCAGAGATTAGTAAGCATTTCTCTTACCATTCCATCGAGATCAAATTTAGGTTGCCATCCCCAATGTTGCGTACTCATTGAATCATCAATAGAATTTGGCCAACTATCTGCAATTGCTTGTCTGAAATCAGGGTTGTATTCAATTTGGAAGTTGGGCATTTCTTTTTGAATAGCTTTTGCCAAATCCGCCGGTGTAAAGCTAATTCCAGCTAGATTGTACGAAGATTTAATTTTTACATTTTCAATGGGCGCTTCCATTAGTTCGATAGTTGCTCGAATAGCATCATCCATAAACATCATCGGCAATGCGGTGTCTTCTTTTAGGAAACAATTGAACTTTACCTGCTCCTTCGCCTTATAAAAAATATCAACTGCATAATCTGTGGTTCCTCCTCCAGGCAAGCTTTTATAGGAGATTAAACCAGGGTAGCGAATACTTCTTACATCTACTCCAAATTTCAAACTATAGTATTCGCACCATCTTTCACCGGCCTGTTTTGAAATTCCATAAACAGTGGTTGGTTCCATTATGGTATGTTGAGGCGTTTTGTCCATCGGAGTAGTTGGGCCAAATACGGCAATTGAACTCGGCCAAAATATTTTATCTACATACTTTTCTTTCGCTAGATCTAAAATTGTAAACAATCCTTCCATATTTAGTTTCCATGCAAAATCTGGATTTTTTTCTGCCGTTGCAGAAAGTAAAGCGGCAAGTAAATAGACTTCCTTTACATTATTTTCAATTATATACGATCTAACTTGTTGTTTGTCGAGGGCATCTAATTGAATGTAGGGGCCATTCTTTATTATTAGTGGACATTCCTCTTTAAGGTCTGCAGCAATGATAGCTTCCTCTCCATATTTTTGTCTTAAGGTTAGGACTAATTCTGTTCCAATTTGCCCACAGGCTCCTAATACAAGTGTTTTTTTCATCCATTTAATTTAGACAAATTTAACTTTTGCTTTTTGATTTTTGTCCCAATTAAGCAAAAAAGAACTCTTTTAGAAATAAAACTGATAATAGTAATATAATTTAAGTGTGATTATGTCTTACATTTGTTTTAAACGAAAATCAGTCCTTATGCCATTTTATCATCAATTAGGAAAAATACCACATAAACGTCATACTGTTTTTAGAAAGGAGAACGGAGAATTGCATCATGAACAGTTGTTCGGAACAGCAGGTTTTGAAGGAATGTCTTCGTTACTTTATCATTTACATCCTCCTACAATCGTTAAGGAGATTTTGGGTGAAAAAGACTGCGCGCCAAAGATTGCTGTTGGTAAAAACATGAAAATGCGAAGTTTTCAGGGATTTAAAGTAGAACCTGCTTCTGATTTCCTTGAAAGTCGTAAACCCATTTTGGTAAATAGTGATGTTTACATTGAATTAGCGGCACCAACTACGTCTCTAACTGATTATTTTTATAAAAATGCCGATGCGGATGAAGTTATTTTTATTCATCGCGGGGAAGGTACCGTGAAAACACAATTGGGTAATATCGATTTTAAGTACGGGGATTATATTGTTATTCCTCGGGGAATGATTTATCAAATTCATTTTACTACCACGGATAATAAATTATTAATTATTCAATCATTTCATCCAGTTTTCACACCTAAGCGTTATCGAAATTTATTTGGTCAGTTGCTAGAGCACTCTCCTTATTGTGAGCGCGACATGCGACCTCCAACTGAATTAGAAGTACATGATGAGCACGGTGATTTTCTTGTGAAAATAAAAAAACAAGATGTTTTATACGATTATGTATATGCTTCTCATCCCTTTGATGTGGTTGGTTGGGATGGTTTCAATTTTCCATATGCATTTAGCATTCATGATTTTGAACCTATTACTGGACGTGTCCATCAACCACCTCCAGTTCATCAAACTTTTGAAACAAAAGCATTTGTAATCTGTTCTTTTGTACCTAGATTATACGATTATCATCCGGAATCAATTCCTGCTCCTTACAATCATAGTAATATTGATTCTGATGAGGTATTGTATTATGTGGATGGCGATTTTATGAGTAGAAATCACATTGAAAAAGGACAAATTACCTTGCATCCTTCAGGATTACCTCATGGTCCGCACCCAGGTGCCTATGAAAGAAGTATAGGAAAAAAATCTACTGAAGAATTAGCAGTGATGGTCGATACATTTAAACCATTACAACTTACTACCTTTGCAATGGGAATAGAAGATGATGATTATTCAAAATCGTGGTTAACACATTAAAAAAATAGTAATATGTCAACAGAAATTAAAAATTTAAAAGACCTTCAAAATACAGAATATAGTTTGAAGAAATTATTTGCAGATGCAGGAGATTTTTTGCCACTTTTAGGAACTGATTATGTCGAACTATATGTTGGAAATGCCAAGCAATCCGCTCTTTATTATAAGACGGCATTTGGCTTTCAATCAGAGGCGTTTATGGGATTGGAAACGGGGGTAAAAGACCGGGTGTCATATGTTTTAAAGCAGGATAAAATCCGTTTGGTGCTAACCACTCCCTTAACGAAGGATGGCGTAATCAATGAACATATTAATAAGCATGGCGATGGTGTAAAAGTAGTTGCTTTGTGGGTGGATGATGCAACAAAAGCTTTTGAAGAAACAACAAAGCGTGGAGCAAAGCCTTTTATGGAACCCACGCGTGAAGAAGATGAAAACGGATTTGTAATTCGTTCAGGTATTTACACCTATGGGGAAACAGTTCACATTTTTGTTGAAAGAGCAAATTACAATGGTGTTTTTCTTCCTGGATATAAAGCATGGAAGTCACATTATAACCCTTCGCCAGTTGGATTGAAATTCATTGATCACATGGTAGGAAATGTGGATTGGAATGAAATGAATACTTGGTGCCAGTTTTATGCGCACGTGATGGGATTTGCCCAGATCATTTCTTTTGATGACAACGATATTTCTACGGAATATACGGCATTGATGAGTAAGGTTATGAGCAATGGAAATGGCCGTATTAAATTTCCAATTAATGAGCCAGCTGAGGGAAAAAAGAAATCTCAAATTGAGGAATACATAGATTTTTACAATGGACCAGGTGTGCAGCATATAGCTTTAGCAACCGATAATATTGTTGATACGGTTTCTCAGATGCGGGATCGAGGTGTTGAGTTTTTATATGTCCCTGATAGTTATTACGTCGATTTATTAGAGCGCGTTGGAGAAATAGATGAAGACATTGAATTATTAAAGCAGCATGGAATTTTAATTGATCGTGATGAAGAGGGGTATTTATTACAGTTATTTACCAAGCCCGTTGTGGATCGCCCAACTATGTTTTTTGAAATAATTCAACGCAAGGGTGCGCAATCATTTGGAAAGGGAAATTTCAAAGCTTTATTTGAGGCAATTGAAAGAGAACAAGAAAATAGAGGGACGTTGTAGCGAACTGACCGTTTTTTAAACGGTCATTATTTCTTTTTCTTTTATTTCTAAAAGCTCTTCGATTTTCTTTATGAATTTATTGGTGACTTCCTGAACAAAAACCTCGGCATCTTTGGCCATGTCTTCAGATAAA
>JAIPAL010000022.1 GCA_021740085.1 Crocinitomicaceae bacterium
AATTTTAAAAGATGGAGTCTTTATAAATGAATGGCAACTACTTTATGACCCAAATAGCAAAATAATCTCAGCTCTTATCAATCAAGATAAAGCAACGGGAACCATGGAAATTTTTCGTTTTAGGGAACAAAAATATGTCCCTAAATAAATTACCCTTTTCTTTTAAATAAATTGATGGCGAAAATAATCGCCACTACGGAAATCAATGCCGCAAAAAAATAGAAAAAGATGGCCATTTCTGTGTTTGCTAGAATATACATGTCTTTTGGTTTGTTCTTCTAAGGTATTGTATGTTAATTAATTATAAAGGACATATGAATAAAATTGAGCTTTGAATTATTCGATAACATAAATGAATGAATATTGAAGATGTTGAGGATCAAATAATCATGGCTTACAATCAGCCAAACGATGAGAATTGCTTATTTTTGCTAAAAAAAAAGAAATGTTTAGAACGCATACATGTGGGGAATTAACTAGTAAAGAAATAGGCAATACCGTTGAATTGGCGGGATGGGTTCAACGCTCTCGGGACTTAGGCGGCATGACTTTTATTGACCTAAGAGATCGATACGGAATAACACAATTAACTTTTAATGCAGACCAAAATGCTGAATTAGCAGAGCGTGCGAATAAATTGGGGCGAGAGTTTGTAATTCAAATAAAAGGAAAAGTAATTGAAAGAAGCAATAAAAACAAAAATATTCCTACCGGAGAAATCGAAATAATGGTGGAGATTTTAACCATATTAAATACGGCGAAACTCCCCCCCTTTACCATAGAAGATGAAACGGATGGAGGAGATGAATTAAGGATGCAATACCGCTACTTGGACATAAGAAGAAATCCAGTACGGGACAATTTAATGTTACGACATAAAGTATCCCTGGAAGTAAGAAATTTCCTAGATAAAAAAGGTTTTTTAGACGTAGAAACACCCGTTCTAATCAAGTCGACGCCTGAAGGGGCAAGAGATTTCGTTGTTCCAAGCAGAATGAATCAAGGGCTTTTTTATGCCTTACCGCAATCGCCACAAACATTCAAACAATTATTAATGGTATCAGGCATTGACCGGTATTACCAAATAGTAAAATGTTTCCGTGATGAAGATTTAAGGGCTGATAGACAACCGGAATTCACACAAATCGATTGTGAAATGGCATTTGTTGAGCAAAACGATATACTTGACACTTTTGAAGGCTTAATTAAACATGTTTTTAAAACGGTTAAAAACATCGAATTTTCCGACGCTTTTCCTAGAATTTCCTACCAAGAAGCGATGGAACGATTTGGCTCCGACAAACCTGATATTCGTTTCGAAATGGAATTCGTTGATTTTACCGCAATGGCAAAGGGAAAGGGATTTCCGGTATTTGATGACGCTAATTCAGTACTTGCTATTAATGTTGCTGGATGCGCAGATTACACACGAAAGCAACTTGACGAATTAACGGAATGGGTAAAACGGCCTCAGATTGGCGCCAAAGGATTAATCTATGCCAAATATAATCTAGATGGAACCATAAAATCATCGGTTGATAAATTCTATGACGAAGCCGCATTAAAGGAATGGATGATGGCGGCAAATGCCAAGCCTGGTGACCTATTATTATTGCTTTGCGGGGAACTTGAAAAAACCCGCAAACAACTAAGTGAATTACGCTTATATCTTGGAAATAGCTTAGGATTAAGAGACCCTTCAGTTTTCAAACCATTATGGGTAACCGATTTTCCATTGTTAGAATGGGATGAAGATAATAATCGTTTTCATGCGATGCACCATCCGTTTACGTCTCCAAAACCAGAAGACATGGACTTAATCGATACCGATCCAGGAAAAGTTAGGGCAAACGCCTATGACTTAGCAATGAATGGAGTTGAATTAGGAGGAGGATCGATTCGTATTCACGATAAAGCACTGCAATCGAGAATGTTCGATTTATTGGGCTTCACAAAAGAGGAAGCACAGGCACAATTTGGTTTCCTAATGACCGCCTTTGAATACGGTGCACCACCACACGGCGGTTTAGCTTTTGGATTGGATCGATTAGTCGCTACATTAGGAGGATCAGAATCCATTCGTGATTACATCGCCTTCCCAAAAAATAATAGTGGAAAAGACACCATGATTGATGCACCTTCGCCAATTAGCGCTGAACAATTAAAAGAATTAGGTGTTAAATTGACATGAATCAAGCTATAAAAAAACTTTCAGAATCGATTGCGCCATTGCGCCAAGAATTGCTTCAACATCCGTTGTATACAAAACTCGATACGCATACATCACTCCAGCTTTTCATGGAGCAACACACCTATGCTGTTTGGGATTTTATGAGTTTACTAAAAGCGTTGCAAAGAGGGCTGACCTGTGTAACATTGCCATGGGTTCCAGTAGGAAGTCCTTCTACCAGACGATTAATTAATGAAATTGTTTTGGGGGAAGAAAGTGATATCGATTCCAACAATGTGCCTGCTAGTCACTTTGAATTATACATCCAAGCGATGGAGGGGATTGGTGCAGAAACAAAACCTATATTAGATTTTGTCGCTAACATTTCGAAAGGCAAGGAAATTACCTCATCGTTTGACGTAAATAAAGTAAACCCGGAAACTAGAGAATTCGTTGATTTCACGTTCCGAATTATTGAAGCAGGGAAACTTCATGAAATTGCTGCTGTTTTTACTTTTGGGAGGGAAGATTTAATTCCTGACATGTTCATCGAAATTGTAAAAGGAATGGAAAATAAAGACGGCGTTTCAACTTCTCGTCTCATTTATTACCTAGAGAGACATATAGAAATAGATGGTGGCGAACATGGCCCATTGTCACTTCAAATGATAGATGAATTATGTGGAGATGATGACGTGAAATGGGAAGAGGCTACCTATGTTTCATCGCAAGCACTAAAGATGCGAATTAATTTGTGGAATGGCATTCTAAAACAAATCGATAAAAACTAGTATTTATAGTTTTCTTTTTTTTTGGACAGTAATGTTCTAAAACATCTTTTCTTTTAATTTAAAAATTCACCCTATATTTGATTGATGGAGGAAGATGTTAAACATAGTTTAAGCAAATCACTTTTTTGGGATGTTAATTTTGAGGATCTTGATTCTCAAACTCATTCACTGTTTATTACAGAGCGCGTTCTTACAAGAGGAACATTAGTTGATTTTAAAGTTCTAAAAAACTATTTTGGAATAGAAAAATTAAAATCTATCATCGTAGAAATAAAAAATCTTGACGAAAGAACCTTAAGTTTTTGTTCTGTATATTTTTCTATTCCTAAAATAAATTTTAGATGTTACAATCTCAAACAGTCGAATCTAACACACTGGAATTATTAAAATCTTTGATGCAAAAAGAATATTTAGATTCTTTTGTATTGGTGGGAGGGACTGCCTTAGCGTTGCAGTTAGGGAATAGGAAATCTATTGATTTGGATTTGTTTTCTAACACTGATTTTGCGTCAAACGACCTTTTGACATCCTTGTTGAAGGATTATCAAATTGTTGTAAATAATCAACTTCCACAAACGCTAATTACAACAATTAATGACGTTAAAGTTGATTTTATAAAGTTTCATTATCCGTTTATTAGGCCTTTTTTAGTACTTGAAAATATTCGAATGGCTTCCCTTGAAGACATTGCTGCCATGAAGTTAGATGCTATAACAGGTAGAGGGAGCAAAAAAGATTTTTATGATTTATTCTTCCTTTTACAACATTATTCAATAGATGAATTATTTTCCTTTTACACCGAAAAATATCCTCATCAAACTACTTTTCATGTAGCACGAAGCCTTACTTATTTTGATGATGCTGAAATACAACCAAGCCCAATTGTTTTTGACAAAACTATTACATGGGAAACAGTTAAGAAGAAAATAATAAGTGTAATAAAAGCCTTATGATTAAACGGAAAACTATTTCGTTTTATTACGTTTTTCTTCAAGCCAAGTAGGTACTTTGGAAGGTGACTTTTCGGAGGAGCTCCCTAACAATTTTTCGATTAAATCGGGTCGTTTTGCTTTTTCTAATCGTTGTTTTATCCACCCTTGGTTTTCTCGTTTATACCAAAAGAAAAAACGATTTTGATTGATTTTCTCTTCTTTTGTTTTTACAGTATTGATTGGCTTTAAGGTATATGGATGGACGCCTGTGTAATAAATCACCTCAGCAACTGTCATTGGTGTAGGTGTAAAATCCTGCACTTGTTCCAATTGAAAACCCATGTCTTTCGTTTCAGCGGCTAGATTTGCCATATCTTCTTCTTCGCAGCCAGGATGAGACGAAATAAAATAAGGGATAAGTTGCTGTTTAAGTCCATGTTTTTCAGAAATCTTATCGTATTTCTCCTTGAATTTATGGAAATACTTAAACGAAGGTTTGCGCATTACCCGTAATGTAGCATCAGATGTATGTTCTGGCGCGACCTTTAAACGTCCGCTAACATGACGTGTAATCACTTGTTCAATGTACTCGTCGTGATTTCCATCCTCATTATTTTTATTAAAATCATCGACTAATAAATCGTAGCGAATTCCAGAACCCACAAATGCCTTTTTTACCTTTGGATGGGCATCTACTTTGCGATACAATTCCGTCATTGGTTTATGGGAGGTATCCAAATTGTTACATATAACAGGATGGATACAACTTGGCGAAGTACAACGCGCACAAATTGCCTCGTCTTTGCCTTTCATTTTATACATGTTTGCAGAAGGCCCACCTAAATCAGAAATGTATCCACGAAATTCTGGATGGGCTACTACCTCCTCCACTTCTGCCAAAATAGATTTCTCACTTCTTGAAGCGATAAACTTTCCTTGATGCGCAGAAATGGTACAAAAGCTACAACCACCAAAACAGCCTCTGTGCATATTAATGGAGAACTTTATCATGTCGTAGGCTGGAATAGCCCCACGCTTTTTATATTTTGGATGTGGTAATCGCGTATAAGGCAAATCAAAAGAGCGATCTATTTCATTTTCTTCCATTGTTTTGTATGGAGGATTAACGACTAAAATTTCTTCGCCGACCACCTGAGTAATTCGATTTGCTTCCCATTTGTTGGATTCGACCTCTACAATTTTAAAGTTCGCCGCATATCTTATTTTATCTTCAAGACATACTTCATGACTTGCTAATTCAACCGTTTCCCAATTTTTATTTTTCGGCAAGGGAAGGGCGTTATCTTGCAAGAATGCCACTTGTTTTAAGGTTTTGGCTTGCTCAAAAGGAACGCCTTTTTTTAGAAGACGGAGTAACTCGCGCAAAGGCTGATCCCCCATTCCATAAACCAATAAATCGGCTTTTGAATCTACCAATATACTAGGCATTAATTCATCTTTCCAATAGTCATAATGGGTAACTCTACGCAAGGATGATTCGATTCCGCCAAGAACAACTGGGACATCTGGATAAAGGTCTTTTAAGATTTTTGAATAAACGATAGAGGCATAATCGGGTCGAAAGCCTGCTTCACCACCTGGTGTGTATGCATCCGTGGAGCGCAATCGCTTATTTGCAGTGTAGTGATTAACCATGGAATCCATGCAACCAGCGGTCACACCAAAAAACAAACGGGGCTTTCCTAATTTCTTGAAATCTCTTAGGTCATCTTTCCAATTTGGTTGAGCGACAATTCCAATCCGCAAGCCTTCATCTTCAATGATTCGACTTACCACCGCTGTTCCAAAAGCAGGATGATCCACGTAGGCATCGCCGGAAATTAAAATGACGTCAAATTCTTCCCAAGCTCTTTTTTGAGCTTCTTTTAAAGACATTGGAATCCAATCGGAAATAGGTCGTTCACTAAGCATGGTACAAAAGTACGCAAAGAGAATTATAATCTCCTAAGAAGCTTTAATCTCCGATGGTTACATTGATAGTTTGCTGTTGCTTCCCTTCGCCAATTTGCATAATATATTGACCGCTGTACAAAGTACTTACATCAAAATAGGCTATTGTACTTCCTTGAAAAATTGTTTTTTCAGCGATCAATTTACCATTTAAATCAACCAATTTCAAGGAAACATCAGCCTTAACTAAATCACCAAGTTGAACCATAAGCACATCATTGCTTGGATTTGGGAAAACCTTAACCTCGACAGCTGTGTTTTCAGAAAGCTCATTGCTTGGATTATACACCGTAACCGTTTCGGTAATGCTAGTTACTTTGGATCCTGTTTTTGTGCCATAAAAAGTTGGGCCAACTACATATGGATAAGCAGAGTTCCAATTTGCATCTACCGTTGCAAAGTAGCAATAGATCCCATTTGGATATTCTGGCGTAACACAAACACGCCCGTTGTGAACGTCTAAATAATCTTGCCCTGCATTAGAAATGTACTCATAATCTTCTCGAAAATAACCTAAAGGGTAGGTAGCAGAAACAGGTGGGCCAGCCGTTACGCTCGTCCCATTGGAATACGTAGTACGCGTTGAAATATTACGCAATTGGTAACTCGATTTCATTCGTGTGATGCCACCCGTTCCGTCGGTATTTGCAAAGCCATAAGCACCATAAATCGGGAAGCCATCGTAAGCATAACCAATTAAGGGAGAATGTTGCGTGGCATTGATAGAATACAAGCCGTCAGCGGCGTAAATATCACAAATATTAGAAATCACAGTAAGGTCTAAATTGAAGGCACTTGGATTTTGATGGTGGTGGTAATTTCCCATAGCAGGGTGTCCTTTTGCACAATCGAATCCTGCTTTTTCTGCAGGAATAGCATCTCTATTCCATACGCCATCACCCATTCCGCCTAAAGGTCCACCAGCAAGTGCATTGGTGGAATTCTTCCAAGAAATACCATCTCGGTAATCAAATAAAGCGACACCATTAATGAAAATACCGATATTACCAGGTGTTGTATTTGTCGGATTTCCAGTATTTTGAACTGGATTCAAAGAAATCTTAAAAATGGCATTTTGACTCGTTGCAAGCGAAGGATTTCCATCTAAAAACGGCCCTGTTATGTACGAAGGGATTCCTTTTGTTGATACATAAACCCAATTAGTTGAATATTGAACCGTTTGGACATTTGCAGAAACAGCATCAACAATAGGCGTCGGATTACCACTTACATAATGCCTGCCCGTTAAGCCAGAAGTGTTAATTAACCAAGCACTAATTGCGGGATTCGTTTGTGAAACTGCTGATAGTGTGGCTGCTAAAAAGATTGATAAGGTAATTTTTTTCATGTGTAAACTTTTTGTTTGTTAATTAGAGGTCGTTTTTTGAATAATCTTGCGGTATAAAATTACTTAAGCGTTGCATATTTAAATCGCTCATCAAATAAAAATGTTTTATCCGTTAGTGTTTTTAAAAATGCCAATAGATCTTTTTGTTCGTTATCTGAAAGTCTGACGGGATTTTTCCTTAATTCTTTACTTAGTAATGGATTTGAATAATCTAAAAGCGTGTAATGTTTAATCACCTCCTTCAGTTTTGAAATTCGTCCATCATGCATGTATGGAAAGCTATATTCAATGTTGCGAAGTGTTGGCACCATAAATAGCAATGAATCACGTTTATTGCCCGTTATTGTCATTCTTCCAAAATCCAATAATTCAGGATGAAGAGGCAGTCCATTGGATTTGAAGTCATCCCCACCAAAAAACGGGGGCTTATGACACGAAGCACAGAATTTTGTAAACAAAACCATTCCTTTAGATTCCTGCTCAGTAAAAACTTGATCATCATCTGCTCTCATCACTTTATCGTATTTAGAATTAGCTGAAACGAGAGACACTGTAAATTGTGCCAATGCTTTTACTAGGTGAAAAGGTCGAATGTCAGTGGTGCCAAAAGTGCGTTTAAATGCCGCCGAATAGATGGGAGAGCGATCCAAACGATACATCAAGGAGTCCAAGCGCATATCCATTTCGGCAACATGCGTGATGGGATTAATCGCCTGAGCATTTAAATTGATCACGCCACCGTCCCAATGAAATAATTTTCGCCATGCCAAATTTGCTAAGCCAGGCGCATTTCGCTTTCCAATCCGCCCCTCAATACCATGACTTGTTGGGTGATCCACATGTGCAAAAGCGGTAAATTGCAAATGACAAGAAGCACATGAAATGGTAGAGTCTCGCGAAAGAATTGGGTCATAAAACAAGGCCCTACCCAATTCAAATTTCTCACCATCCAATGGGTTACCTTTGAAATCATAACTCGGTTTTGGCCAATCTTTAGGCTGATAAAAAGGAGAAGGAATAAGTTCTTTCAACGTAAAGGAACATACACAACAACAACAAAAAGCGAACAATAAGAAACGAGAACCCTTCATACCCTTTTTTAATTAAAACATGCCGCTAGTCCCTGTAAAATTAAAAAGGCTTCTTTACCTGGCAACATTAAATGATGTGTTTTTTTTAAAGAAATGACATCCGGAAAAAGCAAGCTCAATTCAAATTGGATATATGAATCAAGAAGATCTACTTGTACCTGTTGAGCACTTGCATAGGGAAATCGATAGCCACCTAGGTGAAATTCAAAATCATGCGTTTTTGTTAAAACCAAACTGCTTTTTCCTGCCAATTTCAAGTTGACATAACCCGTATTCCACGCCCAATACATCCCAAGTAAAGGATCGTAGGCGTTTTCCAATTCTCCAGATACATTTTTACTACTGTCTAATCCTAGCGTAAATGAAACGTCGTCGTAGTTAGAAATTTCTAAATTTTTAAAAAAAACATGCGTGGATGAATCGGCTAAATCATAAAAAATCAAGGTGTCAATTTCAGTAATGCCACCACTAAGTTTTTCTCTGAAGCGGAAATCCGAAAAATACATTTTTAGGGTGGAAAAACTAATAGAATCATTGTTTTCAGTTAAATAAACCTGCTCTAACTCGAGGGCTTTATTATCCCAAGATGGTATAATTCTTAGTTGTCCATAGCTAGCAATGGAGAAGAGAAAAGAAACGAGAAAAAGGTGGAAAACAACTTTCATTTTTTATGTCGAGGTTCTCCTTCCAAAACCTTTGTAAAAAACCCATTTAATTTCTTTCTTTCCTTTTCAGAACATTGGCTTTTTATATCCTTAAAGAAAAGATAGGTCATTTTATCCAATTCATATTGATTGGCACTAATACGCTGTAGAATACTATCCGCTTGACTTTCAGGAAGTTCGTTTTCAAAAGACAAAAGAAGTTTTGCACGAAGATTTCTTGATTTATCCATCATCTTTTTCTTCTTATTGAAATGGATCAACTCTTTGCGATTTATGTCACTTGCCCGTGCATCTTCAATGTTGAGAATATTCACAATTCTTGGTCGCTCGTGTGGCCTATGTGGAAGAAATATAAACGTAATCAAGCCTATATTAATGATCACCAATATCCAAATTATAATCTTATATTTTTTCATGTTAATTGTTTTGTATTAATTCCATTCTTCGAAATATGCTGTGACCTCATTTTGTGTCTCTTTCGTTTGGTTGGCATACAACACAGCAAAAATATTAATTGAAACTAGCAATGTCATGGCTGCTGCGGCATAATAAAAATGAGTAATCGGAGCTTGTTTCCCCGAAGGGATTAGCGCTAATTTATTCGCTAATTCATCAGAGACTTCAATTCTTGAAGAAAATTTAAACCCTTCTAATTCTTTCATAGCTTGATGATTTTTTTCAAATTCACTCGTGCTCTAAAAAGTAATGATTCTACCGCTGAAAGGGATAAATTCATTGCTTGAGCTATTTCCAAATAACTAAATTCTTCCATTGTAAACATGGTAAATGCAATGCGTTGGTTTTCTGGTATGCGCAGTAATATATTTCTCATTCTTGCTTCTTCTTCAAGTTGAATTAGTTCGACATCTGTACTTTGGGAGCTTAGGAAAAAGTCCACTTTTTCAAGTGGAACGTTTATCCCTTTTCGCTTTTGACGCAGATCCCTCCGAGTTTTTTCTTTGCATTTATTTACTGTTATACTATAGACCCATGTGGAAATTTCACTCGCTCCTTTAAAATTAGGAAGCCCTTTAAATACGGCAATAAAAACTTCTTGTGTAATATCCTCTGCATCTTCTTTGTTTCCTGTTAAATGATAGGCAAGATTTAGAACTTTAGCAGACAATATGAAGGTTAATTTCTTGAACTCATTTGCCTCACCATTTCTCAATTTATCTATATCCACCATGAATCAAACTATTTGTTGATTAATTGTTTAGAAACTTGCGTAAAGACCTAATTATGCGCTTAGTATTTAAAAAAAAGGGGGAAGAAAAAAGCAGTCTAAAGTAAACGAACAGAAGGGAAGATTCCCTTTTCTCTGCTAAAAATTAAACTATTTTTAAATCAACCAACGATTTTGCTGTTTCTTGGACCGCTTGAACGGAAGAGATGGGAGCTATTTTCAAGTCTTTTTTCATTTTATCGTTGTTAACGACATAAAGTAAACCCAACTCATCTTTCACCATGCGGATCGTTTTATCAAACAACGAAGCAATCTTTACCAACCAATTAGGTAATTCTCTCGCCTTTAATTTGTTTTTGTATTCCGGACAAGCCTCGAGTACTGCAAGAGCAACATCTTTCATCCATAAGGATTCATTCACAATGGCATAGCGTTGTCCAATGGAGACTTCGTTTTCTAAAGCATTGAAATGAGCAGCGGCTACATCCCTCACATCGACAATTGGGAAACCCATTTTAGGGGTGCCTGGAAATTCTCCCTTCATCATCTTTACTATAATATCTGCACTCGTACCAATTTCTTTATTTAGAATAGGTCCTAATACAAAGCCGGGATTAATTACTGTTATTTTTAAAGCCGGATTTTCTTTTGCATAGATCCACATATCTTGTTCAGCAAGTGTCTTACTTTTTGCGTAGGCGCTAACTAAGTTACCACTACTGAGGTTTGTAAAATCGCCTTCATCGAAATTTATTTTTCCTTTCTCATGTCCATACAAAATGGCAGCAATCGAGGAAGTTTGAACAACACGAGTAAGGTTATTAGCTAGTGCTGCATCCATTACGTGCTTGACACCATTACGTGCTGGCATTATCAAATCGTCTTCGTGTTTTGGAATTCCCAATGGAAAAGGGGAAGCTACGTGTAATACCGCATCGCATCCTTTCATAGCTTCTTGCCAATTGTCGGGACTATTTAAATCGCAATGAAAAACTTTTAAGGACTTGAGCGACTCTTCACCGAGCACTTTTGCAATGGTTCGTTTTACTTCATCTTCCTTTTGCTGATTGCGCGTTGTTCCGGTAATCTGATACCCTCTTTTAATGCCCTCAATGGTAATGTGTGTTCCGATAAAACCAGAGATGCCACTAATAAAAATGTTTTTCATGCTTTGTTTCTTAATATATGATTACTGCAAAATAGCCCAATAAATCTCACCTTCATTGTTAAAAGAAAAACATTTTGAATTGAATGAGATCTTTTCTTTTTTTGTAGGTGCACAAAGTTACATTTTTACATAAATATGTCAAGTAAAAAAAATCGGACAAGCTACCATAGAATTCTGAAGCAGTTAATTTAAGCAAGCTATAATTTTAACAACTACCCGTATTTTTTTTATACTTTTGTTTTGTACTAATAAATACCCTATCATGAGTTTTGAACTACCTAAATTGGCTTACGCATACGATGCACTAGAGCCACATATTGATGCACGGACAATGGAAATTCACCATTCCAAGCACCATCAAGCATATACCACTAATTTAAACAATGCGATTGCAGGAACTGAATTAGAAGGAATGTCAATAGAAGAGATGTTGAAAGTATGTAAAGATAAACCTGCCGTGAGAAACAATGGTGGTGGATTTTGGAATCATAACTTATTCTGGGAATGCATGTCACCAAATGGTGGCGGATTACCGACCGGAGAATTGGCCGGTGCGATCAATGATGCCTTCGGCTCCTTTGAAAACTTTCAAGCTGAATTTGCAAAAGCGGCAACAACCCGTTTTGGTTCAGGTTGGGCATGGTTGTGTGTTAGCAACGGAAAATTAGAAATTTGTTCTACAGCCAACCAAGACAATCCATTGATGGGAGAAGGATGTTCGGGAACACCAATCTTAGCATTAGATGTTTGGGAACATGCTTACTACTTAAACTACCAAAACAGAAGACCGGATTACATCACTGCTTTTTTCAATGTGGTTAATTGGTCTGTAATAGCAAGTAAATTTGATGCGGCGAAATAATTAAGCACCTCTAATCATAAAAAAAGCGGCCGATTCAGTCGCTTTTTTTATTTTTAAAAATTCACTTGTGCTTGTATACGAAGCAGATTTCCTCGCTGATAATTGTTTTGTTTCGCATAATCCTCAAACCTCCTAGACGACATCGTGTACATGACTACCAATTCGAAGTTTTTATTTGGTTGCCACTCTGCCCCAATCTCCAATTCTTCCACCTTATAACTTCTGGCATCTAATTCATGTTTTTTTCCGCCGTCATACTTTTGATACCGCAAAAAGGGAATTAATGTTTGGCTTTTAAAGTCAATTTTGTACGATGCAGTGATAAACCCACCACTTAAACGCTGATTAGTTATGGAATCTGCTAATTTATCGAACTCAGGTCCTGTGCCAACATTATATTCTGCTAGAATGCCAAAAGGCTTGGGATAAAGGACAAATGTTGCGCCAATTCGTTCATCCAAATACGTTTTATCTATATTCGATTTTACACCACTAGAAAGGGTTGATAAGGTATAAACTCCTTTGTATGCTTGAATTCCTGGCTCAATTATCTGCTTTTTTATGGCAAAAGGGTAACTAATACGAGCAACCACATGACGATTTGTATTTAATTCTGGCTTGTTTGCTGTTTGTCCATTGTAAATACCTAAGCCGAATACGCCATAATCACCTGAGCCTTTAAGACCTTCGCTCACTAAGGAAGAATAACGTTTTCTAATTTTTATTGGGGCGTAATAGAAAAACACACCTAAATCCCTTTCGTTGCTAACTGCTGAGTTCATAGCGTCAGCTCGGTCAAGAGGCAATCTATTTTGTGAGGATTGCATATTCTCAAATCCAAAAGGGACTTTACTTTGGCCTATCCTAAACCTAAATTGATTTTCTTTGTCTATTCCTACATCAAAATAAGCATCCCTAAGTTGTGCGAAATTCAAATTCGTCGAAACAGGGGCACTGGCAAAATCAGGTTGAATGTAAAAATACACCCTTGGGTTGACTTGGCCATAAATAATAAGGCGAACACGACGGAAGAAAAATCCATTTTCCCCGCCCCAACTTTTATCACATTGTTCACATTCCAAATCTTCATTTGTCTGCAAAAGTCCGTTGTAACGCACTTGAGCATAGCCTCGAATATTAATGGATTCAAACCATTTTTTGGTGCTATTTGATTTTTTTGTTGTTGTATCTGGAACTGTAAGCTGAGCCCTTAGACTAGTTCCTAAAAAAAAGATAATTAAAAGAATAGTTGCTTTCATGTGTATGTAGAATTTTTTTCCAAAACTAACTACTTAACATATCCTTAATAATAACTTAATCTATATTTAACTTAAAGGTAATTTTGGTAATCATTTGATAACATTGGAATTCGAGATTGGAACTTAAATCAAAATATAGTCACGTTATAAAATCTCATGTTGAGATTTCTCGTAGTATTTCTGTTTTCGCCAATGTTATGTTTAAGTTAAGAAAACATATTGCTGCCCTTCTTTCACCACAAGAACATAACTTTGAATAAAAAATTAATAATATGGCTGGAATTTTAAGTTACTTTTTACCAAAAGACAGGGTTTTTTACTCACTATTTGAAGAAGCGAGTGATAATTTAGAGAAAATTGCGAAAAAACTCTTACAGGTCGTTCAAGAACCTGATTTCAACAAACGATCGGTTCTAATAACAGAAATGTCCACGCTTGAGCATGAAAATGACGAAGTAACGCACCGTATCTTCATCGAATTAGGCAGAAACTTTATTACTCCATTTGACCGGGAAGACATTCACGCTTTAGCATCAGCTTTGGATGACATTGCAGATTACATATTTTCTGCCGGTAAGAAAATTAACTTTTATAATATCGATCCAATTAGTGATCAAGGTATACAAAAAACAGCTGAGGCTATTTATAAAGCCACACTTGCTGTTAAGGAGGCGGTTATGGAACTAAGAAATCTTAAAAATCCACAAAAGATTATTGAATGTGTTATCAAAATTAATAGCATAGAGAATGAAGCTGATAGCCTTTTTGACATGAGTATCGAAAAGTTATTCAATTCAGATGTGGATGCGAAAGAACTGATTAAACGACGTGAATTATATCAAGTAATGGAAACGGCAACAGACAAATGTGAAGATGCTGGAACTGTTATTGAATCAATCGTTGTAAAATACACCTAATTTTTACCTAGAAAAATACGTTTATGTTTACTCTACTCATTGTGGTGATTGCAATCGCCCTAATTTTCGACTTAGTTAATGGTTTTCATGATGCTGCAAATTCTATTGCAACTGTTGTGTCAACGAAAGTATTAACTCCTTTACAAGCCGTGATCTGGGCAGCAGCCTTTAATGTGATTGCCTTTTGGGTTTTTGACATGAGTGTTGGAAACACTGTGGCAAAAACCGTTGACAATAATGCCATTGATCTCTGGGTAATTCTAGCTGGATTATTAGCTGCCACTTTCTGGAATTTATTAACTTGGCGATTGGGTATCCCCTCTTCATCTTCACATACATTAATTGGAGGATTTGCAGGGGCGGCAGTTGCTCATGCAGGATTCGATGTTATCCAATCTGGTGAAATTTTAAAAGTTGTTTTGTTTATTTTCCTCGCACCACTTATTGGGGGATTCATCGCCTACCTAATTGCTGTGGTTACCATGAGTCGTTCCTTCTGGAAAAAAATGTTGGTTATTTTGGGTTTATCGACATTAACTGTTTTAGTGATGCAATATATGATTGATCATTTAGACATGAAACCCTTCATGCTCTATATTGTTATTGGAATGCTAAGTGTATTTATCCTTGTTTATATTTGGTTCGAAATTGCACATGGCAAAAAGCCTTCCGCATTGAAGGAGGGAAATATGCATAAAAAACTTCAGCTCTTATCTTCAGCGGCATTTTCATTAGGGCATGGTGGAGCAGATTCTCAAAAAGTAATGGGAATTATTTGTGCGGCTCTTTTGGTTTATGGTAATATGGGACGACAAGGAAAATTGGATGAATCAGTTCCAAAAAGCTTGCAAATTACCGAATTAATGCAAATTGAATACCATACTGATGATGATAAATTAGAAAAATTTAAACCTGAAGTTGCTAAATTTGATTCGGTAATTTATTACCTAGAGAAAAAAGAAATTGTAGAGGCTAAGTCAGGTAAAATTGTTTACGATAAAAAAGGAATTGTAGACCCTGCTTTTGCAAATGCAAGCATCCCGAGTTACAAAGAGATTGATGATAAATTAGAAAAAATTGAAGTCTTTACACTTGGGAAAGCTTTGTGTGATTCGAAAACGCGCGAAACTATATTTAACGATAAAACATTGAATAGCGAGTATGTTTATGCTGGCATTTTTTCTAATTATGTTGACGAAAAGACCCATGAGTTAAAAAATGGGTTTAAAATAAAAACAAAAGTCCATTCGGAGACAATGCCATTTTGGATCGCATTTGGTTGTTACTTAATGATCGGTTTAGGAACCTTGATGGGTGGATGGAGAATCGTTAAAACGATGGGTACCAAAATCACAAAAGTTACCCCTTTAGAAGGTGTTTGCGCCGAAACAGCCGGTGCTTTAACCCTATTCACCGTATCTCAATTTGGAATTCCTGTATCAACAACACACACTATTACCGGTTCTATAATTGGAGTTGGTGCGACAAAACGACTCAGTGCAGTACGTTGGGGAGTTACCATCAATTTACTGTGGGCATGGATACTTACCATCCCAGTAAGTGCCGCGTTAGCTGCCTTAATCTATTATTTTATTCTCCTAGTTAGATAAAAATTTATTTTTTTATTTAAATCAATTAATTTTATGTTAAATTAGCACCTCATAAAACTTACTTAACATGAAAAAACTTTTACTTTCTATTGCTACCATTGCGCTAACATTTTGGTCAGGTGCGCAAGTAATATGCGCAGGTGTTTCGCCTATGCCTATTCAAGGTAATTACTCATTCACTTGGGCTGATCCAGCTGGAGGTTGGGGAACACCTGATTTTTTAATTCCTGGAACATTTGTTCAAGACACCTTAATGATGACCGACGATGGCTCGCCGGGCTTAAACGCACAAGGAAATCCAATCTCAGCGGAAGGATGTAACCCATTAATCAACAATTTAACAGGGAAAATCGCCGTAATTTACAGAAACACATGTGAATTTGGTGCGAAAGCATTAAATGCTCAAAATGCAGGTGCTGTTGCAGTACTTATTATTAATAGAGAGCCTGGTGTGGTTGCAATGGGAGCTGGAGCTTCTGGTGCAAACGTAACCATTCCAGTTGTAATGATCCAAGATACAGATGGCGCCTTGATTACTGCAGCTATGGCTGGAGGGCCTGTTGTGATGTTATTAGGAAATAAAACAGGTTTATTTGCAAACGATGCTGGTTTAACATCTGGCACAACATTAATTTCTAAGCAAGGAGCTGTTCCTGCTTTACTTGCTCAAAACGGAACTGAATTTAACTTTGAAGTTGGAACTCGTGTTTACAATTATGGTAACCAACCTCAATCAAACATGACCTTAACGGCAACTGTAACTGACCCATTAGGGGCAACAGTTTATTCAAACTCTGTTAATAGTATCACCCTTGCTTCTGGAGATAGCTTAGATGTATATCCTGGTGGAGCTTCAACACTTCCTCAATTTTCTTTGGCAACATACGCTCCTGGAAGATACACTTTAACATACACAGTTTCTTTGACCGGTGCAGATGATTATGCAGCTGATAATAGCATGTCTTCTGATTTTGTAATTCAAGATTCTATGTACAGCTTCGCACAATTAGATGTTGTATCTGGTATGCCTAACCCAGGAAACTATTACCGTCCTGGTACAAACAATCAAACTTTTTCTACATGTTCTGTTATCAGCGATCCGAACGCTAGTAGATTAGGAGTTTCTGGTATCCATTTTTCAGCAACAACAAGTGCTGCTTCTATGGTGGAATTAACTGGTGAAGAAATGGCCTTGTATTTATATAAGTGGGAAGATGCTTTTACTGATTTAAACGATGCTAACCTTGCGTTTAATACCTTAACACAAGTTGCTTCAGGGTATTATTATTACCCGTCAGATTTACAAGGTGATATGGTTTATGGTGCTTTTACAGCTCCTGTGGCTTTAGATGATAACCAACGTTATTTAGCTTGTGTTCAAACAGTAAATCTTAACTTGTACATGGGTCATGAATCAAACACCAACTATATTTGGAATGCGAATCAATATTTACAGCCAATGACGCCTAACGAAAGTGATGGTACTTATTATGCTGCAGGATTTGGTTACGAACTTCCTAGTTCATTAGTTCTTCATGTATTTGATGCCAATAACATCGGAATCAATGAGTCTGCTACTATTGATGGTATGGCTTATCCAAACCCAGCGACAGAAAACGTTACTATTTCATTGGAAGGTGAAGGAGTTGCGAGTTTACGTGTAACTGATATTTCTGGAAAAGTGGTGGCAAATCAATCAATTAACCTAATCAACGGAAAAGCTGATGTTTCTATTAATAATTTAGAATCAGGCGTTTATATTTTCAATGTTGTTTTAGAGAATGGTAAAACCGCTCAATTCAATGTGGTAAAAAGATAATTTATCTACTATAAAAAAAAGGGTTGGGTTTCCAACCCTTTTTTTTATGCCTTAACTTTTGTCCACATTAACTCCGTATCTTTGCTAACTTAAAATGGAGAAAAAAGCCTATACAGTTACCGCAGCGTTGCCCTATGCAAATGGGCCCTTACACCTAGGCCATGTGGCAGGAGTTTACTTGCCTGCAGATATTTTTGTGCGCTTTCTAAAACTTAATGGTCACGACGTAGCCTTTATTTGTGGAAGTGATGAACATGGTGCTGCAATTACACTTAGGGCAAAAAAAGAAGGCATAAAGCCACAAGAAATCGTCGATAAATACCATCGAATCATCAAGGATTCTTTCGAAACATTTCAAATATCATTTGATATCTTTCATCGAACATCATCACCACTGCATCATCAAGTTGCATCCGACTTCTTTAAAAAACTTCATGACAAAGACACGTTCAAAGAAGAGCGATCGCTACAGTATTACGATAACGACTACGAGCAATTTTTAGCGGATCGATACATTACAGGTACTTGCCCGAAATGCCAATATGAAAATGCCTACGGTGATCAGTGTGAAAAATGTGGTGCTGACTTAAGTCCCAACGAACTAATTAATCCAATTTCAACACTATCAGGCAAAACTCCCCAACTAAAAGAAACGGCTCATTGGTATTTGCCCATGAATGAGCATGAAGATTGGTTACGGGAGTGGATACAAAAAGGATCTATTGACGGAAAACTTCTTCATGATCCAAAAACTTGGAAAAATCAGGTTATTGGTCAATGCATGTCATGGATTAATGGAGGATTACGTGCTCGCGCCATGACCAGAGATTTAGATTGGGGAATTCCAGTTCCCTTACCCAACTCGGAAGGAAAAGTACTTTATGTTTGGTTAGATGCTCCCATTGGCTATATTTCTGCTACGCAGCAATGGGCCTTAGATAATGGGAAAAATTGGAAAGATTATTGGTGTAAAGAAGAAGCAAAAGATCGAAAGTTAGTCCATTTCATTGGAAAGGATAATATCGTTTTTCATGCCATCATATTTCCTATTTTACTTAAAGCGCATGGAGATTTTATACTTCCAGAAAATGTTCCCGCCTATGAATTCTTAAATTTAGAAGGCGACAAATTTTCTACTTCAAGGAACTGGGCCGTTTGGCTGCATGAATATTTGGAGAACTATCCAACTAAAGTAGATGAGTTAAAATATGTCCTCACTTCAATTGCTCCCGAAAACAAAGACTCCGAGTTTACTTGGATAGATTTTCAAACTAGGATCAACTCAGAACTAGCAGATATTTATGGCAATTTTGTGAATCGCGTTACGGTACTTATCCATAAATATTACAAAGGTGTAATACCGTCAGCTCACGAACTGACTACCTATGACCAAAAAGTATTAGATGAAATTGCAACGATTCCAGGTAAAATTTCAGACTTGTTATATCAATATAAGATTAGAGAGGCCCAACAAGAGATGATGAACTTGGCAAGAATTGGGAATAAATATCTAGCCGATGAAGAGCCCTGGAAAGTAATCAAAAGTGATCCTTTACGAGTAGAAACTATCCTTAACGTAGCACTTCAGATCACTGAACAACTGGCTTTGTGTTCGCGTGTATTTTTACCCAAAACAGCCGATTTACTTCTTCAAATGCTCCGTATCGAATCTTCTACTTGGGACAATAAGTTACCAATGATTTCAGGTGGTAATACAATCGGAACATCTACTATTTTGTTTGAAAAAATTACAGACGAATGGGTAGAGCAAGAGAAAAGCAAATTAATTACAAGTCCTACCACTAATTCTAACTACCCTATCATGAAAGAATTAATCTCCTTCGAAGATTTTACTAAAATGGACCTTCGCATTGGTCACGTGATAGCGGCCGATAAAATGGAAAATGCCGACAAATTACTCGTTTTGAAGGTGGATACAGGAATTGATGAACGAACCATCGTTTCTGGAATTGCTAAGCATTACGATACAGCGGCAATCCTAGGGAAAAAAGTCGTTGTGCTTATGAATCTTGCGCCAAGAAAAATTAGAGGAGTTGAATCGCATGGGATGCTTTTAATGGCTGAAAATAGCGATGGAGAATTAAGCGCTCTAATAAGTGAAAAAGATTTTGGAGCGGGGCCTATGATTTCGTAAGATATATAATAGGTTTAGGATTGATACATTCCCGTATATGCTTTTTTAATTTTCTATAAGTTAGTGCGTTAACAAAAATGAACTTTATTTAATTGATTTTGTTATAGTCAAAATTATTTAAAGTTCCCTCTCATGTTTTACACAAAATTTCTTGCTTTTTTCCAGCAATTTCTTTCTCCAAAAGCAAAAAAAAAGAGTGAGGGAATCATATTGACGATAGCGATAGCGAGTTTCCTAATTCACTTAGTGATTATTTTTCTAGTTGATTTCGATATTATTCATCTCGATGCCCCTTCCGACTTACTTGCCAACCCAATTGTAGCAATTTACACGCCCTTTTCATTTATTCTTCTCTACGAAGTCTATTTACTAATCTATTACCTTCCGAAATCATTTACCACCTACATAAGCAAACAATATGAGATTATGACATTAATTGTCATAAGGCGATTGTTTAAAGACTTTTCGGGTTTATCGATCACTCCAGATTGGTTCAGCAGCAAATATGATCTTCAATTCACCTATGATTTAGCAAGCTCTCTCATTTTATTCTTTCTTATTTATTTATTCTACATCCAAAGTAAAAAACAATTCCCAGAGCCGAAATTGACCGTTTCGCAACAAGTAGCAATTAATCGCTTTGTAGGAATTAAAAAGATTATCGCAAATTTCTTGGTGCCAGTATTTTTAATTCTTGCCATATATTCACTAACAAGTTGGTTATTTAGCGTTTTAAATCCAGGAGAAAATGGAGCTAATTCATTTGTTAATATTAACAATATCTTTTTCGAACATTTTTTTACCGTTTTAATTTTTGCCGATGTTCTTATATTATTGTATTCATTTTTCATTGCCGATGATTTTCATAAGGTGATGAGAAATTCGGGGTTTATTATTTCAACTATCTTAATTCGACTATCGTTTTCAAATGTTGGGCTACTGAATAACCTTTTAATTATTTGTGCAATTGTTTATGGATTATTCATACTTATAATTCACAATAAATATCAAAAGTTCTTAATTCAAGAAAGGGTAAGAAGTACTAAAAGCTAATTCGTTTTTTAAGTCATTTATTATTTACTGCTTTTCAATTATTATTGACCGATATTTTACTTTTCAAAAGTTAAATTAACGTGAACAATTTCTTATTAATATTGTTTTTACAATAATTAGTATTTGGTGGTATCCGAAAAACCGATTTAAAAGAGTAGGAAAAAGTAAAAAAAAAAATTATGTTATTAACAATTTTACCTATTGCAACTAACAACTACGTTGCCTTTACGTTCTTTATCGGAACAATGGCTATGATGGCCGCATCAGTGTTTTTCTTTTTTGAGTTAAGCAACACCTCTCCAGAGTGGAGAACTTCAATTTTAGTATCAGGTTTGATTACTTTTATTGCTGCAGTACATTATTACTACATGAGAGATTACAATCTTTCAACTGGTGAATCACCAATTTTCTTCCGTTATGTGGATTGGATTCTTACCGTTCCATTAATGTGTGTTGAATTTTATTTAATTACCAAAAAAGCAGGAGCTAAAATTAACTTGTTATGGAAATTAATTTTTGGTTCAGTAATTATGTTAGTTACTGGTTATTTCGGAGAGGCAGTAGACAAAAATCACGCTGCAATCTGGGGCTTAATTTCAGGCTTGGCTTATTTCTACATTGTGTATGAAGTATGGATGGGTGATGTTGCTAAATTGTCTAAAGGAAGTACTCCTGCAGTTCAAAAAGCAGTTGGTTCATTATTGAAATTTGTTGTTATCGGATGGGCTATTTATCCATTAGGTTACATGATCGGAACTGCTGATGGTCAGTGGTACTCTTTCATGGCAGGATGGGCAAGTATGGATATCGTTTACAATATCGGTGATGCAGTAAACAAAATTGGTTTTGGTCTAGTAATCTATTCTTTATCAAGATCTAAAGACTAGTCTTAAATTTTTAATATTAAAAGTGGGAATTCAGTTGAATTCCCACTTTTTTTTTGCCTTTACAATTTAAATATATTTAAACAATAGTGCCCATAATTCCGAATTCTACCATAGCTAATCCAATAACATCGACAAAAGAATATGACTTCATATTCGCGGGCTATGGAGCAGCGGCATCCTTAGTTTTACTTCAACTTCATCGTAAAAATTTCCTGGAAAAGGTTTCTATATTAATTATAGATCCCGAGAAAAAAAATAAAAATGATAAAACATTTTGTTTTTGGGCAAATAAAGAAGATAGAATTATTAAGGACTTAAGGAATTTAATCAAACACTCTTGGTCAAGCGTATCAATCGAAAACACGAATCAAATCTCATTAGATCCACTTAGTTATCATCATATATCAAGTATCAATTTATATAATGAAGTAAAGGAGCTCGAAAAAATATACTGCTGGGATCGATTAATATACCCAGTGGCAAGAATTTCAGTTGATGAAATTGGCGCCTATGTCGTTGCAAATGACGAAATAATTCGCGGAAAGAAAATCTTCGATTCACGAAGCCCCAACTATCAAGAAGTAAGAAAAGGAGAAACCCATATTTTCCAGAGTTTTGTTGGGTGGGAAATTGAAACCTTTGAACAGATAGAAAACACTTCTACTTGTCGATTAATGGATTTTGAAGTAGCCCAAGACGGCTTTACGCAATTTATGTATGTACTGCCTTTTTCATCCAACAAGGCCCTTGTAGAGCTAACTCGCTTTGGCTCGGAAATACTAAACGAATCTGCAGCAGAACAACAACTAAAGGAATACATTCAGAAACACTTTGGTGAATTTAAGAGGCTTTCAGTGGAAATTGGATGCATTCCAATGAGCAACGCCGAAATAGTCAATGAGAATCTCAAGGATGTTGTATTGTTAGGTGCACGAAATTATAAAGTTAAGCCTAGTACTGGCTATGCCTTCAAAAACATGTATGACCAAGCCTGTGAACTGGTGGATATACTAAATATTAAAGATGCTGAAAAGCTAAATATTCAGCATGTAAACGCATTGCAAGGCCGCTTTGCCTTTTATGATTCCTTGCTATTACATATTTTACAACATAAACCCCACAGAGGCAAGAATATTTTTCAGTCTTTATTTAAAGGAGTGGAAATTAATAAGGTATTGCGTTTTCTAGATCAAAAAACAAGTTTTCCTGAGGAAATAATGATTTTCATGAAGCTCCCTTGGCAGCCCTTTATTTATGCGCTCTTTCATAATATAGCTTCTTCTCGTTGGATTAGATCGTTCTTGTTATTACTAGTAAGCTTACTCTTATTAGCGCTGGGAAATAAAACAATTACTCAAAACATTATTGGTTATGGCCTATTTTTAATCGGTTTTATTACGGTTGGGATTCCACATGGGGCGGTCGACCATCTAATTGAAATTGGTCATTGGGATTCCAAAAAAATGCCTCGTTTCATTTTTAGTTATCTACTTCAAGCTGCTGCGATGGGTTTTCTATGGTATTTATTCCCTGAATTAGCACTCATTATTTTTCTACTCTATTCAGCCTGGCATTTCGGTCAGGCAGACGGAAAACAATGGGATTTTAGACCTGCCCTATCTTTAATTTGGGGAGCCTTTGTTCTTTTTTATATTGTCGGTACCCATTTACAAGAAACAAACACCATCACCTCAATCATTGGAAATCTTAGTCTGCCAATCGCCTGTCCTATATGGGCCATTATTCCGTGGTTAATTTGGTCCATCATTCGAAAAAAAGTGTCATTTAGTCTTACCCTCATTTGGTTATTACTGTCAAGTCAACTACCACTCCTTTTTGCCTTTGGGCTCTATTTTATTGGGCAGCACAGCATTACTAGTTGGAACCATATCGCAGGAAAGTTAAAACTTAATCATCAAAAAATTTGGTTACAAGCTCTTCCATTTCATGCCGGAGCATGGCTGATTCTTTTTCTCTTTATTTATTTATTTCCTACGAATGAAAGTGATAGTAAAGTCGCGACGAATCATTGGGGTGTTTTTTTCATTTTTATCGCTTGTATTAGTTTACCCCATGTGATCTCTATGCAGAGCTTGTATGCTAAAAAGAAATAACTGCTATTTTAAGCTTCGCTCATCGATACATCCAGCTGGTAATTATAGCGCTAAACATACCCTTTATCTTTTGCCCAACTACTCAATTGTGCAGCATTAGGCAATCCTAATTTTTTTAGAATATTATGCCGATGGGTTTCTACTGTTCGGGAAGAGATGAACAGTTTGTCAGCAATCTCTTTGGAGGTTAATCCCTGAGAAATAAGTATTACAATATCAATTTCCTTCATCGTCAATTCCTTTTTATTATCGGTATTATTGACGTTTAACAAGGACGTAAAGTAACGATCTTTTATATCCGAAGCAATGAACACCTCTCCACCATAAACGGCATGAATGGCATTAATTAATTCACTCTTATTAGTATTTTTTGTCAAATATCCTTTTGCCCCTACGGATAAAAACTTCTTTACATAGGTGATGTCATCGTGCAATGAAAGTCCAATTATTCGACATTTAGGTAAGGTATTATTGATTTTAACGGTCGCTTCAATGCCACTACCACTACCCAAATTAATATCCATCAAAATGATGTCTGGTCGCAAACTGACTGCCGATTCGTAAGCTCCTAGCTCAGAATCCGCCGTGCCAATAACAAGGATGGAAGGGGCATCTTTTAATAATGAAGACCAAGCTTCGCTAATAAGTTTGTGATCATCAACAATTAGAACCTTGATTATCGTATCCATAATTTGCTATTTAAAGCTAAATTATGAATTCAAAGCTTCTGCACCACCAACTATTTCTAAAATTTCATTGGTAATGGCTGCTTGACGTGCTTTATTATACGTCAATTTTAAACTTTTTTGTAAATCGCTCGCATTATCGGTCGCCTTGTGCATGGCAGTCATTCGCGCTCCTTGTTCAGAGGCATTTGAATCTAGCAGTGCTTTAAACAATTGAATCTTCAATGATTTAGGAATGAGCACCTCTATTAAATCCTGCTTGTTCGGTTCAAAAACATAATCTACTGAAACTTGCTTACCTTCAGGTATTATGTTAAGAACAGGAAGAAATTGTTCTGTTTCTATGGCTTGAGTCGCTGCATTCACAAAACGATTATAGACAATAATGATTTTACTGAATTGCTGGGATTGGTACAAAGCCATCAATTCTGTTGCAATAGATGCCGTACGATCAAAGGTAAGATCAGAAAAAATGTCTTCCACTGCTACCAACTCATCGTTAATATAATAATTTGGCGTCCTTTTCAATACGTCTTTCACCTTTTTCCCTAGGCACAATACTTTTACATCATTCGTTTGATAATCGGTAAGTATTAAATGTTGTACTCGTTTAATAATGTTATTATTAAAGCCACCACATAATCCTCGATTCGAAGTTATTGCAACAAGAAGAATGCTGTTATTATCGTTTGTTTTCGCTAGTTTGTTTTCAGAAGCATCAGAAACGGCACTAATATTTTCTAGTATGTCTTTTAACTTACTAGCATACGGTCTTAATTTTGTAACCGCATCTTGTGCACGCTTTAATTTTGCAGCAGAAACCATCTTCATGGCAGAAGTGATTTGCATCGTAGATCCAACCGATGTAATTCTATTCCGTATTTCTTTTAAATTCGCCATAGTATTGATTTACAAATTGCCAATCGATAAGCTTAATTCAATTAGTATTTCTGTGCTATTTCCTTTGCGCACTTAGTTAAAACATCTGTTATCTCATCCGTATATTTCCCTGCCTTCAGCGCCACTAGTACATCTGCATGTTTTGCTTCGAGGAAATTAAGGTATTCTTTTTCAAATGCTTTCACTTGATTGATCGGCACATTTTGAATTAATCCTTTTGTTCCAACAAAAATGATCGCAATTTGCTTTTCAACTGAATATGGATCACCTTCACGTTGCTTCAAAATTTCAACATTTCTTGAACCTTTGTCAAGAATAGATTTTGTTGCTGCATCCAAATCAGAACCAAATTTAGCAAACGCTTCTAATTCTCGGTATTGAGCTTGGTCTAACTTTAATGTACCAGCTACCTTTTTCATGGATTTAATTTGAGCAGATCCACCAACACGAGATACAGAAATACCCACGTTAATTGCTGGACGAACACCTGCATTAAACAAATCAGATTCCAAGAAAATTTGACCATCCGTAATAGAAATTACGTTGGTAGGAATATAAGCGGATACATCACCTGCTTGAGTTTCAATGATAGGCAAAGCGGTAAGCGATCCTCCTCCTTTAACCAAAGGTCTAAGGGATTCCGGTAAATCATTCATTTGACAAGCAATGGTATCATCGCCAATTATTTTTGCAGCACGTTCCAATAAACGAGAGTGAAGGTAGAAAACATCACCAGGGTATGCTTCACGACCTGGAGGACGACGAAGTAACAATGAAACCTCACGATATGCAACCGCTTGCTTAGATAAATCATCAAAAACAATAAGTGCCGGCCTTCCAGAATCACGGAAAAACTCACCAATTGCTGCCCCAGTCATTGGCGCATAAAACTGCATTGGTGCAGGATCAGAAGCATTTGACGCCACAACCGTAGTATAGGCCATTGCACCTGCATCTTCAAATTTCTTTACGATACCAGCAACAGTTGACCCTTTTTGACCAATAGCTACATAGATACAGTAAACTGTTTCTCCACGATCATAAAATTCACGTTGATTAATAATCGTATCAATAGCCACTGTTGTCTTTCCAGTTTGACGGTCACCAATAATTAATTCACGTTGTCCACGACCAATTGGGATCATGGAATCGATCGCTTTAATTCCTGTTTGAAGAGGTTCAGTTACCGGTTGACGAAAAATAACACCCGGTGCTTTTCGTTCGATAGGCATCTCATAAAGTTCTCCAGTAATTGGTCCTTTACCATCGATAGGCATACCAAGAGTATCCACTACACGCCCCACAACACCTTCTCCAATTTTAACCGATGCAATCCGGCCTAATCTTTTCACAGTATCTCCCTCTTTTACCAAAGAAGAACGTCCAAGAAGTACAGCACCTACATTATCTTCCTCTAAATTAAGAGCGATTCCTTGTAAGCCACCTTCGAACTCAATAAGTTCGCCGTATTGAACACCATTTAGTCCATAAATACGTGCGATACCATCCCCTATTTGAAGAACGGTACCCACTTCTTGCAATTCAGCTTCTGTTCTGAATCCTGATAATTGTTCCCTTAAAATTGCCGAAACCTCTGCTGGATTAATGTCTGCCATTTTATTTTATTTTTAGTTAGTAAGCCTTGTGACTTATTTTGTTAATTCTTGTCTTAAATTTTTTATTTTACTTGAAACCGAAGCGTCAATTTGATTATCTCCTATGGTGATTATGAATCCGCCAATTAATGCAGGATCTATCTTTTCAGTAAGTTGAAGTTCGCCTGTAAATGTCTTAGCTAATTTCTCCATTATTTTTTTTCTGCTTTGCGCATCAAGCGCAACGGCACTGGTAATATTCCCAGAAACAATTCCACGGTGATTTTCGAGTAATGAATTGTATCCTGATGCAATATTTGGCAACATTTCTGACCTGCCATTCTTTACAATTAAAGCAATAAATCCAGCTGTTAAAGGCTGTAGATCAACAAATAACTTAGAAATTACAGTTATTTTTTTGTCCGATTTGATAATTGGTGAATTAAGGAAAGAAATAAAATCACGGGACGATTCAGCCACGCCTAAAATTCTTGCCATATCAAACGAAACAAGATCAATGACCTTTTGCTCTATTGCCATTTCCAATAACGCTTTCGCGTATCTAATTGCAGCTTTAGTTGATTTCATGGATTAATTCATGTTAATATCATCCGCTAACTTCTCCGCTAACTCTTTTTGTTTTGAATCTGATGTTAGTTCTGTCCGAACAATTTTTTCAGCAATGTCTAAGGAAAAACCTGCCAACTGATTTTTTAAATCGCGAATGGCTGCATCTTTTTCAGAAGCAATGATTGCTTTAGCGCTTTCAACAATTTTATTTGCCTCTTCCTTTGCTTTATTTTTTGCTGCTTCTACCATACCAGTTGCTGTTTCTTTTGCATCATTCATTATAGCATCACGTTCAGCTCTTGCTTCTTTTAATATCTTTTCATTTTCTGCCTGAAGCATAAGCATTTCTGCTCTTGTTTTATCTGCCAACTCTAATGCTTCATGGATTTTTTGTCCCCTAGCATTTACCGCATTTAAAATCGGCTTCCAAGCAAATTTTGCCAATAAAAATAACAAAAGACAAAAAACTAATGCTGTCCAAAACAACAAACCGTAATCAGGTAATATCAAGTCCATATTTCAGTATTTTATTTTTAATTTTTAAGCTAAAAATATGAACCGCAACCAACCGTTGCGGTTCATATTGTTTTTTTTTATGCTTTTGCTCCTAAGAATCCAACTACTACTCCAAAAAGAGCAATACCTTCAACTAAAGCTGCTGCAATAAGCATTGCTGTTTGAATTTTTCCTGAAGCTTCCGGGTTACGGGCAATTGCCTCAACAGCAGAACCACCGATTCTACCGATTCCCAATCCTGCTCCTAATACTGCTAATCCTGCTCCAATCGCGGCAATACTTCCAAACATTCCTGTCATTACTATCATTGTATATGGTTTAAAAATTACAAATTAATGATGCGCTTCTTCCACCGCAGCACCTATAAACAATGCGGAAAGCATTGTAAAAAGATACGCCTGTAAAAACGCAACTAACAATTCCAAAATCGATATAAACAAAGCCATTGGGACCGACAAGGCGCTCCAAGCAATACTTTTATTTATAAAAATTAAGGAAATGAGTGCTAAAATGATAATATGTCCTGCCGTAACGTTGGCAAAAAGTCGAATCATTAAAGCAATGGGTTTGGTGAAAATTCCAATAATCTCTATTGGAACCATAATAATTAAAATAGGAATTGGAACGCCTGGTGTGGCAAATATATGTCTCCAATAATTCTTATTTCCTGAAAAAACAGTTATTAATAAGGTGAATAATGCCAGAAAAAGGGTAACACTGATGTTTCCAGTTAAGTTAGCGCCACCTGGAAGAATCGGCACCATTCCCAATAAATTATTCAATAATATAAAAAAGAAAGCCGTCAAAAGGTAAGGGACATATTTTCTGTATTTGTGCTCACCAATATTTGCTATGGCAATGTCATCTTGAACTAGCAGTACCAAGGGCTCCAAAAACTTAGCTATTCCTTTAGGTGCAATAGCGCCATTTTTCTTATAGAACCTAGCCATACTAAACATTATTAGGATAAGTAGGAAGGCACCAATAAATAGAGACGTGACATTTTTGGTAATAGACAAGTCCAATGGCATCGCATTGTGTGGGTGACCATCTTCGAAATGCATTTTCCCTTGCGATAAGCGGTATATTTTCTCATGGAATAGAGCGTAGCCTTCTGCTGGGCCTTCACCTAACAAATAACTGAGTTTTTCACCTGTTTTTTCATCTTTATCCACCACTTTTAATCCATGATAAAAATGACTAGCATTAAAAACCTGAAATCCATTATCATATAAAATAACGGGAAGGTGTAAAGAAACTCCTTCGTGCTCGCTGCCCCACAAATGCCATTCATGTGCATCTTTAACGTGGTGCATAATCATTTCATTAACATCAAACTCTTCTTCAACCGCATCAACAGCAGTGGCCTGCTTAGCATTTATTGATGTGGCTTTCTGTGCCGAAAACTTTGATGGGATAAGCACCAAAAAAAGAATAAAAACAACCTGTGTAAAAAGCTTTGCAAATGTCATTTAATCATTTTTTAGAGGAAAAATCCTCATAAATTTTGTGCAAAGGTAGCAAATCTTTCTAGAGTTGAACTAATTAATCAGTAACTTTTTTCTCTCTTTTTTCACGAATTGAGCGGTACAATTTTATCGCCAAGAACAAGGAAAGCCCAGCACCAAAAAAACCAATGGTGCCATACATCCAATCCATCGTGCTTTTCATTTCTACAAGGAAAATAATAACCACTAATAATAAAGTGGCCGCTTCATTCCAGATCCTTAATCCAAAGGACGTCCAAACAACTTTGCCTGTAAATAAATCATTCATAATTTTCTGGCAGGCAAAATGATAAACAGCCAATAAGACGACAAATGACAACTTAATATACATCCAAGGCTGGTTGTAGGCAGCGGTATTTATCCAAAGAATCCACAAGCCAAAGAAAAAGGTGAGGTACATGGATGGCGTGGTAATGTACCACCAGAGTTTTTTCTGCATGATGATAAATTGCTTTATCAAAATATCGCGTTCTTGCTCCTCTTTTTTGTAGGCTTCTGTATGATAAATAAACAAGCGGACCATGTAAAACAAGCCGGCGAACCAACAAACAACAAAAATTATATGCAACGATTTTACGGCTTCAATACTCATGCCTCAAAAGTAATCATTTACATAGAAAAAAGCCACTTGCATATTAAACAAATAGCACTTAATATTGTACAACTCAATTTCAATGGTACGTCGTCTAATTTTGTGTTTCCTTATTCCCATAACCGTTGGTTATTCGCAGAGTTCTAATTTATCAATTGATGGCTATTATCAAGGATTGAATCTTTACGTTTCGAACCCCTACCAAAGCGATGGATTTGGATTTTGTATCAGCAAAGTATTGGTCAATGGAAATGTATTGCCCGCTACCATTCAAAACGAACATTTTCAAATCGACCTTAGTTTATTTGGCCTAACAAAAGGGGATGAACTGTTTGTAGAATTGGAACATTATGCAGGATGCACCCCTCGATTTATCAACCCGGAAGTGCTTTTGCCTAAAAGCACCTTTGTCTTGGCTTCGTTAACAGCAGCAACAAATGGCTCCATTAGTTGGTCTACAAAAAGTGAGGCAGGAAGACTTCCATTTCTGGTTGAGCAATATAAATGGGGACGTTGGGTTTCAGCGGGTGAAATACAGGGCAATGGAAGTCCAGGACTCAACCAATACCGATTAGACATCATTCCACATAGTGGGTACAATAAAGTTAGAATTGTTCAAATTGACAACACGCAAAAAAAAAGGGTGTCGAAAGAAGTTGGTTTTAATTCAACTACCAAAAAAGTGATTAAAACGCCCGCCAAAGTAAAAGATATTATTTATTTTAGTTCGGATTCAAAACCTGCAAAAACAAAGTTTGAACTCTATGATGCCTTTGGTAATTTACTCAAAAAGGGCTTCGACAGTCAAATTGATTGTAAACAATTATTAAACGGCATCTATTTTATCAATTTCGACAACTCCTCTGAGAAATTTATTAAGTACTAACATGATAAAACACATTGAGCACATTGGAATTGCCGTAGAAAACATCGAGTCCGCCTTAAAAACCTATGAAAATTTATTAGGAGTAAGCTGCTACAAAACGGAAATTGTTGAATCGGAATTAGTGAGAACCGCTTTTTTAAAAATAGGAGATTCAAAAATTGAACTGCTGGAAGCAATGGATCCTATTTCACCCATTGGAAAGTTCTTGGCAAAAAAGGGGGAAGGGTTTCATCATATCGCCTTTGAAGTAGATGATATTCACGCAGAAATAAAACGCCTTAGCTCCTTAGGCTTTGAGATGATCCACGAAACACCGAAACCCGGAGCAGACAACAAACTCATTGCTTTTCTTCACCCGAAATCTACACAAAAATTATTGGTGGAAATCTGTCAAGAAATCCGCTAACACAAGCCCTTTTTTTCTTGTTGTAATTTAAATCAACTATAAATAAGGCTTCATGACAATCCTATGACAATTGAACGGGATGCACTTGCGAAATTTGCACTAAAATAGATTAAACTTGCTAGCCGAACTTCATACAATAGCCTTTACTCACCGTCGATTTGAAGTAGGAAAAATTGGTGCTTTGCACATTGAGGTAGAAGATCAATTAGTTCGATTACCTAAAGTAAAAACAAAATTTAAACTCCCAGAACTTTTATTTATTTCTACGTGTAACCGAGTAGAAATAAGCTTTTTTGCGACTGATGAGATTACTAATTCGTGGTTGTTTGATTTTCTGCAAGCGCTTTACCCTTCAATTAATTCATCAACAATTACGGATTACCTTATCAACCTTGAATTATATAAAGACGAAAAGGCAATTGAACATGCTTTCTCGGTAGCATCTTCCATCGACTCCATGATTGTGGGTGAACGCGAAATCATCACGCAAGTTCGAACGGCCTATGAGCATTGTCGGAAAGCAGGATTAACCGGTGATCGATTTCGTCTATTAATGAAGCATGTGATCGAAACGGCTAAAAAAGTGTATACCGAAACCAGTATTGCGACGAAACCCGTTTCTGTCGTTTCACTTGCCTACCAACATTTAAAGCGATTAAACATTGGCTTAGACGCTCGAATTTTAGTAATTGGTGCAGGCGTTACCAATACAACGATGTGTCGGTATTTAAAAAAACATGGTTTTAAGAATTTTGCCGTATTTAATAGGACAGTGGCAAAAGGGCAATTATTAGCGGAGGAATTGAAAGGTGTAAATTACCGATTAGAGGAATTATCCAATTATAAAATGGGGTTTGATGTTATCATTTCTTGTACAGGAACAGATTTTCATGTCATATCTCCGGAGATTTATAGCTCCTTACTTAATGGTGAAGTGGATAAAAAAATTGTGATTGATATTGCGATACCACAAGATTTAAACCCAATAATTGCAGAAAATCATTCCCTTACGCATATTTCTGTGGATGTCCTTCAAAAAATATCGAACCAAAACTTAAAAGAAAGAACGAAAGAAGTAGACCACGTAATGCAAATTATTGAAATTGCTCTGATTGATTTCCGAACAAAAGTCAAAGAACGCGATGTAGAAGTGGCCATGAAATCGGTTCCTAAACAAGTGAAAGACATAAAGGCAACTGCCATTAATGATGTTTTTAAAACGGAAATTGAAAACATGGACGAGCAGTCGCGCGAGGTTCTTGAAAAAGTAATCGGCTACATGGAGAAAAAATACATCAGTGGTCCAATGAAATTAGCGAAGAAAATCATTCTAGATAATGTCTGAGGATCAACACATACGAATCGGTACGCGGGGAAGCGACTTAGCGCTATGGCAAGCCAATCATGTAAAACAACAATTAGAAAACCTTGGAACGAGTGTTTCAATTCAAATCATCAGCACGCAAGGTGATCGCATCCAAGATTTGAGCTTCGATAAATTGGAAGGAAAAGGGTTTTTCACCAAAGAAATAGAGCAGGCACTTTTAAATAATGAAATTGACCTAGCGATTCATTCCCATAAAGATTTAGAAACCAATCCACCCGAAGGATTAGAGATTGTTGCTGTATCGGAAAGAGAAGACCCCGCCGAATTATTGTTGATTCACCCCAACGCTATAGCGGAAGAAAAGGAATGGAGACTCAAAGAAAATGCAAGCATCGGAACCTCTTCTGCCCGCAGAAAATCGCAAGTGTTAGCGCATCGTCCTGATTTAATCATCAAAGAATTACGCGGCAATGTACCCACACGAATTGCCAAATTACGTGCTGGAGAATACGATGCCATCCTTCTAGCGAAAGCTGGAGTAAGCCGCTTGAAACTAGATTTAAGTGATTTAATCGTCGTGCGCTTAGATCCAAAAATCATGGTTCCTGCACCTGCACAAGGCGTGCTTGGTTTACAAATACGCAGCAATGACGAACGCACAAAATCCCTTGTTTCTCCTTTAAATGATAAGGCGGTACACGCATTAATTGCCATTGAACGCAAAGTCTTAAATCTTATGGAGGGTGGCTGTCAATTGCCCTTGGGAGTTTATAACGAGGGGGAGTTCATCCATGTCACCCATGCCCACAACGCAGGAGAAGCGGCGGTCTATTTCCAATTTGAAGCGAATGGAAACTCAGACATTGCGGCGCACATTGCTTCGGTTTTGAAAGCGCGCTCATGAAAAGCATCTACATCACCAAAGCGTTAGAAGACGTTACACAACTTAAACAATTCTGTGCTTTTCAAAATATCGACCTTCATGCTACATCTCAGCTGAGCTTTGAAGCCGTTCCCTTTGCCATAACACACCCATTTGAGGTCGTATTTTTTTCCAGTGTACGTGCCGGACGTTTTTTCCTAAGAAGTTATGACGGCCCACTAAGTTCCCTGCAATTTGCTTGTATCGGCGAAGAAACCGCTCAGAAATTTAACATCGAATTTGCTTTCGTTGGTAAAGAAGCTGGAAATCCCGAAAAAGTGGCGGAAAAATTTAAAAATTGGCTCGGTGAAAAACGCCTGCTTATCCCCCACTCCTCGCTTTCACATAAAACCATTGCTGCTATCATTCCAAGTGCCCAATGTGAAAGTATTTGTGTTTACAATACCCTTCTTTCCCCGCAAAGCATCCCTGAATGCGAGGTGTACGTTTTTACAAGCCCCAGTAATCTTGCTGCTTTTTTGCAGAAAAACCGAGTTCCTGAGGCGGCAAAAGTGATTGCATGGGGAAACACCACCGAAAAAGCCTTGCGAAATAGCAAGGTGCAAGTGAGTAAAACACTCATTAAGGCACAATTAGAAGAACTCCTGGAAGTATTAGCTAACTTTTAGTAGCAAGCAAGTACCAAATTGAAAAATATTAGCCATTCTGCGTAACTTCGCCCAATGAATATACCTTCAGACATCATTTGTGCATTAGCCACCCCAAACGGAGTGGGAGCAATTGCCTTGATTCGCATTTCTGGACCCGGAAGCCGTAAGTTATTGAAAGAGGTTTTCTCCAAGGATATACTAAACGTGGAAAGCCATAGCCTACACTTTGGCTACCTGAAAAATAAAAAAGGCACACTCATAGACGAGGTACTGTTAAGTGTTTTTGATGAAGGCAAAAGTTTTACCGGCGAAGAGAGTGTTGAGATTACTTGCCATGGCTCTACTTATATTCAGCAACAAATTCTAGAAACTTTATTGCTACAAGGTGGCCGCTTGGCTGAGCCGGGAGAATTTACAAAACGAGCTTTTTTGAATGGAAAGATGGACCTTTCACAAGCAGAAGCAGTGGCAGACCTCATCGCCTCACAAAGCCAACAAGCTCATCAAGTTGCCCTACAACAATTGCGAGGGAATTTTTCCTCCGAACTAAAGGAATTGCGACAGCAATTAATGAATTTTGCTTCACTGGTAGAATTAGAATTGGACTTCTCTGAGGAAGATGTTGAATTCGCTGATAGAACCCAACTCAAGCAACTGGTTGAAGAAGTACTATCGGTTTTACACCGACTTGCTTCATCCTTTGCACTAGGAAATGCGCTAAAAAATGGCGTGCCCGTTGCCTTAGTAGGCGCACCAAATACCGGAAAAAGTACTCTTTTGAATCAATTATTGGGAGAGGACCGTGCCATTGTGAGTGAAATTGCTGGCACCACGAGAGACGTCATTGAAGAAACCCTCAACATAGATGGAATTCTGTTCCGATTAATTGACACCGCCGGAATTCGAGAAACCGAAGAAACCATTGAGTCTATTGGTATTGCTCGATCACACCAAAAAATTGCCCTGGCCTCCATTGTGTTATGTATGGCAGATGCCTCTTCGCCAGCACAACTAAACGAGGTAAATTCATGGACGCATACACTACGCGAACAATTTCCCCAAAAACACATTCTTAGTATTGCCAATAAAATTGATTTAAGCACACAAGAAAGTACCTGCGACCTTGCCATTAGCGCAAAATCAGGACTTGGTATCACCGCTTTGAAAGACAAGCTAGTTCAACTAATAAACAACGGTTTTGACAGCAGTCAAGAAACTATAATTGTCAACGTTCGGCACCACGACGCATTACTAAAGACCATTTCCACCTTAGAAAAAGCCAAAGAAGGCATAATCACCCAAGTAAGTGGCGACTTCATCGCAATGGATATCCGTCAAGCAATGTTTCATTTAGGCAGCATCACCGGAGATATTTCCAGTGATGATCTTTTGGGAAATATTTTTAGCAAGTTTTGTATTGGGAAGT
>JAIPAL010000079.1 GCA_021740085.1 Crocinitomicaceae bacterium
GGCATGGTTAATCAAGATGTTTTCTTGTTTTCGGATACCATAAAAAACAATGTGCTATTTGGCTCTAGAGACGATGCCGCAAGCGAACAAGAAATTATTAGTGCATTGACTGATGCACATGTATTTCACAACATCGCTGATTTCCCGAATGGAATTGAAACAGAATTAGGAGAAAGAGGCGTAAACTTAAGCGGTGGACAAAAACAACGCATTAGCATCGCAAGGGCATTGATTAGAAAACCATCTTTATTACTATTAGATGATTGCCTTTCTGCTGTAGATACCGAAACCGAAGAAACGATTTTAAATAACTTAAATAAGAACAAAGAAGATCGAACAACAATAATTGTAAGTCATCGAATTTCAACCATACGAAATGCATCAAAAATAATCGTTTTAGAGGCTGGGAAAATTGTAGAGAAAGGAAATCATGAAAGTTTATTAGCAAACAATGGCACCTACACAGCAATGTATCAAAAGCAACTTATTGAGGGAGATTCAAAAGAATGAAACGCATAGGATTACTTTCTGATACGCACGGTTATTTAGATCCGCGAATATTTGAACATTTTAAAGACGTGGATGAAATTTGGCACGCAGGAGATATTGGCACACTCGATGTACTTGATCAATTAAAACAATTCAAACCTACAAGAGCCGTTTATGGCAATATTGATGATCATTTAATTCGAATTGAAACTGTTTTAAACAATCGCTTTAAAATTGAAGAGGTAAACGTACTAATGACCCACATCGCCGGACGACCAGGGAATTACTCCAAGCCACTTATGGAAGAAATTGAAAAAAATGGAGCTGCTCAATTACTCGTTTGTGGTCATTCACACATCACCTTAGTACAAATGGACAAACGTTTTAACATGCTTTGGATGAATCCCGGTGCTTGCGGAATTAAAGGATTTCACGCTGTTCGCACCTTACTTCGTTTTTCAATAACGGGTGATAAATTTCATGATCTTGAAGTCATTGAATTAGGAAAAAGAGCCTAGAAATTATTTTGTATCAACCCCAATACTTCGGAGTTCATCAATAGAAATGGTTGGTGGAAAAACGCCTTTATCTAACTTTGTTTTTATTATATCTACCGCTTTTTGAGCTTGTTCTTGTGATGTAAAAGCACGAAGTCCTTGAATCGCTGGAATGTGGGTTTGATTAATAACGAGTGCCCCATCTTTCCAAACCTCATAGCCCCATCCTAAAGAATTTTGAATAGTTTTTACTTCGTAAGGACTTTTTCTTACATTTTCAACTTCAATCTTTTCCTCTGTAGTGGCAGATGGTGGAGTTTCAGGGTCTGTTTCATTAACAATAGTTGATTTTACCTGATCAGTTGAATTTTCGCAAGAAATCAAAAGAAAGAATAGAAATCCAATATAAGCAAACCTCATTGTACTATAATTTTTTTCAATGGATACCTTCTTTTCGTTCCATGTAATTGAATCATATAAACTCCCGGTAATCGAATATGTTCCAATAAATTTATTGTGTTAGTTTGACTTGGATTATAGATTTCCTTGGCTATCAATTCACCCGAAACAGCATAAATGGTATACGCTATTACATCCTCATAAAGTCCCCGAATTTCAATGGACGATTCAGTTGGATTAGGGAATAACAAAAATTCGTTTGAGTCATCGATTTCTTGTACGCCCGCCGTTCCTGTATAAGCATAGAAGTCATCGTGAAAAGTTCCATTAAAACCCGTTCCAACATAAGCTATCCCTGCAACAGAAAATGCTACAGCATCCTTTCTTCCAACTCCTGGAAAATCGGTTCGTTGCATCCAAGAATTGGTGTAATAATTATATTCCCAAACATCCTTTTTAAATTCAATGAAATTATCTTCTCCTAAAGCAATATATCCTAATGGATGATCAATTCCTGAATCAGTTGTCCAAGCGACTGCACCGGAACGAGGCGAACCAGGAAAAGGTGCTTTTTGAATCCAAGTATCCAACGTAGCATCATACATCCAAAAATCATTCAGTAAGACAGCGGCAGCACCCGTCCCCAAAAATCCGTGATTCTCACCTGAATAAGCCACCGCTCCCCTACGCGCAAGACCGGGAAAATCTTGGATTTGCGTCCAAGTATTTGTAGAAGCATTGTAGGTGTAAAAATCCTTCGTTAGTCCGCTTGCATCTTGACCAGTACCTACATAAGCCAAATTATTGGATTGCAAAGTAAAAGCCACTGCTTGTCTTCTTGGAGACCCGATAAAATCAGCTTTTTGGGTCCATACATTAGTCACAACATCAAATTCCCATAAGTCATTCATAAAGGCTACCGTTTCCGTCTGACCTAATCCAACATATCCTTTTTGATTGATTTCAGAGGAAAAAGAAATGGCAGATGCACGTTCTAATCCTTGCCCTGATGCATTTCCAAGCGAAGTTTCGTTGTCCCAATCGTTTTGAAAACAATCATAGGAATTCACCTTTCTTCGCAATCCATATTCTTCCAAGCCTGTCGCTACATAAGCATATGGTCCCACCGTAAATGCTGTCGCTGCAGCTCTAGGCGCTCCATTAATAGAATCAACCTGATACCAAGAATCTTGCGCATTAAGTGATAAGATTCCAATATAAAAAGTAAAAAGTGTAGTAATTATTTTCATTCAATTTTCATTATAGTAGTAGTGCCCACAACATTTTCATCACGTAATAACTTTAAAATGTAATTTCCTTTAGGTAAATCGTCTAAAATTATTTCCTGCTTATTGAAATCTGCTTCCAATATTTTATTTCCCAAAAGATCAAAAATTAATATTTTTGAATTCTCATTTACCGATTCATTCAAATAAATAGAACCATTACTTGGATTTGGATAAACAAGTAAAGGTTTTAACTCACCCTCCAATAAACTGGTGTAATCGACGTGTGAATACTCTTGCATACCGCGTCTTTTACCACTGTATCCTTTTCCGGTTCCAACGTATGCTTTATCATTCACCACAAAAGCTACGGCATTTTTTCGAGCACTCCCGCCGTAATTCGCACGAATTGCCCACGTATTTGTTGCTGGATTATATTCAATAAGATCATCCAGTAAACCGCCATTAGTACCAAGACAAACATACCCTCTTCCACCAATAGAAAAAGCACAAGCGGATCCTCTTTCATAAGCAGGGAAAGGCGCAATTGGAGACCATAAGTTGGAACCCGGATTGTATTTATAAAAATCTTTTTTATACACATCTTGATTCGCTCCCATACCAACATAACCAACACCATTGATGCTGAATGAAGAGGCTAAGTAACGAACACCACCAGGAAATGGAGCTCTTTGCGTCCAGGTATCGACACTAGGTTTGTACTCCCATAATTGATTTATATAAAGATTTGGTCCTATTTTACCACCACAGACATATGCTTTATCATCTGCAACAAATACGGTACTAAAAAAAACACCGGTACCACCTCCACCGGGATAATCCGCTTTTTGAAGCCATGAATTTAATATCGGATCAAATTCCCATAAATCTTGCATTTTATTACCTAGAATTGAAACTTGATTATCAACACCGAGTCCAATATATCCTTTTCCACCGGCAGCAAATCCAATGGCATCTCTTCTTGCAGGTCCCGGTAAATCAGCCATTTGTGTCCACGAATCAGTTGTTGGATCATAGCGCCAAAGATCTTTTCTAACTTGCTCAGCCGTATCTAACCCCGTTCCTAAGTAACCAAAATCTCCGATTGCAAAAGCGACTGCCCTTTCCCGCTGTCCACCTAAAAAATCGTTTAATTCTCGCCAATTATTTCCTTGAGAAAAAAGGGAACCAGAAAGCACTAAGAATAAAAGTAGCAGTACCCTCATAACAGTAGAATTTGATCTGAAAATAGAAAAGAACCGTCTTTTCGCAAGCTGAGAATATAAGAACCTCTTGGGAGACACTTAACATCAATCATCGAATTATTGGAACTACAATTACCTTTCAACATGATTTGACCTGACAAGTTGATGAACTCATACGTTAATTCTTCTTGAAATCCGGCAAATTTGATATTTAAAAAATCACTGGTAGGATTAGGAAAAATAGAAACTTGCGCATCAAGTTCGGTCAAAGAACTTACATCATCCACGGGGTTATATTGCCAAAAATCATTGAAATTAACCCCATTCGTTCCCGTTCCAAAATACCCTTTATCATGTATGGCAAAAGCTACAGGGAATCGCCTACTTGTTCCGGGAAAATCTTCCGCTGCAGTCCAAGTATTCGTGCCTGGAGAAAAATACCAAGCTTGATTGGTTAATACTGCTAATCCACCTACGTATCCACACGTTACAAAACCTTTTTGATTAATAGCAAAACCTGAACTTCCTCCTGTGCAAACTCCCGGGAAATTTGCGCGTTGAATCCATAAGTTTTCTAAAGGCTTAAATTCATATAATAATACTCCTTGCTTAATAAATCCACTTCCTTCAATAGCAAAACAGCAACTCCAATTCGTAAAATTTACAGGCGCGTTTGTTTTCAATGACCAAGCATCAAGTTGAGGATCGTATTCGGCTAATAGATTTTGATTGTAAACATATCCTTTATCATTGATTGAAAATCCCTGTGTATCGGTTGGAAAGAAGAAAGGACAAGCTGATATGGGTATCCATGCATTTGCTTGTGGATTAAAGCGATAAAATTCACCGTTTAAAGCTGCGCCACCTCCCACGTAAGGCTGGTCATTCACTGTAAAAGATATAGCGGCATAATTTCCAACTGGATAATTTGCTTTTTGAGTCCACGAATTTGCAGCTGGATCATATTCCCACCAATCATTGTAACTAATATTGGGTCCGGCGCCATTAACATGCCCGAGCCCCATATACCCTTTATTTGTAGTAGCACATCCAGATGCTCTGTGTCTTCCTGTTCCACCAAAAGATGCTTTTTGAATCCAATCACCTGCAAAAGCAGCATTGAGATAAAAAAATAGTACTAAGAAAAAAAGTGAGTTTCGTTTCATAACTACTATTTATTGATGATTAATTTTTGAAGGCTTACCTGCTCAGGAGTTTGAACAAAGTAAGTTCCATTTGGTAGTACGCTTGCATTGATGTGATTAGTATCAATCAAAACAGTTTCAAAAACCAGGGCACCCATTAAATTGTAAATTTTTACGGGCCCCTTGGCCAAAGGCAAATTAAATTCTCCCTGGTTTGGATTAGGATAAAGCGAACTATTATCACCCATTACATCGTGAAGCCCCACATCGGAGGATTCCATATTGAGTGTGTAAGAACCCAATTGATTTCCCCAACCTTCCACAATAATAAAGACTGTACCGAGGCCTAAAGTTGAAAAACTGAGCGACGATTGACTACCACAATTATCGTCATTATAGGCAATGACATTTCCATTTAGATCAATGACGCTCAAGAAGGTATCAAAAGAAGCACCGCAAAGACTTAAATTTAAAAAGTTATAAATAGGAGCCACATCATATCGATAATAAATATCAGGTGAATTATAGACCAAATTATCATTAGAATAACAATAGGAATTATCACGCGTATCCGAAAAAGGAATGGCAGATACGATAATTGGGTCATTGGTATTATCACCGATATATCCTGAACAATCCATTCCATTTGCGATAGTTATCCCAAAATCCATCGTAGAACCCCATTGAAAACTAGCACAAGGATCTAGCGGCAACACCCCTTGTTCCTTTTGGGTAATGCGCATTCTAGTAATTCCATTTTGCGCATTGGCAGGAACATTAATCACAAAAACAGTTACTACAGAAGGAGGTGTACCCACCCAAGTACCAACAGATTCACTCGGGTCAAAAACCATGTTTTGATCAAAATCAATCCAAACTTGACCTGCCCCCGCATAGTTACCTCCACAGGTTCCAAACTCAACACTTAATGAATAGGTATTACCCGCATTAAGCGTAACATTCTGTGTTGTTAAATTCTGAACACCCAAAACACCTGGGCATCCAAGATGACTAATAGTACCTACAACACCAGACATTTGAACAGATTTTACATTTGAATCAACCGTTGATGTTGGTCCTGCCAACATACAATATTGACTATGTAAAAATGTAGTACTTACTAAAAGAATGCAGAGTAAAAATTGTTTCATATATTAAATTAAGATGAACTTAATGTTAAATATATGATTAAATATTCAATAAAGAAGGAATTAATTGTTTTAGCAGTAGCGATTCAACTAATTAGACAAAATCTAAGACGCAACAAGATCCGTAAACTTTGTGGTCTTGAAAACTCACGCCTATAGCTGTATATCCAGCTGTCAAACAAATCTCTCTGTGTCCTAGAGAAGGCACACCCTCATCTATGAGTAATTGTCTAACGACACTTCTTCCGCTAGCCATCCCATACGAGCAACATTCACCAAAAAAATACGATTCACAATTTTTTCTATCGTGACCAATTTCTCCGGAGGGACCTTGTTCTAGTGCAAAACACTTTGCAGATTCATACGCCTTTTTATCTATCGTTAAGGGAAGAACCGGAGTCATTGAATTTAGCGTTTTTATTAAGGACTTATAATACGTTGTCGTTTTATTAGCATCTACTAATTCAATTTTTGCATATTTAGCCGGATACATTCTAGCTAGATTCACGTATTGGATTACTTCTTTTTCAATTTTTGTTAGGTAATTGATATTGGCACAAGTATTGGCTTTCGCTAACTCTTCAGCGGTCCATGTTTGACAGATTGCCAAGGTTGAAAATAAAATAAATAAAAAGGAAAGTTTCATAAGTAAGAATTTTAAAAAATAATCTAAAAACTAAGTTTAGTTACATTTTACTAACTACTTGAACAAAGTCTTTTATGGCAATTTTTGATTGCTCGCCATTTATCATATTTTTTAGTGAAATCAGACCGTTTTTCAGCTCTTCTTCACCCAAAATTGCTACCCAAATACAAGCACGTTCATGCGCATATTTAAGTTGTTTTTGCAATTTAACAGCGCTTGGATATACCTCACAATCAATATTTAACGCCCTTAACTCTTTGGCTAGTTTAAGCGAGCTTAGTGATTCTTTTTCACCAAAATTGACAAACATCAACGTTAAACCCTTGGAAACAACTGCTGGAAATAATTTAAGTTCTTCTAGGACATCAAATATCCGATCTGCACCAAATGAAATACCAACACCCGACATCCCAGACAAGCCGAAAGTAGCCGTTAAGTCATCGTATCTTCCTCCTCCACAAATACTACCCATATTTACATTATCCGCTTTCACTTCTACAATTGCACCGG
>JAIPAL010000080.1 GCA_021740085.1 Crocinitomicaceae bacterium
GAATCCATTAAAAAAGCAGCCTAATGAAAATATTTTTAACCAAAAACCTTAACTTAACATCCTGATCTTTTGATCTCGAAAATGGGGAGTATTATAAAAGACATTGGTCCGTGCAATTACCAAATAGGTTTATACGAAGGATTAAACAAAACGCCAGGAGATGAAATGTGGATTGTTTACTCCATGAGCAAAGAAGACATTTGGATAAGTAGTATTCCTGTCCCATTACATTCTAATACATCAGAGTATGTTGAAGAAAATTTTAATAGTATAAAAGGATTACAAGAACTAAGCAATTGGAATATCTACTCTCCCAAATGGGCCTCTGTTAAAATAAGTTCAAATTCAGATAACCAATATTTAGAGTTTTCTGACGAAGACCCATATGATTATGCTAAGGTTTTTAAAGTGTTTAAAGAAACGACTGATAAATTAAAAGTTAAATTTACACTCTTGGCAAAACAAAATGATCACGGACGTTTTGAAATAGAAATAGGGAATACAAGTCAGTTAAATCCAATTAGAATTAGCCTGACAGAAATGGGTCGTTTAGTACTATCCTCATGGGAAGGAGATCAGGATTTGGGAGCATTTAACTTTGATGAGTGGCTAAATTTCGAATTGGATATTGATGTCCCTGCTAATTCTTTTAATCTTACATTCAATCAAAAGACTTTTAATACTAAAGTATTCAATAGCAAAAAGGTAAATTTCATCGATCGGATAACCTTTAGAACAGGATTGCCCAGAGGAATATTTATTAATCCAGTTACGCCCAATACTGATTTGCCCTCAAAACAAAAAGCCATTTTTTATCTTGACAATGTGAAGATTTCAAACTAATAAATAATTTTTAAATAGATATATGAATTACACCGTAATTAAAAGAATGACCTTTTTAATCGCAGGCTTTTTTATTTATTTTATTTCACTCTCAAGTAAAAATGTTACACAGGATTATGGTTTCGTGTTTGTTAAAATACCCAAAGGGAATTTTTTAATGGGAGCCGACTTAGATCCCTCTTACATTGTTGCTGACTCTTCAAAAGGATGGAGAAGTATTTTTATCCAAGATGAATTTCCATTACGTGAAATTACAATTACAAACGAATTTGAAATCCTTAAATACGAAGTTACAAATGCTCAATACGAAAAATTTGATCCTAATCATAATCGACTTCGCGGAAGTGTTAAAGAGATATCTTCTAAAGACGAAGAACCTGTAGTCTATGTTTCTTGGGAAAACGCTAACTCTTATGCGAAATGGTTGAGTAAAAATGACAATGAATATGAGTATCGTTTACCAACAGAAGCTGAATGGGAATATGTTTGTAGGGCAGGTACAAGAACAGTGTTTAATGATGGAATTAAAAAGAATGTTTATGAAAATAATCCATTTACGGCTGAAGAAATGGCTAAACTAAATTATCAGTTTCCTTATCCATTTACTTGGTCAAATGGTTGTAGGAGCTGGGTCACTTTCTTGCCAACAAACTGTATCGGTGTCGATGATGTTTATCCGAGTAATTCAGATATCAAAAAAGTAGACCTTATGGCCAATTCCAAACCCAATAGTTTTGGGGTATATAATATGCATGGAGTAGTAGAAGAATGGGTACAGGACTGGTATGGTTATTACGACAAAAGCTTCAATAAAGATCCTCAAGGGCCGGATCGGGGTGATTTTAAAGTTGTAAGGGGAGGAAGTCACAATAATCATATACAGCATACTCGATCAGCAAATAGAATGTCCGCGGCGATTAACGATAGAAGTTACTTCCTGGGTTTTAGATTAGTAAGAGTACCTAAAAGGAATTCAGAAAACAAACAATATTCTTTACCATTTGAAAGAAACTGGCAAGCCAATGTTTCTGGTTTACCCTATCAATGGATTCAGGATAAATCGGATCCTTATTTTTCAACTCAATCTCTATACAATTTAATACCCAAGTTCGATGATGGATCTCATTATGGATCTGAATCTCAGTTGAATCAATTTGGATTTGATCTGCAGCATAACAAACCATTACTAACCGGTCCATTGTATACGCACAATCATTCACCAACAATTAGCTGGTGCAAGAACGGTGACATTCTGATTTCTTGGTTTACCGGTGAGAGCGAAGTAGGTCCCGAACTCACTCTTGTAGCATCAAGAGGAAAAAGAATGAAAAATAATAAAATTATTTGGTCATATCCTTCAGAATTTCTGAAAGCAGCGGATCGTAACATGCATAGCTCTAATATTATTATAGATAAAAAAGGTGTTTTACACCAAATGGCAAGTATTGGGATAGCTGGACGCTGGGACAAACTGGCTTTGGGGTATAGAAGAAGCATTGATAATGGTAAAACTTGGTCGCCAGTTAAGATGGTGTTGGAACTGGATCATGGCTACACAGAGGGTTGTTCAATGCAGGGTAACATGTTTGAAACTTCAAATGGAGAACTTGTATTTATAGTCGATGACAAAAGCGACGGAATTTCAAATACAGGGAGCATGGTAGTAAGCACAGACGGCGGTGATACTTGGTTTCGAAAAGGGCATAGCAGAAATACACCAGATAGTATCCGTATAGCCGGATTACATGCAGCTGCAGTTGAAATTGAAGATATTAACGGTGATGGGAAAAAAGATTTTATCGCTTTTGGTAGAGACAATGGAGCTTACTACAAAGGGAAAGCTCCAAAAAGTATTTCTGTAGACGGTGGCAAAACATGGTTGCGCCAACCTTCAGTTTTTCCTTCAATTAAAGGTGAGCAAAGATTTACTTTGTCAAGGTTGCTTTACTCATCAAACAAGGAAGGTAAAAAGCCTTTATTATTTACTGGTTTTGCTAATGATGGTATTGAGGCCAAAAATGCCAATGGTCAAGTGCAGCATGTGAAAGGACTTTACGTGGCCTTATCCTTCGATGAAGGTAAAACCTGGCCTGTGAACTATAGAAAGGTTGTTAGTAATATAAGGGATAATAAAATATCAGAGGTTGCAGTAGCTCCGTGGCAAAAAGTAAATCAAATAACAAATAATGTCGGAATAGGGATAGGTTACATGTCTGTGATTCAATCTCCTGATGGAATCGTGCACTTGACTGACGGTAAAATCATTTATGATTTTAATATGTCATGGATCCTAAATTAGGAAGCAATAGATTAAGTTATTAAACCATCTCTGTTGTTTTAACTAAAATCTTAGGGGGCATTTAAAATTGTCGGATCTATTGAGTTGGATCTTGCAAAGCAAACTATCATCCCTTCCCATGATAGAATAGAATTTTATTGCCTCATTGCAAAATTGTCGTGATTCTTGCAATCCATAAATTAATGTTTATGTCCAAAAATGTATTACTTTGTATGCTTCTCTACTGTGCGGTCATGTAGTTAGCAAAGTAGTAAATATCTGTTGCTAATTGAAGAGCAATCTTAAAAATGATTAATTTCAATAATTAATCATTTTTAAAATGAAGCACATCCAATCTAAAATTGTAGTTCCTGACAGTACCTCTTTTAGGTTAAAAAGGACGATTTTAACCCCCGGAGCGTTCAGTATACACTCACATAAAAATTTTGAAATAAACTATATCGTCAACGGCTGGGGTACAAGAATAATTGGAGATAATATCGAAACATTTTATAATGGAGATTTGGTTATTCTTGGTCCGGACCTTCCACATAGCTGGGAGATAAAAGGAGTTTCAGAAGGAGTTTCACCGGAATGCATCACATTACACTTTCATGAACAGTTTCTTGATAAGCAAATAATGAAGTCTCCTGAGCTTGAACCTATTTATGGATTAATGAAAGAGTCAGCTTTGGGGATACAATTTTTTGGAACTGAGACTTCAGATGTATCTTGTGTTTTACATAACATGTTTGATGCTAGCCCCCTCAGGCGTTTGATATATCTTCTAGAGGTATTTGAAATTCTTATCAGTACTAAAGAAAGAAAAACGCTGGCGAAGGCAGGATTTTTAAAAGATTCTCAAAACACACAAAATGATAAGTTAAACAGGGTTTATCAATTTATCATGACCAATTTCACTAAAAAGATTTACTTAAATGAAGTTTCGGCAATTTGCCACATGTCGACTAGCGCATTTTGTAGATTTTTTGAACATTCAACCGGTAAAACACTTTTTGAATATTTAAAAGAGGTAAGAATTGGTTATGCATGTAAACTTTTGCAGGAAACCGAAATGTCGATTTCTACTATTTGTTATGAGTCAGGGTTTAACAATCTTTCCCATTTTAATAATCAATTTAAAGAGATTAACATTGTTTCACCGGGGGAATATCGAAAAATCATAAACAAAGTGTCAAAATAGCATTAAAATATAAATGAGGTTGCATATTCTCATTGTTGCCTATCATATCTAAGGTGGGTTTGTAAAAATTCGTTTACCAGCATAAATAGCAAAATACTATACTTAATCAGCAATATTACAGAATAGAGACCGAAAGTGATGTTATAGATTTATCAAATCAAAATCAAACGAAATGAGAAAATTGACGTTGGCCTTAATTATTATAGGCTTTTTTTTAACGGCTCCATTTTTGACATTTGCGCAATCCACCGTTACTGGAAAAGTAAAGGATGAAAAAGGTGACGCTATGCCTGGAGTGTTCGTTGGAGTAAATGGAAGTAGTACTGGTGTGGTTACTGGAATTGATGGATCTTTCAAAATTCAAATTCCTAGTCAAAACAGCACCCTCGTCTTTTCAATCATTGGTTACCAAAGTCAAAGTATTGAACTAAAAGGTAAAAATGTAATTAATGTTCTTTTAGTAAGTGATGTTAAGGCATTAGATGCTGTTGTTGTTGTTGGTTTCGGTGAAACAAAAAAAGTCAACTTAACAGGTTCAGTCGGCACCGTTAAAGTTGATGAAAAGCTGGTTAGCAGGTCAACAGATAATAATCTAGCTACAGCATTATCAGGTTTAGTACCAGGGTTAGCAGTCAGGCAAGGATCTGGTATGCCCGGTAATACTAATACCGAATTGCAAGTTAGGGGTTTGGGTAGCGTAAATAATTCTAGCCCATTAATTGTAGTTGATGGAATGCCTGATGTAAACATATCAACCATTAACATGAATGATGTTGAAAGTGTTTCTGTCTTAAAGGATGCTGCTTCTTCAGCCGTTTATGGTTCCAGGGCAGCTAATGGTGTAATCCTTATAACCACAAAATCAGGAAAAAAATCGAAACCAATTTTAAAATATACCGGTTCTCAAACATTAACTACCCCGATTAAATTCTATACTAATGTTGAAGACTATCCTAGAACTATTCAATTACAAATGCGAGGAGCATTGAATGGCAATAGAGCTACTCCTTATAATTGGTCAACAACCGAGGAATGGATGGCGAAAGGGATGATAGATCCTATTTTGTATCCTAATACAGATTGGTATGATATCATTTTTCAAAATGGCATACTCCAAAATCATAATTTATCTGCAGCTGGAGGAAGTGATAAGATGAATTTTTATATCTCTGGTGGTTTAACAAATCAAACTGGTGTAGTAATAAGAAATACTTATAAGCGCTATAATTTTAGAACAAGTTTGGATTATGAAATACAAAAAAATATTAAAATAGGAACAAAAATCGATGCTAATGTATCCCAAACTGCTTATGGGTTGGATGATGGTATTTCTGGTGATGCAATTCGTAACACCAATCCAGGTGTGACTCCTAAAGATCCTGTAACCGACAGATACGGTGCTGCTATGGCTTATGGAGAAAATGCACAAGCTTCTAACTTATTAGCTCAATATAGTATTGAACACAACGAAGTAAATAACAAAAGGTTAAACGGACTTGTTTACGGTTCATGGGAGCCTTTAAAAGGCCTTGTGGCTAGAATTGATTATGGGATTAATTACGAAAATTTTTTCAGGAGAGATTATAGTGATCCAACCAAAACATATAATCTCCAAACGGGGCAGGTTGTTTCCATACTTGTAAGTGATAATGCTGGAATCAGTAACAACATGCAAAGCAATTATAAAAGCAACCTACAATTTAGGATTAATTATGACAAAGAATTATTTAAAGACCATCGATTAGGAGCTACAATGGTTTTTACCGAAGAATATTGGGAAGATCGTAGTTTATCCGGAAGCAGACTGGATAGGTTATATCCTACTGTGCTGGAAATTAGTTCGGCTCTTCCGACAACACAAACCACTTCTGGAACTTCAAGTTCAGAAGGCTTGAGAGCTTATATCGGCAGGTTAAATTATAGTATAAAAGACAGGTATTTATTAGAATCAACAGTCAGATATGATGGTTCATCGAAATTTGCTGATGGTAATCGATTTGGTGTTTTTCCATCTGTTTCGGGCGCGTGGAGAATATCGGAAGAGTCGTTTTTTGAGCCTTTAAAAAGAACCATGAATTCAGCAAAGATTCGTATATCGTACGGATCTCTGGGTAATAATTCAGGTGTGGGGAGGTATGAGCAACGGAATACCTATCAATACACACCTTACATCAACAACAATACACTAGTTCGTGGTTTTAGCTATTCCCAGATGATAAATCCTGATTTTACGTGGGAGTCCACTAAGGTTCTGAACGCTGGTATAGAATTAGGATTCCTTAATAACATGCTAACAGCAGAAATTGACATCTATGATCGGTTAACCGAAGGAATGATCCGTCCTTCTGATTTCTCATCCTTCTTAACAGGCTATAATCCTCCAAGAGTAAATGTTGGTAATCTTCGGAATAGAGGAATCGAAACAACACTTGGCTTCAATAAGCGATATGGTAAACTTACCATAAATGCATCTGGAAACTTTTCATACAACGTAAATAATCTAGAAAAATGGAATGAATATTTAAGCCCAGGTAATACCTTTATCAATATGCCATATCGGTATATTTTCACAACACTAGACAACGGAATTGCACAAAATTGGAACGATGTTTACAATAATCCGTATCAAGCCAATTTTACTGCACCTGGAGATGTACTTATTAAAGATATTAACGGCGATGGAAGAATTACATCTGAAGACAGAGTGGCACAGCCAAGAAAAATGCAAGAGGCTCCAAAAATAAATGCAACGTTAGTTTGGAACATGTCTTACAAAGGATTTGATTTTTCTGCCTTATTTATTGGAACAGCTGGAAGGTATGATTATTGGAGTGATAATTTAAACACATTAAGACCAAGAGATACCCGATTCAATTTTTCTGATTTTCACTTAAATAATACCTGGGATTACTATAACAGAGGT
>JAIPAL010000081.1 GCA_021740085.1 Crocinitomicaceae bacterium
CCGAGGGGGTTAACTATTTTTAACGCTGGAAGTAATCCAGCGAAAAAAAAACATCAAACACTTCACTTTTTGGCATGTATTTTTAGTTAAAATCATGACAAAAAAAAATTGTGGTGTGAAAGCGATCACACAAATTCAAAATTAAAGAAATAAATCAACTTTATTAATCCCTTAGCTTAAAGTGTAGATTCGCTTCATTCGCGATATATTCTCCAATCGCTAAACAGGCAGTAGCAGCTGGAGAAGGCGCATTTAATACATGAATAGAATTCCCATGATATTCAATTCTAAAATCGTCACGGGTATCGCCATCTTGCGCTAGTAACAAAGCACGAACCCCTGCCCTCCCCGGTTTTAGGTCTTCCATTGTCAAACTTGGAATCATGCGTTGCAGCGTTTTTAGAAACAACTTTTTGGAAAAGGCACGACGGTATTCATTGATGCCAAAGGCCATATTATTGAAAAACAATTTCCAGGTCCCCTTGTATGTTAAGGCATCCCAAGTATCCCGAAAGGAAAAATCCGTTTTTCCATAGCCTTCCCGTTTAAACGTAAACACGGCATTGGGGCCACATTCAATATCACCATTCGTCATTCTTGTAAAATGCACACCTAGAAAAGGGAAATCAGGATTTGGTACTGGATAAATTAAATTTTTAACCTTGTGACTGGCTTCATGCGTAAGTTCATAATAGTCACCTCTAAATCCAACCACTTGTTCTTTTAGTTGAACACCGTCTTTTCTAGCCAAACGATCCGCTTGAAGTCCTGCACAAAACACCAAATATACCGCTTCAAATTCTCCTTTATTGGTTTGTAATGTGCTTCCCTTTTCATTTTTTGTAATCGATTGAACCTCGTGTCCAAGAAAAACACCACTCAAGGGATTAATCGCCAGGGCCAGATCCACCATTTTTTGGGTAGCCGCTCGAAAATCAATTATACCAGTACAAGGAACCCAAAGTCCACCAATTGATTCAACAAAAGGCTCAATTTCCTTCACTTCGGCGGCGCTTATTTTTTTAAGTCCCTCAATTTTGTTTTCCAAACCCGTTTGATACACGCGCTCCATATTAGCGAGCTCACTTTCATGCGTTGCAACGACCACCTTACCACAAACATCGTGGGCGATGCCGTGTTCTTTGGCAAATTCCACCAATTCTTTTCTTCCCTCGATGCAGTTTTTCGCTTTTAATGATCCCGGCTTGTAATACAAACCAGAATGAAGCACCCCAGAATTGTGGCCTGTTTGATGATCGGCAAGAATATCCTCCTTTTCAAATAGCGCAATTAGTAGCGTAGGATTTTGTTTTTGAACTTTATAAAAAGTGGCTGCGCCAACGATTCCTCCACCAATAATTGCTATATCAAATTTCATATTGAAAGTTTCTACAAAAGTACACACGATAAGAGAATTGAGACACGGAAAAGGATAATTTTATTATATTTACGATGCAAATATTTTGTTTGCCTATACAGCCATATTGGAATATATAGCGTGTATTTTGTTCGCATATAAGTAAGTAAACAACAATGAACTACATGGTAGAAGGAATCTAAAAAAAACTGCTAATCGAAAAGTGAAATTCATTTAATTATTGAATCAAAAACTTAATTATGATTTAATCATGAAAATATTTCTGTTTGCATTATTGTCAATAACCGTTTCAACAAGCTGTTCCAAATCGTTGATGTTCCAACGCCGAGCAGTAAAAAACCAAATAGAATTGGAGGCTATTGCTCGTGAAGTACAAGAATACCGGACAGTTAGACATCCAAATTATCCCTACGGTGGTTTTTACTGGAGTACAAGACACATAAAAGTGTTTACAGACACCAATAATTATCATTTTGAAATAATTAACCATAAGGATTTCAGAGATGGTGATCATTGCGATTCTTTAGATACAACATTACCATTGAGCCCTGAACAAAATAAATTTTTAATAAATAAATTTAAAATAATGGAAATCAAAAGTTCATTAAAATTAGAGTGTCGAGACACTTATGTTTATGGTGATAGTACTGTAATTTTCATTAACCATGGTAAATTGGCTTTTTGTGGAATGGGCAAAGATCATATTCTTTTCATTGATTTACGAATGGCTCCACGTCAAGTCTTGTTGCAGGAGCAAGCAAAAAAATGTTACTTCACCTGCAAATACGATAAAGCATATAAAATTTCTAATAGAATATTTTATGTAATTGAGAAACATGAAGCATTCTGGGGTTCTTAATAAAAACTGTTGTTAACAGCTGTTTGGCACCAACCCTCAAATCTTACTTCGAAACAACGAATAATTTGAAACAAAATAAACTTAACTTCGCTGTAACAATTTATTTAAATAATTGAGCCGATCGCTAGGCGGCCAGGCATTATAAGTAATGCTTCTAAACGACCAAACACTAACGCAAACAAACAGAAATTCAAATAAAAAAATCAAATAAAAAAAACATCATGACAAGAACTACCTACCTAACAATTGCACTTTTAATTTTTTCTTTCACAATCCAAGCTCAATATGCGCCAAAAACATTGAAGGTTGATATTAACAACAACACCATAGTGGACCTATTTAAGCCCATAAATAATTCTCTTGAAATGACTATAGATAACAAAAAATACGCTATTTCATTTGAAGAATTAGGATTTGAATGGCTATCTGATCTAAGCTTTACAAATAATGTGCTTACAATTGGTGGGTATATGGACGGGACTGGTGGATATACCTATACATACAAGTTCCGCAATAATAAAACCACTAATAAAATTGAATTAATTGGTTATGACACTTTTTATAAGTGGCCAAGTGGCAACATCAATAAAAGTTTTAATGCAATAACTGGGCAGTACGAAGTTATTGTTGAACAGTATAATGAGAATACAGAAGAAATGGAAACAACAAAGCATGAAGGTAAGATTGAATTGAAGAAAATAGTACTTACTACTATTAAAAATGGTGAACTGGACGAACTTAACACAATAGGAAAGCAATTTGAGCCAGAGTAGAAATCACCGTGAAAATAGATAAGGAGCATAAAAAAAAGGCCATCTTGTAACATTACCTTGAGGCTTACTGGCAATTGCATTGGTGGGGATAAATACAGCAAATTAGATAGCTTTGTAGTATGCCACCTTCAAGAAGCCGAAAAACATAATAAATCCTAAAAATAATTACAAGACCCTGTCTCTAAATCGATCGCACTACTTTTTCTCTAAACTGGTAAAAACCAAATCGTTTAAAAAAGCAATTATTTCGCTTTCCTCTTTGCTTTCACCGAAATCTGTAAGCGACGGCAGGTTATTCATAAAGAAGTTTTGAAAATGTGCCATTTCAATAATGGTAGAGGCTAAGGACTTAGGGTATTTATACGTAGGGCAACACGCTAGAATTATTGCACCAACAACGGCACATAGATCTTTGTATGGTTTAAAAAATTGCTGCTTATTATCTTCTCCAACTTGTTTTGTCAAATAAGCCTTCGAACCCTCAGCAATAATTATTTTGTAGAGTAAACTTTCATCTATATAACTTGTTTTTTCATCATCTTCCACCGCAGTTGCCAAAAGTTTAATAACCCTTTTTAGTTTTTCTATTGGTTCATTCATGTTATTAGTGTGAAAACTAATCTGGAATTCAAGCCAAGCCCAATACCAAGCCGTAAGGTAAACCAATAATTTATGCTTGTTTTCAAAGTATCGGTAAATCCCTGCCTCGGTAGTACCAATATCTTCAGCCAATTTTTTAAAGGTGAATGCTTCAAAACCCGTTTTACCAATTAGCTGAACACTATGCTTAAGTATGTTCTTTCCTAATTCCGAATTCTCCGGATTTCGGAGGAACAAGGCCTCATTCATTTTTATGTGTAATTGTAATTTCATTTAAATATATTGGTTACTTCTACTTATGGAGTAACAAAGCTACAAAAAATATTAATACAATTATTTATGATAGTATTACTATCTTTTAAAAAACTATTCCTATCTTTGTTAAAAATTAAACATGCTTCTCAACAAACGAATACCATTATACTACATACTTAACAAGGTGAAATATGATCTGGTAATTGTCTTAATCGTCTCCCTATCAGCTCTATTTGTTACCGATAGGTATAAAGAACTATTACCTGAAATGCCATTAACAATTCCAGCTTTCATCGGAACCGCCATATCCATTCTACTCTCTTTTAAACTAAGTCAATCTTACGAAAGATGGTGGGAAGCTCGAAAAGTATGGGGAGCCATCGTTAACGACTCTAGAAGTTTAGTCATTCAATTACAAACCTTAACTGCCAAAGGAAATGACGAACTAATCAAAAAAATTGCTTTTAGACAAATTGCTTGGTGTTATTCTTTAGGCCAATCGCTTCGTGGGTTGAATCCCACTGATAACTTGAATGACTTTGTTTCTGAGGAGGACTTAAGTGAAATAATGCAACACGATAATAAACCTTTGGCCTTACTGCAACTGAACGCAAGAGACATAAAACAACTGAAAGACACCAATCAATTAGACCTATTTTCGCAAATACAATTAGATAATACACTTGTGCGACTTTGTGATGCGCAAGGAAAATGTGAGCGCATTAAGTCAACAATATTCCCGGTTACTTATCGCCTCTTCCTTCAAGGTCTAATTTACCTTTTTGTTATTACGCTTGCCGTTTCATTACGAGTGGATGGTTTATTTGAAACACCTCTTCTTGTCGCAATTTCAGCATCATTTTTCCTTTTAGAAAAATCAGCCAGACATATGCAAGATCCTTTTGAAAACAGACCAACAGACACCGCAATGACATCTATTGCAAGAAAGATCGAAATAAATATTAGGCAGCTATTAAAAGAAACACAGATTCCTGCGGCGCATCAACCAGGTAAATTTTACTTATTATAAACAATTAAAAATAAAAAAATGAAAACAGTAACAAAAGAAATGCAAACGGCCATAACTCCAGTAATGGCGCTAGATTTATTGAAAGAAGGGAATAAACGATTTATTTCTAATCTTAAACTTAACCGAAACCTTCTACAGCAGGCAAACGAAACATCTGACGGTCAACATCCATTTGCGGTTATCTTAAGTTGTATTGATAGTAGAACGTCTGCTGAACTTATTTTTGATCAAGGACTTGGAGACGTGTTCAGTGTTCGAATTGCTGGAAACATTATCAATGAAGATATTTTAGGGAGTATGGAATTTGGCTGCAAAGTGGCAGGTTCAAAAATTATTGTTGTATTAGGTCACACGAAATGTGGTGCAATAAAAGGAGCTTGTGACCATGTTGAAATGGGTAACTTAACTGCCTTATTGAGCAAAATTTCACCTGCCGTTGATAATGAAACAGAGACAAAGGAAAATAGAAATTCTAGCAATTCCGTTTTCGTTGAAAATGTGGCGACGATAAATGTTAAGCAAACCGTTCAAGCAATAATGGACCGTAGCCCCATCTTAAGTGAGATGATTCAAAGTGGACAATTAGGAATTATTGGAGGAATTCATGACATCTCAACAGGTGAAGTGACATTCTATCCTGATACCATGCATTAAGAATTACTCTATTTTCCAGACAAAGATTAAGGGACGGGGAATAAAAGCAGTTACTTATAGAAGGGGATAGTTTATATTTGTTTCATCTTGCAAAAAACGAATCAAGGTGACCATAAAAATTATTTATTTATCCGTGCTGCTTTTCTTGGTAAATTCCATGTATGCACAACAAGTTTTACACTAATCAAATCAAGAAATAATCTAAAATTGCATCAATTCTTATTAATATCTTTGCGGAATGGATTTTAAACTTGTTTCTCCTTACCAAGCAACTGGCGATCAACCGGAAGCCATACGACAATTGGTAGAGGGATTAGAGCAAGGAATTCGCCATCAAGCTTTACTAGGTGTTACAGGCAGTGGTAAAACATTTACTGTGGCAAATGTGATAGAAAAAGTGAACCGGCCAACACTGGTATTATCGCACAACAAAACGCTAGCCGCCCAATTATACGGCGAATTCAAGCAATTTTTCCCAGAAAATTCGGTCGAATATTTTGTCTCCTACTACGATTACTACCAACCAGAAGCCTACCTACCCGTCACGAACACGTACATTGAAAAAGACTTGCAAATCAATGATGAAATTGAAAAGCTTAGGCTTTCTGCCACTTCCGCTTTACTATCCGGCAGGAGAGATATTATTGTAGTGGCATCGGTTTCCTGCATCTATGGTATTGGAAACCCAACAGAATTTCGAAACAGTATTATTGAAATAAAAGTGGGTGATAGTATTCCGAGAAATAAGTTTTTGCACCGCCTGGTGGAAAATTTATATTCTCGTGCAGGAGAAGATTTTAAACGTGGGACTTTTCGAGTGATTGGAGATACCGTGGATATTTTCTTGGCCTATGCCGATCACGCCTTGCGAATTGATTTTTTTGGGGATGAAATTGAGAAAATTACGAGTATTGATCCTGAAACAAACCAGCGACTTGAAAGCTTTGAAAATATCCAACTCTTTGCCGCTAATCTATTCGTATCAAGTCCGGCAAACACGCAACAAGCCATTCATCAAATTCAAGATGATTTAGTTGTCCAAGTAGAAAATTTTAGACTTGCCGGTAAGATTGAAGAATCTAAGCGATTGGAGGATCGAGTTAGTTATGACCTTGAAATGATTCGAGAACTGGGATATTGTTCCGGAATTGAAAATTATTCACGCTACTTCGACCAACGAAAATCAGGCGAACGGCCCTTCTGCTTACTCGACTATTTTCCAGCTGATTACCTTATGATTATTGATGAAAGTCATGTCACCTTACCTCAAGTAAAAGGAATGTATGGCGGAGATCGTGCTCGAAAAATAAACTTGATAGATTACGGTTTTCGTCTTCAAGCAGCCATAGACAATCGACCTTTAAAATTTGAAGAATTTGAAGGAATGTTTAACCAAACAATTTACGTTTCTGCAACTCCTGCCGATTACGAAATGGAAAAATCGGAGGGTGTTATTATTGAGCAGTTAATACGACCCACAGGACTACTAGATCCACTCATAGAAGTAAGACCGAGCAAACATCAAATCGATAATTTAATGGAGGCCATCCAAGAAAGAATCACTGCAGGTGAAAGGACCTTGGTCACTACGCTAAC
>JAIPAL010000082.1 GCA_021740085.1 Crocinitomicaceae bacterium
CTGACTGCGGTTATAAGGAGTAATGTATTCCATGTGTTTTGACTACTCAAAATAACATTTTTATTTGCTTTGTTTTTTATACTTTTATCCTCATGTTTACATCCAGTTTGTGAATAGTTTTTTCACACTCTGACGTTATGGGCAAGTGTAAAAAGCCCCCAATAATAAAAAATAAAATCTTAATATAAAACCTGTAAAAAAATGAATCGAGTAACAAACTTATATTGGGTTTCAATTGTGCTTTTCGCTTGTTTTGCTTGCAATACAAATAGAAACTTCAATAGCAAAAAACTAGATTATAACCAAAAATTCAGACCTCAATACCATTTTTCACCACCCAAAGGTTGGATGAACGACCCAAATGGGTTAGTGTATTTTGACGGAGAGTATCACTTATTCTACCAACATTATCCAGACGGAAACACTTGGGGGCCCATGCATTGGGGGCATGAAATTTCTACAGATTTAATTCACTGGAATAATTATCCCATTGCACTTTATCCAGACAGCCTGGGATATATCTTTTCTGGGTCAGCTGTAATTGACTGGAAAAATTCATCCGGTTTTGGCAAAGACGGTCAACCACCTATGGTTGCGATATATGCTTATCACTCCATGGAAGGCGAAAAGGCAGGAAGAATAGATATTCAATATCAAGGGATTGCATACAGTAATGATAAAGGGCGAACTTGGACAAAATATAAAGGAAACCCAGCCCTCAAAAACCCAGGCATAAAAGATTTTCGAGACCCAAAGGTTATTTGGCATAAAGAAAGTAAAAATTGGATTATGGCATTGGCGGTGAAAGACAAGATTAGTTTCTATACTTCCCCCAATCTATTAAATTGGCAACATAGTAGTGATTTTAATGTTTCATGGGCAGCGTATGGTGATTTTTGGGAATGCCCAGATTTGTTTCCCATTAAAACAGCTTTGGGGATTACCAAGTGGGTTTTATTAGTAAGTATAAATCCAGGTGGTCCTAATGGTGGCTCAGCCACACAATATTTTGTAGGGGATTTTGATGGTAAAAAATTTGTCACAGAAACTACACGGACAAAATGGTTAGATTATGGTGCTGATAATTATGCTGGCGTAACATGGTCTGATATTCCCAATTCCGATGGTAGAAGGCTTTTTATAGGATGGATGAGCAATTGGTTGTATGCCCAGAAGGTACCAACCGAAATTTGGAGATCAGCAATGACTATTCCAAGAGTTTTAACATTGAAACAAACCAGTGGAGATTACACACTAATGTCAAAACCAATTCAAGAATTGAATACCCTAAGGGTAAATTCAAAAAGAGTTCCATCAAATAAGATGGTGCTTTTATCTGATAATGTAGAGATTGAAATGGAATTGGAAGAAACAGATTTTCAACTGACTTTTTCTAACAATAACAATGAAAAAGTAGTACTCAAAAAAGAAAATAACCAAATAACGTTCGACAGAAGTCAATCTGGCATTACCGATTTTAATAGCGATTTTATAAAAGTGCATAAAGCACCTTTGCAAAATATACTATTGAAAAATGTTAAAGTATATATAGACCGTTCATCTATGGAATTTATTTTTAACGATGGTGAACTTAATATAACAGAGTTGGTTTTCCCCCAATCGCCCTATACCATATTAGAAACGAAAGGAGTTAAAGGGACAAGTACTATACATCAACTGAGAAGTATTTGGGGAAATTAAAAAATTTAACCCAAGTTATGTAGTGGAAAAATTGAACGGTGTTCTTTCATTAGCCTCTAGTTTTAGCTATGGGCTATTAGAAAACGTCTTTCTGTTTTTCTAATGTGAAATTTGGGTAAAATTTTTTAGGTTCTTATCTATTTTGAATCATCTCAAGCAACAATAATATAAATATTACGTTTATATTTTTTTATTTCATTTTTTTTCGTTATGCATCCCTCTTTACAAATTTTTTAAATATTAGAAAATACTCACTTTATGAATTACACCCTTCCATTAAAATTAGTTGGTATAAATGATATTCCATTAGTAGGTGGGAAAAACGCTTCTCTTGGCGAAATGCTGCAGCATTTAACCGCATTGGGCGTTAACATTCCTGATGGCTTTGTAATAACTGTTGATGCTTATTACGAATTTATTCACTTTAATGAATTAGATAAAAAAATTAAAGATATTGTAAATGCTATTGATTACGACGAAATTGAGTCATTAAGACGAGGGGGAATGCAGGTTCGCCAACTTATATCAAATGGCAGATTTCCCAAAAATATGAGTGAGCAGATTATTGCTTCTTACGAAACTTTATCTCAACTTTATAACCAAGATTATACTGACGTAGCCGTGCGTAGCAGTGCCACTGCAGAAGACTTACCAGATGCAAGTTTTGCGGGGCAACAGGAAACTTTTCTAAATGTTCGGGGTCCTGCCATTTTGATGGATTGTGTAAGAAATTGCTTTGCATCTCTATTTACAGATAGAGCAATTAGCTATCGCCAGATTTTTGGATATGATCATTTTGAAGTAGCACTTTCTGTTTGTATTCAAAAAATGGTTCGCAGCGATTTAGGAGCTTCAGGTGTTGCATTTTCTATAGATACCGAAAGTGGGTTTAAAGATGCTATCGTTATAAATGCAAGTTATGGTTTAGGGGAAATGATTGTGCAGGGTGCAGTTTCGCCAGATGAATATATTGTGTTTAAACCCTTGGTAAAACAAGGCTTCAACTCTATTATTGAAAAGAAAATGGGCCATAAAGACAAGATGATGATTTATGGCGAAGGTGGTGATGAAAGAATAAAAGTAATTCCAACCGAAAATAGTTTCAGAATTCGCTTTTGTTTAAAAGATGAAACAATTGTAAAGCTTGCAAAATGGATTGTAATCATTGAAGAATATTACACCAAAATAAAAGAAAAATGGACCCCGATGGATGTTGAGTGGGCAATTGATGGATTATCGAAAGAGTTATTCATCGTGCAGGCGAGACCCGAAACAATTCATTCACAAAAAAATCATAATAATATTACTGAATATAAAATTGAGGATGAAAAACGACACGAAAAACTGATTACAAAAGGTATTGCCGTTGGCGATAAAATTGGAAGTGGAAAAGCCACTATTCTTTATTCGCTAGACAAACGTGTTAGTGAAGGACACGAGTTTGTTGAAGGCTCTGTTTTAGTAACAGATATGACTGACCCTGACTGGGAACCTATTATGAAAAAAGCATCCGCTATTATCACCAATAAAGGTGGTAGAACTTGCCATGCTGCTATCATAGCAAGAGAGCTAGGAGTGCCTGCCATTGTGGGTTGTGGTAATGTTACGGATTTGATAAAAGAAGGTACAATAGTTACTGCATCTTGTGCTGAAGGTGATGTAGGATTTCTTTATGAAGGAGATATTAAATACGAAAAAACTGATTACGATTTATCTACATTGCCTACCGTAAAAACGGATATCATGTTAAACGTTGCATCGCCAAGTTTAGCATTTCAATTTTCTCATTTGCCCAATAAAGGCGTGGGTTTGGCAAGAGAAGAATTTATTATTAACAACTATATTCAAGTTCACCCATTAGCATTACTTAATCATAAAAATTTAAATGATAAAGAGTTAACCAATGAAATTGAAAAAAAGATTATTGGTTACGAAAATGAAGAGACCTATTTTATTGAAAAGTTAAGCAATGGCATTGCAAAAATTGCTGCATCATTTTACCCTAATAAAGTTATTGTTCGCTTTAGCGATTTTAAAAGCAATGAATATTATAATTTATTAGGAGGCAAATATTACGAACCACATGAAGAAAATCCAATGATTGGTTGGCGTGGTGCTTCTCGGTATTATAGCGAAGCATATAAACCAGCATTTGGTCTTGAGTGTACAGCAATTAAAAAAGTTAGAAATGAAATCGGATTAACAAATGTTGTTGTAATGATTCCATTTTGTAGAACTGTTGAAGAACTACATAAAGTAACCGATGTTATGGCAGAATATGGCTTAAAAAGAGGAGAAAATAAACTAGAATTATTTTTAATGGCAGAAATTCCCTCCAATATTTTAATGGCAGAAGAATTTGCACAACATATTGATGGCTTCAGCATTGGCAGCAACGATTTAACACAACTTACACTTGGCTTAGATAGAGATTCATCTTTAGTGGCACATTTATATGATGAAAGAAATCCTGCTGTAAAACGAATGCTAGAAATGTTAATTACAACCGCCAAAAAAGCAAAAGTAAAAGTAGGCATTTGTGGTCAAGGTCCGTCTGACTTTCCTGATTTTGCTCAATTTTTGGTTGAGCTAGGTATAGACAGTATTTCTGTGACACCTGATTCTGTTATTAAAACTGTTAAAGCTATTGCTGAGGTTGAAGCAAAAATTGGTAAAAATTAAATGAATCTGTGTCTGCAAATTTTTGAATAAAATTTAGTAGTTTTCGATTTACCGCAACTTTCACAAACCATAACCGTTAATTGCTGAAAGGTAAAAAGGTTATAATGACTTTTTTAACAGCATAATTTTTTATAAAATGAAACGTCTTTTTTTTATACTTTTTTGCTTGATTACAATTGTTTCAACTTCTTGCAAAAAAAGTAGTGAAGAGCTTCCTGTTCCAGAATATATTATTTTTGGACATTTCTATGGACTATGTAGGGGTGAAAAATGTATTGAAATATTTCGGTTAGAGAAAGACAAACTTTTTGAAGATACAAATGACAAATATCCAAATTCAATAAATTTTTATGTTGGCAATTATGTACAATTAACGCAACAGAAATTTACCGACACAAAAGATTTGTTTAATAGTTTTCCTGTAGATTTACTTAGCGAAACGAACAATGTAATTGGACAACCAGATGCAGGCGATTGGGGTGGACTTTATGTTGAGTGTATTTTTAATGGAGTTAGAAAATTTTGGATAATCGATCAAATGAAAAGTAACGTTCCAACAAAGTATCACAACTTTATTGACAAAATGAATGAGAAAATTAAGCAATTGCAATAAATACTGAAGCAACATTAGGTTCGGCAGTATTTGGATTTGAAGAATAATACCTCAACATTAGCTTTTTATTTCACTTCTGTGCAAAGTCGACTTTATGAGCTTATTCATTAACAAAATAGCATCAATATTGTAATTAATGGATATTCAATTGTTAGCAACGGAAATACTAATTACTTAACTATTAAAACTATAAACCCTTCACCATTAGTATTATTCTTACAATTCCTTTCAATCAATATTTACGCTCCGAATACTCTTGTGACCAACGGTTTTAACTCCGTTCCTATCAATTCAATACATTCCATAATGGCTATATGCGATAATTCCGCCGTATCCAACTGAAAAGTTACCCTTGAAATGCCTCCTAAAGCAATTTTTCAATATTTAGCAATCCAAAACATCTATAAAAAACTAAAGCTGCTTTCATCACCAACACTTGTTTGAGAGAGGAGGAAGCAGCATAACCATATAAAAATAGTATTTATTTCGGTTTGATGCAAATAATTTAGCAAATTTGTACAAACTTATGAACGAACAAAAAATAAAAAATTACTTATCAAATCCTCGTTTCAACGTATTTCTCGCCAAAACAAATAACGATTTTGAAAAAGCCTACAGGCTTTATAAAGTGAATATTGAACTATCAGAAGCCTTTTACCCCGTTTTATCTGTAATTGAAGTGAGTTTAAGAAACGCAATAAATGAAAGGTTGAAGCAACATTTTAATGATGCATATTGGTTTAAAAATAATTTACCAGTTGAATTCTTGCCATTTGTAGCTGACGCTTCACAGAAACTTATATTACAACATAAAACTATTACTGCTGACAGATTAATTGCGGAACTTAGCTTTGGTTTTTGGAACAGGTTGTTCAACCGGAATTATACAAGTTGACTCTGGAAACCATTGAGATTAATATTTCAAAACACACCAAAGCATGTAAGGCAAAGAGATAAAATTGCAGACGCTTTGTATCGCATTAGGTCACTTCGAAATAGGATTTATCATTACGAGCCAATCTTTGGTAATTTGCTGGACATTGAAAAACAGTACCTTGAAATGCTATCATTTCTAGAATGGTTAGACAGTGATTTGCCCAAATTGCTTGCAGACATTGACCGTTTTAATGACATCTTGATAAAGGCAAAGTCTATATAAACCAATCCAATTGTAATTGATCAATATGAGTATAAAAAGACCATCCTTCCAAATGAGAAATGTTTCCAATAATTACAATCTAATCCTCCAAACTGCCTAACCAACCCTCTACTTCACCAACGGTTTTAACTCCGTTCCAATCAAATCAATACATTCCATAATGGCTATATGCGATAATTCCGCCGTATCCAACTGAAAAGTTACCCTTGAAATGCCCCCTAAAGCATTGGAATGTCTTAATATCTTTTCTGCTACTTCTGTAGGATTCCCAACCAGTAAAGCGCCTTTTGGACCAACTTGTGCTTCAAAGTGACTTCTAGTGGTTGGAGGCCAACCGCGTTCTTTCCCGATTTTAGTCATAGACGCCGCATAACCTGGAAAAAATTCTTCTTTAGCCTTTTCCGTGGTACTTGATACATAACCTATAGAATGTAATCCCACTTGTAATTTTTCGGGTGCATGACCGGCTCTTTTACCGGCTTCGCGGTATAGATCAACAAGTGGTTTAAAGCGATGTGTTTCGCCACCAATGATGGCTACCATCAACGGCAATCCTAATGTTCCGGCTCTTATGAATGATTCGGGGGTTCCGCCAACGCCTAGCCATATTGGTATAGACGATTGCATTGGTCTAGGAAAAATCGATTGATTGCGCAGTGGCGTTCTAAACTTGCCGGTCCAATTGATGACTTCATTATCCCTGATTTGCAACAACAATTCGAGCTTTTCTGCAAAGAGGGCATCATAATCTTGTAAATTATAACCAAATAAAGGATAAGCGTCTACAAAAGAACCTCTCCCCATAACCATTTCCGCTCTTCCGGCAGAAATCAAATGTAGTGTAGCAAATTGTTGAAATACCCGCACAGGATCGGCAACACTTAAGACG
>JAIPAL010000083.1 GCA_021740085.1 Crocinitomicaceae bacterium
TGAAGGGCTATTTCTTCGATTGAAATACTTCCTAAACGATAAATACAAACTTGCTCATTCTCCATTCCGATAATCGTAGATTCGATCCCTTTTTCGCAAGCGCCTCCATCAAGAATCATTGGAATTTTACCCTTAAGTTGTTTGTAAACGTGTTCGGCATTTGTAGGACTTACTCTTCCATACAAATTTGCACTTGGTGCCGCCAAGGGAAAATCTACCTGTTGCAACAAAGCTAGAAAGTCAGGGTGTGACGGTATCCGAACAGCCACTTGTGATTTTCCTCCGGTGATTAGGTCGTCTACTTGCTTACTTTTTGGTAATAGTACGGTGAGTGGTCCTGGCCAAAAAATGGCTGTTAGTTGCTTTAGTTTCGCAGGAAAAACAAGAATATATGGCTCAATTTGTTGTTCATTTGCAAAATGTAAAATCAATGGGTTATTGAAAGGTCTTGCTTTTGCTTCAAATATTTTTTTTACGGCTGAAGTATTTAAACCGTTGGCCGCTAATCCGTAGACTGTTTCTGTAGGTACCGCCACCACTTCGCCTTTTTTTAGTATTTCGCAGGCTAATGAACAGTCTTTTGTAATGATTGTTTCCACCAAACAAAGGTAAAGAATTAGTTTGAATACGATTGTTAGGTAGATGTTGGGTTAATCTTATTTTGAGGTGATGGACACTATAAAACGTTATTTTCTTATTTTGGTAGTGAATAGAATTATAGTTTGACACTATTTTTATTTCTGAGCATTAAAACCCTGAAAGGGTTTCATCTATTAACGATGGGCGAAGACCATCGGAAATAGAAACTAACCAACATTAATAAAGCCCTGAAAGGGCGTAATACCGAAAAGACAAATAATATGTGACAGTCAATAGTAATAAATTACAACGCCAATCAAAAGGAGAATCATAGTAAAAAAATAGTTCAGGATGAATTCAAAGCTTTTTTGAAAAAAATACGAAGTGACATACGATGATCGATACGTTTGGAATTATTATTGCGCTAATATCACGCCCTTTCAGGGCTTTTAACTGGGGATTCTTGCTAATCATAGGGCTTTGCCCAATGATTGGCTATCACACCCTTTCAGGGCTTTTAGTAACTATAATCCGCATTATTCGATCAATATAAAAATCATTAAGCTCAGCACCTCAAAATAATATTAACCCTAGTTGTTTGAATATAATTCGCTAAATTGTCTGCTAATTAGATAATCACCTTTATATTTGCCTTATCTAAATTAATTCTAAATAAGATGAGTGTCATTATTGCTGATAGTAACGATATAATGCGGCTTGGTTTACGCACCTTGTTGAATAATGACAAATCGATAAGTATTGTTGGAGAGGCTCATAATAATCAGGAATTACTGGATCAAATAAAATCCTTCGGGGCTGCCATTGTGCTGATAGATTTCACTTCACCTGGTTTTGATATTAATGTGATTACGAAGGTATTACAGCATGATAAAAAGGTGCGGTTTGTGGCCATAACCCCGGATCAAAGCGCTCAAATATTGGTCGATGCTTTGCGTTCAGGTGTAACAAGTTACGTGAAAAAAGACTGTGAACTATCCGAGATTTTAGATGCTGTTAATGAAACTAAAAAAGGAAACCGATTCTTTTGTGGTCAATTATTGGAAATAATACAGCGTGCAAATATTGACATTCATGATATCGACGTAGACGGATTTACCTGTGAAGCTGTAATTTTAACTGAAAGAGAGACGGAGATCATAAAATTAATAGCGGAAGGTTTAACAAATGGTCAAATCGCTGAATTGTTATTTTTAAGTCCCCACACTATAAATACGCATCGTAAAAACATCATGAGTAAATTAGGAGTTCGCAATACGGCTGGGATTGTTATGTATGCTGTAAAAACGGAATTGGTGCATCCCAACAAGTTTCTTTTTGCTCCAAACTCGCTAAACTAACGTATTTTACAAATTAATTTTAGGTTGATTCTTCGTTGGGTTAAATAATTCGGAATCGCATAATATTTTCCCTGAACATCTTGAATCCATTGTTTCGATAGTACATTATTGATGCCTAGGAGATTAAAAATTTCTAATGAGATCATAGCATCCGTAAAGTTTTTACCCCAGAAATTATTTTTTCTTGCCTTATCATTTGGAATTAAGTCATAAGCCATGCCTAAATCTACCCTAAAATAACTTTTTAATCGCAAGGTGTCTTTGTATCGCGTTCTGTCTGGTGGACCATATGGTAAACCGGTGGAAAATTGGAGCCCCATTTGAACGGTAAAATTTTCAAGCCCAGGCATTTTATCTTGCACTAGCGCTCCGAAATTGAATAATTGATCAGTTGGTCTCGGAATGTATCCCGGAAAAATTGTTGCGCTGTCTGCAATTGTTTGATCCTGGCTATAGCCAAATATAATTTTTTCACCAGCAGCATTATAGTATTCTTTATGTGAGTCTCCAATAATATTTTCCTTTGTGGATAGCACGCCCAATTTAAAAAATGATTCAATTCCTTCTACAAATTCCCCATGGATATTGATGTCAAATCCATATGCATATGCCACTGCATTGTTATCAGCGTAGTAGCGCGTGCGAACATTTTCTATTTCATATGGATTTACATCCCACAAATACTTGTAGTATAATTCACCGGAAACCTTAAATGGATTTTCTCTATTCCACATGGAAAACAAGAGATCTGTTGATGCGACTACGTGAAACGATTTTTGTGATTTAACCTGAGTATTTAAGGTTCCTTCAATGGTGCGAAATTCTCTATAGAAGGGTGGTTGATAGTAAAGTCCTGATGCTAATCGGTAGCTGATATTGCGTTTGGTGATCCTACCATTATGCACCATGTAATTGCGTGGATAGAAAATTAATGCCGCTCGAGGTGTTAGGTAAAACTCATTATTGACACTTGTATACCCGCTTCTTACTCCGAAACTTACGGCTATTTTTTTGGTGGATTCACTCAAGGTGTCTTGAAATAGCTTCGTAGTTTTTATGCTATTTGCTTTTATTTTTTTCTGAATTGAAACGGCATGGTTTCGGTGGATGTTTGTCCAACTTTGGTTCCATTGTGCATAACCAGTTGCTCTTTCTCCAACCAAACTTAACTCACTTTTTATGGTTTCAAATAATTCCACTTGATTAGGTGAAGCTTGAGGAATGCTATATCCTGCAGAATCAATCATTTTCCATTCACTTAATACATCTGTAAAAATATCGTGCTGGTAATTTACGCCCCATTTGATGGTAGAGGTATAAAAATGTCTTCTTTCAAAATCTTTAAAGTTGGCATAAACACGATGTTCGCCTTGATGGTAGATGTTGGTAATAGTAGCGTTTAATTGATTTCTTGCGTGGTTTAAAAAAGTACCAATTCCCAAAACTGCAATGGAGTCGCCGTAGGTTTCTTTGGATGGATCCATTTCAAGTTCGTTGATGTAATACTGCCCTTGAATATCGAAATATTCTTTTTCATTCGAATTAAAAATCGTCGCATAAAAATCCAAATCGGTATTCTTGCTGACTTGATACTTTAAGGCGGTGCCGCCCATCATGGTTTGGAATCGCGTGCTTTCTTGTCCGTCAAAGTAGATCCGAAAAGAATAGGCTTCGTTTGCTGTTCCAAAGTCGGTAACGGCTGTTTGGGGAATGAATTGATAATCGTTGGATGAAAAGTGCCCTAGAACGGACCAAGTTAATTTTGGATTGAGTTGATAATTGGTAAGGAATTGACCATCCATAAATACCGGATTATAGGAGCCTTTTGTGGGAAGTGAATTTAATAGGTAGCCGTTAGATCGGTATCTTGCCCCAGCTAAATAGTTGAATTTCTTTGAAACTGCTTGTTCAACATGGACTTCTGTTCCAAGTAATGAAAGCATAGCGCTAGCCTTTGTGCTTTTTGGAGTTTTATATTCAATGTCTAATACGGAACTTAATTTATCGCCGTATTGTGCATCAAATCCTCCGGCTGAAAACTTCACCGATTCAACCAAAGCGGAATGTATAAAACTCATTCCTTCTTGTTGTCCACTCCGAGTTAGAAAGGGGCGGTAAACCATAAAACCATTTACATACACTAAATTCTCGTCGTAGTTTCCACCTCGGACATTGTAATTAGTGGTTAATTCATTATTGGATACAGCAGCTGTGATCAAGGTCAGGGTTCTTTCAACACTTCCTGTTATACGTTGGGGATCGAATGGAGCAAGTTTCGTTATTTCAAATGGGTCATCTTTCGATGAAATCACTTGCACGGTTCTTTCTTGTTGAATAGGGAATTGAACGGCTTTTATTACATAACTCAATTTGGGAGTGTTAGCGCTATAAAGCAGGCGTATTTCGCGGTATTCGTCAATACTTAGTTTAATTTTCAAGGTATCGAAGACACTTGTTGAAAAGCTATAGGCTCCTAATGAATCACTGAAAATAATAGTACTTGGAATGGTATTTACTTCTATCTGAACACTCTCTAAAGGATTTCCTCTTTTGTCGATGCAGCTACCAACAATTTTTATTTGTTGGGAAATACCGTAGGCGGATAAAAATGAGAAGATTAATAGGGTAATGCATTTCATATTAAGCAAAGGTAAGGTTTAACGCTTTTATAAGAACTTTATTTTTTAATAATTTGATGGTAACGAAGCTCCACTTAGGATCAAGGATATATAAAATTGATTTCTTTCTTGTGCTGTATTCAGGTAAAATTAGTATATTTGTCGCCACAATAATGGAGGTTGTAGCTCAGTTGGTTAGAGCGTCGGTTTGTGGTACCGAAGGTCGCGGGTTCGAGACCCGTCTCCCTCCCAAAGTCCCCTTGCGGGACTTTTTTATTTTACTCTATTAAAGTCTTGGGTTCTATCCTGAAGGTTCGGGTTAGAATTCTTATTTTTGTTGTGTTAAATTATTCCTTATGAAATCTTACTTTTTTATTCTTATGGTTTTAGTTTTATCTTCTTGTTCAGAAAATAAACCAACCAACAGCAATATTGAATCTTCCATCGTTTCGAATGAAGAAAATGATAAAGCATTAAAAAAGGAATTAAGCGAGGTTGAAAAAGAGGCGCAAAAAGCTTTAGCGTCTAGTACTTCCATGTCTTTTGATAAATTAAGCCATGATTTTGGTACTATCAATCAAGGGTCTGATAACAAAGTGCTTTTCAACGTTACGAATACTGGAAAAAAACCATTGCTAATCAGCAATGTTTCTGCGAGTTGTGGCTGTACAAGTCCCAAAAAACCGTCTGGGCCAATTGCTCCAGGCAAAAGTGATGTCATTGAAGTGGTTTTTCACCCAACAGCTTTGCAAGCAAAGGAACAAACCAAAAAAATTACTGTTCAGGCCAATACGGATCCTGAAATGACTGTGCTGACAATCCATGCTTATGTAAAATCCCCCAAAAAGGCCTTATGAAATTACACGTCATCAATACTGGATTTTTTAAATTGGACGGCGGGGCCATGTTTGGCGTAGTTCCAAAATCATTATGGCAAAAAACCAATCCTGCTGACGAAAATAATATGTGTTCTTGGGCATTACGTTGTTTGTTGGTGGAAGACGGAAATCGTTTAATGCTTATCGATGCGGGGATAGGGGATAAGCAGTCAGAAAAATTCTTTTCCTATTATTTTCTGTATGGTAATGCTACCTTATCAAAAAGTCTTGCCGAGTTGGGATTTCATGAGGATGACATTACGGATGTATTTTTGACCCATTTGCATTTCGATCATTGTGGTGGAGCTATTAAGTGGAATGATTCAAAGAATGGTTATCAACCGGTTTTCAAAAATGCTAAGTATTGGAGTAATGAGCAACATTGGGAGTGGGCTACCAAACCAAATCCAAGGGAAAAAGCGTCGTTTTTAAGCGAAAACATCTTGCCGATTCAAGAAAGCGGTCAATTGAATTTTATAGAGCGTAGTGGGAATCAGTCGGAAGGAATTTTTGAAAATATAAATGTCTTGTTTGTTGATGGTCATACAGATAGCATGATGATCCCCCATATCCAATATAAAGGAAAAACCCTGGTCTTTATGGCTGATTTGCTACCAAGTGTTGGTCATATTCCATTACCTTATGTGATGGGCTACGATACTCGCCCATTAATTACAATGACAGAAAAAAGTCAGTTTTTACGCGATGCGGTGGAAAATGAATACGTCCTCTTTTTGGAACATGATAGTGTAAACGAGTGTTGTACCTTACATCAAACTGAAAAGGGCATTCAATTGAATGAAACTTTTTCACTTTCCGATTTGTAAGTTTCAAGGCAAGAAGTCCTGATAGATTTAATTGGGAATTGTAAAAATTACTTCAACACGTCGATTAAGTTGTCTGCCCGTTTTATTTGTGTTACTCTTCGCAGGCATTCTTTCCCCAAACGTTTTTGTTTCGATTTGATCCACTTTAATCCCTACTTCCTGCAGGTAAGCGGCAACGGCTTTAACTCTAAAATCTGACAAGTAATCATTGTAAATTGATTCGCCGATGTTATCACAATGTCCAGAAAGCGTTATTTTATATTGATTCAGCTCACCCAATCCTTTCAATCGAGCCATTAGTCGTTGTTTTTCACTTTCACGTAATTGATAATCGTCAAAATCAAAATAAACAAGTTCATTTTTTGGGGCAATACTTTCTTTTTTTTCTTGAATGATCACCTCCTCTTCTTTGATCTTTACCGTTATTGTGTCTATAGTTGGATTGATAGGTTTTATTTTTTCTGATAACTGGCTAATATCCGCGTAATAAATATCCAGATCTCGAATAAAGAAAGCAGATTTCCCATCAACTGATGCCACAAATCCTAGATCGTTTGCTGCCGTATTAAAGGGTGCGCCAATGTTGATGATTTCCCCCAGCTTTCCATTTTTATCAATGACCACTTTGAGAATATCCAAGCCACCAAAACCTCCATGTCCGTCCGACGAAAAATAGATGGTTTTATTATCCCCGGCAATAAACAC